>NZ_QFQZ01000106.1 GCF_003243465.1 Caulobacter segnis
ACGCCGGCCAGATCTGCCTGGCGCCCGACTATGTGCTGGCGCCGCAGGAGGACGTCGAGACCTTCGTCGCCGAGGCCAAGGCCGCGGTCGGGCGCTACTTCCCGACCCTGAAGGACAATCCCGACTACACGGCCCTGGTCGCCCAGCGCCACTACGACCGGGTGAAGGGCTATGTCGACGACGCCAAGGCCAAGGGCGCGCGGGTGGTCGAGATCAATCCCGGCGGCGAGGACCTCTCGCAGCAGGAGCATCGCAAGATCGCCCCGACCCTGATCATCGACCCCACCGACGACATGAAGGTGATGCAGGACGAGATCTTCGGTCCCCTGCTGCCGGTGAAGAGCTATAGGACGATCGACGAGGCCGTCGACTATGTGAACGCCCACGACCGACCGCTGGCGCTGTACTGGTTCGGGACCGACGAGGCCGAGAGGGACCGCGTGCTGGCCCGCACCACCAGCGGCGGGGTCACGGTCAATGACGTGATCTTCCATGTCGCGCAGGAGGAGCTGCCGTTCGGCGGCGTTGGTCCGGCCGGCATGGGCGCCTATCACGGCCACGACGGCTTCCTGGAGTTCAGCCACAAGAAGGCGGTGTTCCAGCAGCTCAAGAAGGACATCGCCCCGATGCTGGGGCTGCGTCCGCCCTATGGCGCGGCGATCCGCAAGTATCTGGCGAGCCAGATCAAGCGCTAGGCGCTCGCCGCCCGGCTGGGGAGGGTTCCCTCCTGGCGTCGGTCATGCTCCAAGCGGGGCATGACCGCGTCGCTGACCGTGCGCCCTATCGTCGAAGCCCAGGATCTGCCGCGGGTGTTGAGTTTCGACCTGCCAGGCCGTCTCGCGCGCGCCGAGCCGGCCGTGGGCTGGGCGCCCGAGCATGACGCCTCCTCGGGCGCGCCCTTGGGCCAGATCGGCGGGCCGCAGGCGTCCGCATGGCCCTACGACGTCGCCACCCCGCCGCCGGTCAATGTTCCGGCGCTCTGCGTCGTCGGCGACACGTGGTGGGCGCCGCGGCTGGGCGCCCTGATCGGCGTCGACGGCGCGCTCTACAACGCCACGGTCGGCGAGGCGCGCCATGGCTCGCCGGACCTGTCGGCGGTTCCCGGGCTGAGCGACAACGGGACGCGTTTTACGCCGGCGGCGGCCGCGCCGAGCCTGGAAGGCGGGGCCGTCTTCCTGCCTTGGGGCGCGACCTTCAACTATGGCCACTTCGTCATCGACGCCCTGTCGTCCCTGCTAGCCTTGGAACAGGCGGGCTTGCTCGACGAGCTCCCGATCCTGGCGCCGAAACTGGCCGCCTGGCAGCGCGATCTGATCGCGATGGCGCTTCCCGAGCGTGTGGTGACGGAGATCGACGCGCCGCTGGTTCGGCTGAGGCGCGGGGCCTTCGCCACCAGCATGGACCACTTCCTACACCACCCGAACGGCCTGCTGGCTGACCTGGCGACGCGGGTCCTGGCCCGCGCGCCAGCCGGCCAGAGGCATCGGCGGGTCTATCTGTCCCGGCGCGGCCAGTCGATGCGGGTGATGGTCGGCGAGGCGGCGTTCGAGCGGGCCCTGGCCGCCCGCGGCTTCGCGATCGTGCGGCCGGAGAAGCTCAGCGCCGGTCAGCAGGTGGCCTTGATGCGCGACGCCGAGGTCGTGGTCGGGGCCAGCGGCGCGGCGCTCGCCAACGCCGTCTTCCTGTCGCGCGGCGCCCGGGTCGTGGAAATCCAGCCGCTGAACTTCACCAGCCAGTGGGTGAGGGCGGCCTGCCGGCAGGTCGGCGTGGATTGGCGGGGCTATGTCTGCGCCTCGCCCTGTCCGCCGCGGGAAGCGCCCCTGACCGCAAGGCTCAGGCGGGGGTTCAAGTTCGCCTTCAAGCCGCCGCTGGACGACCTGCTGAGCTTCGTGGACGCGGCGCTATAGGCGGCGCGAGGGCCGCCGCTCTCGAAGGGCGTGCGTCATGCGCTAGGATCAGGCGATTCTTCGGCCGTCCTGGAGGGGGACCATGCCCAATCCGCTGCAGCTGCTGCTGCCGGCGCTGATCCCGTCCTGGAACTTCTTCGACGTCATCGCGCCGTCGCCGCGCATCGAATATGCGTTGACGGCCTCCGCCGAGACCGCGCCGGACGATTGGCGAGAGTTCCGACGTCGGCCGGCGCGCGTGCTTCCCGGCGAGATGGCCGGGCGCCTGCTGTGGAACCCGCGCTGGAACGAGAGCCTGTTCCTGGTCAGCTGCGCCGAACGGCTGATCGACCAGCCGACGGCGCACAGCCAAGACGAGATCTTCAAGCGCATCGCCGCCGACCTCGCACGAGGGCCGGAGACCGTCGAGGGCTGGCTCTGGTTTCGCCTGGTGTTCGTCGCGCGCGAGGATGACGCGATCTTGCGCGAGGTGCTGTTCGAGGCGTCGCCGCGCGCCGTGGCGCAGATCGCCATCCGATGATGCTGGCCGACGCCCTTCGCCTGACGCAGACCCTGCTGGCCCTGGCGCTTTTGCAGCAGAGCCTCGAACACCTGCGCGGCTTCCGCGACGAGCGGGCGCTGTTCCTGGCGCGAGCGGTCCTGTGCGGGCTGGTGCTGCTGGGCTTGGCGGCGCCCTGGCCGCTGGTGGCGATGGCGGCGCTTTCGCTGCTGATCCTGCACCGCTTCCAAGGTCCCTACAACGGCGGCAGCGACCGTTTGGGCCTGCTGTCCCTGTGGTGCCTGACCCTGGCCAGCCTGGCGCCCAGCACGCCGCTTAAGGAGCTGTTCTTCGGCTACCTCGGCGCCCAGCTGGTGCTGTCCTACTTCATCTCCGGCTGGGTCAAGGTCGTGAACCCGGAGTGGCGTTCAGGCCAGGCCCTGCGCGACGTCTTCCAGTTCTCGGCCTATCCGGTGGCGGAGTCGCTGCGGACCCTTGCCGATAGGCCGAGGCTGCTGGCGGTGATGTCATGGGCGGTGATGGGGTTCGAGCTGGCCTTTCCCCTGGCCATGCTGACGCGCGAAAGCCTCATCGTGGCCCTGGTCGTGGCCGGGACGTTCCACCTCGCCAACGCCTGCCTCTTTGGCCTCAACCGCTTCTTCTGGACGTGGCTGTCGGTCTATCCGGCCCTTCTTTGGTTACAGGGACGGCTGCTGCCCTAGGCGCCGCGACCAGAGCGCAAAGAAAAAGGCGCTGGAGCAGGCTCCAGCGCCTTGGTTCTTGGGAAGGAAGCGCGCCGCTAGGCCTTGAACTTGCTCAAGCCGGGCGTCGGGCGCGCCAGGAAGGCGGGGACGTCATTGCCGAAGCCGACGACGCGGCGGTCGTCGTCGTCGCGGTCGCGGACAGGCTGGACGCCGCGCACCGGGCGCTCGGGACGTTCCGCGCGGTCGGGACGTTCCATACGCTCGGCGCGGACGGGGCGCTCGGCCTCCTCCACGGGGGCGACGGCCTTCGGTTCGCGCTCGCGGCGGGGCTTGCGCTCGCGGACGGGGCGCTCCTCGCTGACGGCGACAGGACCCTCGGCCGCGACCTCGGCGGGCGCCTCGGCGACGGCTTCTTCCGAACGGCCCCGGCCACGGCCGCGACCCGGACGCTCGCCGCGTTCGCCGCGATCACGATCACGGCCGCCGCGCTTGCGGTCGCGGTCGCCCTCGCGCTTGACGGTGACGGCGTTCGAATAATCCAGCTCGAACTTCTCTTCCTCGGGGGTCGAGCCGATCAGCTTGATGACCTTGTCGAAGCCTTTGTCGTCGGCCGGGGTGACCAGCATGTAGGCCTCGCCCGTCCGGCCGGCGCGGCCGGTGCGGCCGATGCGGTGGACGTAGTCGTCGGCGTGGTGCGGGACGTCGTAGTTGAAGACGTGGCTGACGGCCGGGATATCCAGGCCGCGCGCGGCGACGTCCGAGGCGACCAGCAGCTTCAGCGCGCCCGAGCGGAAGTCGGCCAGGGTCTTGGTGCGCTGGCTCTGGTCGAGGTCGCCGTGGATCGGCGCGGCGTCGTAGCCGTGCACCTTCAACGACTTGGCGACGATGTCGACGTCGGTCTTGCGGTTGCAGAAGACGATGCCCGTCTCGGGCGCGGCCTTCTCGATCACGGCGCGCAGCGCCAGGCGCTTGGCCTTGGGATCGGAGGACGGCACCTTGACCAGGCGCTGGGTAATGTTGGCGTTGGTCGTCGCCGGACGGGCCACCTCGATCCGGACCGGATCGCGCAGGAACTGCTTGGTCAGGCGGGTGATTTCCGGCGGCATGGTCGCCGAGAAGAACAGGGTCTGCTTCTTGGGCGGCGTCATCTTGAAGATGCGCTCGATGTCAGGAATGAAGCCCATGTCCAGCATGCGGTCGGCTTCGTCCACGACCAGGAACTGTACGCCGGTCATCAGAAGCTTGCCGCGCTCGAAGTGGTCCAGCAGGCGGCCGGGCGTGGCGATCAACACGTCGACGCCGCGATCGAGCTTCTTTTCCTGGTCGCCGAACGAGACGCCGCCGATCAAGAGCGCCCACGAGAGCTTGGTGCCCTTGGCGTACTTCTCGAAGCTGGAGGCGACCTGGTCGGCCAGCTCGCGGGTCGGGGCGATGACCAGGGCGCGCGGCATGCGGGCCTTGGCGCGGCCCGACTGCAGCTTGTCGATCAGCGGCAGGGTGAAGGCGGCGGTCTTGCCGGTGCCCGTCTGGGCGATGCCGAGGACGTCCTGGCCGGCGAGGGCCACCGGAATGGCCTGGGCCTGGATGGGGGTGGCAGTGGTATAGCCGGTGTCGGCGACCGCCTGCAGGGTCGTGGGCGAGAGCCCGAGGTCGGAGAATTCAGTCATTACACGCTGGTCTGCTCGGAGCCGCCCGTGCTTGGGCGAGCGGGCGGCGCGGATTCGCCAGACCTGCTCCGAAGCTGGGGATAAATAGGCCGAAAGTCGCCAAAGTCAATCGCCACAAGGCGCGAGGGGGTATTTCCCCGCGTTCGCGAAGACCATCCCGCTGGCGCCTCGCCGACCGCCGCTCTATATCCGGCCCTGCATGACCATCGACCACGACTCCCGCCTTAGGCGGCTTCGTTTCCGCGCCTGGCATCGCGGTTTCCGGGAAGCGGACCTGATCTTGGGCCCGTTCGCGGATATCCATGGCCCGAACATGACGCCAGAGCAGTTCGACACGCTGGAAACCCTGCTCGAACAGTCGGACCGCGAGATCTATGCCTGGATCGTCGGCCAAGAGGCGACACCAGAAAAATTCGAGACGGACGTCATGGCGATGATCCGCGCGTTCAGGTTCGAGGCGCACGCGTCGCGCCCCGCCGGCGACGGCGCCTGACCCTTTAGATCAAGAGACCCGATGGCCTACGACGCCAAACAGATCGCCAAGGCCGCCGGCGGCCTGACTCTCGCCGGCGCGCCGGAAGGCTTCGACGCGCTGGTGATGGCCGACATCGCCCGGGCGCGCGGCGGCCTGACCGCCTTCGTCGCCCGCGACACCGCCCGCGCCGGCGCCTTCGTCGACAGCCTGAAGTTCTTCGCCCCCGAGATCGAGGCGGTGATCCTGCCCTCGTGGGACTGCCTGCCCTATGATCGCATCGGGCCGTCGGCCGGCGTCTCGGCCACCCGGATGTCGACCCTGTCGCGCCTGGCGCGAGGTCTCGGCGAGACCAAGCCGGCCATCCTGGTCATCGCCGCCCACGCCCTGCTGCAGCGCGTGCCGACCAAGGACGTCCTGCTGCGCGCCAGCTACAGCGCCAAGGTCGGCGGCGTCGTCGACATCAAGGACCTGGAGACCTATTTCGCGGTCAACGGCTACGCCCGCGCCTCGACGGTCTCCGAGCGCGGCGAGTTCGCCATCCGGGGCGGCGTGATCGACGTCTATCCGCCGGCCGCCGAGGAACCGGTGCGCCTGGACCTGTTCGGCGACACCCTGGAGAGCATCCGCGCCTTCGACCCCGAGACCCAGCGCTCGACCAAGCAGCTGAAGGAAATCGACCTCCTGCCGGTCAGCGAGGCGCTGCTCGACGCCGACGCCGTGTCGCGGTTCCGCAAGGGCTATGTCGCGGAGTTTGGCGCGCCGGGTGATGATCCCCTCTACGCGACGGTCAGCGAGGGCGGTCGCCGCGCCGGCCTCGAGCACTGGCTGCCACTGCTCTATGAGCGCATGGCGACGCTGTTCGACTATCTGCCGGCCGGCGCCCTGATCGGCGTCGACCACCAGGCCGCCGAGGCTCGCGACGAACGGCTGGCCATGATCCACGACGCCTACGAGGCCCGCGCCAGCGCCGACCGCAAGTCGGCCTACCGCCCGCTGCCGCCCGAGGCCCTCTATCTGACGGCCGACGAGTGGGACCACGAGCTGTCGGACCGCACGCACCGCAAGTTCACCCCGTTCCAGCCCCAGGGCCTGGACGTCGTCGACCTGGGCGCGAAGCTCGGCCGGACCTTCGCCGCCGAGCGCGCCCAGGACAGCGTCAACCTGTTCGAGGCCACCGCCGACCACGCCAAGAAGCTGGCGGCCGAGGGCAAGCGCGTGCTGTTCGCCTCGTGGTCCGAGGGCTCGTCCGAGCGCTTGGGGACCATGCTGGCCGACCACGGCCTGAAGAAAATCCCGTTCGCCGGCTACTGGCAGGCGGCCAAGGCCAACGACCCCAAGGTCCCGCAGCGCGTGGTGTTGCCGCTGGACCACGGCTTCGAGACCGAGGCCCTGGCGGTCATTTCCGAGACCGACATTCTTGGGGATCGCCTGGCGCGTCCGCGCAAGAAGCGCCGCGCCGCCAACTTCCTGGCCGAGGCCTCGGCCCTGACGCCGGGCGATCTCGTCGTCCACATCGACCATGGCATCGGCCGCTACGAGGGCCTGAAGACCCTCGACGTCCAGGGCGCGCCGCACGACTGCCTGGACCTGCTGTATGGCGGCGAGGCCAAGCTCTATCTGCCGGTCGAGAACATTGACCTCCTGACCCGCTACGGCGCGGCCGACGCCGACAACGTCCAGCTCGACAAGCTGGGCGGCGCGGCCTGGCAGGGGCGCAAGGCGCGGGCCAAGGAGCGTCTGCGGGTCATGGCCGAGGGCCTGATCCAGATCGCCGCCGCCCGCCAGCTGAAGCACGTCGAGGAGACCGACCCGCCGCACGGCGTGTTCGACGAGTTCTGCGCCCGCTTCCCCTATGAAGAGACG
Source organism: Caulobacter segnis (assembly GCF_003243465.1). Lineage (GTDB taxonomy): Bacteria > Pseudomonadota > Alphaproteobacteria > Caulobacterales > Caulobacteraceae > Caulobacter > Caulobacter segnis_A. The sequence goes on from NZ_QFQZ01000106.1 coordinate 7,095, forward strand.
GACGACCAACTGAACGCCATCCACGACGTGCTAGAGGATCTGTCGTCCGGCAAGCCGATGGACCGCCTGATCTGTGGCGACGTCGGCTTCGGCAAGACCGAGGTCGCCCTTCGCGCAGCCTTCGTGGTGGCGATGAGCGGCAAGCAGGTGGCGATCGTCTGCCCGACGACGCTCCTGGCGCGCCAGCACTACAAGACCTTCAAGGACCGCTTCCAGGGCTGGCCGGTCAAGGTGCGCTCGCTGTCGCGCCTGGTCTCCGCCAAGGAAGCCTCCGAGACCCGCCAGGGGCTCGCGGACGGCCAAGTCGAGATCGTGGTCGGCACCCATGCGGTGCTGTCCAAGCAGGTCTCGTTCAAGGACCTGGGCCTTGTCATCGTCGACGAGGAGCAGCACTTCGGGGTCAAGCACAAGGAGAAGCTGAAAGAGCTTCGCGCCGACGTGCACATGCTGACCCTGACCGCCACGCCGATCCCGCGCACCCTGCAGATGGCGCTGTCGGGCATCCGGGAAATGTCGATCATCGCCACCCCGCCGGTCGATCGCCTAGCGGTGCGCACCTATATCAGCCCGTTCGATCCGGTGACCCTGCGCGAAGCCCTGCTGCGCGAGAAGTATCGCGGCGGCCAGTCCTACTATGTCGTGCCGCGCATCAAGGACCTGGAGGACATCGAGAAGTTCCTCCGCACCCAGGTGCCGGAGGTGAAGTACGTCGTCGGCCACGGCCAGATGTCGGCCACCCAGCTGGAAGACGTGATGACGGCCTTCTACGAGGGCCAGTACGACGTTCTCCTGGCGACGACGATCGTCGAAAGCGGCCTCGACATCCCGTCGGCCAACACCCTGATCGTCCACCGCGCCGACATGTTCGGCCTGGCGCAGCTTTATCAGATCCGGGGCCGGGTCGGCCGCTCCAAGGCCCGCGCCTACGCCTATCTGACGACGCCGGTCGAGAAGTCGCTGACCCTTTCGGCCGAGAAGCGCCTGCAGGTGCTGCAGTCGCTGGACAGCCTGGGCGCCGGCTTCCAGCTGGCCAGCCACGACCTGGACCAGCGCGGCGGCGGCAACCTGCTCGGCGACGAGCAGAGCGGCCACATCAAGGAGATCGGCGTCGAGCTCTACCAGCAGATGCTGGAGGACGCCGTCGCCGAGCTGAAGCAGCGCCAGGGCCAGGAAGCCCTGCTGGAGGATCGCGGCTGGTCGCCGCAGATCAACACCGGCGCGGCCGTGATGATCCCGGACGACTACGTTCCGGACCTCAATGTGCGCCTGTCGCTCTATCGCCGCCTTTCGGAGGCCGAGAAGGCGAACGACCGCGAGGCCCTGGCCGCCGAGATGATCGACCGCTTCGGCCCGCTGCCGCCCGAGACCGACTCCTTGCTGAAGGTCGTCGCCATCAAGGGCCTGTGCCGCGAAGCCAATGTCGCCAAGATCGACGTCGGCCCCAAGGGCGCGGTGGCCAGCTTCCGCAATGACGAGTTCTCCAATCCGCTGGCCCTGGTCCAGTTCGTCGCCAAGAACAGCCTGATCTGGAAGGTGCGCCCGGACCAGAAGGTGGTCGTGAAGGGCGAGTGGGAAACGCCGGCGCAGCGGCTCGACGCGGCGGAGAAGATTCTGACTCAGCTGGCGAAGCTGGCGAAGGGGTAGGCAGGTCAGAAGGCCATCAGCGACAGCTCGGTGATTTTGCCATCGTCGCGCACACGCAGAATTCCCAACACGCGTTGGCTCGGCCAAGCGAGTTCAAAAAGGCTGACCTTTACGTTGCCCTGGCGCTCTTGCCTCAGGGTCACGAAGCGCTTGGGCGGCCCTAGACGTGAAAGGCTGTCGCGGTAGTCGGCCAGGACCTCGTGGCTGAAATAGGCGCTGGCCTGACGTGTCAGGCGACGACGATCCAGCCGTCCGTTGCGAAGTTGGTCGACATAGACTCGGATAAGAGGTGATGGCGCCTTGGTTGTCTTGGGCGGGTCGGGCTCACCAAAGGTAGCCGGTTTAGGGAAGGTGGCCGAGATGAGCAGTTTCTCAAGGCCGTCCGCGATCTCGGGAACGACCATGCCGAATTCCGCATTGGCGGTCACAACCACGGCCACGCCATCATCGGGATAAATCCGGTTCTCGGTGATGACGCCCGGCGCGAACCCATTGTGATAGATGCGCCGATGGCCTGTAGCGCCGTCAACATAGAGGCCCATGCCGTATCTTGAGCCCGTGCCGTCTGTCAGAATTGTTTCGCTCGCCATCGCGTCATAAGAGGCCGGAGCTAATAGGGAGCGGCGGATGATGCTGGCGTCCCAACGCGCCAGATCGCTGGCCGTCATTGAGAGGCCGCCTGCGGCGAAGGCCCACCCCCGCGCCGGATTGTTCGCGAGGCGAGCCGGGCCCAGCAGGTTGCGGGTGTATCGTGCCGCGTCCATGGCGCTGGTTGGAAGGCCGTCGCTGTCGGCGGCGCTGCGCATGCCCAGTGGCCGGAACACGCGCTCGGCGAGCACTTCGGGCAATGAGCGGCCGGAGGCGATTTCAACGAGCCTGCCGGCGATCACGTAGTTGGTGTTGCTGTAGTCCCAGGCCGAGCCGGGCTCGAATGCCGTCGGGCGGACGCCCCAGCGGCTGACGAGTGTCTGATGGGAGATCAGAGCGTTCATCTCGTCCGCGTCATAGGCGTCGCTCCAGTAGTCGCGATAGCCGGCCGTGTGGGACAAAAGGTGACGGATTTTGACCTTGTCGGCGCCGGCCAGCTCAGGAAGAAAGCGGCCAACCTTGTCGTCCAGAGACAGCTTGCCGTCCTGAACCAACAGCATCACCGCGGCGGCCGTGAATTGTTTGCCAACGGAGCCGATGTCGTAACGGGTGTCCGGAGTCGCTGTTCGCCCCGTGGAGAGGTCGGCTAGGCCGAACGCCTCGGCGTAGGCCAATTGACCGTCGACCACGATGGCGACCGAGGTCGATGGAACTGGGGACTTGGTCCTGGCGTCCGCGATGATAGCGCGGATGCGTGCCTTCTGGCCGGGCGTAAGCGGCGTCGCCTCAGCGAAGTTGGCGACCACCGATAGCGCTAAGCCAAGGCAGAGAAGAATGCGCATAGCTGCCCCCGAAATTATTCTTGTAGTTTCCAGTAGGGCTACAACTGTAATTTCGAGTCAAGTCAACAAGCTCCACCGGATCGCGGGAGGAGTTACGAGCGTTCGCGGCGCTCTATCCCCGGCGTATCCGGAATCGAACCGAACGATTTCAACGGCTTCTCACTTTTGCACGCCGCGGGATCATCCGCGTTGAAACCGCCCGCATACTCAGAGCTGTCCCCGTCGCGGGGGAGGGCGCTTGGATCCGGCCCAATGCGTGTAGCGCGACATTTGGTTTCGCAGCGCCAGACACTTGGTTTCGCAGTGCCTCCGAAATTCAGCAGGGGTCAATAGCCCGCCAGCGAGAGCGGGCGGCGGAAGCCTTCGCCCTGCCCCCGCCACCCCTCCAGCTGCATTGGGTAGCCGATGCCGTCCCGGTAGACCGCGACGCCAAGGTCGCGACTTCCACAGCCGCCGCAGGCGAACCAGCCCATCCGCTGCAGCTCTTCGATCGTGAAGCACCGCATGGCCCGGCATTCACCTCGGGCCGGACGCTTGCGCGACCAGCCGCAGCTGCAGCCCGTGTAGAGGGTGAGGTCGTGATCCTGGCAGTGCCCGAGGGTTCGCATACGCCTCTCCTATCGCCGGCCCCATCCTGGAGCTAGGGGCCGGCGGGGGGCAAGACGAGTCTAGGCCGGCGTGATGATCACCTCGCGGGCGGGGGAGGCCCCGCCGCCGGCGACACCGTAGTGGGTGCCCACACCTTCAATATGGAAGTCCTTGAAGGTCTCGCGCACGCCTGGAACGTCGTTCAAAGACATTACGAAGCGCCCTTTAAGCCCCTTCAGAACCGCCGCGAGGGCCTCGAAGTCTGCGCGGCTGAACATCCCCTCGCCGTAGTCGTCCTCGCAGGCCCAATAGGGCGGGTCCAAGTAGAAGAGCGTTCCCGGCGTGTCGCGGCGCGCCACGAACTCAGCCCAGGGCTGGCACTCGATCTCCACGCCCGCGAGGCGGTCATGAATGTCCGCCAGGTCGCCGGCGAGGCGCGAGACATCGAACCGGGCCGGCCGATCGAGCGAGACGCCGTAATTGCGGCCCGTGATCTTCCCGCCGAACGCCAGGCGTTGGAGATAGAGAAACCGGGCCGCACGCTGCAGGTCGGTGAGGTTGGCGGGGTCCAGCGACTTGAGGCGGTCGAACTCGGCCCGTGAGCTGATGTGAAACCGGATCAGGTCCATGAAGGCGTTGTGGTGGTCCTGGAGCATGCGGAAGAACGTCCAGACGTCCCGGCTCCAGTCGTTGATCACTTCCACCTTCGGCCGCAGCCTTCGCCGGAAGAACACGCCGCCCATGCCGACGAACGGCTCGGCATAGACGGTGTGCGGGATGGTCTCGATGAGAGCGACCAGGCGCTTGGCCAGGTTGCGCTTCCCGCCGAGGTACGGGGCCGCCGGGCGCACGGGCTCGACGGCAGTGAAAATCGGACTCGACTCCATGTGCATTGGTACTCAGAAAGCCCCCGCCGGCCGGACCGGTGGCGGGGCGGAAGGGGCGTGCACCCCCGGATGTGAGGGGCCTAATCCCTCGGCTCGGGGCGTTGGCGCGCCCCGGCCCCCGCCTTTTTAGGCGGAGGACTTATGGCGCAGGTCAGTTCGGGCTAGCCGCCAGCGCGGTCAGGCAGGCGACGGCGCCGGCGGTCAACTTGCCGGCCAGGTAGGCCGTACCCGCGATGTTCGGGTGGGTGTTGTCCG
>NZ_QFQZ01000107.1 GCF_003243465.1 Caulobacter segnis
CGCTTCGCCCTGATGATCACCGCCTCGACCCTGGTGATGTTCGGACTGATGTACCTGAACACCTATGAGCCCGATCACCTGCGCTTCAGCCAGACCCGGGCCTGGATGGCGCTGATGATGAGCGGGGTCATGGCCGCGCTGATGATCGGCTTCATGTGGGGCATGTACCGGAACAAGCGGCTCAACGCGGCGATCCTCTGCGGCAGCCTCGCAATTGCGGTCGGCGCGCTGGCCATGGTCCGCAGCCAGGCCACGGTCGGAGACGTGGCCTATCTGGAGGCCATGATCCCCCACCATTCGATCGCCATCATGACCAGCGAGCGCGCCAGGCTCCGCGATCCGCAGACCCGGGCGCTGGCCGACGGCATCCTCGACGCCCAGCTGCGCGAGATCGAGCAGATGAAGCAGGCGGTCGCGCGGCTGAAGGCGGCTCCACCGTCGAAGGACGCCCCGGTCCTGGCGTCCTATCGCGCGCGCCACGCCGCGCCGCCGCCGCCTCAGACCGACGCCTCGACCGGCATCGACACCTTGGCCATCCCCCGATGAGCTAGGCCTCCGCGCCGGGCTTCGCCGCCCTGAGGATCGCCATGCCGACCAGGGCCGAGGCCAGAGAGCCGGCCAACACGCCGATCTTGGTCTCGACGATCAGGTGCGGATCCTTGAAGGCCAAGGCCCCGATGAACAGGCTCATGGTGAAGCCCACACCACACAGCACCGCCACGCCATAGAGCTGGCCGAAGCTAGCGCCACGCGGCAACCGCGCCCAACCCAACTTGATCAGGCTGAAGGCCACGCCGAACACCCCCAGCTGCTTGCCGACGAAGAGGCCTAGGGCCACGCCCAGCGGCACGGGATCCAGCAGAGCCGCCAGGCCGACGCCGGCGAACGACAACCCGGCATTGGCGAAACCGAAGATCGGGGTCACCATGAAGGCCACCGGCTTGTGGAGGGCATGTTCCAATCGGTGGAGCGGCGAATGATCACCGCCGCGCAGGGGGATGGTCAGGGCCAGGGCGACGCCGGCCAGTGTGGCGTGGATGCCCGACTTTAGCACCAGGAACCACAGCACCGCGCCCAACAGCAGATAGGCCCATAGCGCCATGACCTTGAGGCGGTTCAGCGCGATCAGGACCAGCAACACCAGGCCCGCACCGGCCAGATAGAGCAGATGCAGCTGCGCGGTATAGAAGAGCGCGATGATCACGATGGCCGCCAGGTCGTCCATGATGGCGATGGCGGTCAGGAACACCTTCAACGAGGTCGGCACACGCGACCCCACGAGCGCCAGAACCCCCAGGGCGAAAGCGATGTCGGTGGCCGAGGGAATGGCCCAGCCAGCGATGCTCTCGACGTGGGTGCGATTTAAGGCCAGATAGATCAGGGCCGGCAGCGCCACCCCGCCCAGGGCCGCCGCGCCAGGCAGGAGGACGTCGGCGAGGCGCGACAGCTGGCCGTCCAGCACCTCACGCTTGATCTCCAGCCCCACCAGCAGGAAGAATAGGGCCATCAGCCCATCGTTGATCCAATGCTGCACGCCCATCGGTCCGATCGGTGCATGCAGGACGTGAAAGTAGCTCTCGGCCAGCGGCGAGTTGGCCACGACCAGGGCTAGGGCCGCGGCGGCCATGAGCACGTAGCCGCCCGACGCCTCGTGGCTGATGAAGTCCTTGAAGGCGGTCTTGGTCGTCCTGGCGAGCTTGCGCAGCATGCGAGATCTCCGGCCTGAACGCGCCGGTTGTCGCTGGCGCACAACAAGGGCGCGCTCGCCACACCGCGCGCCCGATCTGGGTTTGCGACGTGGCGTCAGGTTATCGACGGACGCCTGACTGGGTTCGCTCAAGGGCGCCAGCCCGGTCGCTCAAAGCGACCCGATCTCTGCGCGCCAATCTAGCCAAGCTCACGAAGGCTTCAACAAAAAGACGCCTCATCGCGCCAAAAGATCGTTACACGATGTTTTTGCCCCAATCTTCAGAACGCGTTAACCCCAGGCCCCGACCCTGACGGTTCACGCTCATTCCCATCATGACCCGCCGACGCGCGGGTATTGGTGTTTGCCTATGTTCCTTTTCAAGTTCCGGTCGAGTTTCCTGGCTTTCTTGTTCAGCGCGTTTATCGGGGCGATCTGCGCGCCGCGAGTCTGGGCCGATGAGAGCCATGAACGGTTCGCAGCCATCGTTATCGACGCCGAGACCGGTGAGACGCTCTACGCGCGACATGCCGACGCCAGACGCTATCCAGCCTCGCTGACCAAGGTGATGACGCTCTTCCTGGCGTTCGACGCGCTCGACGCCGGTAAGCTCAAGCTTGATGGACCCGTCGTCATCTCGCCTCGGGCCGCCGCGCGTCCGCCGTCTCGCCTGGGCCTACCGGTCGGCGACCGCCTGACGGTTCGACAGGCGATGGACGTCATGGTGGTCAAGTCGGCCAACGACATCGCCACGGCCCTGGGAGAGACCCTGGGCGGAACCGAGGCAGGCTTCGCGCGCGCCATGAACGCAAAGGCCAAGGCCCTTGGCATGAAGGCGACCCATTTCACCAATGCCTCGGGACTTCCCGATCTTCGCGAGGCGGCCTCGACCCGCGAGGCCCTTTCCCGCATCGATCAGACCCCGGGCCCGTTGCTCGACTCCATCGCCGCCAGCCTGCCGGCCGAGATCGACCGCTGCCTCGATGAGGCCCACACCGCCCTTCGCCTGGAATTCCTGGCCGAAGCCGCCCGCAATCCGGCCGTCGCCGAGACCGTCCGTCAAACCGACGCCCGCGAGACCGCGCTCTCGGCGCAACTGATGAGCCGGCTTCGGCGCCCCGAATGGAGCGATGAGGACTTCGCCTGCCGTGTTGAGATGATCGGGCTGGTGTTCGACGGCCTGCAGACCCTGGCCGTCCGCCGGCCCCAGCTAGATCGCGCGGTTCTGGGCAGACAGGTCCAGGCCATGATCGACCTGCTGTTCGCGCGCGCCTGAACAACGCCAGGCGTATGGCGTCGGTCAGATCGGGGTCAACCGGTAGCCGGTCTCCGTCGTCCAGCCGTCGACCCGCACCAGGCTTTCCAGTCGTCGGCCGCCCGGCGTGCGCCGCAGGAAGACGATCAGGCCGATCGCCTGGCCGATCGCACGGCGGGGAATGGTGTGGCTCACCTCTCCGATCAGGTCTTCCAGTCGGTCGAGCGCCTCGGCGGCGCTGTTGGCGTGGAGCGTCGCCAAGCCCCCGGGATGGCCGGTATTCCAGGCCTTGAGCAGGTCCAGCGCGCTGCCGTCGCGAACCTCGCCGATGACGATGCGGTCGGGCCGCAGACGAAGCGCGGTGCGCACCAGGTCCGCCATGCTGATCGGCGGCTCGGTGCGGCGGGTCAGCAGCGCCAGTTGGTCGGGTGCGGCGCACTGCAGTTCGGCCGTGTCCTCGATCAGGATGATACGGTCCGCGGCGAAGGCGGGCAGCGCCAGGATCGCATTGGCCAAGGTGGTCTTGCCCGTGCCGGTGCCGCCGGCGATCAGGATGTTCTCGCGCGCCGTCGCCGCCGCCTCCAGGGCGCTGGCCTGCTGACGGCTCATCACCGCCTGCTCGACATAGTCCGCCAGGGTGAAGATCGTCTCTGGGCGTTTGCGGATCACGAAGCCGGGGCCCGCCGACACCGGCGCATAGACACCCTGGAAGCGCTCTCCGCCCGGCAGGGTGGCGCTGGGCAGGGGGTTGTGGTGATTGACCACCTCGCCGGCATGGTCGGCCACCAGGCGCAGCACCCGTTCGGCGTCGGCCCGGGCGAGCGTCTGACCACTGTGGGTCCGTCCCGCGCCGACCCGTTCGATCCAGATCGCGCCGTCGGCGTTGACGATCACCTCGACCACGTCGGGGGCGGCCAGGGCCTCGGCGATCACCGGGCCCAAGGCGTGCGACAGGGCCTCGGCCTTGCGCGCCTGGGTTTCGGGGGCGTTGACGGTCATGATCAGTCCTCGAAATCGAACGTCAGGTCGGCGACGCTGAGGATCGCCGGCGGGGGACAGCTGTGCGGCCTGGCGGGCTTGGCCGGAGCGGCCTGCAACGGCGACCCGCTCGGCCGCGCCGCGCGCACACCCAGCCAGTCGTTGGGCGGGGCGCCCGGGGTGTCGAGCGTCTCGGGGGTCTGAACGAACAGCGCCCGCTCGCCGGCGAAGAAGTTGCGCGTCGCCGCCGCGATCGCCGCCACCTCCCAGTAGCGGATCTTGTCGGTAACGAACGGTTTTGCGTTGTTGACGAACAGGAACTGCTTGTCGGCCGCCAATCCGCGCACGTCCTGCTCTGCCAGGACATAGCGCTCGACCTCGGCCTGGTTGCGGCTGCGGTGGCCCTTGCCGAAGGCCAGGCGCGGGTCGCTGAAGCTCTCGCGCATCTCCAGCGCCCGGCCCGCTCGCTTGACCACCCGCTCGATGCTGGTCGGCTCGGACGTCGCGAAGGCGGCGGTGACGTGGCAATTGTCGAAGATCGAGGTGTGGACGCCGTAGTACTTGAAGACGTCGTTGAACGACTGGCAGATCAGGTGGGCGACAATGCCATAGCCGGCCATTTCGCCCAGGGCGTTCTCCAGGAACGGCAGCGGGCCAAGCTTGGGAAACTCGTCGAGCATCATCAGCAGCTTGTGGCGCTTGGGTCGCCCCCGGCTGTCGGCGTCCACCGTCTCCATCAGGCTGTTGAGGCTCTGGCGCAGCATCACCCGCACCATGAAGGCCAGGCGATCGGCGTGGGCCTGAGGGGTGATCAGATAGAGGCTGACCGGCGAAGGCGAACATACCAGGTCGCCGATGCAGAAGTCCGAAGCGCTGGTGGCGTGGCACACCAGCGGGTCGGCCCAGAGGGCCAGCGACTTCTGCGCCGTGGCCAGCACGCTGGAACGAACCCTGGGCTCCATCGAGCGGAACGCCGTGGCGCCCAGCCAGACCTCGGGATGGATTTCGGCGATCGGCTCGCCGTCCTCGTCGCGCGCCAAGCCGTCCGCGGCGGTCGGGTCGGGACGCCAGCGGTGCTGGGTGGCCAGCATGGCGTCCAGCGTCGCCTCGATGTCGATCAGCAGCCGACGGACGTGGGCCAGGGTCTTGTGCTCGTCCGGCTCGGCGTAGAGGCAGTGCAGGATCACGCCGGTGAAGAAGTTGGCCGCGCTCTGGTCGAAGAAATCGAGATTGCCGCCCTTGAGGCCGATCGGATCGACCAGGATGCCGACGATGTTCTGGATGTCGGCGATCTCCATGGGCCCCTTGCGGACCTCGAACAGCGGGTTCCACCGCGCGGTGTTGGGGTCGGTCGGGGCGAAGTAGAAGGTGTGCGAAAAGGTGCGGCGATGGTCGGCGGTGATGTGCCAGAGCTCGCCCTTGCGGTCGTAGGTGAACAGGCTTTCGCCCCAGGTGACCATTGAGGGCACCACATGGCCGGCTCCCTTTCCCGAGCGCGAGGCGCCCACGATCACGCAGTGGACCAGCATGACGATGCTCAGGAGCCGCCCCTTCAGGCGGCCCAGCACCCTGCCCTGCAGCCTTGCCCCCGCGACCAATTCGGCGCGCCGGGCGTCGGCCAGATCGCCCCAGGCGGCCTCGCCGAAGGGCCTGGGCCGCGCTACGAACCGCCGGGTCAGGCCGATGACCATCAGCAGGGGCCAGAGAAACACCGCAAGCCCGATCAGGGCGGCCTGGTCGAAGGCCTGCGGATAGGCGCCGGCCCAGCGGCCGTACCAGCCAAGGAACGCCCACGGCGCGTAGAGCTGCACGGGCCCGACCGCGCCCCAGCCGGGACCGAACGCCGCCGGATAGCCAAACTGCAAGGCCGCCGACTGCCCGGCCGACCACGTCCCCAGCGCGATGCCCGCCAGGCCAAGGACCAGGATCGCGAGCGCCTTGGGCCCCTTGGCCATCACCGCCTCCAAGCCCCCGCGCGACAGTCGAGCAAGGGCCGGCCGCCATTTCAATCCGTCAATTCTAGGGGACGCCGGCGCTCCCATCGCGGGATACGGCGTCCAAACTCAAGCTTCAGTTGACCCTTCGGAAAACCTCGGCCAGCCTATCGGGCTCGGCCCCAGGGGAAGGCCGGACAATACGGGAAAGGCGCGAACGTGGCCCTAGGCGATCCGACTGATCCGACCGATACCGAGCGCCTGCACGCCGCGCTCAGGCCCGTGGCCGACCAGACCCTGGCCTTCTTCGAGGCGACGTCCGCCGGCGCGGCCCGGGCGTTGGAGCAGCGCGGATCCACGCCGTCCGGCGCTCTGATCCACGACAACGCCATGACGTCCGGCGCGGCCCAAAGAAACCTCGCCAGCATCAGCGACGATGCGCGCCTCAATCTGGTTCGGCTCACCCAGGAACCCGCCATCGCCCGCATCGTGGCGATGGACGGGGACGGCCGGCGCGAGACCATCTTCATTGTCCGGGCGTCGCCTCAACTGAGGCAGTTCGGCGGCGCGGCCGCCGCCAGCTATCGCTCCCCGATCGGCCGCCTGGCGGCGCTGGATGTCGGCGAGGACGCGGACGTGCGCCTGGGCGACCAGGTGCGGACCTGGGAGGTCATTGAGCGGGCCGAGCTTCGGCCCGTCCTGACCGCCGGTCAGTGGGATGCGCTGCGCACCGTCTTCAAGAGCCTGGACGCGGGCCCGGTCACCATCACCTCGCTGCGCGAGTTCCTCAAGACCTTCGCGCTCGACGACGAGGTGCTCGACGCCTTCGACGCCCAACTGCGCGCCGACGCCGCCGCCCGCATCGTCGTGGACGGCCGCGTCCGCGACGTGATCACCAAGATGGGCCTGCGCGACCGGCCGCTGCTGGACCGCTATCAGGACGAGATCTTCCGAGAGCCCCTGGGCGCGCGTCTGGCGATCCTGGGCCCGCCCGGCACCGGCAAGACCACCACCCTGATCAAGCGTCTGGGCCTGAAGCTCGACGCCGAGCATTTGTTGGACGCCGAGCGCCAGGCAGTGTCGCGCAGCGTCGCCGGCCTGGCGGGTCTGTCGTCCAGCTGGCTGATGTTCACCCCCACGGAACTTCTCAAGCAGTACGTCAAGGAAGCCTTCAACCGCGAGGAGATCGCCGCCTCCGACCTTCGGATCCGCACCTGGGCCGAGCAACGGCGCGAACTGGCCCGCCAGCGCCTGGGCATCCTGCGCACCAGCAGCGGGCGCGGGGCCATCCAACGCGACGATCTGGCCAACCTCACCGCCGCCACCCTCGCCGATCAGACGGGCTGGTACGCCGATTTCCAAGGCTTCCAGGCCAAGGAATTCTGGGCCGAGTTGGAGCGCCACGCGGCCCTGCTGGCCGGAGCCGAGGACCCTGAGACCGCCCAGTTGGGCCGGCGCGTACAACTGATCCTGGCCAGCGTCCAGGAGGGTCTGAGCGCCGAGCCTTTCGTCGCGATCGCCGCGTTACGCGAGGATTTCGCGCGGCTGGTGACCTTGCTCCGCGACCAGTTGGAGAAGACCCTGCGCCGGGCCTTCTCGGACCACATGCGCGCCGACCCGTCCTTGCCTTCGGCCCTGTTGTCGTTCCTGGCCACCCTCGACGAGGCCGCCGACGGCGCGGAGGACCCGGACGCCGACGAGGACGAGGACGAGGAGCCGCCCGCGCCGAAGGGGGGCCTCGCCGAGGCCTTCGAGGCCTATACCCGTGCGGTCAGAGCCCAGGCCCGCGCCAGCGCTCAGAAGCGCTCGGTCGGCAGACGCACCCGCAACGGCCGGATTTTGGAGTGGCTCGGCGAAAGGAGCCTGGACGAGGCCCAGCGTCAGACAATCGGCCAATCGGTCCTCGTTCTGGCCGCTCTGCGCGGTTTCGCCAATCCGTTGCGCCGCTATGTCGAGCGGATGCCCGCCCGCTACCGCCGCTTCCGGCGCGAGCGCGTCGCCGAGACGCGCTGGTACGCCGCCATGCCATTCGCGCCGACGGACCTTTCGCCGCTTGAGGTGGATTTGCTGATCCTGGCCATGCTGTCGGCCGGTCGCACCCTGCTGGGAGATATTCGTATCGCGGCCCTGGCCGACGAGCCCCGGTTCTCGGTGCTGGCCACCATCCGCGATCTTCTCAAGATTCAGATCGTCGTCGACGAGGCCACCGACTTTTCGCCGCTGCAGCTGGGCTGCATGGCCCAGCTTTCCGATCCGGCGGTGGGCGCCTTCGTGGCTTGCGGCGACTTCAACCAGCGCATCACCCCCTGGGGGAGTCGCACGCCGGCGGACCTGACCTGGGTGATTCCGGATCTGGACCTGCGCCCGATCGTCCGCAGCTACCGTCACAGCCGCCAGATGGCCGCCTTGGCCGCCAAACTCGCCACCGACCACAGCCACGCCGCCACCCTGCCCGAGGACATGCCCAACGAAGGCTTCGCGCCAGTGCTCGGTCGCGACCTGTCGGGCGACAGCCTGGTCGCCTGGCTAGCCGCCCGGATCGGCGAGATCGACCAGACCCTGGACGGCGGCCTGCCCTCGGTCGCGGTGCTGGTCAACGACGAGGCCGACGTCGTGCCTTTGGCCGACGCCCTGAACCTGGCCCTGCAGGACGCCAATATCCGTTGCGAAGCCTGCCCGCGCGGGCTGGTGCGCGGTCGCGACAGCGACGTGCGGGTCTTCGACGTCCAGCACATCAAGGGCCTGGAGTTCGAGGCGGTGTTTTTCGTCGGCGTCGACGATCTGGCTCGCGCTCATCCGGAGCTGTTCGACAAGTATCTCTATGTCGGCGCGACCCGCGCGGCGACTTATCTGGGCCTGACCAGCAGCGGCCCCGACCTGCCCCCCGCCCTGTCGGCCCTTGAGGACGATTTCGGCGACGACTGGCGATGAGGCCCTAGCGGTCGGGCCCCGATGGCTCGCGGCCGGGCAGTAGGCCCTCGCCCCGCGCCAGGCCCAGAACCTTGTCCAGGCCCTTCTGCTGGGCCGCGACGGGGTGACGGGCGATCGCTTCGACCACGCGCCGGTCGACCTCGCGGACGGCCTGGCCGACGCCCAGCCCCCTCTGCGAGGGCGCGACCAGGGTGTCCTCGCCCAGTTCCCTGGCGACCATCAGGCGGGTTCGGGTGCGCGCCACCGCCTCGATACGCGTGTCGGCCCGCTTGATCTTGCGCTCCAGGGTCCGTCCTTCACGCCGCGCCGCCTCGGCGGCCTGCTTTTCCGGATCCAGGCGCGCGGCCAGGAAAGCCCGCCCCTCGGGACCGCGCAGCCAGTCGCGCCGCACCGCGTAGCGGATCTCAGCCAGGCGCGCGGCCTGCCTGGCGCGGGCCAGGGCGTTGAGCTCGGCATGGGCCGCCCAGATCATCCGCGCCGGATTGCGCATCCAGCGCATCAGGCTGGCGCGCTTGGCCCGCCCGCGGGCGATCCGGCGTTCGGTGGCGATCAGCGTCCCCTTTGCCAACGCCCGCGCCGAGGCCGCCTCGGCCAGCACCTCGCGCACGATGTCGCCGGCCCGGGGCGCGGCTGGCCGCTGCAGGCGGCCAAGGTCGCGCGCCCAGCCGTCGCGCTCGGCGATCATGGTGGCGTGAATGGCCTCGAATTCGCGGATCACCGCGCCGATCGGATAGGGTCCGCGTTCGAGGCCCTCGGCCATCCGGTCTTCCAGATCGCGGAGCTTGGCCGGCCCGTCCTTGCGCGCCTGGTTTCGCTCGCGGACCCGGCGGTTGATGTCGCCCCGGTCCGAGGCCTCGCCGCGTCGCTCCATGCCCGAGGCCGAGGGGCCCAGGTGGATGGTCGGCTCGCGCGCCTCGCCCTGATCGGCCAGGCTGTGGTGCGTCACCTGGGGCGCGTCCGCACCCAGGTGCTGGCGCAGATGCTGGTTCTGGATTTCGCACCACTCCAGCCGAAGCGCCCTGACGGCGTCGGGATTGTCCCATTCGCGACCCTTCAGGCCAAAGCCTTCGGGGGTCACCCGCCTTGTGGTGACCAGGATGTGGGCGTGGTGATTGCGCTGGTCGCCGTGGGCGTCGGGATCGTGGATCGCGTAGTCGGCGATCATGCCCCGCGCCACCAGGCTGTCCCGGACGAAGGCGCGGATCAGGGCATGGCGCTGATCGTCGGACAGCTCGTGCGGCAGGGAGATCAGCACCTCGCGGGCGGTGCGCGAATCCGCGCGCTTGTCGGCCGCTTCGGCCGCGTTCCACAAGGTCTCGCGATCGGTAAGCGACGCCGGCGCGGTGTCCGGGGCCATCACGCCTGAGAAGGCTACCCCGCCCTTGGCGGTATAGTCGAAGGTCATCTCCAGGCGCCGGTCGTGCAGGCTGGTCGCGGCGCGATAGGCGGCCGCCGCGACGGCCGATCGGCCGTCCGCGCGCTTGATCGCCTGCACCTCGAGCCGGAACTGCGCCACCGCATCTCCTCGTCCAATTCGCGCTTTGCGCGGGGATCGCTAAGGGGCTGGCCCCTTGGCTGACGACGTCATCCCGATGACGTCGGCCGCAGGCATTGCTTGCAATGCATAACTGCGCCCTTGTCACCATCGACGAGTTAGGGGTACGCTCGTCATCGTCCGAAATCAAGTCGCCGACTATCACCCCTTCCCCTCAACCGGCCAGCCGCCATGCCCTCCGACCCAGCCGTTTCCGCGCCTCGCCCCCGTCGCCGCCCCGAGAGTCCGGCCGCACGCCAGCGGCGTCTGCAGGCCCTTGAGGTCGCCCTGGCCGATCGCGAGCATCGGGCCCGCGAGGCGCTGTCGGGCCTGCGCGGCTCCCTGCCTCGCAACCGAGGGCACGTCACGCCGCTGGCCAGGATCGAGAACGACGAGGAGCGCCTGGCCGTCTGGCGCGCCCGGGTCGAACGCCTCGAAGCCCTCCTCGACCAGACCGAACGCAAGCGCGAAACCCGGGCCAAGATCGTGCTGGGGACCACCCTGCTGGCCGAGGCGGCGCAGGATCCTGACGACCCGCTGCTGGCCCGGCTCCTGGCTATCGTCGACGCCCGCGTCCACCGCCCCCGCGACCGGCTGGCGATCGCCGAGACGCTGGGCCTGGCCATCGCCCCGCTGAAGGCGCGCCCCGTTCCGGACCTGCCCGACTTCGACGCCCTGGCGGCCGAGCGCCTGGCGCAGGAGGCGTCGCGCGAGGCGCCCGGCGACGAGCCGGCGCCGGGACGTCGCCGGGGGAAAAAAAGGGGGCTGACGCCCCCTTCCCTAGTGAACGGTCTCGGCGGCGAGCCACCGCTCGAACATCTGGTCGATCAGCTCGTCGCACTCGACCTTCAACTGCTCGGCGGTCTTGCCGTCCGGCGGGAAGTCAGCCGCCAGGGTCTGGAGGCTCAAGTGGTCGAAGGTCACCACCGAGATCATCCCGGCCTCGCCCACCGCCATGACGTGACGGGTCATGGCTTCGTCGCGTTCGCTGGCCCAACTGCGGATGAACGCTCCACCGGCCAGCTTCAAGACGATGCTGTAGCGAGGCTGACCGCTGGCGATGTGGGCCTGGATCAGTTGACGGTCGACGTGATCGAATTCGGTCGTGGACATGGGACAACTCCGGCTGGACCGACGCTCCCCTTGAGCGCCTTTGTCCCCTCCCTCCTGTCGGGTCCCGGCCCGTCACCGGAGGGATCGCGCAGCGGTCCCGGAGGGGAACCCGCGCCAGCGGGTTGACGGGCTGGGTGACAGGATATCTTTGGAAGAGGCGCCCCCAGGCTCAGTAGCCGACGCCGCGCCGTCGTCAGGCGACGGCGACGAGCGCCCCCCAGGGCGCTCGCCAGCGGATAGTTGGGAGGGAACCCCTGGAACAGGATGTAGATGGCCGTCGTCACCACATAGAGCCGCGATTCCGCACCGAGGATGGCAGGAATGGCAAAGGCCCCCATCATCGAGGTGAACAGGAACAGCGCGGCCCCGAGGATGGGCCTGCCCATTCCCATCTG
>NZ_QFQZ01000011.1 GCF_003243465.1 Caulobacter segnis
CAAAGTTCAGATAGCGCTCCAGATAAAGCGCCGTCATGTCGATATTGTCCGGATTATCAAACCACGCACGCGAACGAAGCTTGGGGGCGGCGCCAGACGGAGACGACATGGGTAGTCCTGCGAAATCTATGAAGACGCCGCCCCCGAGGCCGGACGCAAATTCGGCCTCGGGGCGCGCCATCCCTAGGATGATCTTGTCTGAGTATATGGCCGCCCGTGGAGCGTCAATTCGACGTCAACGCCTAAGGGCTGCGTCGCCCCAGGTGACCGGATCAGCATTGCCCTGTCCGGTGGTCCGCGCGACCAGCTCGATCAGTTTCACGCCCGACACATCCACGTCCAGATCCTGCGGGGCTTGTCCCCATTTGGCGGGCTTCGAGCGCGCCAGCAGTTTGCCATCGCCATAGACCTGGAAGGTGACGACGCGCGCCTTATCGACCGCCGAGTCGTCGACGCCGACGATGGCGGTGAAGCGGCGGAAGCCGGCGTTGCGAACCTCCAGGCGCGAGTTCCCTAACACGCCGATCCCGGTGTCGAACGCGCGGCCGGCGATCGCCAGCTCCTGGTCGAAGGGCGTGCGGTCGGCCTGAGCCCCGCCCCAGCCGCCATAGCGAGGCCGCTCCCCAAAGCCCCGCGTGCCCCGCCAAGGTGGCTGGGCGCGATGGATGATCGGGTCGGCGATGGGCGTGATCACGCCGTCGAAGGCGGGATTCACCGCTCCCGGCTGCTCGGACAAGAAGATGCCGTCAGCCAGTCGGCGCGAGCCCTTGGCCCGGAACAGCAGGGTCTGGCGCGGCGCTAGTTGCAGCTTGCGTTCGCCCTTGAAACGCTGCGCCTCGCCAGACCAAAGATTGGTCAGGTCGACGTCAGCGCTAGCCACGAATTTCAACTGCTCCGCCGTCAAGATCACCTCAGCGGGTGCGTCCGTGCGGTTGAAGACCGCCACCGCCTTGCCGCCATCCGCGAGCGTCTTCACAAAAACCTGGACCTCGTCGGAGTCGAAAGTCAGCACCGCCTGGTTGCCGGCGGGGTCCTGGTTCAGGGCGATCACCTCGCGCGCGCCCAGGATGTCCAAAAGGGCTGGCGACGCCTTGCGCAGGTCATAGCCGATCAGGAGGGGCGCGTTCACCATGGCCCAGAGGGCGAAGTGCGACCGCGCCGCCTCCGGATGCTCGAGGCCAAAGTCACCCTTGCCGACGAACAGCATGTCCGGATCGTTCCACGTGCCCGGATGGGCGTACAGCGCGCGACGCGAAACGCTGTCGAGGTTGTGCAGCATGCGCCCCCAGGTCGGTGAAATGTCCTCGCTGGTCCGTGACATGGCGCCGACGTCCTTGCCCCAGGACCGCACGTCCGCCGAACCCCACAGGCACAGCGAGAAGATGAAGTCGCCGTCGGGATTATGCTTGTCCAGCGCCCGTCCGACCTCCTCGTAGAGCTCGCGGACCTTGACGATGTTGGTGCGCCCCAGGGAGTCGATGTCGATAATCGGCTCGAACGCGCGATACTCGCCGGCCTTCACCCGCTTGTCGCTGGACGGCAGGCCGCGGACGCCGCAGCCATCGACCTTGATCAGGTCGAAACCCCATTCTGCGAAATAGAGCGCGATGTCTTGGTCGACGTGACCGTAGAGGCCGACCTCGCGCTCGGCGACGTTGCCCTCCGGCTGGTTCGGGAAGGTCGAGGTGAACACCTGGCCGCAGCTGTTGCGGCCGATATCCGAATAGATGCCGGCCTTCAGCCCCATGCCGTGCAGGCGATCGGTCAGCGGCCGGAAGCTGGTCGCGCCATCGGCCGTGGCCGCCGACGGGAAACGCGCGGCGCGGGCGATCATCCGGCCGTCCGACTCCCGCCGCTTCAGCCACCAGCCGTCGTCGAGGTTCACATAGCGATAGCCCTTGGCGGCGAGGCCAGTGTCGACCAGGGCCTGGGCCGAGCCCATGACCTTGTCCTCGTCGAGGTCGCTGGTGAAGGCGTTCCAGCTGTTCCAGCCCATCGGCGGCGTCTGGGCCGCCGCGCGGCTATAAGCGCTCCAGCGGCCGGTGGGCGCCAGGGGATCCGCCAAGGCGGCGCTCGATGTCGAAGCCAGAAGCACGACGGCCAGGGCTGCGCCTGCGCACGAACGCCATTTCATACGCATACTCCTCGAAACCCTGTGCTTTGTTTAGCGCGCCTGGAACGCGAGATTCTTGCCGAAGAACGGCAGGACATAGTCCTGAAACCGAGTCGCCACGTCGCTTGTGTGGTCGCCAGGATAGATCTCGAAATTGTTGGCCAGGCCATAGCGATCGAAGACCTCGTGCAGCTTGGTCGCGTCGTCCTTCAGCCCATCACGGTCGCCGACGTCCATCGCGATCGCCTTATAGCGACGCAGATTACCGATATACTGGTCGACGAAAGCCAGGGGCGCGTTGGCCGCCCACTTGGCCAGGACGTCGGTCCGCACCGCGCCATTCTCGACCGGCAGGTCGAGATACAGCGGCGGACGCTTGGGATTGGGCGACCAGGCCGCGGCGGTCGCCAGCTGGGCGCGCAGGCCCCACGGCAGCTTCGTCGCCTCCTCCGGCGTCTTGATCGCGGCGAGGGTGGCGGCGGCTTCCGGATCCACCTTGCCAGGCTCGCGCGGCGACAGGCAGCAGGGGCTCATCATGTAGAGCGCGCCAAAGACATCGGCATGCCGCATGCCGATCCGGCTGGCGCCGTACCCGCCCATCGAGTGACCGACCAGCCCCCGGCTCTCGCGCCTTGGGATGGTGCGGTAGTGCTGGTCGACATAGGCCACTAGGTCGCGCGAGACGAAGGTCTCAAAATCGCCGGTGGTGGGCGAGCTCGAATACATCGAGCCGTTGTGCAGCGTCTTGCTGTCGGGCAGCACGACGATCATCTCGGCCACGCCCTTGCCGAACGCGCCCTCGACGGTCTGGGGAACGTGGATCTCGCGGCTCCACTGCTCGGCGCCGATGGAATAGCCGTGCAGGGCGTAGACGACCGGATAGCGCTTCTTCGGATTGGCGGCGTAGCCGGGCGGCAGGACCACAAGCACGTCGCGGTCAGCGCTCTCGGCTTCGAGATTGCCCTCGATGGCCACCGAATGGACCTTGATGCGCTGGATCGTCACCGGCTTGGCGCCCGCCACCACGGGCGGCGCCTTGGTGCCGACCTGCGCCAGAGAGACCGCGGGGGCCGCCAGAACGCAGGCCGCCATAAGCATCGCGCGAACTCCGCCGCGCCTGGCCTCTTGGTTTGAGTTGCGCTGCCTGCCTGCTGGCATTTGGTCCTCCCTGGCCGCCGCCTGGGCGCGTAGCCTGGCGATCTCGATGTGAGCGTTACCTTTTGTCCGCTTAAACGAAACCGCGTCAATCGTCTTTCCTTCGTCGGCAATTTCGTTGGTAAGCCCGACCAAGGTCGTAAAACGGGTATTTTCACGCAAAAATCTGACTCGCCTGCCACGCCTCACCGACCTAAGGTCGAGAAAAATAGACAGAGTAATCGGGAGGGTTCTATGCGTTACGGACTGATCGCCAGCGCCTGCATGGCCTCGGTGATGGCGAGCTCGGCGAGCGCCGCCCCGACGGCTCCGATAAAGGTGGACATCGATGGGACCCGCCGCGCGGCGGCAGTCACCAAGTACGAATATGGCATGTTCATCGAGCCGATCGGCGGCCTCGTGGCCCGCACCCTGTGGGCCGAGATGCTGGATGACCGCAAGTTCTATTATCCGGTCGTTCCGCAGGCGCGAGACACCCCTCCTCCCCTGAACGCCGAGGGACGTCCCGGCGTCTCCTATCGCAAGTGGCGTCCCGTTGGCGGCGACGATGTCGTCGTGATGGATACGAAAGCGCCCTATGTCGGCGCTCAAACACCCACCATCGCCGTGGACGCCGCCACTCAGCGCGGGCTTTCCCAGTCGGGGATCGGCCTCGCCAAGGGCAAGCGCTATGACGGCTATGTCCAGCTCTCGGGCGATCCAGGCGCCAAGGTCGAGGCGACGCTGGTCTGGGGCCCTGGCCCCGCGGATCGGCAGACGGTCAGCCTGGCCGCGCCGAGCGCAGACTGGAAGCGCGTCGACTTCAGCTTCACCCCGACGGCCGACGCTGCGAATGCGCGCCTGGAGATCACCGGTCAGGGCCAGGGCCAGTTCAAGATCGGCGCGGCTTCGCTGATGCCGTCCGACAACATCCGTGGCTGGCGCGCCGATACGACCGCCATCGCCAAGTCGCTGAACTCCGGCTTCTGGCGACTGCCCGGCGGCAATTTTCTGTCGGACTGGGACTGGCACAGCGCGATCGGCCCGCGAGACAAGCGCCCGCCAATGTTCGACCACGCCTGGAGCGCCATGCAGCCTGACGACATTGGCATGGACGAGTGGCTGGACCTGACGAAGATCATCGGCGTCGAGCCCTACATCACCGTCAACGCCGGCCTGGGCGACGCCAATTCGGCCGCCGAGGAGGTCGAGTACATCAACGGCCCGGCGACCAGCTACTGGGGTGCCAAACGCGCCGCCAACGGCCACCCCGAACCTTATCGCGTGAAGTTCTGGAACATCGGCAACGAGCCCTACGGCTGGTGGCAGATCGGCAAGACCACGCTCGACTACTACATGATCAAGCACAACCACTTCGCTGCAGCCATGCGGGCGGTGGATCCCAGCATCACCCTGATCGCCTCGGGCGCCATGCCCGACCAGCTGCACCCGCGCGACGTCAAGGAGAACTCCACGCTGGAAAGCATCGCCCACAAGTTCGGGACCGAGGAGGACTGGACCGGCGGCTTCCTGGCCAAGGCCTGGGGCAATTTCGACGGCATCTCCGAGCACTGGTACGACCGCCCCGAGGAGCGCCCCAACGCGCCAGCCGACATCGAACTGATGGAATGGGCCCGCTCGCCTTCGAACCACGTCCGGATGAAGGCCGAGGAGTGGAAGATCTATCAGTCCCGCTTCCCGGCGATGAAGGACAAGAACATCTTCCTGTCGATCGACGAGTACGCTTATTTCGGCCAGGTCAATCTGAAGTCCTCGCTGGCCTACGCCATGGTGCTGCAGGAGATGCTGCGCCACACCGACTTTTTGACGATGTCGGCCTTCACGACCGGCGCCTCGACCATGGACATCACGCCGACGACCTCGGCGATGAACGCCACGGGCCTGGTGTTCAAGCTCTATGGGGAGCGGTTCGGGGCGGGCGTGACGCCTCTGGCGGTCGACGGCCAGTCGCCGCAGCCCGCGCCGAAATATGTGGTCGGCTCAGCCCACCCGCAGGTCCGGGCGGGCAGCTCGACCTACCCGCTTGACGTGATCGCGGGCTTGAGTCCCGACGGCAAGGCGCTGCGCATCGGCGTGGTCAACGCCACCTTCGACACCCAGACGGTCGCCCTGAACCTCAAGATGCTGAAGCCCAAGAGCGCCGGCCGCCAGTGGGTTCTCACCGGCGCGTCGCTGAAAGCCGAGAACAAGGTCGGCCAGCCGGCGGGCGTCACGATCGCCGAGCGCGCCGCGAAGCTGTCGGGCGGTCGCCTGACGGCCGCGCCGACATCCGTGACCGTCTTCGAGTTCCCGCTCATCGAGCAGTGACGGGGAAGTCGACGATCCGATGACGCCATTCAAGTTTCATTTCGAGGGGAAATCCATGTCTCGGCCTTCACGGCGCCATCTGGGCGCGAGCACGGCTCTCTGCCTCAGCCTGATCCTGGGCCTGGCGCCGGTCGCCCAAGCCCAGACCGCCACACCCCGCCAGAAGGCCGACCAGATGGCTGCCGACCTCGTGGCCAAGATGACCATCGACGAGAAGCTGGACCAGCTTCTCAACACCGCCCCGGCGATCCCGCGGCTGGGCGTGCCCGCCTACAACTGGTGGACGGAGTCTCTGCACGGCGCGCTGGGCTCGCTGCCGACCACCAACTTCCCCGAGCCAGTGGGCCTGGCGGCGACCTTCGACACCAACCTCGTGCAACAGGTCGGCAGCGCGATCGGGGCCGAGGTGCGCGGGCTGCACACGCTTTCGCGCGCCACGGGCCGAATGGGTCGCATCGGCACGGGCCTGGACACCTGGTCGCCCAACATCAACATCTTCCGCGATCCGCGCTGGGGCCGCGGCCAGGAGACCTACGGCGAGGATCCGCACCTGACGACGCGCATGGGCGTGGCCTTCATCGAGGGCGTTCAGGGTCCCGATCCGGATCTGCCGCAGGTGATCGCGACGCCCAAGCACTACGCGGTGCACAGCGGGCCGGAGTCCACGCGCCACCACGCGAACGTCTATGTCTCGCGCCACGACATGGAAGACACCTACCTGCCGGCCTTCCGCGCGGCGATCGTCGAGGCCAAGGCGGGCTCGGTCATGTGCGCCTACAACCGCATCGACGGCCAGCCGGCCTGCGCCAGCGACCTGCTGCTGAAGGACCACCTGCGCGGCGCCTGGAAGTTCGACGGTTATGTCGTTTCGGACTGCGACGCGGTGAAGGACATCAACGACAACCACAAATACGCCCCAGACGCGGCCACGGCCGTCGCGGCCGCCGTGCGCGCCGGCGTCGATAACGAGTGCAACGGCGCGACCCTGACCGATACGGCGGGCCTCTCGAACCGCTACCGGGACGCGCTGCAGCAAGGCCTGATCACGATCGGCGACGTCGACCGGGCGCTGGTGCGCCTCTATTCGGCGCGCCTGCGGGTTGGCGACCTGCCCGGCGTTCGTCCCGTAGAGACCGCGCCCAAGGCGCCGACGGCGGTGGTGACGCCCGAGCATGAAGCCCTGGCCCTCGCCGCCAGCGAGAAGAGCCTGGTCCTGCTGAAGAACGATGGCCTGCTGCCGTTGAAACCGGGCCTGCGCGTCGCGGTGATCGGGCCGCTCGGCGACGCCACCCGCGTGCTGCGCGGCAACTACTCCTCGGCCCTGTCCGCGCCGCCGATCTCGGTGGTCGAGGGCCTGCGCCGCGCCCTGCCCGGCGCCAAGGTGACCTACGCGCCGTTCGCCCCGTCCTTCACCGACGGCGACAAGGTCCCGACCTCGGCCCTGCGGTCGCCGGACGGCAAGCCCGGCCTGCTGGCGCGCTACTTCAACCCGACCGAACCGCCGCCCAAGCGCTTCGAGCCGGGGACCTTCGGCCCGATCGTCGCCAAGATGCGCTTCGCCGACCAGCCGGTCGTCAGTCGCGTCGAGGCCAATGTCGCCGCCCGTAGCCTCGATCTGCCCAACGTCCTCGACCATCACAAGGTGGTTTGGACGGGCTTCCTGGTCCCGCCAGAGACCGGGACCTATCGCCTGGGCCTGACCGGTTTCAACGGCGAGATGAAGCTGGACGGGAAGCCGTTCGCCGATCTGAAGAAGTCCGGCTGGGGCAGCCTGCCGACGATGGAGACCCTCAAGCTGAAAAAGGGCCGCCGGTATCCGATTGAGGTCACCTCGGAGGCGCACGCCCTGTCCGGGGTTGATCTGGTCTGGAAGCGCGTGGCCGACGATCCGAAGGCCGAGCTGAAAGCCGCGGCAGCGCAGGCTGACGTTCTCGTCGCCGTGGTCGGCCTGACCTCGGACCTGGAGGCCGAGGAGTCGCCGGTCGAGATCCCCGGTTTCAAGGGCGGCGACAAGACCACGCTCGACATCCCGCCTGACCAGCAGGCGCTGCTGGAACAGGCGAAGGCGCTGGGCAAGCCTCTGGTCGTGGTGGCGATGAACGGCAGCCCCCTGAACCTCTCCTGGGCCAAGGATAACGCCTCGGCGATCCTGGAGGCCTGGTATCCGGGCCAGTCCGGCGGTCTCGCCATCGCCAACATCCTGACCGGCAGGACCAATCCGTCGGGCCGCCTGCCGCTGACCTTCTACAAGTCGGTCGACGACCTTCCCCCGTTCGGCGACTACCGCATGGAAGGACGGACCTATCGCTACTTCACCGGCCAGCCGGTCTATCCGTTCGGCTACGGCCTCAGCTACACCCGCTTCGACTACGCGCCGCTGAAGGTCGAGCCGGTCAAGGGCAACGCGGGCCAGGGCCTGCGCGTGACGACCACGATCCGCAATGTCGGCGCGCGGGCTGGCGACGAGGTGGCGCAGCTCTATCTGAACTTCCCCAATACGCCCGGCGCGCCGCGCGTCGCCCTCCGCGGCTTCCAGCGCGTCAGCCTCAAGCCCGGCGAGGCCAAGTCGGTGACCTTCTCGCTGTCGCCTCGCGACCTGAGTTCCGTGGACGCGGACGGGATGCGCCAAGTCGCTGTCGGGGCCTATAAGGTCAGCGTCGGTTCCGGCCAGCCGGACACCGGCGTTCCCAGCCGCTCGGCCGAGTTCGCGGTCGCCCAGTCCGTGGCCCTGCCGAAGTAGGAGAACGATTTGAGGATCCAAGCTCTTCTCGCGAGCGCCGCTCTTCTGGCGCTCGCGACCTCGTCGTTGGCCGCCCCGCTCGTCGACGGCGCCCTCGGCGACCACGCCGTTCTCCAGCGCGGCCGGCCTATCGTCCTGACCGGCAAGGCGCTCCCGGGCGAGGCGGTTTCGGCCAACCTCGCCGGTAAGACCGTCAGCGCGCCGGCTGACAAAGCCGGCCGCTTCCGTCTCGTCCTGCCTGCTCTGCAAGCTGGCGGCCCCTACCGGCTGCTGATCGACGCGCCCAGCGGCCAGCAGCTGATCGACGACCTCCTGATCGGCGACGTCTTCCTGTGCTCGGGCCAGAGCAACATGGAGCTGACGACCGAGCAGGCGCAGAACAGCTTCCAGATCTACGGCGCCAGCGATCCTCAGATCCGTCTGATGAGCGTGCCCAAGCGCCTGGCCTTCGCGCCGCTGGACAAGCCGGACGCCCCGCCGGCCTGGACCGCCGCGACGCCGGCGACGATCGGCAAGTTCTCGGCGGTCTGCTTCTACATCGGCCAATCGCTGCGCGAGACGACCAAGGCCCCGATCGGCCTGATCCACGCCAGCTGGGGCGGCTCTCGCATCTCGGCCTGGCTCTCACCGGACGGGCTTGAGCAGGCGGGCCTGGGTGAGCCGGCAAAGACGCTCGCGCTCTATACCCGCGACACGGCGGCGGCGGAAAAGGCCGCGGCGGGCCAGTGGGAGACCTGGTGGCGCGACACCTCAGGCCTTGCGCAGGGCCGCGAGCCCTGGCGGGACGATACGGGCCTGGCCTGGAAACCGGTCCCGGTGATCGGCTCCTTCAACCGCTGGGGCCTGCCCGAGATGAAGGGCTACCTCGGCATGGTCTGGTTCAAGACCGAGGTCACCCTGACCGCCGAGCAGGCCCGTCAGGCCTCGGTGCTGAATCTTGGCTCGATCGACGACGCGGACCGCACCTGGGTCAACGGCCAGCCGGTCGGCGGGACCAGCCTGGGCCGCGCGCGCCAGTATCGTCTCAAGCCAGGCGTGCTGCGCGAAGGGCGCAACGTCATCCTGGTAAACGCCGACAACGTCTATGCCGACGGCGGCATGCTGGGTCCGGCCAGCGCTCTGAAGCTGCAGTTTGACGATGGGACGAGCCTGCCGCTCGATCAGGGCTGGCTGTACGCGCCGGCCGGGCGCTCGAAGTCCAACGCGCCGCGCTCGCCTTGGGACGATATCAACGGCGCGGGCACGCTCTACAACGGCATGATCGCGCCGCTGGGGCCGGTCAGCCTGAAGGGCGTCGCCTGGTACCAGGGCGAGTCCGACACCGGCCTGCCCGGCTATGACCGTCGTCTCGCGGCGTTGATGAAGGACTGGCGCACGCGGTTCGAGACGCCGAACCTCGCCTTCGCCATCGTGCAACTCTCGGCCTATGGCGACACCGCCAAGCGGCCGGTGGAGAATGGCTGGGCGACCGTGCGCGACGTCCAGCGCCGCGTCGCCGAGGCCGACGGCCACGCCGCCGTCGTCGTGACGATCGATCACGGCGATCCGCTCGACATCCATCCGGGAGAGAAGCAGGAGGTCGGCCGCCGCGCCGCCCGCGCCATGCGCGCCTTGGCCTATAGCGAGGCGGTCGCGCCCTCCGGCCCCCGCATCGCCGGCGCTGCCCGCGACGCCGGCGGCGGCGTGACCCTGACCTTCAAGGATGTCACCGGCGCCCTCTCCCCGCGCAGCGGCGCGGTCGCGATCGGCTTCGAGCTCTGCGGGGCCGGCGTCTGCCGCTTCGCGAACGGCCTTGCGGAAGGCGCCAAGGTGGTGCTGAGCGGTGATGGCCAACCGATCGACCGCGTCCGCTATGCCTGGGCCGAAAGCCCGGTGGTCAATCTGTTTGATGACGCGGACCTGCCGGTCGGTCCGTTTGAGGTTGCCGTGCCCTAAGGCCGGGAGCGGTCGCCGCTTCCATACGCGGCGGCCGCGAGCACCCTACTTCTTGCTCATATAGCCGTGCATCGCCATCCAGCTCACGTAGGCGTCGAACCAGCCCGTGCTGGTGGTCTTCTTCCTGTACATGCCAAAGCCGTGGCCGCCCTGTTCGTAGAGGTGGAACTCCACGGGCCGCTTGGCCGCGCGCCAGCTCTCGATCAGGCCAAAGCCGCTGTTGCCGAACAGCGGGTCATCGGCTGCGAGGGCGAAGAACATCGGCGGCGCGTCGGCCGGCACAGTCGCCGGCGCCAGGGAGCCGTAGATCAGGCCGATGAACGCCGGCTTGGCGTCCTCGACGGCCAGGGTGGTGGTCAGGGTCAGCATGGCGCCGGCCGAGAAGCCGACCATGCCGATGCGGTCGGGATCGACATGCCACTCGGCCGCCCGCGACCGGATCAGGGCGAAGGCGGCGCGGGAGTCGGCCAGTTGCGGCTGGAGAGCCTGGACCGCCGACTGCGGATCCATGCGCGGCGCGCGGGCCATGCCTGAGAACATCGCCTTCATCGAAGCTTCGAAGCCGGGCATGTCAGCGGGCGTCTGGTTCAGGCGGTACTTCAGGACGAAGGCGGCGACGCCCTTGTCGGCCAGGGCCTTGGCGACGTCCCAGCCCTCGTTCTCCATCGACAGGGTCCGGAAGCCGCCGCCCGGCGCGACGATCACGGCTACGCCGGTGGCCTTGGCGGGATCAGGCAGGAAAGGCGTCAGCGTGGCGACCGTCACGTTGCGCGCGAAGACGCTCCCATACTGGCTGTGCCAGCTCTCGGCGTTCGTCGCGCCGGGCAGCGGGCCAGTGTTCAGAGTTATCGCGTTTGGCTGGGCCGGAATGGCGATCGGCGTCATCTTATCGGCCTGCGCCAGGGCGGGCGTCGCCATCAAGCAGGCCATCACCAGACCCGTCGCGATGGCCCCGGCCCGCGCGCCTCTCTTCCCTATGAACCCCATATCGTTCTCGCTCCCAATGCTTGTCGTTCGGCCGCTTTTTGGCGCGGCTCGGCTTTACTCCTACAAATTCTGGAGCGCCTGTCACGACGATTGTTAGCGGTCCCATCAATTTATGGGCCTTGCAGCTTGGCCATCGAACCTAGGGGCGAGCAGTTGAGCCAAGCGTCCAATCGATCACGTCACCCTCGTAGGCGTCGGCGCCCCTGCCGATCGCTGCGATGGCCGAACGCATCGCGCCGCAGCGGTGGAGCATTGTATCCGCCAACGAGATCATCAAGGCGTTTGGAGTCGCCTTCGGCGCAGCTGCGCGAAGCCGATAGGCGATCGACAACTCCTCCCCTGGGACGCTCGCGGCGCACGCCAGTATGTAGGCGGCGGCCGGCGAGCGACTGACACCGGCGAAACAATGGATGAGGAGCGTCGCATTCTCAGGAAGTTCGCGACCCAACTGTATGATCTCACGGATCATTTCAGCGCTGGGCTCCACCAGCCCTGAGCGCGGCCCTGCGATGTCGTTGAACCGCAGCACCGTGTGGGGCACGCGGCGCGCGCTTACCGAGGCGTCCGGGGAAATCAGCGTCAGGACGTGGTCAATAGGTGCGCGCGCCAAGAGCGTCTCGACGGCGGAGCCTGGACAGACAAGAAGCCTCAAGTGAGCGCCGCCACGCCGAGCAGGAAGCCGACCTCGAAGACCTGTTCCACCGCGCCGAGCACGTCGCCCGTGTGGCCGCCAATCAATCTCGTAGCGGTCCTAGTGAGGATCAACGCCGCCACGAGCCCCAGCGCCAGGCCTGCCCCGACGGCTCGCGTCGGCAGAAACAGTAGCGGCCAGGCCGCGATGACCAGGGCGACGACAACCTCCACGGTCCGAACGCCCATCGGCGTCGGCTTCCACTTGCCGGCCTCGCCGGAAGGGGCATAAGGCGTGGACCGCATGACGAAGACCGCCGCCGCTCGTCCGACACCATGGGCCGCCAACAGGGTGACGGCGCCGGCCGACGCGGTGAAGGTCGCGAGCAGCGCCGCCTTGAGACCAAGAGCGACAACCAACGCGCAAACGCCGTAGGTTCCGATGCGGCTGTCCTTCATGATCTCCAGGCGGCGCTCAGCGGTCTGCCCGCCGCCCAGACCATCGACGGTGTCGGCCAAGCCATCCTCGTGGAAGGCGCCGGTGATCAGCAGGCCAACGCCGATCGCCAGCGCCGCCGCCACGCCGACGCCCCAGACTTGAAAGCCAAGGAAGAAGACGCCTGCGGAGATCGCGCCAACCGCCTGGCCTGCAAGCGGAAAATAGCGCGCGGCTCGCGTGATCCATTCGGGCTCGAAGCCCTCCAGCGACGGCGTCGGAATTCGCGTGAGGAACTGGATGGCGCAGAGCAGCAGTTGCGCCTGTCGCCACAGCCAACCCATGGTCACAGCCGCCCGTTAAGAACGTCGTCGAGGTTGGCGACGTCGGTCAGCAAACGCGAAGCCGCGCGGACCAGCGGCAAGGCGAGCAACGCGCCCGTGCCCTCGCCTAGCCTCAGGTCCAGCGCCAGCAGAGGCTCGACATCCAGGGCCGCCAGTAATCGGCCGTGACCCTGCTCGGCCGAGCGATGGCAGAAGATGCAATAGCCCCGGGCTTGTGGGACAAGCCGGATCGCGACCAAGGCCGCGGCCGAGACGATGAAGCCATCGATCAGGACCGGAATTTTGGCCGATGCCGCGCCTATGATTGCGCCGGCCATCATGGCGATCTCCAATCCGCCGAACTCAGCCAGGACGTCCAGCGGCGCTGTCGTGGCGCTGCGAGTGGCGGCGCGGTGCAGGATCGCGACCTTGCGCGCCAAGCCCGCGTCGTCATGCCCAGCCCCGCGCCCGACACAGTCGGTCAGCGGCGCTGGCGCGAGCCGGTGCATGATCAGCGCCGCCGAGGCCGTGTTGCCTATGCCCATCTCGCCGAGCGCGAGGATCTCGAAGCCCTCCTCGACAGCCTCTCGGGCTATGGCGGCGCCGCGCCCCAGCGCCGTCTCGACCTCGGCCTGAGTCAGGGCGGGTTCGACAGCGGCGTTGCGGCTGCCGCGCCGGACCTTGGCGTCCAGCATCTTCGGATGGGGCGGCAAGTCGGCGTCCACGCCCGCGTCGACGACCCGCAGGTCCGCGCCGACCGCCGCTGCGAAGGCGTTGGCGCTGGCCTTGCCGGCCAGGAAGGTCGCCACCATCGCCTGGGTCACGGCCGAGGGATAGGCCGAGACGCCCTCGGCATTCATGCCATGGTCGCCGGCGAAGACGAGCAATAGCGCTCTGTCGAAAGTCGGCGGCTGGCCGCCCGCCATCAGGCCAAGCCGCACGGCCAGATCCTCGATCCGCCCCAGCGCGCCCAGCGGCTTGGCCTTGGCGTTGAGCAGCGCTCGAAAGGCGTCGGCGCCGGAAGGGTCGATCAGGGAAACGGCAGGCAGGTTCATCGGGATGTCTCCAGGCCGGCGATGACCGCGAGGGCGGGAATGTCGAAAGCCGCTTCCAGGGCGGCGGCGATTTCGTCTAGCGCCTGGTCGACGCGCGAGGATTGATCCAGGCGGTCCGAAACCGCGCCGAGCTCGGCCAACAGCTCCGCCCTCGCCTCTCCGTTATCAAATAGGCCGTGGACGTAGCAGCCGCTCACCTTGCCGTCGGCCGAGATCGCGCCGTCCTCTCCGCCATCGTCGAACCGCAGCATCAGACGCCCGCCGCCCTCGGTGCGCCCCACGTGCATCTCGTAGCCGGCGAAGGACGCGCCGCCCGGCAGTCGGCCGGCGACCTGACGCAAGGTCTTTCGCCCGGTCATCACCGTCTCGACGTCGAGCAGACCAAGACCCTCCACCGAGGCCGGCGCGCCCTCGATCCCGTCCGGATCTGAGACGCGCCGACCCAGCATCTGGAAGCCGCCACAGACTCCCAGCACGCGCCCGCCGCGTCGGACGTGGGCCAGGAGATCGATGTCCCAGCCTTGCGCCCGGAAGAAGGTCAGGTCCGCGAGGGTGGCTTTCGTCCCCGGCAGGATGACGAGGTCAGCATCGCCCGGCAGCGGCTGGCCAGGCGGCACGAAGGCGAAAATCACGTCCGGCTCGGTTCGCAAGGCGTCGAACTCGTCAAAGTTGGCGATGCGCGAAAGCATCGGGACGACGATACGGACCTTGCGTCCGTCAGAGCGCGAGGCGCCGTCCAATACGACCGCATCCTCGGCCGGCAGCCGTCGCGCCGCCCCCAGCCAGGGCGCCATGCCGAGGTCAGGCCAGCCCGTCGCCTCGACGATCATCCGGCGACCATCCTGGAAGAGTTTGGGGTCACCCCGGAACTTGTTGATCAAGAAGCCGCGCACCATGGCGCGATCGGCCTCGTCGAGCACGGCATGGGCGCCGACCAGGGCGGCGATAACATGGCCGCGATCGATGTCGCCGACCAGCACGACCGGCACGTTCGCCGCCCGCGCGAAGCCCATATTGGCGATGTCGCCTGCGCGCAGGTTGACCTCCGCCGGGCTCCCCGCGCCTTCGACAATGACGAGGTCGCTTTCCGCCTCCAGCCGCCGGAAACTGTCGACGACGAGGTCCAACAACTCGCCCTTGCGCGCCTGATAACCGCTGGCCTTCCAGGTTCCCGCCATCTGGCCGCGCACGACCAACTGGGCGCCGACATCGCTCTGGGGCTTTAGCAGCACCGGGTTCATGTCGACGGTCGGCGGCGTGCGGCAGGCGATGGCCTGCAGCGCCTGGGCGCGACCGATCTCGCCGCCCTCGGCGGTCACGGCGGCGTTGTTGGACATGTTCTGCGGTTTGAACGGCCGAACGCGAAGGCCGCGATTGGCGAACAGCCGGCACAGGCCCGCGACCAGAACCGACTTGCCGACATCGGAGCCGCAGCCCTGAATCATCAATGCGGCCATGCTAAGCCTCCGCACGCGAGAAGCAGCCACAGGAGCCCGCAGGCCGTCAGATAGACGCGCAGCGCGCGCGGCAGGTCCTTGGTCTCGACCTCCGGGCCATCGCCGAACACAGGGCGATCGGACCGCTCGCCATCGTACCAGGCTTCGCCGCCCAGACGGACGCCCAGCGCGCCGGCCATCGCCGCCTCGGGCCAGCCGGCGTTGGGCGAGGCATGCTTAGGCGCGCCGCGGACCATGACCGACCACCCACGGCTGCCCGCCATGACGATCAGGGCGCCCGCCAGCCGCGCGGGCGCCAGGTTGAGCAGATCGTCGAACCGCGCCGAGGCCCAGCCGAACGCCCGCCAGCGCGGCTCGCGATGGCCGACCAGGCTGTCGGCCGTATTGACCGCCTTGTAGATGAACAGGCCCGGCAGACCGGCGACGACAAACCAGAAGACCGGGGCGACGACGCCGTCATTGAAGCTTTCGGCGAGGCTTTCGATCGCCGCCGCGGCGACGCCGCCGGCTTCCAGGCGCTCAACGTCGCGCCCCACGATCATGCTGACCGCGTCCCGAGCCCCCTCAACGTCTCCCGATTGCAGCGGTCCCAGGACGGCGGCGACATGCTGGTGCAGGCTACGCTGCGCCAGGCCCAGGCTTCCAGCGACGACCACCAGGATGGGACCGCCAAGACGCGTCAACAGCCAGCCCGACAAGCCGCTGACCAGCACGATCGTCAGCAAGGTCGCGACACCTGCGGACCGGCGCTTAAGGTCGCTCCAGTTAGGACGGTTGAGCGCCCGCTCCAAGCTTGAGATCAGTCCGCCGATCCAGACCACGGGGTGCGGGACGCGCCGATGCAACGCGTCGGGATAGCCGACCACGGCTTCCACGGCCGCGGCGGCGAGAACGATCCACGGGCTAGTCCACACGACGCAGGATCTCGATCAGTGGGCCCGCCGCGCCGGCATGTGTGCGAGTTCTTACGCCATACGCCTTCGCCAAAGCCTGAGGCGTCAGAGCCTGCCTGGGCGGACCGTCGGCGACCAGAAACCCCTTGTCGAGCAATAGCACCCGATCAGCGAAGCGCGCGGCTAGCGTCAGATCATGCAGCGTGACGACGACACCCTTGCGCTGCTCGTGAGCCAGCCGCTGGAAGAGGCCGACCGTATCGAGGGCATGTCCGGGATCGAGGCCCGTCAGCGGCTCGTCCGCCAGCAGCCAGTCGGTCTGGCCGGCAAGAGCGCGGGCGATCAGGGCCCTCGCCCGCTCCCCACCCGACAGGCGCGTGATCGCCCGTGCCGCGAAATCATCGAGCCCGGTCGTCGTGATCGCTTGCTCGATAGCGGCGATGTCGTCGGCGCCGGGTCCGAACGCGCCGAGGTGCGGCGTGCGTCCCAGGCCTATGAAGGTTCGCACATCGACATCCCAGGCGATCTCCGGCGTCTGGGCCAGGAACGCCAGCGCCTTGGCCCGTCGGCGCGCCGGAATGTCCGTGACGACCGCTTTTTCGAGCTTGATCTGTCCTTGAGCCGGCCTTCTCAGGCCGGCCATGCATGACAGCAGGCTGGACTTGCCGGCGCCATTCGGACCGACGATCGCTACCAGCTCACCCGTGCGGAACGTGGCCGTGATGCGATCCAGGACGAGGCGGCCGCCAAGGCTAAGACTTACGCTTTCCGCGGACAGCGCCTGGTTCACGCCAGCCTCCTGCGCATAGCCATCAACATCCAGAGGAAGAAGGGCCCGCCAACAGCCGCCGTAGCCACGCCCAGCTTCACCTCTTCGGCGGCCGGGGTTAGGCGGACAAGGATGTCGGCGCCCAGGGTCAGCGCCGCGCCGCCGAGCAGCGACGGCCAAAGCACGGAACCCGGCCTCGAGCCAACCCAAGGCCTTAGCAGGTGCGGCACGATAAGCCCGACGAAGCCGATGACGCCCGTCACTGCTACGCTGGAACCCACCGCCAGAGCCACGCCCAGAACCAGCAGCAGGCGGGTGCGCGACAGGCGGACGCCCAGTGACCGCGCGCCTTGCTCGCCTAGAGTCAAGGCGTCGAGCGCTCGGCCCTGCGTCAGCAAGATAATGCTGCCCGCAAGGATTCCCGGCGCGGCGATGCGGACCTCTTCGACACTGCGGTCCGCCAGCGAGCCCATCACCCAGCTGACGATCTCGTCCACCGCCCACGGGTTAGGGGCTAGATTCAGCGCCAGCGAGATGCCCGCCGTGCAAACGGTCTGGATCACAAAACCCGCTAGGATGAACGTGACGACGCTGGAGGTCACGCCCGACAGCGCCAGCAAGGCCGTGACGCCCAGACCGGCGCCGACCATCGCCGCGGCGGGCAGAACCCAATGCGCGGTGCTCGCCGTTCCCAGATAGAGCGTTAGCACCGCGCCCAGGGCGGCGGATGACGACACGCCTAGGGAGCCAGGATCCGCCAGCGGGTTGCGGGTGTAGCCCTGTAGCGCCGCGCCGCTCAGCCCCAAGGCGCCGCCGACCAGGAGCGCTAGGATGGTGCGGGGTAGCCGCAGGCCAAAGACGATCGCCCAGCGGGGATCTGCGCCGTTGGACACCCAAGCGCTCCAGGGCGTCCAAACGCGCCCCGCGCAGAGGCTGAGTGCGAACAGGAGGATCAACAAACCTGTCAGCAGGGCGCAGGCGAACCAGGTCGATCGTAAGCTCATGCCGCCCCTCGCAGAATTTGAGTCC
The DNA here is from genome assembly GCF_003243465.1 of Caulobacter segnis. Classification (GTDB taxonomy): domain Bacteria; phylum Pseudomonadota; class Alphaproteobacteria; order Caulobacterales; family Caulobacteraceae; genus Caulobacter; species Caulobacter segnis_A. The sequence continues at coordinate 17,830 of NZ_QFQZ01000011.1, forward strand.
GCGCCCGAGCCATGGCCTGGGCGGACTCGATCAATACGGGGCCGCCGCAGTACAGCAGGCGCTCGGGAAATCTCGCCTGCCTCATCCGCCCCCTCAGCGCGCCCAGCGCGGGGTGAGTCATGACCCGGTCGGCCCAACTGCGGGCCCCTGCCGCAGGGACACCGACCAACAACACCTCCGGCGGGGCGGCCAGCAACAGCTCAAGCGGCACATTGCCCCAGGACTTCAGGCCGTATCGGCGCGCGACGTTGTCGAAGCCCGCCAGGGTCATCAGCTCGTCCACCAGCGTGTGAGGTCCAGCCGCGAAACCGTTGGGTTGATAGATCAAAGCGGTCAGCCGGCGACTCCCTGGGCGCGGCGTGGCCGCGGCCAGGGCGGCCTGGATGCGTGCCGTCAACCGCTCGCCGCGGTCAGGATGACCGATCAGGCGCGCGACGCGCCGAACCTGGGTGAGGCTCTCGTTGATCGTCTTGGGCACCGCGAAGCGCTCCACCGGCACGTGCAAGCGCTTCAACGCATTGCGGGTGGCCAGCGCCGAGTGCTGGCTGGCCAGAACCAGGTCGGGCTGCAGCGCGATGATCTCCTCGGCGCTCTCCCAGGTGAACGGCAAGGCGCGGGCCTCGGCGGCGACGGTGGAGCCCTGATCCTCCCGCGCATAGTGGCTCAGCGCGGCGATCTGTCCGCGATCGGCCAGATGCACGAGCATGGCGTCCAGGCAGGCGTTCAGCGAAGCGATCCGCCGAGGGGCGGCCGCGGCGGGCGTCGCGGCCCCCAGGGACAGAACCCCGCCGACGATGATCCGGCGGCTAGGCGTCATGGCGCACCGCCTGCAGGGCCTCGCGCAGCCGGTCGAGGTTCCGGCGCGCCGGGATCCCGAAGCGAAGCCGCGTCGGATATTCGGCGAAGGGCCGGGTCAGCACGCCTTGCCGGCAGAGGCTGACGAATACGCGGTGCGCATCCGGAGTCTCGACCCATCGGAAGAGATCGCAGCCGCCGACCACACCGAACCCGGCGGCGCTCAGGACGGCGTCCAGATTGCGCGCCTGCGCCGCCAGGCAGACGGCGGTGGTCGAGCGCCAAGCGTCATCGGCATACCCGCCAAGCCCCAGGGCGAGCGCGTCGGCGCAGACAGGCCAGTCGCCGATCGACGTACGAAGTTTTCGCCCCAACGCCTTGTCGCAAATAACAAATCCGAGCCGAACTCCTGGCAGGCCGTAGAACTTGCCGAACGAGCGAAGCACGATCAGCCGCTCGATCTCGAGATCCGCGACGCTGATCGCGGGCGTCACCTCGGCGAAGGCCTCGTCGACGATAGTCCAGCGCCCCGAGGCTGCTCGCCGCTCGGCGAGCTCAGCGAGCTGGGCCCGCGAGATCTGGCGACCGTCCGGGTTGTTGGGATTGACGAGGACGAGCACATGCGCGTCGACGGCGCGCCGGTCGTCGATCGAGGCGACCATCAGCGGTCTGCGATCGGACCAGGCCTCGACATGACCGCCATAGATCGGCCCGACCAGGGCGACCTCGCCTTCGCCCAGCAAGGTGGGTAACACCCGCAAGGCAAGGTCCGCGCCGCCCAGCGCAACGACGCGCGCGCGATCAGCCACGTTGAAAGCGCGACCGGCGACCGCCTCTAATTCAGTCAGCAGCGCGGGATCAGGCAAAGTTCGCAGCGCGTCTTCCGAGGCCCGCGCGCCCGGCCAAGGCTCCGAGTTGATCCCGGTCGAAAGGTCGAGCCAGGGGCCGCGCGCGTCCGGATAGGCGGCCGTCGCCTCGCGGAGACGGCCGCCATGTCGGAAGGCGCCGAGGTGGGGGATCGACGCCATCTCCGAGCTCTAGAAGCGGGCCCGCAGGCCCACGAAGGCGCCGCGACCGGGCGTCCCGTAGTTCAGGATGGTCTGGTAGTCCTTGTCGAACGCGTTCTCCACGCGGCCGAACACTTCCAGCCCGTCCCTCAGCGGATAGGACGCGCGCAGGTCGACCAGGATGTAGTCTTTGACCACCTGGGTGTTGGCGTCGTTGTTGTAGGTCTTGCCCACGTAACGGACGGCAACGGTGGTCGACAGCTTCACCGGCCAGACATAGGTCGCCGACAGGTTGCCCATGTTCTTCGGGCGACGCGTCAGCTGTTTGCCCTTGTTGGCGCCGGAATCGGTTTCGGCGTCGGTGTATGTGTAGTTCCCCGTCAGAGTCAGGCCTTTGATCGGCTTATATTCACCGATCAGCTCAACACCTTTCGCATTAGTCTTCAGAACATTGTTGTAATAGCCGTAGCGGAAGACGCCGCCGGGCGCGCACATCGGCTGAGCCGCGCTCGAGCACGAGAAGTAGCGGATCTCGTTGTCAGCCTCGCGGTGGAACCAAGTCGCCACGGCGCGGGCCTTGCCGCCGAGGAAGCGCTGCTCGATCCCGGCGTCCCAGCTATCGAACTTCTCGGGCGAGAGGTTCAGATTGCCGTACTCGCTGAACAGCTCATAGAGGCCCGGAGCCCGGAAGCCCTGGCCAAAGCTGGCGCGCAGAACCGTGTTCCCCTCGTTCAGCGCCCAGGCGGCCGAGGCCTGACCCAGGGTATGCGTGCCGTAAGTGTCGTGGTCTTCATAGCGGAGGCCCGCGGTCAGGGTCAGGCCCGGAACCACCTCTGCCTGCAACTGGCCATACAGGCTGTCGACGCCGACCTTGCCGGTGGCGAAGGCCGGGTTCGGCTTGCTGACCGACGGGGAGCGCGTGCGCATCCGGGCTTTTTCCGTCTCGGCGCCGAAGGTGGCGGTCACCAGATCGGTCACCGCGAACACGCCCTGATATTCCCAGCGCTTGTTCTTGCCGGCGGCGTCGAAGGTCAAAGGGACCGCCGGGCGCGCGGGATTGATATTCTCGCGATCGGTGTCGGTGTAGGCGTAGCCCACCCGGTTGTTCCAGCGGCCATCCAGCAGGCCGAAGTTCAGGCCGGTATAGACCACCAGTTCCTCGGTGCGGCCGAACTCGGGGCTGTCGACGCCAAAGCCGTCGAAGTCGTTCTTGCCCTTGGAGTAGACCGAGCGGACCTCGGCGGAAACGTTCTCGGCCAAAGCGACGCGCAGGCGGCCCGAGAGGCCGGCGTTCTGATAGCCGTCCTTCTCCCTGCCCGGCTTGTAGGCCGAGAACCCGTCGGTCGTGTAATAGCCGCCCGCGACGCGCCAAGTGATCTTGTCGCCGGCTCCGCCGACGCCGGCCCGCAGATAGCCGGTCTTGCGCGCGCCGGCTTCGGCGTCGATCGAGCTGGAGAACGGCGTGGTTGGCTCGGCGGTTACGATGTTGACCACGCCGCCAATGGCCTGGCTGCCCCACAGGGTCGACTGGGCGCCGCGCAGGATCTCGATGCGCGAGATGTCGCCGACCAGCAGGTTGCCGCTGTTGAAGCCGCCTTGAGTGGAGGACGGGTCGTTCAGCTTGACGCCGTCGATCAGGACGACCGTGTGCTGGGTCTCGGCGCCACGGATGTTGAGACTTGTGGTGGCGCCCGGACCGCCGTTGCGCGTGAAGCTGACGCCCGGCGCCTGGGCCAAGAGCTCGACGATCGAGATGGCCTGGCTGGCCTCGATCGCAGGCTGGGTGAGGACGGTGACCGACGCGCCGACCTTCTCGATGGGCTGGGCGGTGCGGGTCGCGGTGACGACCAATTCGGCGACGCCGTTGGCGCCACTCGCGCCGGCGACGTCGGCCTCGGGGGCCTTCTGGTCGTCGGCGAACGCGGCCCCGGCGATCAGGGTGGTGGCTAAGGCGGTGGAGCTCAGAAAAGCTCGGATCATGGTTCGACTTCCCTACTGAACGACCCACGCGCCAAGCCGGCCCGCGAGAACACGCGGACACGGACCGTCGCGCGGTCCTTTGACTGTCGCTTCTCGGGAGATCCCGTTCGATCGGCGCACCCCGGCCGAGCGATGAACGACTGCGCCGGGCAGGTCTCCTGGCTCGCGGGTCAATGCTCTTGGCGCCGCCTTCCCAGAACCCGAGGATCCCAGTGGCGTATGGCGCTAAAACTCGCCGCTAACAGTTGCGGGGGCAGCCGAGGCCTTGAACCTCGTTCCCTTTTAATCCTCTTTCGAGGAGCCTGACGCGTCGCAAGGCCTATATGCTGCGTCGCACACCGTCAATGTGGAGCTTTCATGACCGTCACTCTGGTGCTGGGCGGCGCGCGCTCGGGAAAAAGCGGCTTCGCCCAACGGGCGGCCGAGTTGGCGGCGCGCGGAGAGCGAACGGTGATGATCGCCACGGGCCAGGCTTTCGACGACGAGATGGCCGACCGCATCGCCCGCCACCAGGCGGGTCGCGGCGAATCATGGACGACGGTCGAGGCGCCGTTCGAGCTCGCCGCCGCCATCGCCGGCATCCCCTCAGATGCGGCCGCTGTCGTTGATTGTCTGACGCTCTGGCTCTCGAACCACATGCTCGCCGGGCACGATCTCGAGGCGCTCTCGACCGAGCTGGTGGAAGCCGTCGCCGCCTGCCGCGCCCGCCTTTGGCTGGTCAGCAACGAAGTCGGCCTCGGCATCGTTCCGGAAACGCCTCTCGGCCGCCGGTTCCGAGACGAGGCTGGGCGACTGAACCAACGGCTCGCGGCGACCGCCGACGAGGTCTATTTCCTGGCCGCCGGCCTGCCGCTGCGGATGAAGCCGCACGCCTGAAAGTGGCGGGGGGCTGCAAAGTCCAGCCGCTTGTGTTGCCCGGCCTTACTGATCATCTTCGCCACGACCAGGAGAACATCGCGGTTGAACGCCAAGAGACCGACCATCGACGACGTCGCCCGCCTGTCCGGCGTAGCCCGCGTGACCGTTTCCCGGGTGCTGAACGGTGGCCCCAACGTTCGCGACGAAGTTCGCGCGCGCGTGATGCGGGCGGTCGAGGCGCTCGACTATAAGGTCAATCCTCAGGCTCGAAGCCTGGCGGGCGGCGCTAGCCGACTGCTGGCCTTTGTCTTCGCCTCGGACCCGGAAAACGAGCCGAACTCCTATTACGAGTCGGCGCTGGAGCTCGGCGCGCTGCGCGCCTGTCTCGCCCTGGGATACCAGGTACTAGTGCAGAACGTGCCTCATCAGACGCCTGACCGTCACAAGCGGGTGATGGACTTGGTTACCAGTCAGAGGTGCGAGGGCCTGATCCTGTCCCCGCCCTACAGCGACGACGTTCGGCTGATCGAGACGGCGCTGGCCCAGGGCTGCAAGGTCGTCACGGTCTCGCCCGGCGGCCCCGGCCGAGGAAAGGCCGATGCGGTAGGCGTGGATGACGAAGCCGGGGGGCACGATATCGCCCAGGAACTGCTGCGGCTCGGGCACCGGAGATTCGGCTTCATCGCTGGTCTTGAGGGGCACTTGTCGGCAGATCGGCGGCTGCAGGGCTTCCAGCGCGCCTTGACGGAACAAGGCCTGGACGAGGCGGACTATGTGGTATCGCGCGGCGACTTCACGTTCCGCTCCGGCGTCAACCTCGCCCCCTGCCTTCTGGACCATCCCCTGCGTCCGACGGCGATCGTCTGCGCCAACGACGACATGGCCGCCGGTGTCCTCTCGGCCGCTCACGCCCGTGGCTTGCGCATCCCGCAGGATCTCTCGATCACGGGCTTCGACGACGCCCCCGTCGCCGCGATTGTCTGGCCGCCGCTGACCACGGTGCACCAGCCGGTGAAGGTGCTGGGCCAGCGGGCGGTGGAGCTGATTGTCGGTCGCCTTACGGGCGCGCAGGGCGAGCCAGACCCGGTCTTTCTGAAACTGGAACACGCCGTGGTCGCTCGCCAGACCACCGCCATCGCCTGATCTCCACGCCGTTTCGACCTTGACAACGTTGTCGCCTTGACAGCAATTGGAAGCGCTTCCATTGAAGCGTTCCACAGCCGGTTTCGGCTGCATGACAAGCAAGAAGATGGATCGCCTGCCGCAGGCGGGTCAGAGGGGAGAATTCATGCAAAACCGCACCAGCGGCGCGCGTCCGTCCGCACAGAGCTTTTTCGCCACGGCTTCCGCCGTCGCCATCACGCTCGCGGTCGCCGGGCCAGTCTCAGCTCAGACGACCTCGACGCCTGCGAAGGCCGAGGATGACACCGTCGAGGCGATCGTCGTGACCGGCATCCGCGCCGGCATCCAGAACTCGATCAACATCAAGAAGAACGAGACCTCGATCGTCGAGGCCGTCTCGGCCGAAGACATCGGCAAGCTGCCGGACGTTTCGATCGCCGAGTCGATCGCCCGCCTGCCCGGTCTGGCGGCGCAACGCGTCAATGGCCGCGCCCAGGTGATCTCGATCCGCGGTCTGGCGCCAGACTTCACCACCACCCTGCTCAACGGCCGGCAGCAGGCGAGCTCCGGCGACAACCGCGCTGTCGAGTTCGACCAATATCCGTCCGAACTGCTGTCCAGCGTAGTGATCTACAAGACGCCGGACGCCCAGGTCTCGGGCATGGGCCTGTCGGGCACCGCCGACCTGCGAACCGTGCGTCCGCTCGAGTACGGCAAACGCGCCCTGGCCGTGAACCTGCGGGGCGAGAAAACCTCGGGCAAGAAGCTGAACGACGACTCCCGCAACACCGGCGGTCGCTTCAGCGTCAGCTACATCAACCAGTTCGCCGACGACACCATCGGTGTCGCGCTGGGCTATGCGCACCTGGATTCGCCCTCGCAGGTGAAGCACTACAAGGCTTACGGCTACGAGGCGTTCCCCGCCGAATCCACCTCGCCGGATGCGGCCGATGGCGCCCTGATCCTGAACGGCCAGGAGATTTTCGCCACCTCGCGCAACAACAAGCGCGACGCGGTTATCGGCATCTTCGAATACAAGCCCAACGATCGGCTGCATTCGACCCTGGACCTCTATTACTCCTCCTTCAAGCAGAAGGAGCGGACGCGCGGCGCCCAGTGGTTCTCGAACCCCTACGCCGACGGCGTCACCTATTCCGGCGTGACCACCGACACGATCGGCGGCTCGAAGTTCGCGTCCGGCGGCACGCTCAATCACGGCGTCCTGCAGCTGCGCAACGACTACAACAGCCGCATGGACCAGCTGTTCTCGGCGGGCCTGAACAACGAGTACAAGTTCAGCGACACCACCCGGCTGGTCGCTGATCTGTCCTACTCGTCGAACAAGCGAAAAGAACAGATCATGGAGACGTACGCAGGCTATGGCCGCGGCGTCGGCGGCGTGACCCCCGACACCCCGGATGTTGGCCGCACCTATGACACGATCGGCTTCAAGGTCGCCGACAATGGCTTCTCGCAGTATGACGAAGGCCTGAACTACGCCGACTCCAGCAAGGTCACGCTCGGCGACCGCGCGCCTTGGGGCGGCTGGGGTCACGACGGCGCTATCCGCTATCCGCACGTGAAGGAAGACGTTACCGCGGTTGACGTTCGCCTCGAGCACGACATGGATGGCTTCATCACCCAGGTGTCGGGTGGCGTGAACTATACCAAGCGCGACAAGGGTAAGACGGTCTCAGACAATGACCTCTTCCTGAAGAACGGGCGTCAGCAAGTTTATGTCGACGCCGGGGACCTCGTCGCTCCGACCAACCTGGGCTTCGCGGGCTTTGGCGACGTACTGGCCGTCAAGATCGGCGATGTCTGGAAGAAGTACTACAACTCCGCGCCCATTCTGGACGCCAACTATTACGACAAGAACTGGGACATCACCGAGGAGGTCGCGACCTTCTTCGCCAAGGCTAACTTCCAGGCCGGCGACCTGCGCGGCAATGTCGGCGTCCAGGTGGTCAAGCAGAAGCAGGAATCCAGCGGCGTCGTGATCAACGGCCTGGCTTCCGGCCAGCCGATCGTTCCGACCCGGATCGACGCCAAGGACGACTACACCGACGTCCTGCCCAGCATGAACCTGATCTACGACCTGGGCGGCGGCCATCGCCTGCGCTTCGCCCTGTCCAAGACCATGGCTCGTCCGCGAATGGACGATATGCGCGCCAACGTGACGCCGGGCTTCAACGGCCTGGTCTGCTCCAGCCAGCCTTGCGGCCCCGGTACGACGGTCAACCCGTGGTCGGCGTCGGGCGGGAATCCGCACCTGAAGCCCTGGATGGCGAAGGCGGCGGACCTGGCCTACGAGTGGTATGTCAGCCCTGCGACCTATGTCTCGGTGGCCGGCTTCTACAAGAAGCTCGACACCTACATCTATCAGCAGTCCGGCACGTTCGACTTCACGGGCATCCCGCTGCCGCCTGGCGCGAACATCCCGTCGGGCACGACGATCAACAACATCGGCCAGATCACTCTGCCGGCCAACGGCAACGGTGGCACGGTGAAGGGTCTGGAGTTCAGCGGCGCGCTCGACTTCGGTCAGTTCGCCGACCTGATGAAGGGCTTCGGCGTGCAGGGCAGCCTGTCGCTGACCAAGTCGAACCTGAACCCGACCACCAGCACCGATCCCAAGCAGAAGGTGAGGATCCCTGGCCTGTCGGGCACGGTCTACAACGTCACGGGCTATTACGAGCGCGGCGGCTTCCAGGCGCGCATCAGCCAGCGCTACCGCTCAGCCTTCAAGGGCGAGGTGGTGCAGCTGTTCGCGACGCGAGGCTTCACAGAGATCCTGGCCGACAAGCAGGTGGACGCCCAGATCGGCTACACCTTCCAGGAGGGCCCGCTCGAAAACCTCGGAGTCCTGCTGCAGGTCAATAACCTGACCAACTCGCCCTATCGCACGCGGCTTGGCCTCGACGATGGCGGCACCAAGACCCAGAACGGCGGCTCGCTGCCGGAGACCTACGAGAAATACGGTCGCCAGTTCCTGTTCGGCGTCAACTATCGGTTCTAAGCGGGATCGCCCCGCCGCATTCCCCCTTTGCGGCGGGGACGTCCACTAGAACCATCGGAGGCGGGGCCGCACAGCCAGCGGCCCCGACCTTTGACCAAAACGGGAGGCGGGTGGTTGCAACCGCTCAAGAAGATACTGATCGCCGGCGGCGGATCGGCCGGCTGGATGACGGCGGCGCTCTGCGCGCGTCTGTTCCAAGGCCTCTACGAGATCGTTTTGGTCGAGTCCGAGCAGATCGGCACGATCGGCGTCGGCGAAGCGACCATTCCCGCGATCAAGAAGTTCAACGAACTGCTTGGCCTCGATGAGGACGACTTCCTGCGCAAGACGCAAGGCTCGTTCAAGCTGGGCATCCAATTCCGCAACTGGTGGCGTAGGGGCGAGAGCTACCTGCACGGCTTCGGCGTGATCGGCCAGGATCTGGGTTGGTTGCGGGCCCATCAGTATTGGCTTCGCATGCGCGAGCTGGGCCAGGCTCCGCCGTTCGACAATCTTGCGATCAACAACGCCATGGCGCTGAGCGACAAGTTCATGCGCGCCCGCGGGGACATGAGCGAATCCCCGATCGGCCATATCGCCCACGCCTTCCACTTCGACGCCGGCCTCTACGCCAAGCACCTGTCTACCTACGCCCAGGCGCGCGGCGTCAAGCGCAGAGAGGGCAAGATCGTCGATGTCGCCCTTCGCCCCGACGATGGCTTCGTTCAATCTGTCACTCTGGACGATGGCGAGACGATCGAGGCCGACTTCTTCATCGATTGCTCGGGCTTCCGGGGGCTGATCATCGAGCAGGCCCTCAAAACCGGCTACGAGGACTGGACGCACTGGCTGCCCTGCGACCGCGCCATTGCGGTCCCCTCCGAGCGTTCCGAGAACTTCACGCCCTATACCCGCTCGACCGCCCACGACGCCGGCTGGCAGTGGCGGATACCTTTGCAGCACCGAACCGGCAACGGCCACGTCTACTGCAGCCGCTTCATCGACGACGACGACGCCGAGCGCGTCCTGCTATCCAACCTGGACGGCGCCCAACGAGCCGATCCGCTGCGCATCCGCTTCGCAACCGGCAAGCGCAGGAAGATCTGGAACAAGAACTGCGTGGCCGTGGGCCTGGCCGCCGGCTTCATGGAGCCGCTGGAGTCGACCAGCCTGCACCTGATCCAGTCGTCGGTGATCCGCATGGTCCGCCTGTTGCCGGACGCCGGCTTCGATCAGGCGACGATCGACGAGTTCAACCGCCAGACCGACTTCGAATACGAGCGGGTCCGCGACTTCATCATCCTGCACTACAAGGCCACCGAGCGCGACGACACCGCCTTCTGGCGCCACTGCCGCGACATGGTCGTCCCCGCGACGCTGCAGCGGAAGATGGACCTGTTCCGCGCCAACGGCCGTGTCTTCCGAGAAGACGACGAACTCTTCACCGAGGAGAGCTGGATCCAGGTGTTCTTGGGCCAGGGCGTCATCCCGCGGGGCTACGACCCGCTGGTGCGCGTCCAGTCCGACGAGGCCATCGCCCAGTACCTTCGCAACATCGAGACGGTGATCGGCAAATGCCTCGCCGTCATGCCCAGCCACGCCGAGTTCGTGGCCCGGACCTGCGAAGCGCCGTCTCCGGCGGCGCTGCAGGCCGCCACGCTGCTCGTTCCCACCCCCTGACGATGGCACGGAGTAACGCCATGACGACCGCCCAGCCTTCTTCCGCGCTGCGGATCCTGTGCCGGACTAGCGCCGCCGTGGCGTTGCTTTCACTCGCTCCGGTCGCGAGCGCCGTCGCCGAGGTCACGCCGACCAAGGACAGCGCGCCCCTGGCTCCCCGGGTCAACGATCCGGCGTGGGCCCGGGCCGACGCGCTCGTCAAGCAGATGACCCTGGACGAGAAGATCACGTACTTGCATGGCCTCTTCCCGCCCAACACCAGGCCCGCGCCCGCCGACATGATTCCGTCGGCCGGCTATGTTCCCGGCGTGCCGCGGCTGAAGATTCCCACTCTGCGCGAGAGCGACGCCAGCCTCGGCGTCGCCAATCAGGTGGAGCAACGCAAGGGCGACGTCGCCACCGCCCTGCCCTCCGGCCTCGCGCTCGCCTCGACCTTTGAGCCGAAACTGGCCTACGCCGGCGGCGCGATGATCGGCGCCGAGGCGCGCGCCAAGACCTTCAACGTCTTGTTGGCCGGCGGGGTGAACCTGACCCGCGATCCGTGGGCCGGCCGCAATTTCGAATATCTCGGCGAAGACCCGCTGCTGGCTGGCGAAATGGCCGGCGAGTCGATCAAGGGCGTGCAGAGCAACCACATCGTCTCGACGATCAAGCACTTCGCCTTGAACGCCCAGGAGACAGGCCGCCACGTGATGGACGCCCAGATCGGCGAGGCGGATCTGCGTGAAAGCGACCTGCTGGCCTTCCAGATCGCCATCGAGAAGAGCAATCCCGCCTCGGTCATGTGCGCCTACAACAAGGTCAACGGCGACTGGGCCTGTCAGAACGACTTCCTGCTAAACAAGGTCCTCAAGCGCGACTGGAACTATCCAGGCTTCGTCATGTCCGACTGGGGCGCGGTGCATAGCACGGTCAAGGCCGCGCTCGCCGGCCTCGACCAGCAGTCGGGCCAGGAGCTGGACACCCAGATCTTCTTCGGCGACGACCTCAAGGCGGCCGTCGCCAGGGGCGAGGTCAGTCGGGCGCGTGTCGACGACATGGTCCGCCGCATCCTGCATGCCGTGATCTCCTCGGGCCTGATGGACAATCCCACGCCGAGCACGGCCCAGCCCATCGACTACGACGCCCACGCCAAGGTCGCCCAGGCCGTGGCCGAACGCGGCTCGGTGCTGCTGAAGAACGACCGCAGCCTGCTGCCGCTTGCCAAGACGGCCAAGAAGATCGTCCTGATCGGCGCCCACGCCGACGTCGGCGTGCTGTCGGGCGGCGGCTCGTCCCAGGTGCGCTCCGTCGGCGGCGCGCCGGTCGAGATCCCGCTAGACGGCGGCGAGGCGGCTTCGTTCGTCCGCGTCACCTGGCACGCGTCCTCGCCGCTGGAGGCGATCAAGGCCGCCGCGCCGGGCGCGCAGGTAGTCTATGTCGACGGCAAGGACCCGGCCGCCGCCGCGGCCGCCGTCAAGGACGCCGACGTCGCCATCGTCTTCGCCTGGCACTGGCAGACCGAAGCCCAGGACGCGCCCTCGATCGCCTTGCCCGACAACCAGGACGCTCTGATCGACGCCGTGGCGGCCGCCAACAAGAACGCCATCGTGGTGCTGGAGACCGGCGGCCCGGTGCTGATGCCGTGGCTGGACCGCGTCGGTGCGGTGCTGCAGGCCTGGTATCCGGGCCAGCGCGGCGGCCAGGCGATCGCTCGCCTGCTGTTCGGCGAGGTCAATCCGTCAGGTCGCCTGGCCATGACCTTCCCCAGGTCGGCAGACCAGGCGCCGCGCGCGAGCGCGCCGGGCTTCGCCGAGCAGGCCGCGATCGACGAAGCTCGCCGCGCCGGCCAGAACGTGCCCGGCAGCAAGGGCTTCCCGGTGAAGTATGTCGAAGGCGCCGCCGTCGGCTATCGCTGGTACGCTCAGGAGAAGCGCACGCCGCTCTATCCGTTCGGCTACGGTCTCTCCTACACCTCGTTCGCCTACAAGAACCTCAAGGTCGAGGACTCGGCCGGCCTGACGGTCAGTTTCGATGTCACAAACACCGGCAAGGTCGCCGGCGCCGACACGCCCCAGCTCTACGTCAGCGCCGGCAAGCGCAAACCTATGGTAAGGCTGGCGGGCTTCCAGAAGGTCGACCTCGCCCCAGGCCAGACCCAACGCGTGACCCTGAAGGTCGAGCCGCGCATCCTGGCCGACTACGATGTGTCCAAACCTGGCTGGACGATCGCGGCGGGCAGCTATCCGCTCTATGTCGGCCGCAACGCCGGCGAGCCGGTCCTGACTGGCAGGGCCACTCTGAAGGCCTGGTCGCGGAAGCCCTGATGCGTACGCTCCGCACCGCCCTCGTCGCTCTGGCCGTGGCCTTTCCGGCCGCCGCCGCGCCCAAGCTGCAAGCCTGGGTGACAACCGGTGACAAGAGCCAGTTGATGGCCGCCCATCCCTCGTCTGGCCCCGTGTCCGCAGAGGCCGTCAAAGGCCTCCCCCTGATTTCGGTGGACGCTCAGGAACGCCATCAGACGATCGTGGGGTTTGGCGCGGCGATCACCGACGCGTCGGCCTGGCTGATCCAGAACCGGATGAGCCCAGCGCAGCGCGATCAACTGCTGCGCGAGCTATTCGGCCGCGCCAATGGCGGCCTTGGCTTCAGCTTCACCCGCGTCACGATCGGAGCCTCGGATTTCTCGCTGGACCACTACAGCTTGGACGAGACGCCAGAGGGTGCGCCTGATCCAACGCTGGAGCACTTCTCGCTGACGCGGCCCGAGCAGTTCGTCTTCCCGACTGTCCGCGCGGCGCTGAAGATCAATCCGAACCTGAAGGTCATGCACTCGCCTTGGAGCGCCCCGGCGTGGATGAAAACGACGGGGTCTCTGGTCAAAGGCGAACTGAAGCCCGAGGCCTATCCGGTCTACGCCGACTTCTTCGCCCGCTACATCAAGGGGGCCGAGAAGATCGGCGTACCGGTTGACTATCTCAGCATCCAGAACGAGCCGGACTTCGAGCCGGACAACTATCCGGGAATGCGCTGGAGGCCCGAGGGCCGCGCGCGCTTCTTCGGCGAGAACCTGGCGCCGGTGTTCAAGCGCGAGAAGATCACCACCAAGGTCCTCGACTGGGACCACAACTGGGACAAGCCGGAACAGCCGATGACGGTGCTGGCCGATCCCAAGGCCAACGCCTTCCTCGCGGGCGTCGCCTGGCACTGCTACATGGGCGACGTCTCGGCGCAGGAGCCTGTGCGGGCGGCGCATCCGGACAAGGAGATGTTCCTCACCGAGTGTTCCGGTGGCGAGTTCGCGCCGAAGTTCGACGACAGTTTCTCCTGGATGATGGAGAACCTGATCATCGGCTCGACGCGCGGCGGCTCTCGTGGCGTGCTGATGTGGAACCTGGCGCTCGATGAGAAGTACGGACCGCATAAGGGCGGTTGCGGCGACTGCCGTCCCGTCGTGACGATCGACAGCCAAACGGGGGCGGTCACGCGCACTCAGGAGTACTATGCCTTCGGCCACGCCAGCCGCTTCGTAAAGCCTGGCGCGGTGCGGATCGGCTCCCCCGCCAAGTTGGGCGATCTGCGAACCGTGGCGTTCAAGAACCCTGATGGCGGCCGGGTGCTGATCGTGCTGAATGTCGGCCAACAGCCCACAGCCTTCGCCATCGGGGACGCGGGCGAGCGGTTCAAGGCCTCGTTGCCCGCGAGGTCCGCCGCCACCTTCCAGTGGTGAACGGGCTTATGGCTCTGAGACTATAGCGCGATGATGCCGCGGCGATGCGCGACGGTGACCGCCTGGGTTCGATCGGTCACGTCCAGCTTGGCGAAGATGCTGCGCATGTGGCCCTTCACCGTGTCTTCGGAAAGGCGCAAAGCGCGGGCGATCTCCTTGTTGGCTGCGCCACGAGCGACATACCGCAGCACATCCGTCTCGCGATCGCTCAGCGCGTCGGCGATCGCGTTGACGGCGATGTCGTGGGCGACCTCCGGATGCAGATAGCGTTGTCCGCCGATCACCGCGCGGATGGTGTCGATCAGCTCGCGTCGCAGACTGCTCTTCAGCAGATAACCGCTCGCGCCGGCCCGCAAGGCGCTGAGGGCGCGGACATCCCCCGCATAGGTCGTCAGCACGATGATCCGCGCATCGGGCGCGATGGACCGGATGGCGCCGATCGCTTGGACACCATCCATGCCGGGCATCTGCAGGTCCATCAGCACGACGTCAGGGCGCAGTCGCTGAAACTGGTCGACGGCGTCATGGCCATCCGCGGCTTGGCCGACGACCTCAATGTCCTGTTCGGCCTGAAGCACGGCGGCGACGCCCTCACGCAGCAGCGGATGGTCATCGACAATCAGAACCGACAAGGTGCGGCTCATCGCGTCACGTTCTCCCCCTTGGCGGCCGTCAGGCCGGCCAGCAAGCGCGGCCAGCTGCGGCGACGCGCATAGGCCACACCGCCCGGCGTCACCAGTTCCACATCCGTCCCTTCCCCTGGACGGCTATGAACGACAAGGCTAGCCCGAATCTTCAGAGCGCGTTCGCGCATGCCAGCCAAGCCGAAATGACCATCGCGACCGCCGACTTCCAGGATCGCCGGCTCGATGCCGACCCCGTCATCCCGGATGTTTATCCGCAGGCGCTTTCTTTCGAAGGTCACGATCACTTCAATGCGCGACGCATGCGCATGACGGTGAGCGTTGAACAAGGCCTCGACGACGATACGCTCGACCTCGTCCAGGACCAGGGGGTGTAGATCAATCGGTCTGCCCACCGCGGTTGTCACGACCTCCGTGGTGTCCGCGGACCGCATCGACTGGACGACGTCTCGCAGGGTCGTCATCAGATCACCGCCCGCCGTGACGCGAAGACTGCGAACGCGGTCACGGGCCTCGACGACCACCGCCTCAGCGCGGTCGAGCGCGCGCTCGAGCTGACCGCGCGCTGGAAGATCAGGGGGCACTTGCCGCGCCGCGGACTGGAAGGTGAGGATCAAGCCCTGCACGCCCTGCAAAAGCGTGTCGTGAAGTTCGCGCGCGATGCGCTCACGCTCGGCGATCCGTTCTCGCAGGCGAGCGTGGAGGCGCTCGCTCAGTTGCCGCATTCGCCATTGGAAGACGAGTGTCAGCAGCGCGAGGCCTAGCGCCACGCAAAGCACCTGGAACGGCCAGCTCTGCAGCAGGGTGGGAGGAAGCGCGAGCGCAACGCTGGCGCCGTCCTCGTTCCAGACCCCGTCAGCGTTCGCCGCGCGGACGCGAAACACGTACTCGCCCGGCTTGAGGTTGGCGTAGAAGGCTTGCCGGCGTCCGCCAGCGTCGATCCAGTCGTCGTCAACGCCCTCGAGACGGTAGCGGAAGCGCACGCGCTCCGGCGTCGACAGGCTCAGGCCGATATAGTCGATCTGCACCGACCGAGCGCCCTTTGGAAGCCGGACAACCGTGCCTTCCGGCGCGCGCTTCCCGTCCACCCAGACAGCCTTGATGGAAACCGGCGGCGGCACGGTGTTGAAAGGCGCTCGAGAGGGATCAAGCGAGGCGATCCCTGCTGTCGTGGCCACCCAGACGCGGCCATCGCCGCCCACCGCCAGATCGGCGCGGTACTTGTATGACGCCGGACCCGGCAGCCCGTCCTTGAGGTCATAGATACGGGCCGGCAGGCCGGCGGCCGGGTCGGCAAAGGCGCGATCCAGGTCGGCGTTGCGCATGCGCACGAGACCGGCGGCGCCGAGCAGCCATGTCTCCGTCGATGTCTGCGCCAGGCCATGGCTCAGCCCGATAAAGGGGAACCGATCGCGGGAGATGAATTGCGACCCTGTTTCGCGAAACCGTGTCAGGCCAAAATCGCTGCCGGAGATCACGCCTAGCGGACCGTTGGCCATGGGCATGGTCCCACCGCGCTGGGAACGCGGCGTGGTCTTGATCGTCATGACCTTGGGGCCGTCGATAAGCACCGCTTCCCGTCCCCCGTCGGCGATGATGCGGCCGCGAGAATCCGCCAGCAGGGCGGTGACCGCTCGGCCCAACTGCGGAGGCATGGTGTGGGTCCAGGTCCGCCCGTCCCACTTGACGAGGCCGCCGATAAAGCCTGCGCCCCAAAGCGCCCCGCCCGCGTCCATCGCGCACGCTGTTACCTGCACATTGGGGAAAGGCGGCGGCGGCAGGCGGGTGACCCGATCACCGTCGACGCGCAAGACCTCGGTTCCCAACCCCATCCAAAGGCCGCCGTCGGGCGCGTCGCACATCGAGGTGAACGGGCCGAGGCGCCGGATCAACGGCCTCAGTGGTTGGCCGGGCAAGGCGCGGTACAGCGTGTCGCTGTCATGGATGTAGACCACGCCCCCCTTGCTCGCGAACACCCCGTAGCCATAAGGCGAACTGGTGGGCACAACCGGCTCCGGCGCAATGGCGGCGGGGCGGAACCTGTCCAAGCCGCCAACGGTGGCGACCCAGATGTTGCCTTCCCGATCCTCCAAAGCCCTGTAGGCCATGTCGGAGGTGAGCCCCTGCTTGGCCGAGAACGACTCAACCTCAGGCGAGGCCGCGCCGTCCTGTCCTGGCCGGATCCGGAAGACGCCGTCAGGGTGCCTCGCCCCCCATAGGCTGTTGTCGCGATCAAAGAATATGCGCGTCTGGCGGCTGGTCGTTGGCAGTCGGTAGTCTATCCGCCCCGCGCCCTGCCCTTCGACAATCCGCAAACCTCTTGCGTCGGCGGCCCAAAGGCGGCCCTGCGCGTCCTGCGCCAGGGCGACCTCTTCGACGAAGCCGGACTGGATCGTGGTGAAGCGCGCCTCGCCCGGGCGCATGCGGGCCAAGCGGCCCGACCCACATATCCAGACCGCGCCGTCGCGCGCGACGAACACCCAATCGACGGCGTCGGGCATATCGATGAGGGAATCCAGGATCTGCCAGGCGCCGTTCGAGAACCTGACCAGCTTGGCCTTAGGATTGGAGGTGGTCGCCCAGATGGCGCCGTCTCGGCCTTCAGCCAGGGAAACGACCGTGAACTGGAAAATCCTAGGATCGAAGAGAAGCTTGATCTGCCCCTTCTCCAGGACAGCCACGCCGCCCCTTTCGTAGCCGACCCACAGCGCGCCGCTTCGCGTGACCATCAGTCGAACGACGCGATCATTCAGGGTGTAGGTCTTTGGCCGCTGTGGCCTGACGGGTTCGAACGCAACGCCGTCGAAGCGATAAAGGCCCAGCGGCGTACCCAGCCAAAGATATCCGTCGGGCGTCTGGGCGAGGTCCTCGATCGCGCCAGGCGCGCCGTCCTCGACCGTCCATCGGGTGTGCTTGTATTGTGCGATCGCGCGCTGCGGGTCCAGCGCCAGCACTGGCGACGTCAGCAGAAAAGCGGCGAACAGGGCCGCCCAGCCAATCCTTGCAACCGCGTGCGCCATGACCGCCTTCTGTCCCAAGCGTCATGCCTAAGCTCTGACCCGCAAGGCATTCAATATCGATCGAGCTAGATCAAGCCCACCCTTTTGGGAGCGGTGAGCCGGCGAGCGCCATTCTGGTGAAGATCTGCCGCCCAAGGGTGTCATCGCCGCCTAACCCGCCCGAGATTTACCCTATCCCCCCATCGCGAGACGCTTGGCGGCAAGAACGACCAATGCCGACAAGACCCCCGACATCCTTGCGTGTCGTCTGGGCCTGATCGCCGCGGCTTTTTCCATCCAGCTCCGACCTTCTCCCCGAGGGACCAAGATGACTGATCAAGACCCAGAAAACGCGGACGCCACCCGGCGCCACGTTCTCGTCGCCGGCGTCGGCGCCGCGGCCCTGGCGGCTCTGCCGTCCGTTTCCATGGCGCTGGCGAAGCCCGCGCCGTCCACCCAAGCCAAAGGAACCCACGACATGAGCAGCGGCTACGTCACGACCAAGGATGGCGTGCAGATCTACTACAAGGACTGGGGCCCCAAGACCGCCCAGCCGATCGTGTTCCACCACGGCTGGCCCTTGTCGGCGGACGACTGGGACAACCAGATGATGTTCTTTTTGTTGAAGGGATATCGGGTCATCGCCCATGACCGTCGCGGGCATGGTCGTTCGACCCAGACCGACACGGGCAACGAGATGGACACCTACGCCGCCGACGTCGCGGCCCTGACCGACCATCTCGACCTTAAGAACGCGTTCCATGTCGGCCATTCGACCGGCGGCGGCGAAGTCGCTCACTACGTCGCCCGCGCCAAGCCCGGTCGCGTCGGCAAGGCGGTGCTGGTGGGCGCCGTGACGCCGATCATGCTCAAGACAGCCGCCAATCCCGGCGGGCTTCCGATCGAAGTTTTCGACGGCTTCCGCAATGGCACCGCCTTCAACCGCGCCCAATTCTTCCGCGACGTCGCCGCCGGTCCGTTCTACGGCTTCAACCGTCCGGGTGCGAAGGTCTCTGAAGGCGTCATCGACAACTGGTGGCGCCAGGGGATGCAGGCTGGCGTGAAGCCGCTCTACGACTGCGTGAAAGCGTTCTCGGAAACCGACTTCACCGAGGACCTCAAGAAGATCGACGTGCCGGTGCTGGTGCTCCACGGCGAGGACGACCAGGTCGTGCCGATCGACGCCAGCGCCCGTCTGGCGATCAAGCTGCTCAAGCTTGGCAAGCTGATCACCTATCCAGGCTTCCCACACGGCATGGCGACCACCCAGGCCGACGTCATCAACGCTGACCTGCTCGCCTTCTTTAAGGCGTAGCGAACTTGGGGACGCCGTCATGCGCCAAGCAGGCCCTACCCGAACGGTAGAACACGCTTGCGCGCGTGACGGCGGACCTTGGCTCGTGCTTGGGCTCGTCACCATCCGGACGCCTGAAGGCGTCCTCTTCGGACGATTGGAGGCCCGCGTCTCGGATGCGGGTATTCGTCCTGAAAAGTGCATGAAATGGAAATGATGAGTTTCGTTCATTTCCATTTATGAGCCAGGCGGACAGCGGCACAGTCTCCCCATCAGACACCGACACGGCGGCTCGGGGCACGGCCCGCCAAACTTCAAAGGACCAAGACCATGACCCTCCAAGCCAAGGCCATCCCTGGCGCTCGTCTCCTGACGCCGGCCGATCACACGCTGATCATGATCGACTTCCAGTCGCAGATGGCGTTCGCCACCAAGTCCATCGACGCCAGCCTGCTGCGCACTAATGCTGCGCTGGTGGCCAGCAGCGCCGCCGGCTTCGGCGTTTCGACCATTCTCACGACCGTGGCCGAGAAGAGCTTCTCGGGTCCGATGTTCTCAGAAGTCACCGCCCCGTTCCCGGGCAAGCGGCTGCTGGACCGCACCTCGATGAACACCTGGGAGGACGCTCCGGTGATCGCCGAGGTCAACGCCATCGGCAAGTCGCGGATCGTGCTCGCCGGTCTCTGGACGTCGGTCTGCATCGTCGGTCCCGCCCTGTCGGCGCTGGAACAGGGCTTCGAGGTCTTCGTGATCACCGACGCCTGCGGCGACGTCTCGACCGAGGCCCACGAACGCGCCGTCACCCGCATGGTCCAGGCCGGCGCCCAGCCGATGACTTCGCTGCAATATCTGCTTGAGCTGCAACGCGATTGGGCGCGTTCCGAGACGTATGACATCACGACCGGCGTGGCCAAGACGTTCGGCGGCGGCTACGGCCTCGGCATCATCTACGCCAAGACGATGTTCGGCGCGTCGGAAGGTCACGCCTCGGCCTGACGCCCGTTCCGGGGCGGGGTCCCCATGGCTCCGCCCCACCCTTCCTCCCCGACAGGACCGCCGTCATGAAGCCCTATCTGCTGTCGCTCGGCGCTGGCCTGCTCGTCGGCGTCCTCTATTCCCTGATGGGCGTCCGCTCGCCCGCCCCGCCCGCCATCGCCCTACTGGGTCTGCTGGGCATGCTGTTGGGCGAGCAGGCCGTCCCGATCGCCAAGCGCCTGCTGACCAAGGCGCCGGTCAGCGCCTATCTACAATCGTCCGACTGCGCGGGACGGGTGCTCGGCCCTCACGTCGACGCCAAGACGCCCGAAGACCAAGCATGACGCCCCTCAACCGCCGCCAGGCGCTAGCCCTGGGCGCGGCGCTCCTTCCTAATCCCCTTCTCGCTGATCCTCGGAGGTCCGGTCCCATGTCCGCCCAAGCCGATCTGCTGCTCATCAATGGCAAGTTCACGACCCTCGATCGCTCCAATCCGCGCGCGGACGCCGCCCTGATCCGCGACGGCAAGTTCGCCGCCGTCGGCGAGGAGGGCGAGGTCCGCGCCGCCGCCGGCCCGAACCCGACGATCATCGACCTGAAGGGCCGCCGGGTGATCCCGGGCCTGATCGACAGCCACATGCACATCATCCGTGGCGGGCTGAACTACAACATGGAGCTGCGCTGGGATGGCGTGCCGACCCTGGCCGACGCCATGGCCATGCTGAAGAAACAAGCGGCCAACACTCCGCCGCCCCAGTGGGTGCGCGTGGTCGGCGGCTTCACCGAGCATCAGTTCACCGAAAAGCGCCTGCCTACCCTGGACGAGATCAACGCCGCCGCGCCCGAGACGCCGGTGTTCATCCTCCACCTCTACGACCGCGCCCTGCTCAACCGCGCCGCCCTGCACGCCGTCGGCTACACCAAGGACACCCCCAATCCGCCCGGCGGCGAGATCCAGCGCGACGCCTCGGGCGAGCCGACCGGCCTGCTTCTGGCCCAGCCCAACGCCACGATCCTCTACGCCACCCTGGCCAAGGGCCCCAAGCTGCCGCCCGAATACCAGCTGAACTCCACCCGCCACTTCATGCGCGAGATGAACCGCCTGGGCGTGACCGGCGTGATCGACGCCGGCGGCGGCTTCCAGAACTATCCCGACGACTACGAGATCATCGAGAAGCTCCACGCTGACGACCAGCTGACCCTGCGGATCAGCTACAATCTCTTCACCCAGAAGCCCAAGGCCGAGCTGTCGGACTTCCAGACCTGGTCCAAGCAGGTCAAGCCCGGCCAGGGCGACGACAAGTACCGCCACAATGGCGCGGGCGAGATGCTGGTCTACAGCGCCGCCGACTTCGAGGACTTCCGCGTCGCGCGGCCCGAAATGCCGCCGAACATGGAGAGTGATCTCGAGCCGGTGATCCGCCACCTAGTCGAGAACCGCTGGCCCTGGCGGCTGCACGCCACCTACGACGAGACGATCTCGCGTGCTCTGGACGTCTACGAGAAGGTCAACCGCGACATGCCGTTCGACGGCCTGCACTGGTTCTTCGACCACGCCGAGACGATCAGCGACCGCAACATCGACCGGATCGCCGCCCTGGGCGGCGGCATCGCCGTACAGCATCGCATGACCTATCAGGGCGAGTACTTCATGGAGCGCTACGGGGCTAAGGCCGCCGAGGCCACGCCCCCGATCGGCAAGATGCTGCAGGCCGGGATCCCAGTCGGCGCCGGCACCGACGCCACCCGCGTCGCCAGCTACAATCCGTGGGTCTCGCTGAACTGGCTGGTGACCGGCAAGACGGTGGGCGGCACGCGTCTCTATCCGCCGACCAACCGCGTCGATCGCGAGGAAGCCCTGCGCCTTTGGACGACCGCCAACACCTGGTTCTCCAACGAGGAAGGCAAGAAGGGCCAGATCGCCGTAGGCCAGCTGGCCGACCTCGCCGTGCTCAGTGACGACTATCTGACCGTGCCGGAAGACGAGATCCCGCACCTGTCGTCGGTGCTGACCCTGCTGGGCGGCCGGGTGGTCCACGGCGAAGGCGACTTTGGCAAGCTCGCGCCGGTCTTGCCGCCGCCGATGCCTGATTGGTCCCCGGTGCGCACCTTCGGTGGCTATCAGGACCGCTCGCGCGGCCATGCGCGGGCCATTGCCTCGGCCTGCGGCTGCGCCAGCAGCTGCAACGTCCACGGCCACGACCACGCGGCGGCCTACGCCCGCGAAGCGCCCACGTCCGACGCGCGCTCGTTCTGGGGCGCCATGGGCTGCGGCTGCTGGGCGGTATGAGGTGATGCGCTCGCGAGAAACCCCGCGCTTCGTCGCGACCATCCTCGACTGGCCGCCGACGGCGTCCCTGGCCCGCCTGGCCCTGGTGAGCGCCTATCTGCTGGGCGCGGTCGTCAAGGCCGCCGACTTCCCCGGCGCGGTGGCGGAGCAGGCCCACTTTGGCATGGCGCCGCCGGCCTTCTGGGCCGTTTTGACCATCGTCGTCGAGATCGTCGGGCCGTTGCTGATCCTGACCCGTCGCTGGCTATGGCTGGGCGCGGGGATGCTTGGCGTCTTCACCCTGTTGGCGGCCATCAAGGCCAACGCCTTCTGGACGATGCCCGCAGGCCAGGACCGCTTCATGGCCATGAACGCCTTCGTCGAACACATCGGCCTGATCGGCGGCTTCGTCCTGGTCGCGTTGCTTGATCGTCGGGAGCGCGTCGCGTGAGCGCCCAGCGCCCCGTTCGTCTGGCAGGCGTGACCAGCATGAGCATGGCCTTCGTCGGCGGCTACATCGACGTGATCGGCTTCGTGCTGCTGTTTGGCCTGTTCGTCGCCCACGCCACCGGCAATATCGTCATGCTGGGCGTCGGCTTGGCCGGCGACGCCAGCGGCCTGACGACCAAGCTGCTGGCCCTGCCGGTGTTCATCGGGACCGCCACGGCCACCTACGCCCTGATCCGCTGGCGCAACGCCAAGGGGCAGCCGTGCGAGGTGCTGGTCCTGGCGCTGCAGGCGGTCCTGTTGTTGGTCTTCATGATTCTCACGGCTCGCGCCCTGCCCGCCGCCGACGCCAACGCGCCCGCCGTCATGCTGGCCGGTCTGGTCGGGGTCGTCGCCATGGCCGTGCAAAACGTGGCCGCCCGCGTCGTCTTCGCCCATCTGGCGCCCACGACCATGATGACCGGCAACGTCACGCAGATGGCCATCGACATCGTCGATCTGATGGCGGCGCGCGGACGACCAGACGACGCGCTGAAAGCGCGGATCCGCAAGACCTGGCCGCCCGTGCTTGCGTTCGCCCTCGGCGCCATGGGCGGCGCGCTGGGCGTGCTGTTTGCTGGGCCCTGGAGCCTGGCGCTGGGTGTCGCCATAGTCGCCGTCTTGGCGGTGCTGCACGCGCTGCGTGGAGAGCGATCGTGAAGCTGGCTACATCCTTCTTGCTGGCTGTGCTGGCGAGTGCTGGCGCCGCCCAAGCGTCCGAGCCGCCGGCTTTCAAGCTCGTGCGGTCCGACGAGGACTATGGCTATCTGCGCAAGGTCGCCGATCGCACCGGACTGGATCCGCTGCGCTACCTTCCCCTTGGAGGCGACGCCTATCTCAGTTTCGGTGGCGAAGCCCGCCTGCGCGTGGACGCCGTCGACACGCCGCGCTTCGGTCTGGGGGGCGCGCAGACCGACACCTTCGCTCTGGGCCGGCTGCTGCTGAGCAGCGACCTGCACCTGGGACAGGCTTTCAGGGTCTATGGCGAGCTTGGCCTGCACCGAGATTACGGCAAGAAGGACAAACCCGCCGCCACCGATCGCGACGGCGTGGACGCCCAGGCGCTGTTCGTCGACGTCGCGCCGGCCGCCGGCTGGCGCCTGCGCCTGGGTCGGCAAGAGCTCCAGCTCAACGCGACCCAGCGGTTCGTCGCCGTGCGCGAGGCGCCGAACATTCGCCAAAGCTTCGACGGGCTCCGCGTCACCCGTACGCAAGGCGCGTTGAAGCTGGACGCCTTCTATCTCCAGCCCGTCGTTATCTCGACCGGAGCCTTCGACGACACCCGCAGCCGCACCCAACGCTTCTACGGCGTCTATGCTTCGACGCGACTTTCGCCCCGCCAGACCCTGGATCTTTACGCCATGGAACTTGAACGGGACACTGTCCGCTTCGGGACAATCACCGGCGACGAACGCCGGACCAGCCTCGGCGCGAGACTCTCGGGAACCGAGGGCCAGGTCGACTACGAGGTCGAGGGCGTCGCGCAAGGCGGTCGCTTCGCCGGCCGACGCATCCGCGCTTTCGCCGCGTCTGCGGGGGGCGGCTACACGCTGGAACAGCCTTGGAGGCCGCGCCTGGGCCTGAGGTTGGACATTGGATCCGGCGATCGGAATGCGGCGGACGGGCGGCTTGGGACCTTCAATCCGATGTTCCCGAAGGGCGCCTACTTTAACGAGACGGGCCTCTTCAGCTGGGGGAACCTCGCCGCCCTGCGCACCAGTATTGGCGCCGCGCCGTCGAAGGCCGTCACCGTCGAGGCCAGCTATACGCTGCATCGCCTGGCGACGAACGCGGACGCCATCTACCTGCAGCCGCTCGTTCCGTTCGCCGCGGCGCGTCGCGGCCAGTCCAAGGACGTCGGCGACACCTTACAGCTGGACGCGAGCTGGCAGGTGAGCCGCAACCTGAAACTTCAGGGGCAGCTGGCGCGACAAGACGCCGGCCCCGCCGTGCGAGCGCTGGGCGGCAAAGCCACGAACCTTGCGGTGCTCTTCGCTCAGTTCAGGTTCTGACGGTCCGTTAGCGGGTCGCCCAGGCGCGCCCGATCTCCGCCAGAGGCACGCAGCCGTGATACTCGCCGGGCACGGGGTCGTACTTCAACGCCATCGTGGCGCCAGGCTCGGACGTGAAGTAGCCGACCGTCACCCAATCCTCCAACGCCGCGAAGAAGTGCGGCTGGCCGGGATTCTGCCCCTTGGCGACGGCCGCCTCCTGGTCATAGGCGGTCAGCATGGCGACCTGTTGCTCGGGCTTCAGCGCGACGAAGACGTCGCCATGTGAGGCGCGGGCGTCAGCATCCATCCGCGTCAGGCCGCCGATCAGCAAGTCCTTCTGGGACTTGTCGCAATAGTTCGCCAGGGCGCGGTCGATGAACTGCGGCACGCCGGCCTCGCGAGCGCCCGGCGTGTCGGTCGCGGGGATGATCAACTCGGCCACTACATCGACCAGGCGGGCCTGATCACCGGTCAGCGCGGCGGGAGTCCAATTCAAGGCCGGCGCGGCCGCGGCGGCCGCGCGTCCGGCCCATCCGGTGGCCGCCGCCCCGGCGACAAGCGCCAGGCCCTTCAGGGCGTCGCGTCGATGCAGCATCACAGATCTCCCCGCTTGCGAGCCTTCACCGCGTGGTCGGCCGCCCTGGCAGTCAGCGCCATATAGGTCAGCGACGGGTTCACGCAGGAGGCGGAGGTCATGGCCGCGCCGTCCGTCACATAGACGTTCTTGCACTCGTGAACCTGGTTGAAGGCGTTCAGCACGGAGGTCTTGGGGTCACGTCCCATGCGGGCCGTGCCCATCTCGTGAATCCCCAGCCCAGGCGCGAAACCGTTGTCGTAGCCGCGAACGTTCTTGAAGCCGGCCGCCTCCAGCATTTCGGCGGCGGCGTTCTGCATGTCCTTGCGCATGGCCAGTTCGTTCTCTCGAATGGTCACGTTCATGGTCAGGGTCGGCAGCCCGAACTCGTCCTTCACGTCCCGGTTCAGGGTGACGCGGTTGTCCTCGTAGGGGAGGATCTCGCCAAAGCCGCCCAAGCCCATGCTCCAGGGACCCGGCTGCGTGAGGGCGGCCTTGCGATCGGCGCCGAACCCCCGCCCGGCCTTCCTCAAGTCGCGCTCCCAGCCCGCCCGCGAAGCGCCGCCCTGGTAGCCGAAGCCGCGCAGGTAGTCAGAGCGCTTGGTCGCCGCGTCGCCGAGGTTCCGGAAGCGCGGCACGTAGATCCCGTTGGGCCGGCGTCCCGAGTAGTACATGTCAGCGAAGTCGGTGGCCTCGCCGCTGGCGCCGACACCCAGATGGTGGTCCATCACATTGCGGCCCAGCTGGTCGCTGCCGTTGCCGAAGCCATTCGGGAACCGCGAGCTGGTCGAATTCATCATCAGCCAGGCCGAGTTCAGGGCCGAGGCGCACAGGAAGATGACGTCGGCGTGGAATTCCTCGTCCTTGCGAGTCGTCGCGTCGAGAATGCGCACGCCGCTGGCCTTGCCCGCCTTCTCGTCATAGATCAGTTCGGTGACGATCGAGTTCGGCCGGATCACGAGATTTCCAGTACGTTCGGCCGCCACCAGCCCGCCGGAGTTGGAGCTGTAGTAGCCGCCGAACGGACAGCCCCGCATGCACATGTTGCGGTACTGGCACTTGGTCCTGCCCAGGCTGAGCTGCTCCTCGGTCGGCGCCGTCAGGTGCGCCGTGCGGCCCATGGTGATCCGCCGCTCGGGGAAGCGCGCCTCGGACTTGGCCTTGAACGCCTTCTCGACGCAGTTCATCTCCATTGGCGGCTGGTAGACGCCATCGGGAAGCTGCGGCAGGCCCTCGGCTTGCCCGGAGACGCCGATGAAGCGCTCGACATGATCGTACCACGGCGCCAGGTCCTCATAGCGGATCGGCCAATCCACCCCGATCCCCTCGCGCGCATTGGCTTCGAAGTCGATCGGGCTGTGGCGATAGCTTTGCCGACCCCAGGTCAGCGAGCGGCCGCCGACATGATAGCCACGGATCCAGTCGAACCGGTTTGTCTCGGTGTAGGGATTGGTGTCGTCACGGACGAAGAAGTGCTGGGTGTACTCCGTCATCGTATAGCCCGTCCGGCGCTGAACCTTGTAGCGCTCGGCCAGCTCGTCGGGCGGCAACTGCCCCTGGGGGTACTTGGTCTGCCAGGGGTCGAGGGTGGCGGTCGGATAGTCCTCAAGGTGGCGCACCATGCGCCCACGCTCAAGCACCAGAACCTTCAGGCCCTTCTCCGTGAGTTCCTTGGCGGCGATCCCGCCGGTGATGCCGCTTCCCACCACGATGGCGTCATAGGTGTTCTTACGCCGCGCTCGACCGTTCAGGTTGGCCATGTTCGCTCCCTTTGCGGTCCGCTCGCCAGACCGCGCCGGCATGCTTACGCAACACGACGCCACCTCTGGATGGAACCCATCATTCTTGCCTGGAGGCTTCCATGAAATGGGTTACATTGCAAGAAAGCTCGACATTCGATCGTGAAAAGTGGGCGTAAGGGAGGAAAAGCCAGTCATGACCATCTTATCCGGTTCTGCGCGTTGCAGCCTGGCCGCCATGGCGCTCGGCCTGGTCGCCACGACTTCGCCTGTCCAAGCTCAGGACCTGAAGGCGGGTCCCTGGCGTTCGCTGTTCGATGGCAAGAGCCTGAATGGCTGGATCCCGAAGATCGCTAAACACCCGGTGGGTGAGAACTATCAGCAGACTTTCATCGTCGAAAACGGCGCGATCCGCGTCTCCTATGCTGGCTACAAGACGATGGACGGCCAGTTCGGCCACCTCTTCTACAAGGCGCCGTTCAAGGCCTACCGCCTGCGATTGACGTACCGCTTCCTGACGGACGGAGCCTTGCCCGACACGCCTGCCTGGGCCCGCAGCAATAGCGGCGTCATGTTCCATAGCCAGAGCCCGGAGAGCATGACGGTCAACCAGTCGTTCCCGGTTTCCGTCGAGTACCAGTTGCTGGGCAAGGACGGTGACGGCCGGCGCGCGACCGCCGCGGTCTGCACGCCAGGCGTGACGATCACGATCGACGGCCAGAAGGTGAAGGAGCACTGCACGCCGTCAGCCAACGCTCCAACGATCCCGAACGGAACCTGGGTTAAGGCCGAGCTGGAAGTGCGTCCGAACGGCGAGGTGTTCGAGAAGATCGATGGCGTCGTCGTCCACCACTATGCCGAAATCACGCTGGATCCGGAAGACACGGTCGCCGACGGCGCCAAGCCCTATATCATGGCGCGCGGCGCGCAGCGGGTGACGGAAGGCTACATCGCCCTGCAGAGCGAAGGCCATCCGATCGAGTTCAAGGACATCGAAATTCAGGAGCTGACGGCGCGCTAGGCGCCGTCAGCGACGGCGCTACTTCTTCACCGTCGAGAGGTATTGGATAACCGCCGCGCGATCTTCCGGGTTCGGGGCGCCCAGCAACATCTTGGTCCCCGGCACAGCCTTGCCCGGCGCCTTCAAGAAGGCGTCCAGCTGGTCCGGCGTCCAGGTGATCCCGGAGGCCTTCAGGGCGCTGCTGTAGGCATAGCCGGGCGCGGCGCCAGCCTTGCGGCCGACGACGCCGGCCAGAGGCGGCCCCATCTTGCCCGGCGCGGGCTGGACCGAGTGGCAGACAGTGCAGCGTTGCTGGAACACCTGATCGCCGGACGGCGGCGCGGCGGCGGCGCTGGTGGTCAGGCCCGCGAGGACGGCGGCGAAGGCAAGCAGGAACTTCATCGGATACTCCGTCGGAATCGGCGGCTATAGGCCCAGAAGGCGGCGGTTGCGACCAGGATGGGATGCGCCGCCGGCGAAGTCGTCAAACGCCTTGTCCGTCACCTGGATGATGTGGTCGCGAATGAATGGCGCGCCTTCTCGGGCGCCCTGTTCGGGATGTTTCAACGCGCATTCCCACTCAAGCACCGCCCAGCCGTCGTAGTCGTACTGGGCCAGCTTCGAGAAGATAGCCTTGAAGTCCACCTGGCCATCACCCAAGGAGCGGAACCGGCCTGGGCGCTCGGCCCAACCCAGATAGCCGCCATAGACACCGGCCTGGGCCGAGGGGCGGAACTCGGCGTCCTTGACGTGGAACGCCTTGATCCGCTCGTGGTAGCGATCGATGTAGCCGAGATAGTCCAGCTGCTGCAGCACCAGGTGGCTGGGATCGTACAGGATGTTGGCGCGCGGGTGGCCGCCCACCTCGTCCAGGAACCGCTCGAAGGTCGCGCCGTCATGCAGGTCCTCGCCCGGATGGATCTCGTAACAGGCGTCGACGCCGTTCTCCTCGAAGACGTCCAGGATCGGTTTCCAGCGCCGACCAAGCTCGGCGAAGGCTTCTTCGACCAACCCCGCCGGCCGTTGCGGCCACGGATAGAAATAGGGCCAGGCCAGCGCGCCCGAGAAGGTGGCGTGGGCGTTGAGGCCCAGGCGCCGGCTGGCGACGGCGGCGGCCTTGACCTGCCCGACCGCCCATTCCTGGCGTTCCTTCGGCTTGCCGCGAAGCTCCGGCGGGGCGAAGCCGTCGAACAGCTCGTCATAGGCCGGATGCACCGCGACCAGCTGGCCCTGCAGGTGGGTCGAGAGCTCGGTGATCTTCAGGCCATGGTCGGCCAGCAGGCCGGCGATGTCATCGCAATAGCCTTGGCTCTCGGCCGCGCGCGCGAGGTCGAAGAATGAGTCCGCCCCGCCCGTCGGCATCTGCACGCCGACATAGCCGAGGTCCGCGACCCATTTGGCCATGGTCTCGAGCTTGTCGAAGGGCGGCTTGTCGCCGATGAACTGGGCCAGGAAGATGCCAGGTCCCTTGAGCGTTTTCATCACGCGCCTCCTTCCAGGCTCACCCAGCCGGCGTCCTCGTGGCTGGCGGCCACGGCCCGCTCGACGAAGGCCATACCCCGCAAGCCCTCGCCGATGTCGGGAACCAGCACGCCCTCCGCGCCCTCGATGGCGTCGGCGAAGTCGCGATAGATGTTGGCGAAGGCTTCGATAAAGCCCTCGGGATGACCGGTCGGCAGGCGGGTCACCGCACGGGCGGCCGGGCTCAAATAGCCGGAGCCAGCGTGCAGCACCTGGCTGGGACCGTCCAGCCAATCGAGGGTCAGGACGTTGGGATCCTCATGCGACCAGGTCAGGCCGCCCTTCTCCCCGTAGACGCAGAGCTTGAGGCCATTGCGCGCCCCCGCGCTGATCTGCGAGGCGATCAGCACGCCCCGCGCGCCATTGTCGAAGCGCAGGAGCACGTTGCAGTCGTCGTCCAGCGGACGCCCCGGCACGACCGTGGCGACATCGGCGCACAGGCGTTCGACCCGACGCCCCGTCACGAATTCGGCGATGTTGAAGGCGTGGACCCCGATGTCGCCGATGCAGCCGCCGACGCCGGACTGCGTCGGATCGGCGCGCCAGCTGGCCTGCTTGTTGTCGGCGTCGCGCTCCAACGGCTGGGACAGCCAGCCCTGCGAATACTCCACGACCACCTTGCGGACGGCGCCGAGGTCGCCGCGCGCGACAATCTCCCGCGCCTCGCGGACCATTGGATAGCCCGTGTAGGTGTAGGTCAGGGCGTAGCGCTTGCCGGAGGCGGCGACGATGCCGGCCAATTCCTTGGCCTCAGCCAGGTTCAGGGTGGCCGGCTTGTCGCTGATGACGTTCAGTCCACCGCGCAGGGCCGCGGCGGAAACATCGAAGTGCAGGTGGTTAGGCGTGACGACCGACACCAGCTGAATCCCATCGGCCCGTGCGGCTTCGGCGGCGATCATCGCATGATGGTCAGGATAGACCCGGTCGCGAGCAACGCCCCAGGCCTCCGCGGCCTGCGCGTTCTTGGCCGGATCCCGGCTGAAAACGCCGGCGACCAGGCGTATGCGGCCATCCAGCTCGGCGGCCATGCGATGCACGGGGCCGATGAACGAGCCGGGGCCGCCGCCGACCATAGCCATCCGCAGGCTCATCAGGCGACGACCTTGGCCAGGTAGTCGAAGCTGATCTTGGCAGACTCCAGCCGCGTGTGGGCGAACGGCGGCTCCTGCTCGTAGAAGAAGCCGCGCACGCCGGCCGCATAGGCGGCGGGGAGGAGTTTTGGCCAATTGATCATGCCCGAGCCGACCTCGGTGGGATCCTGACGCAGTTCGAAGTTCGGCTTGGTCGTCGGCTTGATGTCCTTGACGTGCATATGGGTGAAGCGACCCGGATACGCCTTCAGCATGGCGAAGGGATCCTGGCCGGCGGCCGTCACCCAGCCGGCGTCCATCTCGAAGGTCACCAGGCTCGCATCCGTACCCTTCAGCAGGATGTCCATGCCGGTGGTGTCGCCCAGGGGCGCCAGCTCGAAGTTATGGTTGTGGTAGCCTGTGGCGATACCGGCCTTCTTCAGGACGGCCGCCTTCTCGTTCAGGAAGTCGGCGTTCCACTTCCAGTCGTCGGCGGTCATCTGGGTTCCAGCCTTCCGCAGATCGGCGCCGGTGAAGCGGTCCGGGATGTAGAGGATCGGCATGATCGCCGTCTTCACGCCGATCACGTGCAGATCGTCAGCGAGCTTGGCCAGGTCGCCGCTGAAGGTGGGGCCGGCGCCCTTCGGCTGAACGTGGGCGCTGGTGCAGGCGAGGCCCGCGCGATCAAAGGCGGCTCGCAGTTCCGCCGGGGTGCGGCCAAGGTAACCCGCCAGCTCCACCGTCTTGAAGCCGATCTTGGAGACCGTCGCCAGCTGGGCGTCGAGCTCCTTAGCCAGATCCGGACCCAGGCTGTAGAGCTGGATGCCCAGCGGCAGCTTGCGGCTCTGGAAGAATGTCTTGCCGGCCGCGCCGGCGGCGCTCGTCCAGCCCGCCGCCAAGGCGGCCACGCCGGTCGCGATCAGCCCGCGCCTGGAAAGGGCGGCGGCTCGGGTTTCGTCAGCAGTCGTGCGCACGAGGCTTTCCTCTCAGGCTTAAGGTTGGGCTGGGCTGGCGGCGCCCACTGGTTCGTCGGCTTGCATCTCGGCGACCGGACCACGCGACGGGGGACGGAAGAAAATGGCCAGCAGCAGGGTCGCGACCAGGGCGAGGCCGGTCGGGACCATGAACAGGCTGGTGTAGTCCACTTGGCCGTTCGTGCTGAGACGGCTGATCAGCTCGGGGAACAGGAAGCTGGCCGCGACATTACCGACGCCCAGGATCAACAGGTTGAACAGGCCCTGGGCGCTGGAGCGCACGTCCTTGGGGAACACGGCGTCGACGAAGATGTAGACCGTGGCGAAGAAGAACGCGTAGCAGATCCCGTGCAGCAGCTGGACGGCGACGATGACCGGGATGCTGTCGGCGAAGAAGGCGAACACGGCGAAACGGGCGGCGTGCCCCAGCACGCCGATGATCATGGTGACCTTCCAGCCTAGCCGCGCCAGGACGCGCCCCAGGAAGAACATGGTCAGGATTTCGGCGACCTGCCCGAGGCTCAGCACGACCATCGACAGGTTGCCGGCGATCCCGACGCGGTTGGTCAGGAAGGCGTCGGCCATCACGAAGTAGCCGTTGTGGATCACGGAATCGATGAAGGTGACGATGAACAGCACCAGCACGAACGGGGCGCCCAGTAGCTTGAAGGCTCGCCGCCAGGCCAGTTTGTCGACCCCCGCCTCTTCCTTGCGCGGCGGGGTGTGCGGCAGGGTCAGCGAATAGGCGGCGAAGGCGAAGGACAGGATCGCCGCAACCAGGAAGATCCATCGCGTCTGCTCGGCCGTGGCGTGCGCGCCGAGCAGGAAGACGAAGGGCCAGCTGACCAGCACCCAGCCGACCGTGCCGCCCATGCGCACGGCGCCGAACTCGCCGGCGGGATCGCGCAGGTTGGCGAAGGCGATCGAGTTGGTCACTGACAGCGTTGGCACATAGACCAGACTGAAGATCAGATAGCAGGCGAAGAACGGCCAGAAGCTGGTCGAGAACGCTGTGCCGACCAGGGCCAGGCCGCCGATCAGGTGGCTGGCGGCCAGAAACCTCTCGGCCGAGAAATTGCGGTCCGCGAACTGGTTCGAGAAAAAGATGCCGACAAGGGCCGCGACGCCCCACGCGCTGCCGACCAGCGACTGCTGCCAGGGCGCGAAGCCCAGCATGCCCATGTAGGGAAAGATCTTCGGCGCCCAGGCGCCCCAGATCGCCAGCTGCAGCACCATCATCAGGAAGAGCCTGAAGCTCGTCTTCATGGTCCCTGGTCCTCCCCGACCGTCTGGGCGGCGTTTCGGGTGCATTTATGCCCCAGCCGCTCCGATGTAATCGAAATCATGGATAACAGGGGTCGTGCCCCTCGGCAACCGACTCATCCTGCGTTCACCACTCGAGCTTCGCCTTGCCAAGCCACGGAGCAGTCGCCAGTGTCGCCACGATGGCGACCATTCAAGATGTTGCGCGGGCCGCAGGCGTGTCGACGGCCACGGTCTCGCGGGTGTTCAGCGCCCCCGAGCTGGTGATCGAGCCAACGCGCCAGCGCGTGATGGCGGCGGTCGCCCAGCTGGGCTACGAGCCCAACTTCGCCGCCAAGAGCCTGCGCACCCTGCGGACCGAGAAGATCCTGGTCACGGTCCCGGATATCTCCAATCCCTTCTTCTCACAGGTCATCCGCGGCGTCGAAGAAGCCGCCCTCGCCGCCGGCTATTCTGTGCTTTTGGGCGACACGCGGCACGAGGAAGCGCGCGAGGAGCAGTATGCGGCCATGTTCCGGCGCAAGGAGGCCGACGGGCTCATCATCCTGGGCCACCGGCTCCCCGAGACGCTCGCCGAGATGGTCGCCGCCAAGGGGGTGAAGGCGCCCATCGTCAATGGCTGCGAGTTTCGGCCGGGCCTGGCGGTCTCCAGCGCCCACATCGACAACGAGGGCGCCGCCGCCGAGGTCATGGAGCATCTGTACGGCCTGGGCCACACACGGGTCGGTGTCGTGACGGGTCCGTTGGCCAGCCCGATCAGCAGCGACCGCCTGTCCGGCGTCCTGGCGGCCGCCCAGCGTCACGGTCGCGCCAGCGCCCTGCGCATCTCGATCGGCGACTTCTCGATCGAGTCGGGCGTACGGCAGGCCGGCGAGCTGCTGGACGAGCCCGGCCCTCCGACCGCGATCTTCTGCTTCAGCGACGAAATGGCGATGGGAGCGCTGGAAGCGATCCGTCGGCGAGGCCTCGCCTGTCCGCGCGAGGTCTCGCTGGTCGGCTTCGACGACATCCGCTTTTCCCGCCACCTCGATCCGCAGCTGACGACAGTCAGCCAGCCTATGGAGGAGATCGGCCACGAGGTCGTGCGCCTTCTGCTCGACATCCTGGCCGGCCGCGCCACCACACTCCAGAACGTGACCCTGCCGCACCAGCTGATCGTGCGCGGCAGCACCTCGGCGCCGCAGCCTTAAGGCCTTGGCGGAAGTTCGCGCACCCAGATATTGCGGAAGCTGATCGGCTTGCTGGGATCGCCATGCGCCTGCAGCTTGATCGGCGCGGGGGGGTGTGGCTTGTAGGCTGGCTTGCCTATGTAGACCGTCTCGCCCGCAAGGACGGCGTTGTCCTGCACCAGGACACCATTGTGTAGCACGGTGACGGTCGCCGGGGCGGCCAGGGTCCCGGTGGCGGTGAAGCGCGGCGCGCGCCAGACGATGTCATAGGTTTGCCACTCGCCCGGCCGGCGACTGGCGTTCACAAGCGGCGGATGCTGCTTGTAGACGCTTGCGGCCTGACCGTTGACGTAGGTCTGGTTCTCGAAGGAATCGAGTATCTGAACCTCATAACCCTCGTCCCGTGACCCAGTGGACGCGAGGAAGACGCCGCTGTTGCCGCGCCCCTGCCCGCTCCCGTGGATGTCCTTCGGGACCCGCCACTCCAGGTGCAACTGGTAATCCTGGAAAGCGCGCCGCGTCTCGATGTTGCCGCTGGACTTGTCGACCGTGAACACGCCGTCGCCGACGGTCCACTTGGCCGGCGACCTGTCTTGGCTCGACACCCACTGATCGAGTGACTTGCCGTCGAATAACACGATCGCGTCGGACGGCGCCGCGCCGGCCAAAGCCCCGGGCGCCACGGCGGCCGGCTTCGGGCTCCAGACCTCCGTGTCTTCGGGACGCGCCTGAGCGAGCGCCGACGATGACGAGAAAAGACCCATCAGGCCAAATGCGCCCAGAACAAACCGGATCATCGTGCGCTCTCTCCCAGCCCTGTCTTCATTCGGCAATGCGGATCGACGAAGGCTCATGGCGGCAGGGCGCAGAGCACTTCGATCAATCCGCCCGACCGATGCTTGGGCGTCATACGGGAAGAGATCAGGCTGCGAAGCGCGCGTCCAGGGCTTCCAGGCGGACCAGGATGCGATCCAGGGTCGATCGTTTGACCGGCTTGCCGTCCCTCAGCTTGGTCCAGGTGGTCTCGCTGATCGCGTAGCATTCGAACAGATGCTCACGCGTGACGGCGGGCAGACGCGCCCGCAGGCGCTGAAAAATTTCTCGGGAGGCGGTGACGGTTTCGGCCATGGAATAGCGTTGAGCAGTTACGCGCGAGAAAGATGTCTCTACCGCGTCCGTATGACGGTCTTGTTGGTCGGTCGTATTTCAACGCTGTTACTTAGGGCCAAGTTTCGAACGAAATCGGCTTGGATCACAGGTCCAGCGCTGGCATCTGGAACCGCATGCCGTCATAGGCCGGCTCTACGCCCGGCGGCAGCCGCGCGGCCAAGGCGTTGTAGTCGAGGTCGATGTGCAGGTTCGTCAGGATGGCCCGCTTCGGCTTGGCCCTGGCGATCCATTCCAGAGCCAGGTCGACATGGGCGTGGGTTGGGTGCGGCGTCCAGCGCAGCGCGTCGACGATCCAAACCTCGAGATCAGCCAGATCGGCCCAGCTGCTTTCAGGGATAGCGCGGACGTCTGGCGTATAGGCTACGTCGCCGATCCTGTAACCAACGGCGCGGACCTCACCGTGATCGACGTCAAAGGTGTGCACAGAGATGTCGCCGCTGGGTCCCGACAGGTTGAAGTCGTGACCCAGGGGCGGCAGGAGCCTGGGCTCGCAGATCGCGGGATAGCCGCCTTGGGTGCGGAAAATGTACTCGAAGCGCCTCAGCAGGCCGTCGTGCGTGGCCTGGTCCATGTAGGTGGGAATGCGGACACGCTGGTTCAGGAAGAACGGCCGCAGGTCGTCGACGCCGTGGGCCTGATCCGCGTGATCGTGCGTGAAGAGCGCCGCATCGACGCGCCGGACGTTGGCGGCGGCGGTTTGAAGACGCAGGTCGGGCGCGGTGTCGATAATGACCGTCGTCTGGTGGGGCCGCCCCCCCTCGCCCAGTCGCCGCACCAACAAAGAACAGCGCGAGCGATGGTTCTTGGGCTCGGCCGGATCGCAATCGCCCCAGTTGCCGTCGGCGCGGGGAACGCCGCCGGAAGAGCCGGAGCCCAGGATGGTGAACTCCAGCGTGGCGGTCATGGGTGTGGGATCCGATCGAACAGGGCGAAGAAGGCGTCCTCGGTGCGTTGCTCGGTCTCGGACCGGCTCCAGCCTCGGATTTCGGCCAGCTTGTCGTAGATATGCGGCAGATAGGCGGGCTCGTTGCGGCGTCCGCGCATCGGGACGGGCGCCAGGTACGGACAGTCGGTCTCGACGATGATCCGATCGGCGGGCATATCGCGGATAAGCGCTCTCACCTCTTCGGCGGCTTTGAAGGTGGCGATACCGGAGACAGAGAACCAAGCCCCAAGATCGGCGGCGCGCCGGGCGAGCTCGGGACCGCTGGTGTAGCAATGCATTAGGATCTTGAACGGTCCCGCCGCATACTCGGTCTCGAGAATCTCGGCCATCACGTCGTCGGCTTCGCGGGTGTGGACCACCAGCGGCAGGCCGCTTTCCCGGGCGGCGACGCAGTGCTGTCGGAAGACCTCGGCCTGCACATCGCGTGGCGACAGATCGTAGTGGAAGTCGAGGCCGCACTCGCCGATGCCGATTACGCGCGGACGACGGGCCAGCTCGACCAGACACGCGGCGGTGAGGCCGGGATCTTCCTTTGCCTCGTGCGGGTGCGTGCCGACCGTGCACCAGATGTCAGGCTCGGTCATGGCGATTTCATGCACCGCTTCGAACGCCGAGACCTTGTCGCAGATGGTGACCATGAGGCCGATCCCCGCCTCTCGGGCCCGGGCGATCACGGCGTCGCGGTCCTCGGCGAACTGGGGCGCGTGGAGATTCACATGGCTGTCGATGAGCATGCGGCTCACATCGCCGCCTTGGCCGCCGCGCGCAAGTCCGAGATGACGCTCCAGAACACATCGCCTCGGTCCAGGTTCACGGCTTCGGCCTCGCCGGGCACGCTGGACAGCCTCTCCCAGGCCGCCGCCCAGCGGTCGAGACCGGGCGAGTTCTTGCCATCCGCTGCGACCTGGGTAGCGAAGATCCGTACCTGGTCGGCCATGCGGTCCATCAGCAGCTCGAAGCGCGCCGCGCCTTCCGCGCCTCGGAAGGTGTCGGCCATGGCCAGCAGTGCGCCTTCGTCGATCTTCGGCAGAGCCCGCAGGATCTCGTTAGCGGCGTCGTCGATCGCGATCGCGCCCGCAGCGGCCAGCTGTAGCGCCTTGCCGGGCGCGCCGTGAGCCATCCGCGCCAGACGTTCCGCCTCCCGGTGCGGCAGGTCGGCCATGCGCTCCACCATGTCGGCCGCGGCGGCCACGCCCGGCGCCGGAACCGGCAGGCGGCGGCAGCGGGAACGGATGGTCGGCAGCAGCTTGCCAGGCGCGTGGCTGATCAAGAGGATCGCCCCGCGGGCGGGCGGCTCCTCCAAGGTCTTGAGCACGGCGTTGGCAGCGTTGACGTTCAGGTCGTCAGCGGCGTCGATGATCGCCACCCGGTAGGGCGAGACAGCCGGCGAGTTGGCGAAGAACTCCGGCAGCTTGCGCGCCTCGTCGACGGGAATGGCCTTCCTCGCCTTGCCGTCGTCCGTCAGTCGCTCCAGAACCATCAGGTCGGGATGCGATCGCGCCGCGACCTGGCGGCTGACGACGTCGGACGGCGCGGCGCCCAGCAGGCCGAGCGACGGCTCGGGCCGCGCGCCCAGCAGACGCCGCGCCATGCGGTAGGCCAACGTCGCCTTGCCCACGCCTTCCGGTCCCGTCAGCAGCCAAGCGTGGTGTAGGCGTCCGCGATCGAGCGCGTCGAGGAACGCCGCCTCGGCCGCCGATTGACCGTCTAGCGTATAGACGTCGCGAGGATGCGCCGGCGCGTGCATCAGCGCGTCAACCTCTGGTCGACCGCCTCGCCGATGGCGGCGGTCACGTCGTCGATAGCGGCGTTCGCCTCGATCACGACGCAGCGTTCTGGCTCGCGCCGCCCGATCTCCAGATAGCCGGCGCGCAGACGTTCGTGGAAATCCAGGCCCTTCGACTCAAAGCGGGCCGCGCCGCCCCGCGCCTCGGCGCGCTGCAGGCCGACCTCGGCCGGAAGGTCGAGAATAAGCGTGAGGTCTGGAACCGTGTCTCCGAGAACATGGCCCTCTAGAGAGGCGATCAGGCTGGCGGGCGCGTCGCCGCCGGCGCCTTGGTAGGCGCGCGTCGAGTCGGCGAAGCGGTCGCAGAGGACGATGGCGCCTCGGGAAAGAGCTGGCCGGATCACCCGCTCCACGTGATCCCGCCGGGCGGCATACATCAGCAGGGTCTCCGTGACCGGCGACCAGCGATCGGCGGCGCCATTGACCAGGAGCTCGCGGATCGCCTCCGCGCCGGGGCTGCCGCCCGGCTCACGGGTCACGACGACGTCATGGCCGGCGGCCTGCAGCCGGTCGGCCAAGCGGCGGATCTGGGTGGACTTTCCAGCCCCCTCGCCGCCTTCGAAACTGATGAAGAAGCCCTGAGTCACTGGTCTCCATTCGACCGGATTCCGAGGCTTGTCCAGAGGCTCTAGGGACGAAGAACCGTGGCGCCCGCATAGCCCAAGGCTTCGACCCGCTGGCGCAGGCTCCAGGCCTCGCCCTCATCGTCGCCGGCGGCCACCACGACCCGGTACAGGGTGCCGCTGGCGCGCTCCAGCGGCTCGATCCTGGCACTTCCCGCCAGAGCCAGCTGCTGGACAGCCTTCTCGGCGTTCTCACGGCTTGCGAAGGCCGCGGCCTGTATCCGGAAGCCCGACTTCGGGGGCGGCGCCGTGGCCGGAGTCGATTTCACGGGATCAGGCGGGTTGATTGGCGGCGCGGAGAGCTCGGGCGCCGCGGCTGTCGACCATTCTGGCTCGGGCTTCGGCGGCAAAACCTGAACGCGCTGCTGCGGCTCCCGAATATCCGCGAAGCTGCGCGTCGGCGGATCGGCGCGAACAGTCGCCTGCGCGTACTGACGCGGCGGATCGAAGATGCTCTTCGGCGCAGGCCCAATATACCTGACCCGCACCTTGGCTACGCCTTGCCGACGATAGCCCAGCTCCTCGGCGGCGGCCTTTGAAAGGTCGATGACGCGATCGCCGACGAACGGCCCCCGATCATTGACCCGCACGATCATCCGCCGGCCGTTGTCGAGATTCGTGACCTCGACCAGACTGGGAAGAGGCAGTGTCTTATGGGCGGCCGACGGGATATCCATGTCGAAGACTTCGCCGTTGGCGGTGCGGCGATTGTGGAACTGCTCGCCATACCAGGAGCCGATCCCGACGACGTTATAGTCGCGGTCTTCCTTCGGATAGTACCAGACGCCGTTGATCTGATAGGGCTTTTCGGTGCCGCGCAGGGGTTTGCCGTTGGAGCCGATCATGTCACTGGCGCGCGGCGCGCTATTACGGGCGCCGATCGCGGGGCGGCCTACGTCGTATTTGGGCGTGGCACAGGCGGCGAGGCTGAGCGCCGCGAGAACGAAGAGCCCGTGGATGCGGACCAGCCGCCAGATGCGATCGATGTTCTGGTCCATGCGCAACCGCCTAGACGAGAGGCGCGCCCCTCTCAGCGTAACAGGGTGAGCGAATTGTTTTGAAGTCTGGTTAATAGTCTTTGGCGTCTGGTTAAGACCCTGCCGCGCTGATATAGCCGCCTGCTCCGGACAGGTGGCCGAGTGGTTTAAGGCAGCGGTCTTGAAAACCGCCGTAGGTGGAAGCCTACCGTGGGTTCGAATCCCACCCTGTCCGCCAAGAATTCAATTTATTCAGCATTCTCAGAAGCATAAGGGCTCCGCCGGCCCCGCGCGCAAGTTTTCATCCGGCTGGATTGTTTCCGGCTTAGGTGTGTCTCAGCTGCTGACGACAGGGTTAAGATCATCGCTGGTGCTTCAGGCCGGCGAATCGAGCTCTGGCCGGCCGGCGCTCACACACAGAGCGATACAGCGCCGCGAGGTTAGTAAACGCGCTCGAAGACTCGCGTAGCGGTCCCTTCGCGCCTAAGGCTGCGCCGCGAGGATCACGGCCCACTCGGTCGGCGACAGGTCCGCGCCGCCGTACGCTTTAGCGTAGTAGCGCTTTAAATCGCCGGAGAACGGCCAGTCTGATCCGGCCACGAAATGGTCAGGTCCGATGCGGCGGATCAGCTGGGCCATGGCCGTCCTGTCCTCCGCCGTCGTCTTTTCGGTGAAGACCTGGGCCAGGTCGAAACGAAGATGCCGGCCGAACCGCGGGTCGCGACCGAGCGCGTCGGCGAAGGCGCTCAAGGCGTCCAGCGTCACGGCGTCGATCCCGCCCCAGCCGGCCGCGTGGGCGATGACCACTGGCGTATCTCCCGCAGCGGGCAGCACCTGATCGAGAAACACGCCGACATCGCGCGCACCGTAGTCCGCTGCGGCTGTGCGCATGTGGATCATGATCGTCCAGCGGTTGACCGCCGCCGCGCGGAACACCGCCGCTAGCTTGGTGGCCTGCTCAGGATCACGTAGGTCGACGCCGGAATTCGTCAGGTGCAGCTTCAATCCGGTCACCGCCGGATCGCCGCGCCAGCGGGCGATCTCCGCCAAGGCGTCAGGAGCCGTCGGGTTGACGCTCACGAAGGCGGCGAGACGATCGGGACGCCGCCGGGCCAGTCCGACGGTGAAGTCATTGGCCTTGCGCAAGACCAGGGTCGCATCCGGTCTGGATTCGGCCAGCGGGCTCTCGGCCAGATACGCGGTCGACATCAGCCAGCCCTTGCGGATTCCCGCCTCGTCCATCGCCTTCAGCGCGTCATCGACCGTCAGCGGGGCGGTGAAGCGCGGGTCACAGGGGCTCTTGCGCATTGGGCTGGCGCAATAGGCCGGCAGGATGTCCAGGATCGCCGGCGAATGAACGTGCATATGGTGATCGACAGCCGGCCCGGCCCAGGCTTTGCCGGACAGCAACAGCACGCCCGCCAGCGCGCCGCATCGCAGAGACATCACGCCCGCTATCCTCCCAGCGGCAAGTTGAAAAGGGCGCGGCCGGTCAGGCCCGCGCCCCTCGCCCGCTGGCTATTGGCCCAGCAGCGTCTTTCGCCAGAACATGATGCTGGTCCAGAAGTAGTAGTCCTCGTTCTCCTTCTTGCGGAAAACGTGACCCTCGTTCTTGGCCAGCACGTGCCAGACCGAACCGCCGTTGGCCCGAACAGCCTTGATCATCTGTTCGGCTTCGGACGGCGGCACGCGGGGGTCGGTTCCCCCCGTGGCCACTAGCAGCGGCGTGGTGATCTTGCTGACGCTGGTCAGGGGCGAGATCTTCATCAGCTGCTCGCGCTGCTTGGGATCGCGCTCGTCGCCGTACTCCACCCGCCGCAGGTCGCGGCGATAGGCCTGGGTGTTCTCCAGGAAGGTGACGAAGTTGGAGATCGCGACGTAGCAGTTGGCGCCCTTCAGGCGCGGGCTGTAGTGCGTGGCCGAGGCGTAGCACATGTAGCCGCCGTAGGAGACGCCGTTGACGGCGAACCGGCTGGCGTCCAGCGCGGGGTCCTTCTCCAGGACGTCGAGGAACGCCCCGATGTCCCTGACCGAGTCCTCGCGTTTGAACGGACCGTTGTCGAGATTGACGAACCGCGCGCCGTAGCCGGTGGAGCCGCGCACGTTCGGGAAGAACAGCGCCACGCCCAGCTCGTTGAGCAGATAGTTGTTGGGTCCGAGGAAATCGGGACGCGTCTGCCCCTCGGGGCCGCCGTGAATGTCGACGATCAGTGGGCGCTTGCCAGGGAACTTGGCCGGGTCGGGCTGGTACAGGAAGCCCGACACCGTCTCGCCGTCGAAGCTCTTCACCCCCACGAGGCGCGGCTCGACATTGAGGCTCGGGTCGAGGCCGCCGGTCTCGCTGTGGGTCCACTGGGTGACGGCGAGGGTCTTGGGGTCGATCGAGAAGGCGTCGCCCGGCACCTTCGCCGAAGCCATGCTGAGGCCGATCTGCCCCCACGGCGCGATGTCGATCGCCGGACCGATGCTGTAGGGGATCACGCCGGCCGGCAGGCCCGTGATCGGCCGCACCGCTCCCGTGGCGATGTCCAGCACCCGCACGCGGGAGACGCCCGCCTCGTTGATCGCGTAGACGGCGAAGGCGCCGTCCGGCGAGATCGCGTAGTCGCTGACGTCCCAGCGCGGCTCCTTCGATACCGCGACGAAGCCGCCCTTCCCGTCCAGCTTGCCCAGGCGCTGGAAGTCCGACCCCTTGTTCGAGGTGAGCCAGACCGAGCCGTCGGCGGCGTACTTGGGATCCACGTACGACACCTTGGCCTTCGGATCGGTGAGCGGCTTCAGCTTGCCGCTCGCCAGATCCAGCTCGTAGACCATCGCCTCGTTGACCGACATGCGGTTCAGGACCAGCGCTTTCGACCCATCCGCCGAGAAGTCGGCGATGTTCCAGCCGCCGCCGCTGACCTCGGCCACCCGGCGATCGGTCTTCGGATCCTTGGGATCGACGACATAGAGATCCATGTCCGCGCCGTTGCGGCGCGACGAGGCGTAGCCGACCAGCTTGCCGTCATGCGACCAGGCGCCGAACCAGTTGCGGCTCTTGCCGTCGGTGATCAGGCGCGGACGCCCCGCTTCCAGCACGTAGAGCTGGTAGAACTCGTCGCCGCCCTTGTCCTTCTGGATCACCAGCGTGTCGCCCTTGGGCGACAGGGCCGCGGCCAGGATTGGCTCGTTCTCGAAGCTGATCTGACGACGGTCGCCGTCGGGCTTGGCCACCACGTGCACCTGATCCGAGCCGCCGAAGCGGGTCTTGATCAGCATCGAGCGGTCGGCCGCGTTCCAGCCGAGGAAGTTGGCGTGCCGGGCCTGAAGATAGGGCGCGGTGGCGGCGACCAGCTCCTGGGGAATGGCTGGCGCGCCATCGAGGACCATGGCGGCCGGCGGCGCGACGGTCTGGGCCGATGTCGTGGCGAACGGAGCCACGGCGGCGCAGGCCAGCAGGCCCAGCGCCAGGGAGTGACGGGAGATCATAAGGGAACGCCTCGGAAAAAGGAGGGTGCGCCGCCGGCGGGGGACGCTGGGGGGGAAGCGGCCGGCGGCGCGGTGTCGGGCGGGCTTAGAAACGCATCCGCGCGCCGACAGTCACATAGCGACCGATCACGTCGTAGTACGGCGAGTACAGCGAGCTGACCGGCGGGGCCTTGTCGAAGAGGTTGGTGGCGTTGGCGTACAGCTGGACCTCGTGGCCCATCACCTCGGGCAGCTTGGCCTGCACGCCGAGATCGACATAGGTGTAGGCCTTGATGTGGCCGTTCACGAGGTCGACGGTGCGGTTGTAGTCGCCCGCCGAGATGTAGCGAGCGCGCAGGTTGGCGCTGAACACCTGGCCCGACCAGTCGAGGCTGCCGGTCATCCGGGTCTTGGGCGTGCCCAGGCCGAACGAATAGCCCTGCGACTTCACGTACTCGATCTTGCTGACCTTGTCGTTGGTGGTCAGGCTATTGACCCAGGTCATCAGCCAGCGGGCGCGGATGCGGCCCGGGGCGTTGGGGATGATCCGGTCAAACGCGGTCGCGTACGAGATCTCGGCGTCGAC
Organism: Caulobacter segnis; assembly: GCF_003243465.1. Lineage (GTDB taxonomy): Bacteria > Pseudomonadota > Alphaproteobacteria > Caulobacterales > Caulobacteraceae > Caulobacter > Caulobacter segnis_A. The sequence goes on from NZ_QFQZ01000011.1 coordinate 61,485, forward strand.
GCCATCGGTCTTGTAATTGGCCAGGTTGACGTAGGTCGAGACGATCCGGCTGATCGTGCCGCTGGCGTCGCGGGTGACCCGCGAGCACATGTCGGCATTGCCGTTGTTGCAACGCGTGACGATGTCCTGGGCCGAGACCGTGGTGATCACGTTGTCGATGTCGATGTCGAAGTAGTCGACCGAGATGTTGAAGCCCGGCAGGGCCGGCGGCGAATAGGCGAAGCCGGTCGTGAAAGTCTTGGCCGTCTCGGGCGTCAGGTTCGGATTACCGCCGCCGTTGGTCAGCACATAGACGCTGGAGTTGGTCTTCTGGTCGACGATCGTGTTGTAGCCGGTCGTGCTGGTCGTGAAGAGTTCGCTCAGATTGGCCGAGCGGATGTCACGCGACTTGGTGATCCGGCCCCGGAAGCCCGGGAAGAACTCGTTGGTGGCGCCCAGCTTCCACGACCAGATCGAGCCGGTGGTGTTGTAGTCTGAGATGCGGGCCGCGGCGTTGACTTCCAGCTTGTTGAAGACCGGAACGTCGCGGATGACCGGGACCAGGACCTCGGCGAAGCCTTCCTTGACGCTGTAGCTGCCCGACATGGCCGAGAAGCTGAACGTCGTGAACGCCTTGGCCGCGTCCAGCGCGCCCACGGTGCGGTCGATCGACTCCTTGCGCGCCTCGGCGCCGACGGCGATCGAGACAGGGCCAGCCGGCAGGCTGAAGGGCTCGCCGCGCAGGCTGAAGCCGCCGACGTCCAGCTTGCTGGTCTCGCGCTGGCTGGGCGTGCCGGTCACATAGTCCAGCGCCGCCTTGGAGGGCGCGCCCTGACCGAACAGGTTGATTGGGACGCAGCTGGTCGAGGCGTTGGTCAGAGCGACCCGGCAGATCGGCTGGCCCGTGGTCGGGCTGATCACCGAGTCCACGGCGTTGGCGTAGTTCTGGGTCAGGAAGAACCCGGGCGTGTCGATATTGTTCTCGTTTTCGCCGTGGCTGTAGTAGGCGCTCCAGCGCCAGCCGTCACCGAACTCTCCATCCAGCGCGATGGTGCCTTGGGTCGAGACGCGTTCGAAATCGATCGTCGGATAGGCTTCGGTGTTGAAGCGACCCATGGTGAACGAGGTCTGGCCGGCCGCGGCCAGGGCCGACTTCACGGCGGCAGGCAGGAAGGCGTTGTCCGACTTGATCGTCAGGTTGCCGCGGTTGTGGTCGCCGAACCAGATGTAGTTGTTCCACATCCGCGAGCGGCGCAGCTCTGCCGTCAGCTTGACCTTGTCGGTCAGGTCATAGGTGACGCCGGCCATGGAGGCGTAGCGCTTCTGCGGCGTGACCAGGGGCGACAGGTCGTCGTTGGACGGGCCTTCGCCGCCGACCGTGTTGGTTCCGACGACCGTGCCGTAGTTGAAATCGCGCAGAGTGCCGTCGGGATTGAAGGTCTTGCCCTTCAGCACGCCCGACATGATCAGGCCGCCAGGCGCGGCGTTGGAGAAGCCCACGTTCGGCGCCAGAATGAAGCGGCCCGCGCCGTTCGAGACCGTTGCCCAACGGCCGATGTTCGGACGGCTGTCCTTCGGGATCACCCCGTCGTTGTCCAGATATTCAGCGCCGATCACGAAGTGGCCGCGGCCGTCGGCGAAGGCCTTGCCGGCCGCGCCTTCGAGGCGAACCTGCTTAGCGTCGTGGAACGAGGACTCGCCGCCCTCCACGCCCAGCTTCAGGCCGGTGAAGGTGCGGTCGATGGTGATGTTCACGACGCCGGCCACGGCGCCCGAACCCCAGGCCGCCGAGGCGCCGCCGGTCACCACGTCCACGCCCTTGGTCAGGACGCTCGGGATCAGGTTCAGGTCGTTGTCGCCCGAGAAGCGACGGCCGTTGAGCAGCACCAGGGTGCGGCTGATGCCCAGGCCGCGCAGGTCGACGGGCGCGTTCCCCGCGCCGGTGTTGGTGCCCGTGGTCTGAGGCGACGTGGTGGCGCGGAACTGCGGCAGGTCATTGAGCGCGGCCGCGATGTTCGGACGCGCGCCGACGCTCAGGTCCTGAGCGGTGACGCGCACCGTCGGGGTCGGCGCTTCGAAGCCGGCTCGGTCGATGCGCGAGGCCGTGACGACGATTTCGCCGACGCTCGTCGCTTCCTCGGACTTGGCCGCCTCCTGGGCGAGCGCGGCGCCGTGCAGAGCCACGACGGCGGGAACGAGGCTGCAACCCAGCAGCAGGCTTCGGCGGGTTTGGCGTGAAAGAGTCAAACGAGATCCCCTCTGTTTCTCAGCAGTCGACAGTCGCCCTCTCCTGGGTCGCCGCGGCGCGGCAACCGGCAGGCGCGCGTCGCCGGGAAGACCAGCTTCCGGAGACCTCGCTCAGGCGGTTCCTCTGCCCCCGCTGTCCCTTGGCCTGAGAGATTCAGGCGCACACGCGCCCTTGCTCCTTCGGCGAGGTCGCCCACGAACGGAGCGATCCTGCTTTCCAGCGTCCTCTTGCTCTGCGGTCCCTGTTGCCTGAGCGTTTCCGGGGCGGTTGCGCCTTCGGCGTCGGGTCGAACCCGATCTCTTCCGCGAGAGCCAGGCCAATACGAACCGTTCGGCCGATCCCGTCAAAGCCGGCCTTAGCGGCAGAAAATGCCGCTAGAGATCGACGGGAGGGAAGGATCGCCCAGCAGCGCCGATCTTGCGAGGCGCGCCGGAATGAGGCCGTCGCACCACGACCGTCACGTGACAGGTCGGTGACAGATTGGTCGCTGGCGAGAAGTTCCTTCAGGACGCGCTCCTCTCGGCAATCGAAGAGAAAATGCTAATCCTTTAGGCAACAACTGCACGTAGATTGAACACATATCAATGTTCAGGCTGGGCGCGCCGCCAGCGGGCCAGGAGTTCAGCCCTTCGCCCCTGATCGAAATTGGCGAGCAAAGCGGGTCCGACTTTCACCGGTCGCCCGCCCGCTGGGTCGCCAGCGCCCATGCCGGAGCGGATCGGCGTCAGGCGCGCCTCAAGCAAGGAGCGCTGCCCGCCCTCAGACATCAGGTAGTCCAGAAACACCCGCGCGGCGCTCGGGTGGCGGGCCGCCCGCGTGATGAAGGCCACGCGCGAGATCGATAGGTGATAGTCCTCCGGCACGACATAGGCCGTGTCGGCGGCGTGATTGCGCACGTACCAATCGGCATAGGAGCCGCTCATGTCGAAGGCCAGCAGGTGCTCGCCCGACGCCACCCGATCCAGAATCGGTTTGGCGGGCACATAGGTCGGCGCGCCGGTCGCGGCGATAGCGTCGTACAGCGTCCAGGCGTCCGGATAGAACTGGGTGTTGCTGGACAGGTAAAAGAAGCCCATGCCGCTGCGCTCAGGATCGTACAGCGCCACCTTGCCGCGCCAGCGTTCGGGATCGCCGCGGAGGGCGGCCAGCAAAGCGGCATGGCTGCGCGGAACCTCGCCGGGCTTCAGCAGCCTTTTGTTGTAGACGAAGACGATCGGTTCGCTGGTGACGCCAAACCCCTGGTCGCGCCACCGCGCCCAGGCAGGGAGGTTTCGAGCCTCCGGGCTATCGTAGGTTTGGGCGTAGCCGTCGTTGATCAGCTTGACCTGGGTGTCCATCGCCGAGGTCCAGACAACGTCCGCGACCGGCTCGCCGTTCGTGGCCTCCTCGATCACCCGCGTCTGCATGTCGCGCGAGGTCAGAACGACGAACCGCAACTTGACCTTAGGAAAACGCCTCTCGAAGTCGTCGACCAGCGGCTGCTGAACGTCGTTGTTGATATAGACGACGACCTCGCCCTCGCGGGTGGCGGCCCGCACGTCGGCGCCGCGCGTCGCTTGCCCCGGCGCCGCGGGCCCGCAGCCGGTCATGCCCGCCAAGACCACCGCGCTTAGCAGGCATGCGGTGGCCCCGGCGAAGAGACCCCGTCTCTTGACCTCGCATGGCAATCGGCGTCGGATGCGGTCCTCCATGAGCGTGCTGCAGCTTCTACATCCCCGATGAAGATACTCGTTGTCGAGGATGATCCTCCGCTCCGCCGTTCGCTGAACGCCACCTTGGAGAGCGAAGGCCACGAGGCTGTCTGCGCAGATACCGGCCAAGCCGCCCTAGCCCTGGCCCTGGCCGCCGGCGCGGACTTCGACGCCATCATCCTCGACATCGGCCTACCGGATATCGACGGGTTCGAAATTCTGGGCCGACTGAGACGCGAGGGTTTCCAGACCCCGATCGTCATGCTGACGGCGCGCGACGCGGTGCGTGACCGGATCGCAGGGCTGGACATGGGGGCCGACGACTACGTCCTGAAGCCCTTCGACCCGTTCGAACTGGTCGCCCGGGTGCGCGCTGTGGCAAGGCGCAAGGGCGGCTATGCGGCGCGCACGATTCATGTCGGCGCCTTGGCCTGCGATTGGGAGGCCGGCTCGGCTTGGATCGGCGAGCGTCGCCTGGATCTGCGTCCCCGCGAATGGGCCACCCTGAAGGCGCTGGCGACCCGTCCTGGCCGCGTCGTCGAGCGCGAACGCCTGGCCGCCGAGGTCTTTCCGGACGAAGAGACGCCCTCCCCCAATGCTCTTGACATCCACGTCGGCCGGCTGCGGCGCAAGCTCGCCCCGGATGGTCCCCGCCTGAGCACGCTGCGCGGCGTGGGTTACCGGCTCGATCCGTGAGCCTCGGCGCGTCGAACCGGGGTCGCCCCAGCCTGGCCGGTCGCCTGCTGCTGGCCCAGGTGGCGCCGCTTGCGCTGCTGGGAGCCGCGCTAGCCATCGCTGGCGCCCTAGCCGCTAACGCGGTCGTCGAGAAGTCCTCCGACCGCTTGCTGGCCGGATCGGTCGCCTCGATCGTCGCCCAGGTCGGCGCCGCCGATGGCCAGGCCAAGGTCGCGCTGCCGCCTTGGGCGTTGGGCCTCCTCGACACCCCCGAGCGCGACGCCGTGTTCTACGCCGTCCGGCAAGGGCCGCAGCTGGTCACGGGCTATAAGGACCTGCCGCGCCCAGCGCCGCCCGCACCGAACGAGACCAATTTCAGCTACGGGCGGATGCGCGGCTACGAGGTCAGGATCGCCCAGTCGACAGTCATGGTGCCGGGTGTGCGCGAGCCGGTGGTGGTGGCCGTGGCGCAGAGCCTCGATTCCCGCCAGGCCAGTGTTCGCGAGCTGCTGTTCAACTTGATCGGACTGCCAGTCCTGTTGGTCCTGGTTGCAGCGGTGCTGGTCGTGCCGGCGCTTGGCTGGGGTCTTGCGCCGCTGCGCCGCCTCACCGCCGACCTGACAGCCCGGGCCCAGGCGCCGCGGCCAGACCTGACGCCGATCCCGCCGTCCGATGCGCCCGCCGAACTGCGCCCCGCGGTCGATGCCTTCAATCACCTCATGGGTAGCCTGGAGCGCTTTACGCGCGCCTTGGAACGTTTCTCGGTCGACGCCTCGCACCAGCTGCGCACGCCGCTTTCGGTGATCGTCGCCAATCTGGCGCTGCTGGAACGCTCGACGACGACGCCGCGCGACAAGGCCTTGCTGGGCGACTCCCGGGATGCGGCGGCCAACCTCCGGCAGGTGCTGTCCCAGTTTCTCGCCCTGGCGCGATCCGAAGCCGCCGTAGCGGAAGGAGAGGCCGACCTGGCCGCGCTCCTGACGACGATACAGGTCGAAGCCGTTCGCGCGTTCCCCGACGTCGAGGTCCTGGCGCGCCTGCCGTCCGGCCTTCCCCTCGCTCTCGGCAATCCTGTCCTGATCGGCGAGGTCCTGCGGAACCTCGTCTTCAACGCTTGCGCCTATGGCGGCGGAAAGGTGCGTATCGCCGTCCTCGCCAAGACGGACTCCCTGAGGGTTGCGATCTGGGACCACGGCGCCGGCGTCAGCGAGACAGATCTGGAACAGCTCTTCGCGCCTTTCCATCGCGGCGCCGCCAGCAGCGGCTCGCAGGGCGCAGGACTAGGCTTGGCGATCGTTCGCTCCATCACGCAGCGGCTCGGCGTCGGGATCGTGCTTCGTCGTCGCGCGCCAAAGCCAGGCCTGGTCGCCGACCTCACCTTCACCGCCGTAGCAAGCTGATGGCATCCGCCACCGCGCGTGAGCGATCGGGGGAGTGCGGAGGGCGCTGGTTGGTGGCGGGGAATAGAGCCGAACGCCTACCGGCAATATCTTGCCAGCCAAGGCTGAAGACCCCCGACTAGCACCCCGTGTTGGAGAGCCATTTCGCGCGCTCATGGACAAGAATGGACGACTATGGATATGAGAAAATCCTCGCGGCCTGCCTCGTCGCTCCTTTCCGCGTTTCGATAACTCTCTCAGGACAAGCATGTCGGCGACCCGAACCGGGCTCTATGGCCAGGCCGATCACGATCTGGCCCCTTCTGCGCCCGACGCGATCCAGCTTTCGCCGTTCATGTTGGGATCGAGCGACATGGCGATGCTGGAGACAGGATCGCTCGGCGCCTTGACGGTCCGGGCGCCGGCCGGCGCGGTCGAGCGGCGCCATGTGCTGGCCCAAGCCCTCCGCGTCCTGGCGCCCGGCGCTCGGCTGACCGTCTTCGCCCCCAAGGATCGTGGCGGCCTGCGCCTCAAGAAGGAGCTCGAGGCCTTCGGCTGCGACGTCGGCGAGAGCGCTCGGCGGCACAACCGCATCTGCGTGGTTGTGAGGCCCGCAGCGCCGAAGGGCCTGGACGAAGCCATCGCCGCCGGAGCGCCGCGCCAGATCGCCGAGAACGGCCTCTGGACGCAGCCTGGCGTGTTCAGCTGGGACCGCCTGGACGCCGGCACGAACGCTCTGCTGCAAGTGCTGCCGGAGCTCTCTGGAACCGGCGCAGATTTCGGGGCGGGCATCGGCCTGTTGGCGCTCAGCGTTCTGGCGTCGCGGAAGGTCACCAAGCTGACCCTAGTCGAGCTGGACCGTCGCGCGATCGAGGTGGCGAGACGGAACGTCGCCGATCCGCGTGCGGACTTCGTTTGGGGCGATGTGCGTGGCCCCGAGGCGGACCTGAAGGATCTCGACTTCGTCGTCAGCAATCCGCCGTTCCACGAGGGTGGCGGCGAGGACAAGGCGCTGGGGCAGGCGTTCATTCGCGCCGCGGCCGAGGCCCTTCGCAAGGGCGGCGCGCTGTGGATGGTCGCCAATCGCCACCTGCCCTACGAGGCGATCCTCGCCGAGAGCTTCGCCAAGGTGCGGCTGGTCGCCGAAGGCGGCGGCTACAAGGTGTTCGAGGCGCGCAAGTGAGCAAGGCCCTGATGGCTCGCCTGGACCGGCTTTTGGCCAATCTGGGCTACGGCAGCCGCAAGGAGGTCCAGGCCCTGGTGGCCGCCGGCAAGGTCATGCTGGACGGCGCACCGCTGAAGGACTCGGGCGTTCGCATCGCCGTCGACGCCACCCTGCCCGAGCGGATGACGATCCGCGGCGTTCCCGTCGACCCGCCCGCGCCTCTGGTGCTGATGATGCACAAGCCGCTGGGCGTGGTGTGCTCGCACAAGGAGGACGGCGAGAAGATCTACGACCTCCTGCCGCGCCGCTGGCGGCTGCGGGACCCGGCGCTGTCGACCGTCGGACGCCTGGACAAGGAGACCAGCGGACTGATCCTAATCACCGACGACGGCGACTTCCTGCATCGGGTGATCTCGCCCAAGCGCCATGTGCCCAAGACCTATCTGGCCAAGCTCGATCGCCCGCTGAACGGCTCGGAGGCCGAGACCTTCGCCGCCGGGACCCTGATGCTGGAGGGCGAGGAGAAGCCGCTGCTGCCGGCGCGGCTGGAGGTCATCGACGAGCGAACGGCGCGACTGACCATCACCGAGGGGCGTTACCATCAGGTCCGGCGAATGTTCGCGGCGGTTGGCAATCATGTCGTCGATCTGCACCGCGAACGCATCGGTGGCATCACCCTGCCCGAGGACCTGGAGCCCGGCCAGCATCGCATCCTGCCGGCGGCGGAGGCCGAAAAGGTGTTCGCGGATGGCTGAGCCGATCCTGGTCGATGCGCGCGGGCATCACTGTCCCGTCCCGACGCTGAAGCTGCGCAAGGCCCACGAGGCCGCCGCGCCGGGCGCCGAGCTGGTGCTGCTGGCCACGGATCCGATGGCGCGGATCGACGTGCCCCACTTCGCCGACCAGGTCGGCGCGACGGTGCTTGAGATCACGGACGAGGACGGCGGCGTGATCAGGTTTCATATTCTGAAGGCGGCTTGAGCGGGATCGCTCGCGGGCCTTCCAGCAGGGCCCTGGGCCGCTCGTCCAGCGCGATCTCCACCTCGGTCGCCAGGGCGCCGCCGAAGAAGATGGCGTTCACGCTCCAGGACAGCCAGATCAGGAAGATGATCACCGCCGAGATCGAGCCGTAGGTCGCGCCGAGGTGGACGATCTTCTCGACGTAGAAGGCGCTGGCCCAGGACATGAAGACACACAGCGCCGCCGCCGCCACGCCGCCGGAGGTCGAGGCCCGCCAGCCCACCGGCTCGCGGGACATGGCGTAGCGATAGACCAAGGTCATGCCGACCACGATGCCGAAGCTGGCCCAGGTCCATTCGGACTGTATCCAGGACACGCCCGCCAGCGGACGCAGGTTCAGGGCCGAGCCCAGCAGGCGCAGAGTCAGGAAAACCCCGGACATGAAAAACAGCAGGCCGAACGCGGCGATCAACACCAGCAAGGCCATCAGGTTGAAGCCGAAGAATCCGCGCTGATCCTCCTCGTCGTGGATGAAGGACAAGCCCGCCAACAGCGCCTTGAAGCCCCGATGCGCGGCGTAGGCGCCGACGATCAGCACGACGCCGCTCTGCAGCGACACCGCGCCGCCCGGCGCATGGGCCAGCCGCGAGAACTCGTCCTGGAACATGCCCCGCGCGCCGGACGGGATCAGCTCCGCCAGCTTGTTGGCCTGGCGCGCCGCCGTCTCCGGCGTCAGGAACAGGCTGTAGAGGCCGATCAGAATCGCCAGGCCGGGAAACACCGCCAGCAGGGCGAAGAACGAGACGCCGCCCACATAGAGCATCACGTCGCGTCCCCAGAGCCGCGACAGCGCCAGGCCCAGCACACGCAGGATTTCACGGGTCCAGTGGATCGGATCGAGGTCGAGGTCGCGCCAGCGGATCTGGTGGAGCGGATCTTTCATCGGGCGGACCATGGCGGCATGGGCCCCGGAAGTCAAAGACGCGCCGCCACGGGGGGACGACGCGTCTTTCAAGGCTTGGCCTGGAATCGATCGCCGCTTCGAGGGACGGATGGTGCGACGACCGATCGACCCCTGCACGTTAGGTCCGCTCGCCTGAACCGGACCTGAACGGCTCAAAGCGCGCCCGACGCCTTGAGCCCGGCGATCGCCTCGGCCGTGAAGCCCCAGTCGGCCAGGGCCTCGTCATTGTGAGCGCCGATCTTCGGCGGCGCCCCCTGGATCGCGCCGGGCGTGGCCGAGAAGCGCGGCGCGGGGGCCGGCTGGGTCACGCCCTCGACCTCGACGAAGGTCTGGCGCGCGGCGTTGTGGGCGTGCCCCGGCGCCTCGTCCATGGTCAGGACCGGCGCGAAGCACACGTCGGTGGCGTCCATGATCGCGCACCACTCGTCGCGGGTCTTGGTGTTGATCACCGCCGCGAGCTTTTCACGCAGCTGCGGCCATTCCTCGCGGCTCATCTGGTGCTGGAACTGCGGGTCGGAGATTCCGGTCTTTTCCAGCAGCAGCAGGTAAAATTGCGGCTCGATCGAGCCGATCGAGATCCACTTGCCGTCGGCGCACTGGTAGGTGTCGTAGAAGTGCGCGCCGCCGTCGAGCAGATTGGTCCGGCGCCCCTCGTTCCACATGCCGCCGGCCTTGAAGCCGTAGAACATCGCCATCAGCGAGGCCGCGCCGTCGCTCATGGCGCAGTCGATCACCTGCCCCTGCCCCGTCTCCCGGGCGTGGATCACCCCGGCCAGCAGGCCAAACGCCAAGTAGAGCGCCCCGCCCCCGAAGTCGCCGACCAGGTTCAGAGGCGGCACGGGCTTGTCCTGCGTCCCGATCGCATGCAGCGCGCCGGTTATGGCGATGTAGTTCATGTCATGGCCGGCGGCCTTGGCGTAGGGCCCCGTCTGCCCCCAGCCGGTCATCCGGCCGTAGACCAGCCTGGGATTGCGCGCCAAGGCGACGTCCGGACCCAGACCCAGCCGCTCCATGACGCCCGGCCGGAAGCCCTCGATCAATCCATCGGCCTGCTCCAGGAGCTTCAGGCAAGTCTCGATGGACTCAGGGTTCTTGAGATCCAGCGCCACCGAGCGACGGCCGCGCGCCGTGACGTCGGCGGGCGAGCCACGCCCCTGCCCCTTGCGGTCGATCCGGACGACGTCGGCGCCCAGGTCGGACAGCAGCATGCCGCAGAACGGCCCCGGACCGATGCCGGCGAACTCGACGATCTTCAGTCCCGAAAGCGGCCCCTGGCCCATGACGTCCTCTCCCTTCCGGCTCTGACCACGCGGCCGGTCAGCGACACTAGAGCGGGCCTGACGTTCGGTCAGGCAAGCCCTTGCGCTCACGCCCCCAACGATCTTGGATTCGCCCCCAGCCTGCGGCGTTGCGCGGCTTTGACCAGGCCCTTGGTCTGCTATGTTGCGGCCACGAATCTCGAAGCGCGCCGCCCTGTGGGCCGGGCGAGCATTCGGGCGGAGGTTGGTTTGGCGGCAGACGCCCGGATTCTGATCGTGGCGCGCGACGATGTTCGCGCCGGACCGCTGGCCGAGGGGCTGGACCGGCTGGGGTGGCGTACGATCACCGCCCGGGGACCCTACGCCGCCGTCGCCGCCCTCGGCGATCTGCCGATCGAGGCGGTGATCGTCGACATCGCCACCGCCGGACCGGATATTCAGACCCTCTCGCGCCGCCTGAAGGCCGCGGTCGCGCCGCGCCGCCTGCCAGTCATCGCCATCGGCGATCCCGAAGCGGACTATCGCGACCAGACCTTCGACCTGACCCTGTCGCCGCCGTTGCACCCGTCGCAGGCCGCCCTGCGGCTCGAGACCCTGGTCCGCACCGCCATCGCCGAGGAAGAGTTCGAGCTGCGGCTCGACACCTTCGGCGACCGCGGCCGACGCCTCGACCTGCCCGAACAGTCGGACGCCCCGTTCCGCGTCCTGGCCGTCGGCGAGCCCGCCCCGCAGTTCCTGGCCCTGTCCAACGCCCTGCAGCGTAGCGGCGCGGAGGTGGTCGGCGCCTTCACCGCCTATACCGCCTTCGACTACCTGCACGAGCGGCCGTTCGACGCGGTGGTGCTGTGGGCCGGCGACAGCCAGCAGGAGGCGCTGTCGATCGCCGCGGGCATGCGCCGCAACACGCGCCTCTATCACATCCCGGCCTTGCTCTACCTGAAGGCCGAGAGCTATGTGACCATGTCCGACGCCTTCCATCGCGGAGTGTCGGACGTGGCCTCGCCGGAGACGCCCGAGACCGAGACCGCCCTGCGCGTGATGGAGCTGGCCCGCAGCTTCCGGCGCGGCGAGGCGATCCGCGGCGCGCTGGAGAAGGCCCGAAGCTCGGGCCTGATGGACGCCGCTACCGGCCTCTTCACCCGCGACCTGTTCGCCGCCCACCTGGCCCGGCTGTCGACCGCCGCCCGCGAGCGGGCCCGGCCGCTGTCGATCTGCGTCCTGCGGGTCGCCGACAAGCCCGAGACCGCCTGGGCGCGGCAGAACGGCTGGCTGGATCGCGCCATTCCGCAGATCGGCTCGATGATCGGTCGCCTGGTGCGGGTCGAGGACACCCCGGCGCGGCTTTCGACCGAGGTGTTCGCCCTGGCCCTGCCGGCGACCAACCAGAACGCCGCTCGCGCCGCCGCCGAACGGATCGCCGCCGTGATCGGCTGCACCGCCTTCGACGCCGGCGAGGATCGGGCCCCGTTCGTCTGTGAGTTCGACATCGGCGTGGCCGAGGTCCAGCCGGGCGAAGGCGCGGTCAAGGCGCTGGAGCGCGCGGCCTCGGCGGCCCTGAAGCGCGAGGTCGGCTGACCGGTCGCGCTTGGGCGCGTCACCTCGCCGGCCTATATGCAGTTCGTCCCGTCGCGGACAGAGTTTGCCCAGGAGCACGCCGTGGCCCAGTCCCAGCCCATGATCATCGACGTCGTCGCCGACGTGGTCTGCCCCTGGTGCTATCTCGGCTGGCGGCGACTGAAGTCGGCCCTGGCCCTGCGGCCGAGCCTGGACGCCAAGCTGGTCTGGCGGCCCTACCAGCTGGACCCGTCGCTGCCCGAGGAAGGCGTCGACCGCAAGGCCTACATGGCCCAGAAGTTCAAGGATCCCGAACGGCTGAAGGCCGTCCATGCGGCCCTCGTCGAGGGCGGCGCCGAGGAAGGGATCGCGTTCAATTTCGAGGCCATCGACCTGGCCCCCAACACCAACGCCGCCCATCGCCTGATCCGCTGGGCCCTGACGGCCGGCGTGCAGGACCAGGTCGTCGAGGCGCTGTTCAAGGCCTATTTCGAGCAGGGCCTCGACATCGGCGATCCCGTCGTGCTGGCCGACATCGCCGAGGCCGCGGGCATGGAGCGTCTGGTGGTGTTGCAACTGCTCTCCGAGGGCGCCGACAAGGAAGCCGTGGCGCGCGAGCACGCCATGGCGGTGCAGGGCGGCGTGACCGGCGTGCCGTTCGCGATCTTCGCCGGCAAGGTCGCGGTCGTGGGCGCCGAGACGCCGGAGCGGATCGCCGAGGCGATCGACCAGGCGCTGGCGGCTTAGGCGCACGACTTCGCCGCTTCACGCGATCGCTCGCTGAAGGCTTGGGGAGGCGACGGAGCGGCCGGGCGAACCCGGTGACCGTGAGTGTGATTTGCGTTTCGGCTCGTCGTCCGCTCCGCCAGGCTGTTCTTGCCCGTGAGGATGGGGGGCGTGAGCGTGTTTCAGCTCGGGACCCCACTAGCCCCCGGACGGGCGTGGACCAACTGGATCGGCTCCTCCGTCTCCAGCCCGACGATCCACGATAGGCGGCTTATACGATCACCGCCCTGTCGCT
>NZ_QFQZ01000108.1 GCF_003243465.1 Caulobacter segnis
GGCGACCAAGGCGTCGCCGATCGGCGTCTCCATGAAGTGGTGCCCGCCGGCCATGATGACGACGTACTGGCGGCCGTCGACCTCGTAGGTCATTGGCGTGGCCTGGCCACCGGCGGGCAGCTTATCCTGCCAGACGGTCTTGCCGGTCTTCAGGTCGATGGCGCGGATCAGGTTGTCGGTGGTGGCGGCCACGAAGATCAGGCCGCCGGCGGTGACGACGGCGCCGCCATTGTTAGGCGTGCCGATCTCGATGGGGAGGTTCGAGGTGATGCCGAACGGGCCATTGCGGCGCGCCGAACCGAGCGGGCGGTCCCAGATCGTCCGTCCGGTCCGCAGGTCGATGGCGCGAAGGCCGCCATAGGGGGGCTGCTTGCACAGGAGACCGGTCAGCGGCAGGCGCCAGCCGGCATTGACCTGGATCGCGTAGGGCGTTCCAGCCTGCGGGTCACCTGCGCCCTCCGCGCCGCCCTTCATCGAGCCCCCGCGCTCCTGGCCGCGCGGCGCCCAACCCTTGCGGTCGGCCTCCTGGCGCGGGATCAGGCGGTTGTAGTTGGGCATGTCGTTGTAGTTGGCCACGATCACGCCGCGGGCCGGGTCGATGGCGATCCCGCCCCAGTCGGAGCCGCCGTTGTAGCCGGGATACTCGACATAGCGCTGCTTGGTGGTCGGCGGGGTGTAGAAGCCGTCGTACTTGGCCATCCGGAACTGGATGCGGCAGATCATCTGGTCGATCGGCGACATGCCCCACATCTGCCTTTCGGTCAGATCGGCCTTGCGCAGCGTGTGGAACAGCGAGAACGGCTGGGTGGCCGAACGCTGCTCCGGCTCGACGCCGCCTTGTGGGACCTGCCGCTCCTCGACACCCGTGAGGGGGCGGCCGGTGCGACGGTCGAGCACATAAAGATCGCCCTGCTTGCCCGGCAGGACCAGGGCGGGGACCGGACCGGTCGGGCTGGGATAGTCGATCAGCGTGGCTTGCGAGCCGAGGTCGTAGTCCCAGACGTCGTTGTGCACGGCCTGGAAGGACCAGGCCGTCTTGCCGGTGGTGACGTCGAGCGCCACCAGCGAGGTGGAGTGGGCCTTCTCCGGCGCGGTGCGCAGGCCGCTCCAATAGTCGACGGCCGCGTTGCCCAGGGGGAGATAGACTAGGCCCAGCGCCTCGTCGCCGCTGGCCGTCGTCCACATGTTGGGCGTGCCGCGCGTGTAGGTCTCGCCCGGCGCGGGGGCGCCGGCGCGATCGGGACGCGCCAGGTCCCAGGCCCAGCGCAGTTGGCCGGTGACGGCGTCGTAGCCCTGGATGACGCCGGACGGCGCATCGCGCTTTTGGCCGTCCAGCACCTGGTGGCCGGTGACGATCACGCCGCGCACGATGGTCGGCGCGGAGGTGATCGAGAACATGCCCGGGGCGTGCTCGCCGATCCCCTGGGCGGTGTCGACCTGGCCAACGAACCCAAAGCCCGCGCAGGGTTGGCCGGTGGCGGCGTCGACGGCGATCAGCCGCGCGTCCAGCGTGCCCTCGATGATCCGCCGGGCGCAGGCTTGCGCGGGCGCGGCGCCGGGAACCTCGTAGTACGACACGCCCCGGCAGGCGGCGGTGTAGGGAATGGACTTGTCGTCGACCTTCGGGTCGAAACGCCAGCGCTGGACGCCCGTGGCCGGATCCACGGCGATCAGGATGTTCTTGGGCGTGCAGAGATAGAGCGTGTCGCCGACCTTCAGGGGCGTGGTCTCGGCGCCATACATGTCCCGGGCGGTCTGGCTCTGGGGGAGATCTCCGGTGTGGAACAGCCAGGCGCGCTCCAGCCGTCCGACATTGTCCGGCGTCAGCTGGGCCAGGGCCGAGTAGCGCTGGGCGCCGTACGTGCCGCCGTAGGCGCGCCAGTCGCCGCCGGCCGCGTCGCTCATGGCGACGGGGCGATCGGCGGAGGGGAGGGCTCCGGCCTTCGGGGATGGCGCCAGCGTCACCACCAAGGCGCCGATCACCATCACGGCGCTGGCCGCGGCGGCGATCAGGCCCGCGGCCTTTCGCGCGCCGGGCGCGGACTCGAGCCGTGGCGCGCAGGCCAGCACTGCCAAGAGGAGGATGAAGGGCCCCAGGACGCGTGGCATCAGGGCCCAGCCGTTGAGGCCGGCTTCCCAGAGCGCCCAGACAAGGGTGGCTGCGAAGAGACCGGCATAGAGCCAGACGCCAAGCATCCGGCCCCTGGCCATCAGGCCGCCGGCAACGACCAGGATGAGGCCGGCCAGCAGGTAATAGAGCGAGCCCCCCACCAGGGCGAGCCATAGGCCGCCGACGCCAAGCACCGCGCCGATGACGACGAGGATGACGCCGACCACCATGGCGGCCAGGGGGCGGGCGGAGCCATGGGCGGCGGGCATCGGGCGTCTCCGGTTCGAGCGTGACTGTCGGCAAAATGCGCGAGCCGGCAAAAGGCGCCGCAAAAAGATCGTGAGGCGATCTTTTTGCGGCTCGTGTCAAAGCGCGGCGGCTGTCTGGCCCGTCAGCTCGGCGATCTGCCGCTCGGGCATCAACACCTTCAGGTGGGGGAAGGGGATCTCGACGCCGGCCTCGTCGAAGGCCAGCTTGATGCGCCGATTGTACTCGCGCCCCACCGACCATTGCTGGATGGGTAGGGTCTTGATGCGGGCCTTCAGCACCACGCCGCTGTCGGCGAGATTGTCGACGCCGACCACCTCGATCGGCTCGAGAATCTTGTCGGCGAAATCGGGATTGGCCTGCAACTCCGCGCCGACCCGCTTCATGATCGCCAGGGCGCTGTCGATATCGGAGTCGTAGGACACCTGAAGATCGAAGACGTAGTACGAGAAGCTCTTGGTCAGGTTATGCAGGACCTGGGCTTCGCTGTAGGGGAAGACGTGCACCGTGCCGTCGAAGTCGCGCAGGCGGATGGTGCGCAGGGTCATCTGCTCGACCAGGCCGCCGCTGTCGCCGATCCGCACGATGTCGCCGACCGAGACGATATCCTCGACGATCAGGAAGATCCCGGTCAGGAAGTCCTTGACCAGGGTCTGGGCGCCAAAGCCGAGCGCGACGCCGACAACGCCCGCGCCGGCCAGGAGCGGGCCGATCTTCACGCCAAGCTCGCTCAGCGCCATCAGCAGGGCGACGATGGCGATGGCGGTTTGGGCCACGCCGCGCAGCAGGGGCGAGAGGGTCGCCAGCTGAGCGCGGCGGCGCGGTTCGGCGGCGTGGTCCGCGAAGCCCTCCATGCCGCGCCCGATGGCCAGGCCGACAAGTTCGAACACCGCCACGCTGACGACCAGCAGCAGGCACAGTCGGACGAGGCCAGCCAGGATGCGCGCCCCGAGCGGCGTCGTCCACCAGGCCACAAGGTTGAAGCCCCAGACGTCGGCGACGACGAGCACGGCGGCGATTCCCGCGAGGGCCTGAACGATCCAGCCGGATAGCCGCGCCAGGCGATTGACCCGCACGGTCATCTCCGCATCGGCCGGGCCAGGCAGGCGATGGCCGCCGAGCCGGGCCATCTGCCGGGCCAGACGACCCGCGCCGAGCGCCAGCAGGACGGCCAGCACGGTCAAGGCGAGGTTCAGAACCCAAGCCAGGGGACTGAGCGCCGAGAAGTGCGCCAAGAGGGCCTGCAAGGCCGCGAGGATTCGTTCGCTCGCCGTCATCAGCTGCAGTTCTCCTTGTCTGGGATGGGGAAGGTTCGGTTCAGGCCGGCGCGAAGGCTTTGGCCAGGGCCCGCCGGATCCCCGCAACCTGGCTGTCGGGCGCGCGCCAGCCGACGGTCTCGACTTCGTCGTGCGCGGCCTCGTCGAGCAGCATTGAGCGCACGCCCCAATTGGTCTGCAGGCTTTGCGCGAGCTCGGCGGCGCTGCGGCGGCCGGTGGTCTCGCTGGCCAGCAGGGCCACCGTTGGTCCGGCGTGGGCGGTCACCGCCAGAGTCAGGCCCGCGGTTGGGAACGGGCCGATAACCTGGATCCGCGCTTCATCGAAGGCCGTGATCAGCCGTGTGGCGCGCGTCTCGTCATCACAGATGAGCAAGATCGTCTCGTTGATGTCGTCGTTCATGCAAAGCCCCGTTCAATTGCCGTAAACATCGTATCACGATGTATTGCGTGCCGATGACACGATGGCCTGACATTAAAGTGAGCTTGGCGGTGGGAACCGCCATCAGAACGGTATGGTCAGAACGGGAAGAAGAGAGGAATGGCGATCAGGCCGACCGCCCAGGTGATCAGGTTGAGCGGCGCGCCGAGGCGGACGAAATCGAGGTATCGGTAGCCGCCCAGCTGGTAGACCAGGACATTGGTCTGGTAGCCGAAGGGCGTGGCGAAGGCGGCGCTGGCGGCCATCATCACCGCCACCAGGAAGGGACGGGGGCTGACCCCCAGGCTTTCGGCCAGGGCGACGGCCATGGGCGTCAGCAGCACCGCCACCGCCGCGTTCGACAGCAGCTCGGTCAGCAGCAGGGTGGCGCCGTAGATCAGCGCCAGAGCATAGATCGGCCCCAGCGCCTGCAGCCAGCCGACCATGGCCTTGGTCGTCAGCGCCGCCAGGCCCGTGACCTCCATCGACAGGCCGACGACCACCATGCCGGCGATCAGCAGCAAGATCTCGGGGCGCAGCCCCTTGTAGGCGTCCTCGACGCTGATCACCCGCGCCAGGACAAGGCCCACCGCGCCGGCGAAGGCGCTGGCGGCGATCGGGAGCAAACCGACGGCGGCGACGGCGACCACGGCGGCGAACACCGCCAGGGACGCGGCGGCGCGGATCGGATCGAGGGCCGCGTCCGGCGGATAGAGCGCCGGATCTTCGCCAGCGGGCGTCACCCCCTGCGGCGCGGCCAGCGGCTCACGCGCCGGGGTCGGATCGGCGCCCAGGAGACGCGGCCCGACCAGGAAAAGATATACCCCGCCGGCCAGGGCGATGATCAAGGCCACGGGCGTGGCCTCAAAGAGACCCAACGCCGGCTGACCGGCGTTGCGGGCCATGTCGTTGACCAGAAGATTGGTCGAGGTGCCGATCAGGGTGCAGGCGCCGCCCAGGATGGTGGCGTAGGAAAGGGGGATCAGGAACCGCTTGGGGGACTGGCCGAGCGATTGGGCGACATCGCGCACGACGGGCGCGCCCAGCACCACGATCGGGGTGTTGTTGAGGAAGGCCGATCCGACGCCGCAAAGGGCGATGACCAGCCAAAGGCCGGCTGATCCCAGCCGCGCGCACAGCTTCGTGGCTTGGCGGATCAGCAGGCCCAGGAGGCCCGAGAGTTCCATGGCGTAGGCGATGACGAAGAGCGAAGCCAGGGCGATGATGGCGGGGCTGGCAAAGGCGCCCTGCACCTCGACCGGCCGCACGGTCCGCGTCCCCAGGAGCACCGCCGCGCCCGCCAGCGCCACGACGTCCGACCGCAGCTTGCCGTGGATCAGGGCGGCGACGACAGACACCAGAACCACCAGGGCGATGATCTGGGCTGGCGTCATGTCCGGGGGCAAGGCGGTTGCAATCGGGTCCCTGTCTTCTGCTAGGCTGAGGCCATGAGCGACAATAGGCCCCGGACTCCCGACCGCAAGTTCGCCCTGATCGCGCCGATCGTCATCGGGGCGGCGGCCGTGGTCGTGGTTGTCATGGTGCTGTTGCGCCCGCATCCAGCGCCGCCCGCCAAGGTCGCGCCGCCGCCACTCGTGCCGGCGCCGAGCGCTGCGGCGGTATCGGCCCCGCCGAAGATCGCGCCCGCCGCGCGCGCCGACCTGATCGCCGACGCCGATGTCGCGGCCAGCGCCTTCGCCGCAGGTCAGGCGACCCCGCCGTCCAAGCTGGTCGGCGAACGCTTCTCGATCCGACTGGCCTTCGGCTGCGGCGGGCCCGTCGCCGATCCTGGACCGCTGCAGGCCTACTACCAACTCGACGCGGCCACGCGAACGGTGCGGCTGGTGGCGCGTCCGGCGACCTGGACGGACTTGCCACTGGTCCGCGCCGCAGCGACGACGCAGGCCGCCGAGACCGTCGAGGGGTTCTGGATTCCCAGGCCCTGGCTGCGCGTCGAGGGCTGCCCCTATCGCCGCGAGGTGGCGCCGCCAGCCACCCCCACGCCTGTCGAGGCGCCGAGCCTTGGCCTGGCCATGTTCCATAGCCAGGAGGCCTCCCGCGCCGAGCGCCGGGGCGATCGTCCTTACGAGCATGTCTTCAAGCTTCCAATCGATCGCGATGGCCAGAAGCTGTCGTTCCGTCTGCTTCTCGAAGGTCGGATCTCCGGCTTTTCGAATCGCTCGGCCGTCCGCTGCTGGGGCGAGTCTGTCGATCATCGGCCCGTCTGCCTCTATGGCGTCGACGTCGATCGCGTCGCGTTCGAGGCCGAAGACGGGACGCTCCTGGCCGACTGGCCCCGCTAGGGCCGGGACATGAGCCAAGCTCGTCCCCGTGTCACCGCGCTGATCGACCGCTCGGCCTACGGCGTCAGTGTCGGCGAGCACGCCGCGTGGTTGGCCGAGCGGATCGATGCGGCCCTGCAATTGCGGCATGTGCGCGAGACGCACGAGACGGTCGAGGACGCCAAGGCCCTGCTGTCGCAAGCTTTCGAGCGGTTGGCCGATCAAGGGGCGGCGAGCCCCGATCTCAGCCTTGTCGAGGGCGGCGTGCTGGCCGGCGCCATCAGCGCCGAGGCCGCCGTCCTGGTGATGGGCAAGCGCGGCGAAGGCTCTGCCGAGGGTCGCACGGCGCTGGGCCGGCATGTCGAGCTGGTCCTGCGCGCGCTCGACATCCCAGTCTGCTTGGCGTCTCAACTATTCTTGCCGATCCATCGGGTCCTTGCCGTCACCGACGCCGATCCGCAGCGCCATGCCGCGCTCGACCTCCTGGCGGCCGGTCACGGACTGGACAATCTGGCCATCGACCTGATCGTCGTCGCCGGCGCTCATGAAGATCCCGAGGCCAAGCTCTCCCTGGCGCGCGGCATGCTGGACGGACGCGCGACGAGCTTCGCCGTCCAGACCGAGGACATTGGCTCGGCGATCTGGCGCTATCTCGACGAGCGGCCAGCTGACCTGATCATCATCTCGCGGGCGGTGCTGCTGGGTGGGGGCGTCAATGCTCTCGCCGCGTCCGCCGAGAGCTTGTGGGCCGCGCGCGCCTCGGTTCTGGTCTGCTAGCGCCCGGGTCGCGCCGCCCGGCGGGCGGCCTCGACGATCTCGACCAGGATGTCGGCCCCATCGCTGAGGCGTTCGAGATTGCGGCGGGAGATCGCCTCCAGGATTTCCGCCCCGCGTGGGCGCAGCGCCAGGATGACCCGCCGGCGGTCGGCGTCGGCGTCACGCCGGGCGACGAGATCGCGATCCACCAGGCGCGCGACCAGCTCGACGGCGCTGTGGTTCTTGATCAGCAGGCTGCGTGACAGGTCGCCGATCGAGATGGGGTCGGGGCCCGGATGGGCCTTAATCGCCAGCAAGGCCTGATGCTGCTGGCTGGTCAGGCCGTGGGCCTTGGCGCCGTCCTCGCTGAAGGCCAGGAACTGACGAATGGCATGACGAAAGTCGCCCAGCGCCCGGTAGTCATCCGGGGTGAGGGCGTCGGGGTCGGCTGGGGCAGGCTTGGAGGGCGAACGCAAGCGGCGGGTCCTGGGCGCGAAAGCGCAACAGCGCCTTCTAGCACGCTGGCCGAGTCGTGCGAGGCCTTCACGATCACGCCAGACCGACGTAATTTGACCAATGGATCGTGTGGCGATATTTCACCGCCATGGTCGAACGGGGCGCAAGAGGGCGGGCCGCGCAGGTCGCGGCGCGAGCAGGGGACCAGCTCACGCCGGGGCAACGCGAGCGGCGGCGGCTATGGATCGTTCTCGTCGGGGCGATCATCATGGCCGTCGCCGGAGCCCTGCTTGGCGCGGGCGTGCAGCTCGACGACCTCGTCTATCCAGATTTGCGAGGACCTCGGTTGCGGGTGTCGCCCGCCGCCGCGGTCAATCCTTCCACACTATCGCGTGAGAGCCCGCCGCCGGCCGGTCGG
The DNA here is from genome assembly GCF_003243465.1 of Caulobacter segnis. Classification (GTDB taxonomy): domain Bacteria; phylum Pseudomonadota; class Alphaproteobacteria; order Caulobacterales; family Caulobacteraceae; genus Caulobacter; species Caulobacter segnis_A. The sequence goes on from NZ_QFQZ01000108.1 coordinate 7,985, forward strand.
GCTTGATAATCTTCGCTGGGGGCCCTCAAGGCCGCCAAGGCCCAAAGCGGCCACGTCGCATCCCGCGACAGGTTCGCCATCCCGTCGATGGCTGATCCCAAACACCGGAGCACTCCTCGCGCCGCGCACGGCGCCAATCTGAAAAGGGGCAGTTGATGCATTCCGATGCCGATACCAATCCAGCGCCTGTCCGCGCCGCCAGAGGCGAGCCGCTACAGGCCAGGCCGCCGCGCTAGGCGCTTTCCGAAGTTTCGTTCGTCCATCGCCGCGCGCGGCCCGCGCGGCTCGCTTCAACGCGTCCGAATAGATCCATTCCGGCGCCTGCCATGGAGACCGCCATGACGGCCCAGATCATCGCCTTTCCCGATCCGCTTCCCAGCCCGCCGCCCCTCGATCCGGCGGGCCATGCCCTGTTCCTCGACCTCGACGGCACCCTGGCGGCCATCGCCGCGCGCCCCGGTGATGTCGGCCCTGAGCCGAGGCGCACCTTCGTCCTGCGCCGCCTGGTCGAGCGCTTCGATCGGCGTGTGGCCATCGTCAGCGGACGCACCGTCGCCGAGGTCGCGCAGATCACCGAAAACGCCGTGCCCGCCATTGCCGGCGTCCATGGCCTGCAGCGCCGGGACGCGCGGGGCAAGGAGAGCGGCGCGGTCGCCGATCCGGATCTGGCCCAGGCGCTGGAAGTGTTCGAGGGTCTGGCCGCCGCCCAGCCTGGCCTGCTGGTCGAGGACAAGGGGCTCAGCGTGGCCTTGCACTATCGCGCCCGTCCCGGTGCCTGTGAGGCGATCCGCGAGGCCGGCCGCCGGCTCGAAGCCTCGACCGGACTTGTCCTGCAGGAAGGCGATATGGTCGCCGAGATGCGCACCGCCGGCGATGACAAGGGCGCGGCCGTCGACCGCTTCCTGAGCGAATGGCCGTTCCAGGGCGCGAAGCCGATCTTCGTCGGCGACGACCTGACCGACGAGGACGGCTTCCTCGCCGCCGAAGCGGCCGGAGGCTACGGGATTGTCGTGGGTGTTTCGACCCGGCGCACGATCGCCCGCTACCGACTAGCCGACCCGGTCGCGGTGCTCGACTGGCTGGAAGCGGTTGTCGGAGGTGCGCGATGAGCCGCCTGATCGTCGTCTCCAACCGGGTCAACCCGCCCACGGATATCGGCCAAGGCCCGGCGGGCGGCCTCGCCATGGCCCTGGCCGCGGCCCTTCGGGAGTATTCCGGCATCTGGTTCGGCTGGAGCGGGGAGACGACCGAAACCTTCGGCGGCCAGATTTCCATGCAGAAGATCGGTGGCGTCACCGTCGCCCTCGTCGACCTGGAGGAGCAAGATCGCGAGGAATATTACGACGGCTACGCCAATCGCACGCTGTGGCCGCTGTTCCACTCCCGCACGGACCTGGCGTCCTACGAACGCTCGTTCGGCGAGGGCTATGCGCGGGTCAATCGGCGCTTTGCTGAGACCCTGGCGCCACTGATCGGGCCGGGCGATCTCGTCTGGGTCCACGACTACCACCTGATCCCCCTGGCCGCCGAGCTGCGCGCGCTGGGCGTGACCAACAGGATCGGCTTCTTCCTGCATATTCCCTGGCCGGGCCGGCGACAGATGACCACGCTGCCGCAGCACCGCCAGTTGGTGGAGTCGCTGCTGGCCTACGACCTTGTCGGCTTCCAGAGCCGCGACGCGCTCGACGCTTTCGGCGACTACGTCACCCGAGAGGTGGACCTGGCCATCGTGGACGGCGTCGTCGACTTCGACGGGCGGCGCACGCGCATCGGCAATTTCCCGATCGGCATCGAGGCCGAGGCTTTCGCCCTGGACGCGGCCTCGTCGTCGCGGCGCCCGCCAATACGCGGCGGCGGCGACGGCCGAGGCGCCTTCGGACGGATCGCAAAATGCCCGTCCTTGATCTGGCCAAGCGGCTGCTGTCGACCAGCGCCATCCTGCTCTTCGGCGCCATCGCCATTAGCGTGATGACTCGCGACGAGTGGCTGGCGATCGCCCATGCCGCTGGCGTCGTCAGCGCGGTGATCGCGGCAATCGGCGTCTTGCTGCTGATGGCGGCGGGCCTGCGCCGGATCGGCCTGGCGAAGACGGGCCGGTCAGAGCCGGATGGGAGCCGGGACCACGAACTGGGCCAGTCAGGCTGGGACTGACGCTGGCCTCCGCGCAGCGTGCCGGCCGGCTTAACGCGTACAGGGACATTCCGAGCCATAGCATCGCATCACGATATAATGTGTCGACGCTTGGAAGCTCCGCCCTTAGCGTTTGAGCGCCCCTGAGCCATTCACCGCTTCGCCTGAAGGCGCGCCCGCGACAACCAGGAGCTCATATGACCGAGCCTTTTGACTTCGAGCGCGAACTCGTCGCTCTCATTCCCCATATGCGCGCCTTCGCCCGTGGACTCTGCCGCGACGCCGTTTTGGCCGACGATCTGGCGCAAGACGCCTTGCTTCGGGCCTGGCGTCGGCAGGAGACCTTCAAGCCCGGCACCAATATGCGGGGCTGGGTTTTCATGATCGTGCGCAACCAGTTCTTCTCGCTCAAGCGCCGCGCTTGGCGCTCGGTGGCGCTAGACCCCGAAGTCGCCGCTCAGACCTTGGTCTGCGCGCCGAGCGCAGAGCACGTCCTGGAGCTTGACGATGTGCGCAGAGCTCTGGCGCGCCTGCCGGATCATCAACGGGAGGCCGTCATCCTGGTGGGCGCCGGGGAGCTGTCCTACCAGGAGGTCGCCGAACTCACCGGCGTGCATATCGGCACGGTCAAGAGCCGGGTTTGTCGCGCTCGGCTCGCGTTGACCGAGATGCTCTCGGACGGCGCGGTTGTCGGTGACGTCGATGGAATGGGACAGGGCCTAGGCGCTCTCCTGGAGGGTCTTCAGCAAGCGCTCGCGGCTTGATCCGGACGACGTCGGAGGCATCGCTGCGGCCTGTTTGGGTCTGCCCGCCCAGGCGGCAGCCGAGGTCTCATCGTCAAACCTGTATGTCGTCTTCCTGGAGCTGCGCCAATGTCAGCAAATGCCGCAGCCTGGCCGGCGACACCGACCTTCGGATCGAGCGGGAAGGATCGTGGGCTGACTTTCGCCCTAGTTAGCTTGGCCTTGCCAGCGAACGCCGGTCATTGCACGCTGCTCGAGTCTGAGGGGGCAGCATGAACATCAAACACTTCGCTACGAGCGTTTTCGTAGCGATACTCGTCGCGGCCGCAGGCGCTCGCGCCCAATCACCAGAGGCCTCGCCGGACAGCCGGACACAATACGTTGGTGCTCATGAACGGATCGACCTGGGCGGCGGGCGTAAAATCAACCTGTTCTGCTTGGGAAGCGGCGACACGACCGTTCTATTCGATTCCGGGCTAAGCGACTGGTCGTCGATCTGGGCTCTTGTACAGCCCCGCGTGGCTGACCGGGCCAGAGCCTGTAGTTATGACCGGGCCGGCATGGGCTATAGCGACCCCGCCACATCCCCACGCTCACCGATCGCGATCGTCGGTGACATGCACACGCTCGTGGAGAAAGCTAAGCTAAAAGGTCCGCTTCTTCTCGTTGGGCACTCCCTCGGCGGCTTCAACATGAAGCTGTATGCCGCGCTTTTTCCTGCTGACGTCGGCGGTCTGGTTTTGGTCGATCCCTCCGAAGAGCGCATGTTCGATCGTACGCGCGCCATGCTGCAGAAACGGTTTGATCCTCCCTCGTTTCAGTGGACACCCATGCTAGCTTTTCGGAGCTGGAGAGGAGTGTCTGATGAACGTGAAGCGT
>NZ_QFQZ01000109.1 GCF_003243465.1 Caulobacter segnis
CAAAGTTCAGATAGCGCTCCAGATAAAGCGCCGTCATGTCGATATTGTCCGGATTATCAAACCACGCACGCGAACGAAGGACGCGGGGGGAAAGGGGGGCGGCGCTCATGACGATCCTTGGTACGCTCCGCCGCTCGCGGCCGATCGAAGGGAGAGGTCGGCGCCGAGACGGACTCATATTATAATATTTGTCTGACTAACGTTGCGCAACAAAACCGTCAATGATGACGGGACGTCATGCCGGCCGACTCAGCCCGCGCCGAACGGCCGGCGAAGGCGGAAGCTGGGGCGAGATCGTGGTCTCCCGCCTGTTCGCCGCGCCCCGAAAGGCGGCGCGTGCGAGCCTTGGTCTAAACGAGGTTTGACAGCCGCGCCGCCAACGGTATTTGTCAGACTATTATAAGCGAGGAGCGTTCGCCAATGGTCTTGAGGTTCGTACAGTTTAAGGCGGAAGATGGCGAACGACGGCTGGCGGCGGTCGACGACACGGGCGTGGCCCGCAGGGTCACGGTCGCCAACACGCTCTATGACTTGGCCCAAGCCGCGCTCAAGGCCCAGTCGAGCCTCGCGGAGATTGCTCAAGCCAGCGCGCTGGGCGAAGACGTGGATATCCCCGCCGCCTTGGCCGAGGGCCGCGTCCTGGCGCCGATCGACCACCCAGACACCGCTCACCTGCTACTGACCGGCACCGGCCTGACCCACCTGGGCTCGGCCGAGGGTCGCGACAAGATGCACAAGGCCGCCCAGTCGGGCGAGCAGCTGACCGACTCGATGCGGATGTTCCTGATGGGCGTCGAGGGGGGCAAGCCCGCGCCCGGCCAGGAAGGCGTCCAGCCGGAATGGTTCTACAAGGGCGACGGCCAGCAACTGGTCGGTCCCGGCCAGCCCCTCACCTCTCCCGCCTTCGCCAAGGACGGCGGCGAGGAGCCCGAGATCGCAGGCGTCTATCTGATCGGTCCCGACGGAACCCCGCATCGCCTGGGCTTCTGCCTGGCCAACGAGTTCTCCGACCACGTGATCGAGCGCGGCAACTATCTCTGGCTCGCCCACTCGAAGCTGCGCCAGGCCGCGCTGGGTCCGGAACTGCTAACCGGCCCGCTGCCCGAGGACGTCCGCGGCGCCAGCCGCATCCTGCGCGACGGCGCCGTTGCCTGGGAGAAGCCCTTCCTGTCGGGCGAGGCGAACATGTCCCACACGATCGCCAATCTCGAGCATCACCACTTCAAGTACGATCTGTTCCGCCGCCCGGGTGACGTGCACGTCCACTTCTTCGGCACCGCCACCCTGTCGTTCTCGGAAGGCTTCCAGACCAAGCTGGGCGACGTATTCGAGATCGAGGCCGCGCCGTTCCTCTATCCGGTGCGAAATTCCCTGGGCCAGGCGGCTGAACATCCCGTCGCGGTGCGCGCGCTGTGACGCCGATCCGTCTGGCGCTCGTCGGCCTGGGCAAGATCGCCCGGGACCAGCACCTGCCGTCCATCGCCGCTGATCCGCGCTTCAAGCTGGTCGCCATCGTCAGTCGTAACGCCGAACTGGACGGCGTCGCCCACTTCACCGATCTGGCCGCCTTGCTGGCCAGCGAGGTGGCGATCGACGCCGTGGCGCTGTGCACGCCGCCCCAGCCGCGCCACGCCCTGGCTCATCTGGCCCTGGCCGCGGGCAAGCACGTAATGCTGGAAAAGCCGCCGGGCGCGACGCTGAGCGAGGTCGAGGACCTGCGTCAGGCCGCCGTCGCCCGCGGCCTGACGCTTCAGGCGACCTGGCACTCGCGCCATGCGGTCGGCGTCGAGCCCGCCCGTGCCTGGCTGGCGCAGCGGACGGTCAAGGCCGTACGGATCAACTGGAAGGAAGACGTGCGCGTCTGGCATCCCGGCCAGGACTGGATTTGGGAGGCCGGCGGCCTGGGCGTTTTTGACCCGGCGATCAACGCCCTCTCGATCGTCACGCGCATCCTGCCCCTGCCCTTCTTCCTGTCGCACGGCGTGCTGCACGTGCCCGAGAACCGGCAGTCGCCGATCCAGGCCGAGCTGGACTTCCGCGACGCCAACGGCGCCCCGATCCGCGCCGAGCTCGACTTCCTGCAGACGGGGCCGCAAAGCTGGGACATCGAGGTCGACACCGAGGACGGCGCGCTGAAACTGACCAACGGCGGCGCCAAGCTGTGGATCGACGGCCAGCTGATGCATGAGGGGCCCGACCGCGAGTATGCCGGGCTCTATGACGAGTTCGCGCGGTTGATCGCGGATGGCGCCAGCGACGTTGATGTCAGTCCGCTACGGCACGTGGCCGACGCCTTCCTGCTCAGCGAGCGGGTCGTGGCGCCGCCGTTCGTCGAATAGCCGGCCCGCGATAGCGCCCCTTTGGCGAACAGAACAAGACGGAGAGGAAACATGACGTTCAAGACCATCGCCCTGTGCGGCGCGCTCGCCCTTGTCACCACATCGACGGCGACGGCCGCGGAGCTGACCCGCCGCCCGTTCGGCCAGACCCCGTCCGGCGAAGCGGTCGAGGCCTTCACCCTGACCAACGCCAAGGGCGTCAGCGCCACGGTGATCACCTACGGCGCGACCCTGCAGTCGCTGATCGCCCCCGACAAGGCCGGAAAGAAGGCCGACATCGTGCTCGGCTTCAACGACGCGGCGACCTACGTGAAGAACGCCAGCTACTTCGGCGCGAGCGTCGGCCGCTTCGCCAACCGCATCGGCAAGGGCCGTTTCGAGCTTGACGGCAAGACCTACCAACTGGCGCTGAACAACAACGGCGTCGCGGCCCTGCACGGCGGCGTGAAAGGCTTCGACAAGGTCGTCTGGAAGGTGCTGTCGACCAAGTCCGGCCCGACCGCCTCGGTGACGCTGGGCTATGTCAGCCCCGATGGCGACCAGGGCTATCCGGGGACCGTGAACGCCACGGCGACCTACGCCCTGGACGAACAGAACCAGCTGACGATCACCTACGGCGCGACGACCGACAAGCCGACGATCGTCAACATGACCAACCACGCGCTGTTCAACGCGGCCGGCGAAGGCGCGCCGGAAGGCGCCATGGGCAATGTGCTGACGATCCCCGCCAATGGCTACACGCCGGTCGACAACGAGCTGATCCCGACGGGGGCGATCACCCCCGTGGCCGGCACGGCCTTCGACTTCCGCACGCCCACCGCGGTCGGCAAGCGCATCCGCGACGCCAGTGACCCGCAGCTGGTCGTCGGCAAGGGCTACGACCATAACTACGTCCTGAACGGCAAGGCGGGAGGCGCCCTGCGGCTGGCGGCGCGGCTGGCCGATCCCAAGAGCGGCCGCGTGCTGGAGATCCTGTCGGATCAGCCGGGCATCCAGTTCTATTCGGGGAACTTCCTGGACGCGTCCTGGGTCGGCAAGAGCGGCAAGCTCTATCGGCAAGGCGACGGCATCGCGCTGGAGCCGCAGCACTTCCCTGACGCGCCGAACAAGCCGCAGTTCGCTCCAGTGCGCCTGGATCCCGGCAAGACCTATCGCAACGTGATGGTCTTCAAGGTCAGCGTGGCCAAGTAGCCATTCGGGCGCCGGCTCGGCCGAGCCGGCCCTCTGCTCCACCGCGGCGCTCGCGCTTCCGCGCGCGGGGCTCCCAACGTGAACAAGGCCCGGCTTGCGGCCGGGCCTTGTGACACTGCGCATGTCGCCGGGCGGACCGGCGCCATGGGCGATTAATCCTAGAACTTGCGGCTGAAGCCGACCGACGAAACCAGCGGATCCAGGTCCACCTTGGCCTTCAGGGCGCCGCCGTTGATCTTGGCGTCGGTGCTGAAATAGACCTTCTTGATGTCGGCGTTCAGCAGCCAATTGTCCTTCAGCTTGACGTTGACGCCGGCTTGCAGGGCGTAGCCGAAGCCGTCGTCGACCTTCACGGTGAAGCCGTTCTTGTCCTTGCCGCTGTAGAACAGCATGTAGTTGATGCCGGCGCCGACATAGGGGCTGACGCGGGCGGCGGGCAGCGGGTGGTACTGCAGGGTCACGACCGGCGGCAGCACCCAGGTCTTGTGGACCAGAGCATCCGTCGCACCGCCCTGAGCGCGGATGTCGTGCTCGGTGGTGCCCAGGATGGCCTCGACGGCGACCTTGTCGGTCAGGAAGTAGGTGAAGCCCAGGGTCGGCTTGACGTCATCCTTGACGTGAGCCTTCAGGCCGGTGTTGGCGCCCGCGGCGGTCAGGATGGCCGCATCCTTGTCCGGCGCGACTTGCGTGATGCGCGCATGGACGATGAAATCGCCCTTGGCGTTCGGCGAGAAGTCCTCAGCGTGCGCCACGCCGCCGACCAGAGCCGTCGCCGCGATGGCCGAAAGAATAAGCGTTTTCATCATCTATCCCCAGAAGTGGCGACTCTCTAATTTCTGTCGCGATCTTTATTTGAAGGATCGCGAAGCACTCGACCTTGACCTCGATCAGTTTCTGAAAACTAGATCGCGCGGGAGAAGCCCTCGCTCGTGTCGGAGCGATGATCGAACGCCTGGGCGGTCAGGCGCACGAAGGGCCGGCCCGCCTCGGTGACACGGATGACGTCGCCGTCGACCTGGACGAGACCGTCGGCGCGGAGCTCCGCCAGCTTGCCGACGTCCTGGCCGAAAACTTCGGACGAGACGCCGTGACGCGTGGCCACCGCTTCCAGATCGACCTCGAAGTCGCACATCAGACGCTCGATCACGTCGGCGCGCAGGCGGTCGTCGTCGGTCAGCTTGACGCCCCGCGCGACGGGCAACCGGCCTTGCAGGATAGCGTCGCGCCAGGCGACCTCGGCGGGCAGGTTCTGGACATAGCCGCCCGGCATGCGGCCGATCGACGAGGCGCCCAGCCCGATCAGGGTCGGGTGCTGGTCGGTGGTGTAGCCCTGGAAATTGCGGCGCAGCGTGCCGGTCGCGACTCCCAAAGCGAGGTCGTCGTTCGGCAGGGCGAAGTGATCGAGGCCGATCGCGACATAGCCCGCTTTCACGAGCCGCTCGGCGGCCGCCTGGCTCTGCTCGAAGCGGCCGTTGGCGTCAGCGAGGTCCTCCTCGCGGATCAGCTTCTGGTGCGAGCGCGCCCAAGGTACATGGGCGTAGCCGAACAGCGCGATCCGCTCGGGGCGCAGCGTCAAGACCTTGTCCAGGGTGGCGACCACGTCGGCGGTCGTCTGCTTGGGCAGGCCATACATCAGGTCAAGGTTGATCGAGGCGACCCCGGCCTGGCGCAGCCAGTGAGTCGCGCGCGCCACGACCTCGAACGGCTCGACGCGGTTCACCGCCTCCTGCACATGCGGCGCGAGGTCCTGGACCCCGAGACTGGCGCGGTTCAGGCCGTGGAAGGCGGCGGCCTTCACCCAGCTCTCGGTGAGCACCGCCGGATCGAGTTCGGCCGAGATTTCAACACCCGGCGCAAACGGGAAGACGTGACGCAGCGCGCCGAACAGACGCACCAGGTCGTCGCGCGACAGCATGTTGGGCGTGCCGCCGCCCAGGTGCACGGCGCCGGCCTTGATGCGGCCCGGCAGGCGCGTCTCGACCAGGGCCAGCTCGTCCACCAGTCGCTCGACATACTCGCTGATCAACGCCTGCTTCTTCACCACCCGGGTGTTGCAGCCGCAGTACCAGCACAGCCGATCGCAGAACGGGATGTGAGCGTAGAGCGAAACCGGTTCGCGCGGATCGAGCCCGCCCAGCCACTCGCCATAAACCTCGGCGTCGACCTCTTTCGAGAACTGCAGCGCGGTCGGATAGCTGGTGTAGCGCGGCGCGCGGCTGTCGTAGCGCGTCAGCAGCGCTTGGTGGTCGTTGGCGGGAATCTGGGCGGCGGCTGCGGTCATGCGTCTCTCCTGACGCGCGCAACCTGCGCCGGCCTCCCCGCCTCCGCCGTGATTTGGATCAATCCGTTGGGATCAATCCTGGGGCGGCTTGTCCTCTAGGTGGTCGTAGAGGATCCGGGCGGCGTCGCCTTTCGGATCCTCGTACTGGCCCGACCGCATGGTCCAGAAGAAGGCGAAGAGGCCCATGGCCCCGAGGCCGATCGAGAATGGGGCCAGGAACAGGACGATGTTCATCGACGCCTCCAGGCGATGCGCGGCCGCGCGGCGTTCAGCAGCACGACCATCGACGACCCCGACATCGCCAGGGCGGCGATGAAGGGATTGATCAACCCAAACATGGCCGCCGGCGTGGCGACGACGTTGTAGAGCGCCGAGAAGCCGAAGTTCTCAAGCGCCCGACGACGCGCTTCGCGGGCCGTGTCGATCGCGTCGACCACGGCGGCTAGACCCTCGCCGGTGAAGACGAGGTCGGCGGCGTTCTGGGCGGCGTCCACGGCGGCGCCCGGCGCCATCGAGGCGTGAGCCTTGGACAGGGCCGCGGCGTCGTTGAGGCCGTCGCCGACCATCAGGACCTTGCGGCCGTCGGCCTTGAACTGATCCACGATCGCGGCCTTGTCGAACGGGGTCAGGCCGGCGCGCCACTTGGGGACGCCCACCTCGCGGGCGATGTCGCCCACGGGGCCCGCGAGATCGCCGGACAGGATCTCGACCGACAGGCCCATGCGGCGCAGGCGCGCGAGGGTGTCGGCCGCGTCCGCGCGGGGCTGGTCCTCGAACACGAAGCGGATCTTGAGGTCATTCTCGAAGCCGAACCACAGCTCGGTCTCGCGCGCGTCGCCACCGGTCACGCCGACGAAGGCGGCGCGGCCCAGGCGGGCGCGACGGCCATTGATGACGCCTTCGACGCCTTGGCCGGCGGTCTCGACGCAGTCGGTCGCCACGGGCCCGAGGCCCGCCTCGGCGGCCATGGCCTTGGCCAGCGGGTGGCGCGAGGCGCGGGCCAGCGGCGCGGCCATGGCGACGAGGTGGGCCGGGGCGTCGATCAGGCGCGGACGGCCCTCGGTGAGGACGCCGGTCTTGTCGAACACGACGTGGTCGACTTCGGCGAGGCGCTCCAGCGCGGCGCCAGACTTGACCAGGACGCCCTTGCGGAACAAGCGGCTGCTGGCGGCGATCTGCACGGCCGGTACGGCCAGGCCGAGAGCGCAGGGACAGGTGACGATCAGCACGGCGGCGGCGCGCAGCAGCGCCTCTCGCGGGCCGAGCCCCAGCGCCCAGCCGCCAACGAAGGTCAGGGCCGCAGCGGTGTGCACGACCGGCACGTAGAGCGCGGCGGCCTTGTCGGCCAGACGAACATAGGCCGAACGGGTTTGCGCGCCGGCTTCCATCAGGCGGGCGATCGCGGCGACCGTGGAGTCCTCGCTGCGCGCCGTGGCGGTCATGACCAGACGGCCCGAGAGGTTCAGGGCGCCGGCGTGCAGTCGAGCGCCCGCGCCGACTGGCGACAGCGCCGTCTCGCCGGTGATCAGGGCGTTGTCGAGTTCCGACTGGCCGCTCTCGACCAGGCCGTCGACCGGAACGCGGTCGCCCGGCGCGACGACGAGGCGGTCGCCGATCTTGACCTCGGCGACCGGGATACCCTGCTCGACGCCGTCGATCAGGCGCATGGCCACGGGAGTCTGCAGGGCCAGCAGGTCGCGCGCGGCCGAGCGGGCGTTGGCGCGCAGGCGGTGATCCAGGTAGCGGCCGATAAGCAGCAGGAACAGCAGCGTCACCGCCGCGTCGAAATAGGCGTGCTTGCCGCGCAGGATCGTCTCGGAAAAGCTGACGATCAGGGTCAGGATCACGCCGATCGAAATCGGCACGTCCATATTGGCCTTGCCGCGCTTCAGCGAAGCCCAGGCGGAGCGGAAGAACGGACGGCCGGCGAACAGGGCGCACGGCGTCGCGACGATCGCGGCCATCCAATACATCAGCGTCAGCGTGGAGCCATTCAGCTCCTGCCCGAACAGGCCCGCCCAGGCGGGCACGGTGAACATCATGACGTTGCCGGCCCCGAAGCCGGCCACCCCAAGGGCGACCGCCAGTTCGCGCCCTTCCCTGTCCTGCGCCGCGGCGGCTTCGCCGGGATCGAACAGGCAGGCGCGATAGCCGAGCGCCTCGACGGTCTCGACGACGCGCTCCGGATCGGCCTGCTTGCCCTCCAGCTGGACCGCGAGCTTGCCCGTGGTCAGGTTGAGGCGCGCGGCGTCGACACCCGGCAGCTCACGAACCGCCTTTTCGATCTTGTTGATGCAGCCGGCGCAGCGGGCGCCGCTGACCAGAAGTTCGAGACGGCCATTCCCCGCCTCGTCCCGTCGAACGAACGCCTCGAGGTCACGATGCAGGGTCAGGCTCTGGCTCATTGGGCGGGTTCCACCAGGCGGGTTTCGATCTCGAACATGTCCTTGGCGTTGCGGGCCGTGGCGCGCAGGTCCCAGGCCCCGTCCAGTTGGGCGGTCGCCTCATAGCGGCCGCCGCCCAGCGAGCGGAAGTTCAGGGTCTGGCGGCCGGTCTCGGTCGCCGGACGCTCCAGGACGCCGGTCAGGGACAGGCCGTCCAGCGGCTTGTCGGCGCGATCGACGACGGTGACCACCACGGTCTTGCCGGCCGGCGTCTCGACGCTGGCGGACCAGCCCAGCGCCGCTTCCTTCTGACGCTGAGCCAGGGTGCGGTTAAACGCCAGGCCCGCTTCATACGGGTTGGAGGCCACCTCGCCCGAGAAGGTCCGATAGGCCTGCACCATGAAGATGGTGTCGACCCCGATGACGATCGCGAAGAACAGCACGACCCCGATCAGCACGTGCCAGCCGGTGATGCGGCCCTTTTCGGACGGGACCTTGGCGATCGTTTGCGTTGCGCTGGTCATTGCGGGTTCGCGGCTCCAGAGAGGAAGACGGTCTTGGCCTCGGCCTGCACGCCACCCGAGCGGATGACGAAGCGGGCTGGGACGCTGGCGTCCAGTTCGGCGTTCGGCGGGGCGGTGACGAAGACGCGCAGCGGCACGACCTGGTCGGCCGGAACGACGATGCTGACATGTTCGCCCTCGCCGCCCGGGTGGCTGAGGCGAGCACCGGGCACGCCCTCGAACGAGACGTCGAAGCGCTGCTGGACGAAGGTGCGGTTGCCGATCTTCAGCGTGTAGCCATCGCGCACGGCGCCATCGTGCATCCGCACGAAGACCGGGTTGCGGTCGCGGATCACGTGGAGGTCGGCGTCGGGCCGCGAGAGCAGTGACCACAGGGTCAGCCCTCCGACGATGGTCATCGCGAGCGCGTAGTAGATCGTGCGGCTGCGGACCGGCTTGTATTGCGGCTTGCAGCCCGAGCCGCGATGCGAGACGGCGGCTTCGGAGTCGTAGGCGATCAGGCCGGTGGGGCGGCCCATCTTGGTCATGATGTCGTCGCAGGCGTCGACGCACAGGCCGCAGTTGATGCATTCGAGCTGCGCGCCGTCGCGGATGTCGATGCCCATCGGGCAGACCACCACGCACTGGCGACAGTCGACGCAGTCGCCGCGCCCTTCCCAGGTCTGGCCCTTCTTGTGCGGGCCGCGCGGCTCGCCACGATAGCCCAGATAGGTCACCTGGAGCGAGTGATGGTCCAGCATGGCGCCCTGGATGCGGGGCCACGGGCACATGTAGGTGCAGACCTGCTCGCGCATCCAGCCGGCGAAGATGTAGGTCGTGCAGGTCAGGAGGAAGCACGAGACATAGGCCGTCACCGGCGCGTCGCCGGTCCAGAAGGTGCGGAGCAGCGTCGGGGCGTCGTGGAAGTAGAAGATCCAGGCGCCGCCGGTGCCGAAGGCGATGGCCAGCCAGGTCAGGTGCTTGCCGGTCTTGCGCCAGATTTTGTTGAAGGACAGCGGCGCCGCGTCAAGGCGCATGCGCGCGTTGCGGTCGCCTTCGAAGAGGCGCTCGACGACGATGTAGAGGTCGGTCCAGACCGTCTGCGGGCAAGCGTAGCCGCACCAGAGACGGCCGAAAAGCGCCGTGACCAGGAACAGCGCCAGGGCGGACATCACCAGCAGGCCCGTGAAGATGTAGACTTCCTGGGGCCACAGCTGGATGTCGAAGAAGTAGAAGCGCCGACCCGTGAAATCGACCAGCGCCGCCTGTTGCGGGAAGCCGTCCGGCCGATGCCAGCGGATCCACGGCGTGATGTAGTAGATCCCGAGCGTGATGATGAGCAGCGCCCACTTCACGTTCCGCCACTTGCCGTGGACCAGCTTGGGATAGATCGGCTCGCGAGGCTTGTAGAGCCCGCCGTTGGCGTCCCCCTTGCCCTTGGCCCGGGCGGCGGCCGAGACCGCCGTCCGGGATTCAGGTTGAGGAGGCCTATTGTCGATAAGCGTGGGCATAGCCCTTACTGACCACCCGCGTTGGAGTGAATGTAGACGGCGAGCGCCTTGATCGTCTCAGGGCTCAAGCGACCGCCCCAGGTGGGCATGACGCCGCCGTTCCCGGCGTAGATCTGGCCTCGGATCGCAGCACGATCCGAACCGTAGAGCCAATCGGCGTCGGTCAGGTTCGGCGCGCCGAGCTCCTGGTTCCCCTTGCCGTCCGCGCCGTGGCAGGCCGAGCACTGGGTTTCGAAGATCGGCGCGGCGCGGGCCACGGCGCCGGCGTCGGCGGGACGGTTCGACAGCTTGACCACGTACTCGGTCAGGTCGTCGATCTGCTCGGGCTTGAGCAGCTCGTCGCGGCCGAAAGCGGGCATCTGCGACATGCGGGCCCCATCGGCGCCGGTGCGGATGCCGTGGGTGATGGTGTACTGGATGTCCTCCAGCTTGCCGCCCCACAGCCACACATCGTCGCGCAGGTTGGCGTAGCCCTTGCCGCCGGTGCCGCCGATGCCGTGGCAAGTGGCGCAGTTGTCGCCGAAGACCGACTGGCCGACCTGCTGGGCGTAGGCCTGCAGCTTCGGATCCTTTTCGATCTGCTCCAGGCTGGCGGTGCGGAGCATCGCCGCGCCTTGGCCGCGCTGGACCTCGAGAGCGGTCAGCTGCTTGCCGACCTCCGCCCGGTCCGACTTGTGGAGCAGGCCCTTGGTGTAGCTGTGCAGGCCCGGCCAGGCCGGCATGGCCACCCAGTAGGCGATCGAGAAGGCGATCGTCCCGTACCAGACCCACAGCCACCAGCGGGGCAGCGGGTTATCCAGTTCCTTGATGCCGTCCCACTCGTGCCCGGTCGTCTCGACGCCGGTGGCGTGGTCGGTCTCGCGTTCGTGAGCCATCAGGAGAGCTCCTCGTCATCCAGCGGCATATGCGCGGCGTGTTGGAATTCGGCCTTGCGGGAAGGCCACAGGGCGTAGGCGACGCCGGCGAGGAAGATCAGGCCGAAGTAGACCAGCCCGCCCTGCTGCGCGAAGCGCGCGACGGTTTCGTAGGAGAGACCGCTCATCGTTGGTTCTCCGGCGCCTGGGCCTTGTAGGACTTGAAGTCCACCAGGGTGCCCAGCATCTGCAGGTAGGCGACCAGCGCATCCATTTCGGAGATCTTGTTCGGATCGCCGTCGAAGTCGCGGTTGACCACCTTGGCGCCGTAGCGGGCGCGCAGGCCCACGGCGTCGGTCGAGAACGGGTCGGCCTGGGCCTCGAGGTCCTTCTTGGCGTTGGCGATCTCGTCGGCCGTATAGGGCACGCCGACCGTGTGCTGGGTCTTCATGCGGGCGACGATGTCGCTGTAGTCCAGGTCCTTTTCGGCCAGGAACTTGTAGGGCGGCATCACCGATTCCGGCACGACTGAGCGCGGATCGATCAGGTGGTCACGGTGCCAGGTGT
>NZ_QFQZ01000110.1 GCF_003243465.1 Caulobacter segnis
CCGACCTGGCCAAGGAAAGCGCCAAGCTGCAGTCGCTGCAAACCAAGCAGCAGCTGGGCGTGCAGGCGCTGTCGATCGCGAACCAATCCACGTCGTCGATCCTGAGCCTGTTCCGTTAAGGCGCGGGTGGAGGCGGGCTCGTTCGGGCCCGCCTCTAACTTCCAGGGGTCGAGGATAGGAGAGAATTTGAGAGGAGGGCCGACCGCCGCGTCGGTGGAGACATATGGAACCTAAAGCCGCTTTGTCGGCGATCAGAGATTTTATCGCCCCAGTGAACGCCCCGGACCCGTCCGCGGGCGCCAAGTCCGTTGAAGATCCCGCGGTCGCCGTCGGGCCCGCGTCGGCCGCCGCCGGCGACCGGAGCGCCCCTGTCGCCGACGCCAAGGCCGAGGCGCCCGTCGAAAAGGGGCCCCAGCCAGGCGACCTGCGCCTGGTCATCGAGCACGACGACGATACGGGAGACTACGTCTACAAGACCGTGGATCGCCGGACCGGCGAGACGCTTCAGCAGTTTCCGCGGGAGGAGATCCTGAAGATGCGCGGCGCGTCGCGCTACCACACGGGGGATGTCTACGACGGCAAGGCCTGAGGCGCTGTCCGCGCCGCCAGGCGGGTGAGGCGGCTTGTCGCGCCTCTTAACGAGCATGGTTTACGGTCGTTAACCATGTTCTTACTTTCTGGGCCCAATCTCGGCGGCGATTAGATCGCGCGCCGAATCGCGCGTGATCGCAACCACGGCAAAATCGCCGATCGGAGGCCGCGCATGACGCTGAGCGTCAACACGAACCAGCCCGCGCTGATCGCACTGCAAAACCTGAATCGCACCAACGACGACATGCAGTCGGTGCAGACCCGGATCAATACGGGCCTGTCCATCTCCACGGCGAAGGACAACGCCGCCGTCTGGTCGATCGCCCAGGAGCAGCGCGCCGACATGAGCGCCCTTGGGGCGGTCAAGATGAGCCTGGACCGGGCGACTTCGATCGCCGACGTGGCCCTGGCCGCCGGCGAGTCGGTTTCCGACTTGCTCAAGCTGATGCGCGAAAAGGTGGTCGCGGCGAAGGACACCTCGCTGACCACGACCTCGCGCCAGTCCCTGAACGCGGACTTCCAAGGGATCCTCAAGAACCTCACCCAGGTCCTCAAGAGCGCCGTTTTCGACGGGGCGAACCTGCTCGACGGCAGCCAGACCGCCGACATGACCTTCCTGGCCGACGCCGACGCGGGTCAGTCCATCACCCTGGGCCTGCAAAACCTGGCGCTGGGCGGCACGATCAACACGCTGCTGCCGACCGACGACGTCCTGTCGGTGTCCAATGCGACCGCGGTCCTCGCGCGCCTCGATACGACGATGAGCGCCGTCAACCAGGCCGTCGGCAATATCGGCACGCAGGCCAAGCAGATCGACGCCCACAAGACCTTCGTGAACAAGCTCACCGACGTGCTCGAGACCGGCGTCGGCAATCTGGTGGACGCAGACCTCGCCAAGGAAAGCGCGCGCCTGCAGGCCTTGCAGGTCAAGCAGCAGCTCGGCGCCCAGGCCCTGTCGATCGCCAACAACGCCCCGCAGATCATCCTGTCGCTGTTCAAGGGGCAGTAGGCCTGGGAGCGTCTCGGCGGGCCTTGGGCGAGCGCGCTCTAAGTCCATGAACTTAGAGCCTGTTCATCCGGCCCGGATGCGGTCTTCCACGCCAGACAGCTCTAGGTGTCGTGGCCGCGCCAGAGTAAGCTGGCCGCGTGCGGAACGGGGAATCGGCGGCGCGTATGATCGAGTTGCGGGACTTGCGGGACGAGGACGAGGCGGTCCTCTTTCAGTGGCGCTCGGAGCCCGAGGTCGACCGCTGGATGTCCGACGCCGATCTGCCCAGCCGGCAGGCGCACGCGGCCTGGTTCGAGGCTCTGCGGTCCGATCCCGACCTGTGCGGATGGATGATCACCCGGGTCGGCGCGCCCATGGGCCTGCTCACCCTGACCGGACTGACCAGCCATCACCGGCGCGCCAGCTGGAACTGGTTCCTGGGCTCGGCCGAGGCGCGCGGTCGCGGCGTCGGTCGCGCGGCTCAGGTTCTGGGCCTGGATCGGGCCTTCTGCGAACTGGGCCTGCACAAGGTGTTCGCCGAGGTCATGGCCGACAACGACGCTGCGCTGAAGGCGCAGTCGGCCGCGGGCTTCCGGCGCGAGGGCTATCTGCGCGGCCATGTCCTGAAGGACGGGGTGCGGCGCGACGTCGTGTTGCTGGGCATATTGGCCTCGGAGTGGATGGAGCTGCGCGAGGACGCGCGCCGAGCCCTGTCCGACGCACATCTTATCGCCGCTTAACGTCGAACCTTGAGAGGGCGTTAACGGCTAGGGGGCGACTTTATCAGCGGGGGACTCCGAGTCCTCGTCAGGACAAGCCGTGGTCACTTTAGACACCAGCACGCTGCTCAGCTACTATCAGGCCCGCAACGGCCTGACGGGCGCGGCCGCGTCTGGCGCGACCAATGTCGCGACGACGAAGTCCAAGGCCGTGGTGCCCACCGCGCCGTGGCTGTCGGGCGCCACGCCGCCGGCCAGCGAACTGGTCCGCTCGGCGCTCAACGGACGCAAGTTCGTCGACGAGGGCGCCAACACCACCTCGCTGAAGGGCGCCAGCCCCGACTACGCCAAACTGTTCGCGACCTACCAGGCGCTCAACACCCTGTCGGCGATCGCCAGCCGGGCGGGGGAGAAGAACGTCACCGACGGCGAGATCACCAAGCTGCAGACGGTCCTGAACAAGGGGCTGGGCGAAATCAGCAGCTATGTGCAGGGCCTGTCGCTGGACAAGCTGCGGCTGACGACCGGCGCGGTCATGACCAGCGACAAGGCCAAGGCCGGGGTGCCCAAGGCCAACTACACCTACACCACGGACACCCTCTACAGCGGACAGTTCGGCGACCCCGTTCCGAAGTTCCAGGGCGACGTCTCGTTCGACGTGACGGTCAAGGCGTTCGGGGTCACCAAGACCGTGACGATGAACCTGAACGACATGGGGTCGACGCCCCGGACCATGTCCAACGTCGTCACCTACATGAACGACAAGATGAAGACGGCGGGCTACAACACCTCGTTCGCCGTCCAGCGCACCGCGGGGCAGGAGCGTACGGTCCAGGTGAACGGCAAGCCCGTCACGCTGCCGGCCACCGGAGACGACTTCGCCCTGAAGGTGAAGGGCGACTCGGTCGAGCAGATCAGCTTCAGCGCGCCCAAGACGGCGCCCGCGGTCTATGTGACGACCAAGGCCGGCGATCCCGACCCGGACAAGAACACCAAGACCGACGACGCCGTCTACGAGACCACCCTGACCAAGTACAGCGCCGCCGGCGCCGGCGGTGGCGCCGGGGCGGGCGCGCCGGGCGGCAAGGTCTTCACCGAGACGCTGCAGGGCACGATCTCCAACGTCCGCAAGTCGGTGACGGGCGCGGACGGCTCGGTCTACATGCTGGCGGATGTCGGCACGGCGGTTCAAGGCAAGATCGACATCGACGGCCAGCCGATCAAGGGCGACAGCGACGTCGCGCTTCTGAAGTACGACAGCGCCGGCCACCTGCTGTTCGCTCAGACCCTCGGTGCGACCGACAGCGCCAGCGGCCTGTCCCTGGCGGTCGCCGACGACGGCAGCATCGCCGTGGCGGGCTCCGTCAGTGGGCGTCTGCAGGGCGCGGTCAACGGACCGATCAACAACGGCGACAGCTCGACCAAGACCGACAGTTTCGTCACCCGCTACAGCGCCAATGGCGACGAGCAGTGGACGGTGCGCCGCGGCGGCCTGCAGGAAGACGAAGCGACGGCCTTGGCGTTCGGGGCCGACGGCGTGCTCTATGTGGGCGGGCGCGCCAAGTCAGACCTTCCCGGCGCGGTCGGGACCGATCCTAGCGGTGGCTGGGACGCCTATCTGTCGGCCTTCGCCACCGACGCCAACGGCAAGCCCAAGGCGCTGTTCACCCAGAAGTTCGGCTCGGCCGCCAACGACTCCGTCTCCGACATCGTCGTGAACGGCTCGCAGGTGATCGTCGGCTCGAAGGAAGACGGCAAGGCTATGCTGCGTAGCTTTGACGTGACGACCAGCGTCGTCACCGAGAACGTCAGCCAGCTCAACAAGTACGGCGCCTATGAGAGCGTGCCGGTCACCTACACCAAGACGGCGACCCTGGCGGCCGGCGCCACCCGCGACCTGGGCTCCCTGAAGGGCGGCGACGTGGTCGGCCTGCGCATCGACGGCGGCCAGCTCTATGTCGGCGGCTATACCGCCAACAGCGCCATGGCGGTCAATGGCGTCACGACCGGTCCGTCCGGCGGCATGGACGCCTTCGTCAGCCGCATGTCGCTGAACATCGGCGACACCAGCGCCGACGCCGTGACCTATTATGGCGGGGCGGGCGACGACACCATGACCGGCTTCGACGTCAAGAACGGTTCGGCCTGGCTGGTCGGCTCGGCCGGGGCCAACCTGGACGGTCAGAGCACGATCGGCGCCAAGGACGGCTATGTTGCCCAGATCAATGTCGGAACCGGAACGGTCGACTGGAGCCAGAGGCTGACGGGCAAGGACGGCTACGCCACGCCGACCACGGTGGCCGTGTCCGCGGCCGGAGCCTCGGCCCTGGATCTGTTCGGCCTGCCGTCAGGCACCATGGCGTTCAAGCAGTCGGAGCGGATCACGACCGCCACGGCCGCGCGGCCGGGCGACACCTTCCAGATCCGCACGCGCGAGCGCGGGCCTTTGACCACGGTCACGATCGAGGCCAACGACACGCTGGAGACCCTGGCCGACAAGATCAAGCGCGCCTCGGGGTTCCGCGCCAAGGTCGAGACGGTGACCGACGGCGACAACCGGGTGCTCAAGATCAGCCCGGCCTCGAACACGGCGACGATCGAGGTGGTCGCGGGCAAGGGCGGAACCGACGTGCTGAACGCCCTGGGCCTGGCCGGCGGCGTTGTCCGGGCCACGAAGACCGACAACGGAAAGACCGTCTCGGCCGACGGCGGCGGGCCGGTCTACGGCCTGCAGCTTCCGCCGGAGCTGGACCTGACCACGGAGGCGGGGCGCAAGAACGCCAATGTGGTTATCACTCGGGCCCTGTCGCAGATCCGCACCGCCTATCGCGAAGCGGCCGACGCCGCCCAGGGCATCACCAGCGACGGCGCCAAGACGCCCGGCAAGACCGGCGGCACGGCGCCGAAGTATCTGACCGACCAGCTGGCCAACTACCAGGCGGCGCTCAATCGCCTGACGGGCGGCTGAAGGTCGTCGACCGCGATCGCCCGCGTCTTTCCCTGACCGTCGCGCTTGAAAGCGTCATCGACGCGTCGTAGCCAGGGGCATGGACTTTCTGAAAGATCGACGGATCGTCGTCTTCGGCGGCGGCGCGGCGCTCGCGCTGCTGGCGGGGCTGGGCATCGCCGCTGCGCTGCTGGCGGGGCACGACCAGAAGCAGACCGAAGATCCCCCGGCCTCGCGCGCCGGCCTGGTGGTCGAGACCGGGCGCGAAGACGACACCAAGCTGGATCCGGCCCGGCCGCTGCGCTGCTTCGTCGGCGGCGCCTTCGTGGGCGAAATCACCCTGGCCGAATGCGCCAAGAAGAACGGCGTGGCGACCGGCGCCCTGGACGTCGGCGTCGACGAGACGGGCGCGCTGGCGGCGGCCGACCAAGCCGGCACGGTGCTGACGCCGCTTCCGCCGACCCCAGCCGTCGATGCGCCTGCCGCGGGTCCGGCCCCCAACCCCGCCGCGCCGTCCCCGCCGACGGCGGCTTCGGCCTCCAGTTCGGCGCCGCTGGCCGCCTGCTGGCGCTACGCCGGCGGCGAGTGGCGTCGCCTGCCGGGCGACATCACCCTCAACGCGTGCGTCCAGCAGCTGTTTGGGGGGCGCTGCGAGAAGACCAGCGCCGTCGCCTATGGTCGCTGGGGCGAGGAGACCCTTCGTCTGTTGCAGGGGCGCGTCGAAGCCTCGCCCGACAATCGCAGCTTCCACACCGTGTTCGAGCAGGCGCCAAACTGCCCTAGCCCGAACGCCGGATAGGTTTATAAGCGTAATCCATGAGCAAGTCCGTCCTCGCCGCCGCCGTCGTCCTCGCCGCCTCGGGCCTTGCGCTCGCCGGCTGCCAGAAGGAGATCAAGCCGCCCTTCGAGAAGGGCGTCTGCTTCCACGTGGCGACCAACAAGGACAAGACCCTGCGCTACAATCCGGTCGCCCGGAACGTTCCGTCGATGGAGGAATGCGCCGCGACGCTCGAGGGCATGCGCATGCGCTTCGTTCGCCTGGGGCAGTCGAACAGCCAGGGCATGGTCGGCGCCTACCAGGGTTCGTTCCTGTTCCTGGAGAAGGAAGGGATCTTCCTGGGTCAGACCTATGACGGCCCGCGTTTCATGTCGCTGGTGCGCACCGGCGATGGTCGCCTCGCCGTGCCCGGCGCGATCCGCCGCGTCCCGGCGCCGTAAGCGGGCGGGGCGGTTCGTCCGTCCACAGCCCTCTTTCTCGTCCACAAGAACATATTGAGAACAAAACTTGCGCCGCGTTTAACGCGCCGTTAACGTGCGCGCTCAGATTCCGGCGCATGGGTCGCTGGGCGAGAGCAAGGTCAAGCGATGGCGGGCAGCGTCAACAAGGTCATTCTGGTGGGCAATCTCGGGGCCGATCCCGAGATCCGCAGCCTGGGTTCGGGCGACCGGGTCGCCAATCTCCGCATCGCCACGTCCGAGACCTGGCGCGACCGCAACAGCGGCGAGCGCAAGGAAAAGACCGAGTGGCACCGCGTGGTCATCTTCAACGACAACCTCGTCAAGGTGGCCGAGCAGTACCTGCGCAAGGGCTCGACGGTCTATATCGAAGGCGCGCTGCAGACCCGCAAGTGGACCGACAACACCGGCCAGGAGAAGTACTCCACCGAGATCGTGCTGCAGAAGTTCCGCGGTGAACTGACCATGCTGGGCGGCCGCGCCGGCGCCGACTCCGGCATGTCGTCGGGTGGCGGCGACGAGTACGGCGGCGGCTATTCGGGCGGCGGCTCCAGCTTCGGCGGCGGCCAGCGCAGCCAGCCCAGCGGCCCGCGCGAGAGCTTCTCGGCCGACCTGGACGACGAGATCCCGTTCTAGGGACGGCGGTAGATCCGTTGACGGTCCTGGAGGGCTGAAGACCGCGTCTCCGCAGGGGGCGAGCGGCGGTCGACCGGCGGAGGTCGCCCGCCGCTTTTTTACGTTGAGGCCAGAAGAGTGGCCGGTCGCGTCCAGCGGTATCGAACCACATCCACGACGCGGCCGCCCGGAACGGCCTCGCGATAGCGACCTATCTCCGTTCCGCCTCGCCGTTCATAGAAGCCAAACGCGGCGGCGTTTGGCGCATAGGCTTCAACGTGCAGCGGCGCGCCGGCGTGGGCCTCCGCCAGCTAACGCGCGACCGCGGCCAGAAGCCGCGTTCCCAGGCCTTGGCCCTTGAGCTCGGGCGCGACATGCAGGTTGTCGAGCAGGGCGCCGATCTCGGGCTTCAGCCGGAAGGACGCATAGGCGAGCCCCACCACCGCGCCGTTCTCGACCGCCGTCAGGATCAGGTCGGCGGCGGGGTCGAAGTCCGAGAAGCGTGCTCGCCAGATCGCGCGCGAGACGCTCTGCAGCTCCCCGTCCAAATAAGCGTCGCCATAGAGCCCTCGATAGGCGGCCTGCCGGCTATGCGTGTGCAGGTCCGCGATCGCGTCTGTTTCTTCCTGGCGCATCTGAGGGCGTACAACGGTCGCTTGCATCCCTCAGTTCTGATCGTCACCCGGCCGCGGGGCAAGCCGATACGAGCGGCGATGACTCTAATGGGACGAGGGATTCGACGAGCATTGACTGAAACTTCGCCAAAGCGATGATGTCGACAACGTTGTCATTGGAATTATTTGCCGAATTCTCTTGTTTGGCTTGGGAACGCCAAGCGCCAGTGGACGCGTTCTTGGCCGAGGTGCTACTGAAACGCCCGGATATTGCACTGCGGGATCTCGATACAGCAGCGCTGTTCCAAGGTGAGACGCTCCCATGAGAGGGGCGCGGCCTTCTTTCACTTAACGCAGGGTGAATTCACATGCCGGTTGAGACGCTGACCAAGACCCGTTGGGTATATGCATTTGGTGGGGGCGGCGCTGACGGCGACGCCTCGATGAAGAACCTCCTGGGGGGGAAGGGCGCCAACCTCGCCGAGATGTCCTCACTGGGCCTGCCGGTGCCGCCCGGCTTCACGATCACCACCGAGGCCTGCGTCCACTACTACGCGAACGGCAAGCAATATCCGGCCGAGCTGGCCGAGCAGGTCAAGGTCGGCCTCGCCAAGGTCGAGGAGCTGACCGGCAAGCGGTTCGGCGACGTCGCCAACCCGCTGCTGGTGTCGGTGCGTTCGGGCGCCCGGGCCTCGATGCCGGGCATGATGGACACGGTGCTTAACCTGGGCCTCAACGACGAGACCGTCGAGGGCCTGGCCAAGCTGTCGGGCGACCGCCGCTTCGCCTATGACAGCTACCGCCGCTTTATCCAGATGTACTCGAACGTCGTGCTGAACCTCGAGCACCACATGTTCGAGGAGATCCTGGACGACCATAAGGATCGCCTGGACGTCCATGTCGACACCGGCCTCACCGCCGACGACTGGGCCGAGGTCATCAAGGACTACAAGGCCGCCGTGCGCGACCAGTTGGGCAAGCCGTTCCCGCAGGACGCCCAGGAGCAGCTGTGGGGCGCGGTCGGCGCCGTGTTCGCCAGCTGGATGAACGACCGGGCCAAGTTCTATCGCCGGATGCACGATATCCCCGAAAGCTGGGGCACGGCCGTCAACATCCAGTCGATGGTGTTCGGCAACATGGGCGACACCTCGGCGACGGGCGTGGCCTTCACCCGTAATCCGTCGAACGGCGACAACCGCCTGTACGGCGAGTTCCTGATCAACGCCCAGGGCGAGGACGTGGTGGCCGGCATCCGCACGCCGCAGTCCCTGACCAAGGCCGCCCGCGAGGAGATGGGCGATGTCGCCCCCTCGATGGAAGAGGCGATGCCCGAGGTGTTCGGCCAGTTCAAGACCGTGGTCGAGACGCTGGAGCGCCACTACCGCGACATGCAGGACATTGAGTTCACCGTGGAGCAGGGCAAGCTCTACATGCTGCAGACCCGCAACGGGAAGCGCACGGCCAAGGCCGCGCTGAAGGTGGCGGTCGACATGGCGGCCGAGGGGGTGATCAGCAAGGAAGAGGCCGTGGGCCGCGTTGAGCCGGCCTCGCTGGACCAGCTGCTGCACCCGACCATCGACCCGACCGCCCACCGCGACGTGATCGCCGTCGGCCTGCCGGCCTCGCCCGGCGCGGCGACCGGCAAGATCGTGTTCGACAGCGACGCCGCCGAGAAGGCCGCCGCCAACGGCGAGAGCGTGATCCTGGTGCGCGAGGAGACCTCGCCCGAGGACATCCACGGCATGCACGCGGCCCGCGGCATCATCACGGCGCGGGGCGGCATGACCAGCCACGCCGCCGTCGTGGCGCGCGGCATGGGCCGAGCCTGCGTTTCCGGCGCCGGCGACGTCGCCATCTTCGAGAAGGAAGGCCTGTTCCGCGTCCGTGGGCGCGAGTTCAAGGCCGGCGAGATCATCACCATCGACGGCTCGACCGGGGAAATCCTGGCCGGCGCCCCGAAGATGATCGAGCCCGAGCTGACCGGTGACTTCGCCACCCTGATGGGCTGGGCCGACCAGGTCCGTCGCCTGAAGGTTCGCGCCAACGCGGAAACCCCGCTGGACGCCAAGACCGCCCGCCAGTTCGGCGCCGAGGGCATCGGCCTCTGCCGGACCGAGCACATGTTCTTCGACGACACCCGGATCGCCGCCGTGCGCGAGATGATCCTGGCCGACGACGAGGCCGGCCGCCGCGCTGCGCTGGCCAAGATCGCCCCGTTCCAGAAGGCCGATTTCGTCGAGCTCTTCACGATCATGGAAGGCCTGCCAGTCACGATCCGCCTGCTGGATCCGCCGCTGCACGAGTTCCTGCCGCACACCGAGGAGGATGTTGAAGCCGTGGCCAAGGCCACCGGCCTCGACGCCGCCAAGCTGATGCGCCGCGCCAAGGAGCTGCACGAGACCAACCCCATGCTGGGCCACCGCGGCTGCCGCCTGGGCGTTTCCTATCCCGAGATCTACGAGATGCAGGTCCGGGCCATCCTCGAGGCCGCCTGCGAGATCGCCAAGTCGGGCAAGGCCGCTCCGGTCCCTGAGATCATGCACCCGCTGGTCGCCAAGGGCGAGGAGATGAAGTACCTGCGCGACCTGACCGACCGCGTCGCCAAGGCGGTGCTGGAGGAGCAGGGCGTGGCCCTGAAGTACACCGTCGGCACCATGATCGAGCTGCCGCGCGCGGCCCTGCGCGCCGGCGACCTGGCCGCCAACGCCGAGTTCTTCAGCTTCGGCACCAACGACCTGACCCAGACGACGTTCGGCATCAGCCGCGACGATGCCGGCAAGTTCCTGGGCGCCTATATCGACAAGGGCATCTTCGAGAAGGACCCCTTCGTCAGCCTCGACCAGGACGGCGTGGGCGACCTGATCCGCATCGCCGCCGAGCGCGGCCGCGCGGCCCGTCCGGACGCCAAGCTCGGCATCTGCGGCGAGCATGGCGGCGACCCGGCCTCGATCAGCTTCTGTGAGACGGTCGGCCTCGACTACGTGTCGTGCTCGCCCTACCGCGTGCCGATCGCCCGTCTGGCGGCCGCCCAGGCGGCGCTCGCGAACAAGGGCTAGCACCCGGATCTGAAGCTAGACTTTAGAGGGGCCTCGGACTGGACAGTCCGGGGCCCTTTGCCTATCCGGAGCTGGGGCTTTTCGGGGAACATCATGGCCTATCTGCGCTGGCGCCGGTTCACGGAGCTGCTGTCGCTGGACAATCCGGCCTTGGGCGAGCTCTTCATGCGCAAGCGCCACAAGCCGATCGTCGCCGCGCCGGTCGAGAAGTGGGACGCCGAGTACCAGGCCGGGATCTACGACCGCCTGAACCGCTCCGAGCAGCGCCACCATCACCGCCTGCTGGCGGCCATGATCGCCGACCGCTGGCCCAACCCGCGCGTGCTGGAGATCGGGGCGGGCGAGGGGGTGTTCTACGAGGCCCTGCGGGCGCACCGGCCTGGCCGCTATGTCGGTGTCGACTTCTCACGGCCCGCCGTCGAGCGCGGCGAACTGCGGCTGGCTCCGGAGATCGCCATCGGCGAGGTCAAGATGGTGCTCGGCGATGGCCGCACCTTCGAGACCGACGAGACCTTCGACGTGGTCGTGTTTTCGGAATGCATCGAGCACCTGGGCGAGGTCGAGGACCTGATCGCCCACTATGCGCCGAACCTGAAGCCCGGCGGGGCCGTGGGCCTGACCATGTGGCTGGCGCTGAAGCCTTTGCGCCTGTGGCATCGGCTGAAGGCCATGGGCGAGACGCTTGACGAGGCGGTGATCAACACCCCCTGGGGTGATCCTCCCTCGTTTCAGTGGACACCCATGCTAGCTTTTCGGAGCTGGAGAGGAGTGTCTGATGAACGTGAAGCG
>NZ_QFQZ01000012.1 GCF_003243465.1 Caulobacter segnis
CCTAAATCTCAACCCCAGACGAGGCCAACCCTCCACTAAATCCGCAGCCCGGCTGTCCCAAAACTTCTGACGACGGACACCCGACCACGCATGGACTCTGAGGCCAAGGGACCACCCACCCCTTCCACTAGAGACCACGACATAGAATGACTACCTCGACCCCTAACCGCCCCGGTATCAAGCAAGGCGGTAGCGGCGGCAACTACGAGCTGCTTCTCGATCTGTACGGCGGCGAAGTCGCCACCGCGTTCGAGACCACGACCATCATGCGCGACAAGCACATGGTGAAGACCCTGGAGAAGGGCAAGCAGTTCCGCTTCCCGGCCACGTGGCGCACCTCGGTCGCCTACCACACGCCGGGCACCGACATCCTGGGCAACCAGATCCCGCACACCGAGATCGTGGTGTCGCCGGATGACAAGCTGATCTCGCACGTGTTCGTCGCGGACATCGACGAGATCCTGAACCACTACGACGTCCGTGCGCCGTACACGGCGGAGCTGGGCCAAGCCCTCGCTCGCTTCTACGACACCAACGTGATGCGTCGCGTGGTCCAGGCCGCCCGTTCGGGCGCGCTGTTCACGGGCGACCAGGGCGGCACCGTCCTGACCAACGCCGGCTACGGCACCGACGCCTCGACGCTGATCAACGGTCTGTCGGCGGGCAAGGAGCAGATGGACCTGAAGGATGTCCCCATCGACACCCAGCCGGTCTACGCCGTGCTGCCGACGTCGCTGTGGTACATGGTCGCCCGCTCGGACAAGAACCTGAACAAGGACTACAACGGCGGCACCTCGTCCATCCGCGACATGGCGCTCCAGACCATCGACGGGATCACGATCCTGAAGTCGAACCTGACGCCGTTCGGTACGAACGACTCGGCCAACGCCGCCATCCCGGCGAAGTACCGCGCCAACTTCTCGACCACGGTCGGCGCGCTGTGGACCCCCTACGCGGTGGCCACGGCTGAGGTCCAAGGTCTGTCCTCGCAGATCGTCGACCAGCCGGACAAGCAGGGCACGCTGATGCTGGCCCGCCTGATGGTCGGCACCGACCCGCTGCGGTCGAAGTGCGCCGTCGAGCTGAAGACGGCCTAAGCCAACCCCGAGCCCCCCATGAGCGAAAGCCTGTGGGGGGCTTTGTTTTTGCCAGTCACCGCCGGGCGGACGCCAGCCCCATAAGCTGAGCGGACAGGGTTCGACACCCTGGACTGGCCCCATCCTCCCCGGAGCCAATGACCCTACTGACCCCTCTCACCGAACTGGACGCGGTGAACGAGATGCTCATGTCCATCGGGCAGGCCCCGGTGAACACGCTGTCCGTCAGCGGCATCCAAGACGTGAACATCGCCAAGGCCGAGCTGGCCAAGGTGAACCGCTTCGTCCAGCTCTACGGTTTCGCCTTCAACACCGACCGAGGCTACAGCCTCTCGCCTGACGTCGGCGGCCAGATCGCCGTCCCCTCGGGTGTCTTGCGGATCACCCCCATGGACCCGCGCGCCAAGCTGGTGCAGCGCCGCCACCCAACGAAGGGTGTGTGTATCTGGGATGCCACCAACCTGACGTGGAACCTCGCCACCTCGGTCGACTTCGAGATCACCTGGGGCTTCGCCTACGAAGACCTCCCCGAGAGCGCCCGCTACTTCATCGCCATCGCCGCCGCGCGCAAGTTCCAGAAGCGGATCATCGGGTCCGCCGAACTGGACGGCTACAACAAGGAGGACGAGGAGAAGGCCTGGGCCATCCTCATCCGCGACGAGCGCCGCACGCGCGACACCAATCTCTTCGAGGCCAACCCTCAGCTCCAACGCGCCTACGACCGTAGTGGTCGACGCGGCACCAGGGTCACCGATTAGTGGGCCTGATGACCGACAACCTCCCGGCTCTGTACGAGGGGGTCTCCCAGCAGTCGGCCTTGGTTCGATCAAAGGGCCAACTGGAGGAGCTGGTCAACGGGTGGCCGTCCATCGCTGACGGCCTGGGCAAACGCGCCCCCACCGAGCATGTCGCCAAGCTGCTGCCGTCAGCGCCGGCCAACGCCCTGGTCCACGAGATCAACCGCGACGCCAGCCAACGCCACATCGCCATCGCGACCGGCGGCGTCATCCGCGTGTTCGACCTGAACACGGGCGTCGAGGCTCCGTGCTATGCGCCCAACGGCTGGGGTTACCTGTCTGACGTCACCGACTGGGCCAACGACGTCGCCATGTATACCGTGGCCGACTACACCTTCGTCGTGAACCGCAAGCGGGTCTGCTCGATGCTGGCCGTGGGCCAGGACCAAGTGGCCTCCAGCGCCGCGGCGTGGCTGAACCGGACGCACGGCGTCGATGATAACGGCGTGTCCTACGGCCCCGGCGGCGACTACCAGTACGACCCGAACCCCACAGGGACGCTCACCGGGACCGTTCAGGCCTTCGACAAGCTGCCCTCCACGGCGGCCAATGGCGCGATCTACAAGGTCGCGGGCACCGACGAGACGAACTTCATCTCCTACTACGTCCGCTACTCCAGCGGCGTCTGGGATGAGTGCGTGGCTCCCGGCATCCAGAACGCCATCGACCCTGGTACCATGCCGCACGCCCTGGTCCGCCGGGCTGACGGTTCGTTCCGCTTCATCCCGTTCGCCTGGGCTCCGCGCCGGGTCGGCGACGGGGACTCGAACCCGAACCCTGGCTTCATCGGCCGGACGATCCGCAAGGTCTTCTTCTACCAGAACCGACTGGCCTTCCTCTACGACGAGAACGCCGTCCTCTCCTGCGCCGGGGACTTCGGTAACTTCTGGCGGATGACGATCCTCGACTACCTCGACAGCGACGTCATCGACGTTTCGGCGACCACCACCCAGGTCTCGATCCTCTACGACGCCGCGCCATGGAACGAGGGGATCATCCTGACGTCCGACCAGACGCAGTTCTCGATGACCAACGGCGAGGCGGGCCTGTCGCCCACCAGCATCGCCATCAAGCCGGTCACGAGCTACCACGTGAACACCCGCGCCGGCCTCGCCACCCTCGGGTCCGAGGTCTACTTCAGCGTCGAGCGGAGCGGCTACGCCGCCGTCCGCGAATACTCGCTGATCAGCGGTAACTCCGAAGCCACGACCGCCTCCGACATCACCGCGCACGTCCCCCGGTTTATCCCGGCGGGCGTCTCGAAGCTGGTGCCGGCGGAGGACATGAACGCCCTCTTCGTCCTCACGGACGGCGCTCCGTCGCGCATCTACGCCTACCAGTTCTACTGGCTCTCCAGCTCGGAGAAGGCGCAGTCCGCGTGGCACTACTGGGAGTTCGGCTCGGGCGTGAAGATCCTGTCGGCGACCTATATCGCCGGCCAGCTCGTGCTGGTGGTCTCCCGAGCGGACGGCCTGTTCCTTGAACGGGTCACGCTCCAGTCTGGCTCGAAGCCCGCCAACGCGCCGCTTCAGGTCCACCTCGACCGACGCACGGAGCTGACCGGGGCGTATGTCTCGGGCACCCAGAAGACCACCTTCACGCTGCCCTATGCCCCCACGCAGTCGACATTCCGGCTGGTGCGTGGGTCTGGCGCGGCTACTCGACCCGGCTCCTTGATCGACCCGGCGAGCTACGAGTGGCTGAGTGCCACCTCGCTGCGCGTCCCTGGCAACGAGACCGGCTACTCGGTCTTCGGTGGGAACAAGTACGAGCTGCGCTTCAAGTTCAGCCAGCAGTTCCCTCGGCGCTCTGACGGTACGGCGATCACCTCCGGCCGCCTGCAGCTCCGCACGATGACGGTCGCTTACCAGGGCACGGGCTACTTCAAGACCGAGGTCGCCCCCTACGGCCTGGACGCCGTTTCCGAGGAAGTCATCCCTGCGAAGCTCGCTGAGTTCTCAGGGAAGATCGTCGGGGCCGCCGACCTGATCCTGAACAGGCCGGTCCTCCACACCGGGGACTACACCTTTCAGGTCTATGGCGACGCCGCCCAGGCGACCGTCAGCATCAGCAACGACTCCCATGTCGCCTCGACGTTCGTCGCGGCTGAGTGGCTGGCCTTCTACTGGAACCGCGCTTGATCGAATACCACAGCCTCCGCGAGGCCTCCCCCGAGCAGACCATTGCTTGGATGGAGGTTCTCGCGGAGAACCTGCGTCCGTCCGACTTGGACGAGATCGCAGCGACCTCGGACATGGACCCGCTCCTGTCCCTGACCACCAGCGTCATGCTCTCCGACATGGCCTGGGTGATCACCTCCAACGACATTCCCGTGGCCGTCTTCGGCTGCGCCCCGGCCGGCCCAGCAGGGTCCGGTCTGGTCTGGATGATGGGCACCCCGCTCATGGATGAGCGCCGCACGGCGATCTCCATAGCCCGTTCCACCGTCCCCTACCTCCGCCAGATGCATCAGCGATACGCCTGCCTCTGGAACCACATCGACGCCCGCAACGAGAAGTCCATGAAGTGGCTTCGCTGGTCGGGCTTCCGGCTGCTCGAAGCTGTCCCTGACTACGGACGCGAGGGCCGCCTCTTCTTCATCTTCGCAAGGTACGACCCCGATGTGTGACCCCGTCACCCTGGCGACCATCGCGGTCGTCTCCACGGCGACCCAGGTGATCACCGAAGTCCAGGCCGCCAAGAACCAGAAGGCCGCCATCACCGCCCAGCTCGCCGAGAGCGAGCAGCAGATCGAGACCAAGCAGACTGCCGAGCTGAATGACCGCGCCCGCGCGGCGCGGCGCGAGCAGGCCAAGATCAAGGTGGCGGCCGGCGAGGCCGGGCTCTCCCTGACCGGCTCGGTCGAGAGCCTCCTGGCCGACACCGTTATGCAGCAGCAGCTCTCGAACGAGCGCACCAACCTCAACGCTGAGACCGAGAAGCGCGGCGTCCGGGCTGAAGCCAACAGCATGTATTCGCGCATCCAGCAGCCGACCCTCGTCGGTGCCGGTCTCCGCATCGCCATGGCCGGCGGTGCCGCCTACGCGGGCGCTTCCGCCACGTCCAAAGCCGCCGCTGCAGGATAACCCATGCCGGATCTTTCCACGGTGCAGGGTCGCCAGACGACCCAGAACCGCATCACGAACAACCGCGACTCCGTCCTTCCCAACCGGCGGATCGTCGAGGCCCCTGACGCCATCGTCCGGGCTGACATGCGGAACGCCTTCAGGGGCGACTCCGTCGACGAGGTCCGCCGCGCCCTCGGGCTGGTGGACAAGGTGGTCGACAGCGCCGTCGACCTGAGGAAGGTCGAGACCCAGATCCAGAACCGCAAGGACTCCGCCGATGGCGGTCTCGATGCTGTCCAGGGGAAGGCTCTCGATCCGGCCAAGGCCAAGTCCGTCGCCTACCAGCGCGCCTACTACAACGTCAGCGCCGAGCAGAAGCAGTCCGCCTTCGAGACCGACATCGAGACCAAGGTGACCTCCATGGTCAACCAGGGTGCCCACCTCGACGAGATCCACAAGTTCATCACGGACTCGGTCGCCGAACACGCCAATCAGGCCAAGGACATCTACCCGACCAACGAGGCTCGGATGAAGGTGGCCGAAGGGACGATGAAGTTCGCCGGCCAGCTCGAAGCGAAGCTAAACGCCAGCATCAAGGCTCGCGCCGACAAGGAGATGGTGGACGCCCGAGCGGCCACCGTCGCGGCCGACATCCAGGCCGGCAAGCCCGTGGACTTCGAGGCCGGCATCCGCCCGCTGATCGAAGCCGGTATCGCCCCGGCCGTCGCCAAGGAAACCGTGCGCCACGCCATCACGGCGGTGGCTCTGGACCCAGACCACCCGCGGCCCGAGCTTCTCTCGGACCTCCTCGACGCCAAGCAGGCAGATGGCAAGACGCCTTCCCTGTCGGCGGAGGAACAGCTCCAAGTCGAGAACTCCTTCGTCCAGGCCGAGGGTCTGCTGAAGAAGAAGCAGAAGGAGGACAAGGACCGGCAGCAGGACGCCCTGACCCTCAAGTGGTACGAGGCGGCCAACAAGGGACAGGTGGTTGAAGGCGAGATCGACGCCGCCGTCGCCAAGGGCCTGTTCACCGGCCAGGAGGCCATCGGTCTCCGAAGCGCCTTCTCCCGCCTACGCGACGACCATCTCGACGGCGAAGCCAACGAGGACGCGGTCATCAAGCTGGAGCTGGAGCTGGCCAAGCGTCACCCCAACTACGAAGCCGTGCGCGCCCGCGCCACCGCTATGTTCCACGACGGTCGCCTCGGCACCGGCCGAGCCGCCGCAAAGGCGTACCTGGGCCTCATGCGCTCGACGGCCCATGACAGCCAGACGGCCGACGAGACGGAGCGTGGCGGAGCCTCCAAGGACGACTACGCGGACGGCAAGTGGCTGCTCGGGAAACTCCTCCCGGTCGAGAGCGACGACGGCGTGGTCGACCCTGACAGCGCCCGGATGTTCATCCAGGCCAAGGCCGAATGGCGCAACCGCGTCAAGAACGGCGAGAGCCCCTCCGCCGCCGCTGACGCTGTGGCGAAGACGTGGGGTCCGCGTGTCGCGGGCGTCGCCAAGTCGCCGGCCCCGACCACCAAGAAGACCACCTTCAAATACGACAACCAGGGGAACCTGAAGTAAGCCATGAGCATCACCGTCGAAGGCCCCGATGGGGCGGTCCACGAGTTCCCTGAAGGGACCTCGCAGGACGTCATCAAGCGGGTCCTCGACCGCCGCTATGGCAAGGGCCAGGACACCCAGGCCGCCCGGACTTCGGTCCTCGGTTGGGCCATGAACAAGACCGGGGCTGGGCCAAAGCGCTCCGTGCTGGAGCGGTTCGGGGACAACGTCTCCAACACCGTGAACACCCAGCCCCTGGTCGAGTTCGCCCGGTCTCGCTTCACCAATCCGCTCCTGGGCCTGAAGGGCGCGTTCGCCCCCGTCCAGCAAGCCATCGACGCTGCTGACCGTGTCGGGCAACTGTTCGACGCCGTCACCGGAAAGCCCGTGAAGCTCGCCCCAGGCCAGCCGCGCTCCGTCAAGGAGGCGGTGCAGAAAGGTGTCACCGACACCCTGAACGCCGTCCCTGGCATCGCCGCTGGCGGCGCTGGGTTCTCCGTCGCGGGTCAGTTCGCGGACACCGTCAAGGCCGGAACCCGCAAGGCCGTGGACGACGCCGAACGCCAGCGCCGCGCCGAGTTCGCCGCCAAGTCCCACGCTGATCCGTTCTACAAGGCGGATGGTGGGCTGGCCGGTAAGGCCGCCCACGGCGGGGCCGCCCTCCTGGGCGTCCTGGCCGGGACCGCGCTGGACCCCACGTCCTACCTGACTGGCGGCGAGACCGTCCTCCAGCGCGTGCTGGTCCAAGGCGCTGTCGCCTCGGGCGCGGACATCGTCGGTCAGACCACGGCTGTGGATGGCGGCCTGCAAGACGGCATCGACCTGAAGCAGACCGCTTTCTCCGGCCTCGCCGGGGCTGGCTTCCAGGGCCTGGGCGAAGCCGCCGCTGCGGTCAAGAACCTGAAGGCCCCCAAGATCCACCCGGAGGCCCCGCTCGACGCCCACTTCAAGGCCGAGCTGGATGCCGCCGACATCGTCGCGAAGCCGACCCTCTCCGCCAAGGAGCTGCCGGACCTCCGCGTCGCCAACGACAACGCCCGCGTCCACGCAGAGACCACCGGCCTGGAGCCCATCAAGGTCGCCAAGGCTGGTCCCGAGGCCGACGCCAAGGCTCCTGAGGGTGACCCTTGGGACGCCGTGAACTGGGGCGCGGAAGGCAGCAGCACCCGCAAGCTGGCCGCCGCCGCGCACCTCGAAACCCTGCGCCGGACCATCAAGCCCGAGCACGCCCAGGCCTTCGGGCGCTGGGTTGCCGAAGGCGCTCCGCGTATGATCGGTGACGGCCACCACGCCCGCGTGAACCCCGACTGGGTCGACTGGGACAAGCTCTCGTCCAACCCGGACGAGTTCATGAACCTCGAAGCCTCGCTCCAGGCGTTCTTCAAGGACACCTACGAGAAGGCTGGTACCGCCTCCAAGAGCTGGGAAGCCGTCGACCAAGCGGCCAAGGTGTTCGGCACCACCCAGTCCAACGTCGTGACCGCCCACGGGCAGATCGTCGGGGCGAACGGTGAGGCCGGGCTGGCCGCCAAGCTGGTGGCCCTGCAGTCCATCGCCGACAGCCATGCCGACAACCTCGTGCGCCACATCAACCAGATGAAGCAGCGCGTGGAAGCCGGACAGGTCAACGCCGAGGATGTCGCCAAGCTGGCCGCCGGGGTTCAGGAGGCCGCCCTCATGGACGCCATGGCCGCCGGCTCCGCGTCCGAGGTGGGCCGTGCCCTGAACGTGCTGAAGATGGCGCGGCAGAAGCGCCGGGCCGTGAACGACCTCAACGCCGCCATGGACTTCCTGAGGGAGAGCATGGGCGGCAACGGCGACATCGACCCGACCCGCTTGAAGGATATCCTCGACCGGATGTCCGGGGTCTACCGGAAGAAGGGCACCGCCGGCCTGAAGGACGAGATCCGTAAGGCGCGCGAGCTGGGCTTCATGGACTACGCCGGCTACCTGATCACGGGCGGCCTGCTGTCCGCGCCGAAGTCGTTCGTTCGGAACCTCCTCGGCTCCGTGTCCTTCACGACGTTGAACCTCGCCGAGCGCTATGTCGCCGCAGGCGTTGGCACGCTGCGGACG
Organism: Caulobacter segnis; assembly: GCF_003243465.1. Taxonomy (GTDB): domain Bacteria; phylum Pseudomonadota; class Alphaproteobacteria; order Caulobacterales; family Caulobacteraceae; genus Caulobacter; species Caulobacter segnis_A. Next base: position 8,593 of record NZ_QFQZ01000012.1, read on the forward strand.
CTGGGCCAAGGCTCCGACCGGGTGACATTCCGCGAGGCTAACGCCTACGCGGCAGGGATGAAGGGCGCTCTGCGCGACGCCTTCGTCGCTGGGCTGGAGGCCTTTAAGCATGCAGGAGCCGACGTCGACACGTCGTCGGTGCTGGGCGGTAAGACGCTCCACAACGTCCCGTTCAAGATGAACCCCGACCGCTGGGCCAAGTGGCACAAGGACCCTGTCCGCAATCTCCCTGAGATGCTGGCCTGGGGGATCTTCTCCGCCACCCGGACGCTGGGCTTCCGCCCGTCCATCGCCATGGACGAGTTCACGAAGACCCTCGGTCGGAACGCACAGCTCAACGCGCTGGCCGTGCGCGAGGCGACCTACCGGGCCGCCCGCGAGGCGGACCCTGCGGCGGCCAACAAGGTCTTCGCCGACGTGCTTACCGCCGTCCGCCAGGAGCCCACCGCCGAGGCCCTCAAGGCCGCTCGCGAGTTCTTCGCCGACACCGGCCAGGACGCCGCTGGTACCTTCGCCTCCGGCACCAAGGCTGAGGACATGAGCCGCGTGCTGGCGTCCCTGGACGTCCGCAAGCTGGCCGAGGACCACGCAAAGGAGCTGGCCTTCCAGAAGGTCGGCCCTGGCACCAAGAAGCTGGATGAGGCGTTACGTGCGTGGCCCGTCATCAAGTATTTCTACGCCCCGTTCCTGAAGACCCCGGCCGCGCTGATTAAGGCCGGCTTGATCGACCGCACCCCGCTCTCGATCCTGGCCAACCATAAGGCCCTGACCGGCGCAGCCGACGCGCTGAACTCCGCCATCGAGCGGGGCGGTGCCGAGGCCGATATCGCCTGGGCCAAGATGGTGATGGGCATGGGCCTGATGACTACGGCGTTCGCGCTGTATGAGAGGGGCCACCTCGTCGGCGGGCGCGGCGATAGTCGCAACGCCCAGCGTCAAGACGGCGTCCGTCCGTACTCGATCCGCATTGGGAACGAGTGGATCGACTTCTCTCCTCTCTCGCCGTTCGCCGAACCTTTTGGTCTCGTGGCTGACCTAGCTCAGATCCTGGGCGACCGTCAGCCGGACCAAGAGACCGGCGAGGCCTTGGTCGGCGCGGTGTTGACCGCGATCTCGAACAACATCCTGAACAAGACAACGCTCCAGGGCCTCCACCAGCTCGACTCAACCCTCTTCGGGAAGACGCCGGGCGGGTCGGAGGAGTCAAGGGCGCGAGGCACCGAGGAGCAACTCGCGACCACCCTCATGTCGATGGTCCCCCTGTCCTCGCTCCTGCGGTCTACCGCTCAGGAGATCGACCCTGTCCGCCGCGAGGCGCACAGTGTTCTCGAACAGTTCGAAGCCCTGACGCCCGGTCTGTCCCAGCGTCTTCCCGCCATGCGGGACGCCTTCGGCCGCCCCTTGGTTCGCCAAGAGGGCGAGACCGGCGCGTTCCAGGCGCTGAACCACACGAGCCGCTCGAAGGACCCTATGGCCCTGGAGCTGGCCCGCCTGGGTCAGACTGTGGACCTGTCCCTGGCCCGCCCGCCGCGCACCTTCAACGGTGAGCGTGTGGAGCCCCAGGAGTTCGCCCGCATCCTCGAAGTCCAGGGCCAGCTCTGGCGTCACCCGAGGACCGGGATGAACATGGAGGAGGCCGTTAGGGATCTGATCAAGACGGACGAGTACAAGTCCTGGCCGGACGAGCAGCGCGCTCAGACGGTCAAGGAGTTGATGTCCAAGTACCGGACCCTGGCCAACCGCGCCATGAAGGACCCCCGCTCGGAGTTCTACATGGGCGACGTGGTCAAGCGGACTGCCGCCGCCGCCCTCCGTAAGGAGGTGAAGGCGAGGGGTCTGTCCGACCGCCGGGCGCTGCACCGCGCCAAGCACATGGGTCTCTCCCGTGTGGACGCCCAAGGTGAGATCGACGCGCTTCGCGCCGCGCTCGACCTTGAGGATCAACCTCAGGAGTAAATGTACCTCACCCACGTGTCCTATGTGGCTCAGGTGGACCAGCGAGAGTTCGACGTCACGTTCGAATACCTGGCCCCTGACCACGTCAAGGTCACGGCGAACAACAGCCCCGTCCCCTACCAGTGGGTGAACGAGTCCCGCATCAGGCTCGTGAACCCTGTGGGGGCGGGGACTGCCATCACCATTCGCCGTGAGACGCCTATCGACCGCGCCCTAGTCAGCTTCCAAGACGGCGCGGTCCTCACCCAGGAAGACCTGAACAAGGCCACCCGCCAAGTCCTGTTCAGCCAGCAGGAGATCCTCGACCTCTACAAGTCGAGCCTGTCGGAAGCCCAGATCCGTCTAGGGAACAACCTCGGGATCGTCACCGACCCGGCCGCCGTCATGGACGAGCTGGCCCAGATGGTTCTCGCCGACGAACTTCTGGCCGACCTGAAGGAACGCCTGGACGACATCAACCTGACGGCCGACACGCTCATCGCTGAGCAGCTCCGCACGCACGATCTCAAGATGGGCGTCAACGTCGTCCGCGACGAGCTGAAGGTCGTGAAGGACGCCACCGGCACGCTCGCCTCCGTGGTCGACCTCTTGGTCATCCAAGAGCCGGATGGCGACTCCCTTGTGCTGCGTGAAGACAAGGTCTTCCGAGGCAACGGGCAGTCATACGCTCAGGCCTTCGAGGCCATCCAGACGAACATCGCCAGCACCCAGGCGAGCATAGTCACGCTGCAGGAGGCGACCATCGGCCCGGACGGCGCGGTGGCGCGGCTCCGCCAGCGCCTGGGCGTCGAGGACCCCAGCGGGGCAGGCTTCATCCTGAACGACAACATCGTGAAGCTATCCGGCGGTACCTCGCTGGCGCAGACCGTTAGCGGCCTGACGTCACGCATCGGCTCGGCCGAGGCGGGCATCATCGCCAACAACACGGCGATCTCGAACGAGACCTCCGCCCGTGCGACCGCCATCAACGGCGTCATCGCCCGCGTCGGTCAGACCGAGGCCAGCATCACGACGCTGCAGCAGGCCGATACCGCGCTGGGCGTGAAGTACGGCGTTGCGCTCAACGTGAACGGCTACGTCACCGGGTTCCTGCAGAACAACAACGGGTCGAGCGGCTCGTTCACCGTGGTCGCCAATCGGTTCGCCATTGTCGATCCGAACGGCGGGACCCCCATCGTCCCCTTCGAGGTGAGCGGCGGCGTGGTCCGCGCGCCCTACATCGTGGCCGGCGACATCTTCGCCAACACGATCACGGCCAACAAGATCGTCGACCTGTCAGTCGGGACCACGAAGATCGCCGACAACGCCGTCACCAACGGCGCATCCGCGTTCTCTTCCGGCTACGTCACGTGCGCTCCTGGCAGCTCATCGACCCTCCAGTCGGTCGGTATGTCCACCAACGGAGGGCGCGTGCAGATCAGCCTGTCGTACTACCTGAACCCTGTCACATGGGCGCACAACAACAGCGCAGCCTCTCAGGTCGATCTAGTGACCATCAACCTGTATCGGAACGGAAGCCTCGTGCAGTCCGTCCGGGGCGGCGTGGCCATGAAGATGAACGAGGGGAACTACCTACTCCCCGGCGGTCTCCAGGCTGTGATCCTGAATGACAGTCCGCCAGCCGGCTGGAACTTCTACGAGGTCGCCGCAAGCTGCGCCACATCAGCCTCGCTGTCGTCCGGCGTGCTGTTCCAGTCCCGCGCCCTCAACCTCCTAGAGACCAAGAAGTGACCCCCTACGTCGTCTTCGACGAGACCTCCGGGGAAGCCAAACGCTGGGGCCGTTGTCCGACAGACGACGTGCCTCGGCAGGCCTTTTACCCCGGCGAGGTGGTCCACGCTCTCGAAGCTGACGTGGACCCGCTGAATATCCCCACGCTCTCCGACATGGACACCCAATGACCCAGACGCCGGCCGCCTCCTCGGCGGTCAACGCGCTGCTCGATAAGCAGCGAGAACTCCTGTGCGCCGTCGCGGTGACCCAGGAGGCGCTCAACCAGTACCTCAAGGATCTTGCCGACGTGCGCGCGCAGCTCCGCGGCGTCCAGCTCGGACAGCAGCTCGCGGCTGAAGCCACCCAGGCGGCCGATGACTGACACCGTCCCCACCTCCAGCGCCACTCTGGCGGCTCGGATCTCCGCGCTGCTGGACTGGGCAGAGACGCGGGACGGCAAATGGACGACCTGGGTTACCGGCACGCCGACCGGCGGTCCTCAGGGGAACGGCAAGTACCCTCTCCCCTTCGATGAGGACGAGGATGTGCTGGTCGAGTGCCCGGCCCTCCTGGCCGACATGGTGGTCGGCCCTGCGGCTGTCGCCCAGGCCGCCATCGCTCAGGCCGAGGCCGCGAAGAACGCCGCTGTGCAGGCCACCGCCGCAGCGGTCGCCGCCTCCAACGGTGTTGTCGCTGCTCAGACTGCAGCCGAAGCCGCGCGCAATCTGGCCCAGTCCTACCGGGATCAGGCCGGAACCCACGCCGGTAACGCCTCCTCCTCGGCATCCGCCGCCGCCGCCGCACAGGCCTCCGTGGCATCGGCCAAGACCGCCGCCGAGACCGCGAAGGGAGCCGCTGAGACTGCGGCCTCCAACGCCGCTGGGTCGGCGAGCACCGCCAGCACCCATGCTTCCAACGCCCAGGCCGCGAAGGCCGCCGCCGAAGCCGCCCGAGACGCCGCCGTGGCTGTCGTCGGGCTCGACCCTGCAACCCTGGCCTCCAAGGTGTACGCCAAGCGCGTCGCTAAGAAGGCCGCCCTCCTCTTCGGAAGTTAATGGCCACCAAGTCGGGCGCTCTGGCGCTCACCACCAGCCTCGCTACCGTCGCCCAGTGCGGCGCGGGTGCCGAGGTCGTGGTCTTCGGTCTCGTGTTCGTCAACACGACCGCAGCCACCCGAACTATTACCCTGCGCGTCTATCAGGCAGCAGCCGGCACCCCCGTCGACGTCCCGTTCACCCTCGGGGCTGGCCTGGACAAGACCTGGGGCAAACCCATCGCCCTCCAGCCGGGCGACTACATCAGCGCGAAGGGGGACGCCACGGGCGTCACCGTCGTGTTTTCGCTCGACGAAGACACCGGGTCTACTCCGGTTGCTCAAGGGTTCACCCCGAGGGGGGTCTACGCCGCCGGCTCCACCTACGCCGTCAACGACGTCGTGACGGACGGGGCCGCGAGCTACATCTCGTTGGTCGCCGCGAACCAAGGCAACACGCCGTCTTCGAGCCCCACCAAGTGGATGCTCTTGGCGGCTCAGGGTGCCCAAGGCCCGGCCGGCGCGAACGGCACCACCCTGACGAAGGGAACCGGTGCTGACATCCGCGCCGGTGCTGACGACGCCAAATACCTGACTTCGAAATCGCTCTACGACGCCTCGCTGTTCGTTCCGCTGGCGGATGCCGCGACCATCGCGGTCGACATGTCGAACTTCTTGAACGCCAAGGTCACGCTCGGCGGCAACCGAACGCTCGCCAACCCAACGAACGTGAAGGAAGGCCAGAGTGGTCTGATCCGCATCACCCAGGATGCCACGGGAAGCCGCACGCTGGCCTTTGGGTCGGCCTGGAAATTCTCGGGCGGCGCTCCCTCTCTGACCACAACGGCCGGTGCAGTGGATCTTATCGCCTACGTTGTAGTCGACGCTGCGACGCCGGTAATCAACTGCACCATCAGCAAGGCGGTGGCTTAGTGCTACCTTTCGCTACCGCATGCCTTTTCGGCGGCAAGCGCGCGCCGCTGGTTCAGGATTTCAACGGAGGCTCCGGCGCGCTCCTCGCCCCTCAGCTCGTGACTGCTCCCTCAGGAGCGCAGACACTCACGATTGAGTGCGTGGGCGCGGGTGGCGGCCACGGCGCGACAGATGACGGCTCAACCTATACCGGCTGGTGGGGCGGGGCTGGGGGCGGCTACTCGCGCAAGGTGGTCCTGCCTCAGAACGTCTACGTTCGCCCCATCAATTCAGCCGGCGGGGACTCCTCGTGGGTCAAGACCTCGGGTGGCTCCATAATCTGCCGCGCTTTCTCCGGGTACACCGATGGCTCTCAGTCGCTAGGCGGCGCTGGGTATTCAGGCGATGTCAACTACGAAGGGGGGCCTGGTAGCCTCCCAGGCGGCGGCTCCGGCGGTCCGGGCGGCGCAGGTGCTACACCCTCGTCCGGCTGGCCCTCTCCGCAAGGTGAAGGCGGTACCGGTCCCGTAGACCCGAACGGTAAGTTTCCCGGCGGGGGCTGCGCCGTGTGGTGGGACCCCGGCCTTGGCCCCGTCTGGGGCACGAACGCGGCGGGCCTTGTCCGTCTCACTTGGACTTTCTAGGAGAACTTCTTGTCCTTCGCCATACGGGCGGACGGCGTCCTCACGCCCCTCCCCTACCAACCTTTCGAAGTTGGCGGCATCCAATACCCCGCTAACGTCCTTACACTCTGGTCGCCGGAAGACCTCGCTGAGATCGGCGTCTACCCGCGCATCGAGGCTGACCCCGCGCCGGCCGGCCAGGTGATTGAGGCCGTGACGTTGGAGCTTCGTGACGGCGTAGTCTACGAGACGCCGACTTACGGCCCGGCACCGCCTTCCCAGGTTCCCGCCAGGATCTCCGAGATCGCCTCGGATTTCGGCCTCACCCCCTCCCAAGTTGTCGCTCTGGTCCAGGCCGTGGCGGCTCTCACCTAACCCCTCCCTGAGTACCCCGTGAACGACAACGATACGCCGCAGTCGACCGACATCATGCTCGGCCGCATCGACGGCAAGCTGACCGCCCTCATCGACGCCTTCGGGCTGCACCGGGTGGAGACCAATCGCCGCTTCGAGAAGCACGAAGAGGTCCATGAGGACCACGGCGAGCGCCTTACGAAACTGGAGCGCTTCCGCTGGCTCATCGTGGGTATCGCTTCGGCGGTGGCCTCGGTGGCCAGCCTGGTTCTCTCGGCCTTCCTGACGCAGGTGCTGGGATGACCGGTCGCGCCACGGAAGACGCCCTGGACGCCCTCCACGGTCTGCTGGCCGGCGTCCTGAAGGACGAGCTTGAGGCGGCCATGAAGGCCTCCAAGGAGCAGAACATCCCGGTGAACCCGCAGCTCCTCGACAAGGTCATGAAGTTCCTCGCCCAGAACGGCGTGGACGCTCCCAAGTCCGCCCCGCGTGTGGACGCCCTGGCCCAAACTCTCACCGATCTTGACCTCGACGCCGAAGTGCTCGGGGTTCCTCACTAGGATTTCAATGAGCATCCAACTTCCTACCGTTTCGGGCACGACCGGCGACGCCGCAGCGGTTGTGCTCGCCAGCCCCAACGGGGCGCTTGCTTCGCTCCCCGGCCCGGTCTCGCACGTCGAGCAAGCAGCTCTATCCGCCGCTGGCGCTGGCACTGCGGTCCTCATCGTGGGTGACTTCGCGATCTCGCTCTACGGCACCGCGACTGCCGTCACCGCGGAACTGGAACGTTCGCACACAGACCCTGCCGGCACGGCCCGTTGGACTAAGGTCGACGGCGGTACTCTTTCGGGTGACGCTTCGAGCGGCTCGGTGCGCGCCAAGAGGTTCAGTGAACCGGGCGCGGCGTGGTACCGAGTCAACGCCTCGGCGATCACGGGCGGCAACGTCACGCCTGTCTTCACGAGAGCCAGCTCGTAAGATGCAGACGGCAAACTTCTCGAACGGCGGGCAAGGCGGTCTACGCCTTCGCCTGCTCGGGGCTGCAGCTCCGCAGACCTTGGTGACGCAGAGCAAAAACGGCAACCCCGCCTTGGTCGACGAGTACCTGATCAAGTACATGTCGCAGAACGCCAGCTATATCGGCGCGGCCACTATCCAGAACAACTACAACATCGAAGACATGGCCGTCTCAGCTGTCCGCTTGATCTACGCCAATCACGAGACCACGGCTCGGACCATCAACAAGGCGTCGGTGGCTTTCTGCTGGGGCATCCACACGGACGGCTTCACACCGCTCAATTCGAGCGGCGTCCCTGACAACACGCTCTGGGTCCCCATCACTTCGGCGACGGGTCTGGTCAACGCCGCGAGCGCCACCGGGGCCGCGACGCCGAACTTCGACCGTGCCTACACCGCCACCGCATGGCAGGCTGTTCCGTCTGTTGGGTCCGGCCTTCGCTACATGCTCATCCGCACTTACGGCCAGATCACCCAGACTTCCTTGTCGGGCACCCTCTCGTCGTCTGGCGTCGCTGGCGGCGCATGGGCCGGCATCGACCAGGGCCGCCACCTCACGTCTTGCTACAAGTACGCCTCGGACGGGGTCACCAACCCTGGCTCGTGGACGGGCGTGACCTTTGCGGATGGCGTGTGTCCCGCCGTCGTGCAAGTCCGGTCGCAGACGAAGGGGATCTCGCTGGTCGGTTTCGGCGACAGCCTCACGCAGGGCTACCGAACCGGTGCCGACCATGACAGCTTCCTGTTCAAGGCGGCCTGCCTCGCGTCTAAGCCGCAGGCTCCGGTGACGTGGGCGAATTTCGGGGTCGCGGGATCGCAGTCGACCAACTTCTACCAGGAGGCGCTCAAGGCCATCAGCGGCCCACACAAGCCTTCCGTGTTGGTGTTCCCGGTGAGTAGCCCGAACGACCCCTCGGCGACGACCCAGGCCACTCTCGATGCTTCCTGGGCGAGAGCGCAGGACATCGCTGCGCGCTGTAAAGCGGCAGGCATCGTTCCGGTCCTCTGGGGGCCGACTCCGTTCTACACGACGTCCCAACCGGCGGTGAGGGCGCAGCGAGATCGAGCGAAGGCGCAGTGCGCTCTCAGCGGCACGCTGTACTTCGACGCCTATTCGGTGCTGGAGAACCCGTCGTCTCCTGACACGCTGAACCCCGCCTACGATTATGGCGACCGCCACTATAACGAGGCCGGCGCTGCCGCCTTGGGCGCTGCCTTCAACGCCGCGATCCTTGGGCCGCTTCTGGCCGCCTAAACCCAACTCAGAGCGGGCTTCGCTACCACCCTAGCGGAGTCCCTCGCTCCGCCCGTCCTAGACCCCTCCCAGAGTCACCACGGGCCATCCTGAGATCCACCTGACCCAACCTGCCCCCTCCTCGCGGGAGATCATGCAGGCCGACTTCCTCAAGTTCCTCTGGTACGTCTGGACGCGCGTTCTGTCGCTCCCGGTCCCCACCAGGGTCCAACTTGACGTCGGCCGCTTCCTCGCGACCGGCCCCCGACGCCGCTTCATCCAAGCGTTCCGGGGTGTCGGCAAATCCTTCCTGACATGCGCCTACGTCGTCTGGCGGCTCTGGAAGGACCCCAACCTCAAGGTCGTCATCGTCTCGGCCAACGAGACGCTCGCCAACGAGTGCGCGACCCTCATCAAGCAGATCATCGACCACGATGCCGGCGACGGCCTGTGGGACGAGCTGCGCCCGAAGCCTGGGCAGCGCACGTCCACCTTGGCCTTCGACGTCGGCCCCGCGGTTCCCGACAAGTCCCCTTCCGTGAAGGTCGTGGGCATCTTCGGCCAGCTCACCGGCTCGCGCGCCGACATCGTGATCTCCGACGACGTCGAGGTCCCGAAGAACGCCGAGACCGAAGGCATGCGGGAGAAGCTCGAAGCCCGCACGAAGGAATACGCGGCTATCCTGAAGCCGGACGGCGAGATCATCTACCTGGGCACCCCGCAGACCCAGGAGTCCATCTACCGCAAGCTCGCGGAGAAGGGCTACGCCATTCGCATCTGGCCGGCGCGCTACCCCACCCCGGCCCGCCTCGCGTCCTACCACGGTCACCTCGCCCCCCTCCTGGCGGCCGAGCTGGAGAAGGACCCGACCCTTGGCACCCCTCGTGGCACCCAGTGCGGCGGACGCCCTACGGACACCCAGCGCTTCACTGAGCTGGATCTGTTGGAGCGGGAGACCGAGTACGGCCCAGCAGGCTTCCTGCTGCAGTTCCAGCTCGACACCTCGCTGTCGGACGGGGACAAGTACCCGCTCAAGACCCGCGACCTCATCGTCACCGCGGTCAACCCGAAGATCGCCCCTGTCCGCATCGCGTGGGCCTCGAACCCCGAGCTGGTCCTCAAGGACTTCGCCAACGTGGGCTTTGACGGGGACCGGCTATTCCGACCCATGTATGTCTCGCCGGAGTTCACGGACTTCACCGGCAGCGTCATGCACATCGACCCCTCGGGCCGAGGCAAGGACGAGACCGGCTACGTCGTGACCAAGTTCCTGAACGGCATGATCTACGTCCGGCGCTGGGGCGGCTTCCAAGACGGCTTTGCCGACGAGACACTCGCCGCCCTGGCGACCATTGCTGCGGAGGAAGAGGTCAACCTCATCATCGCCGAAGACAACTTCGGGGACGGCATGTTCCGCCGGCTGTTCGAGCCTGTGCTCGCCCGTAAGCGCCCCTGCGCCCTGGAGGGCATCAAGAGCAGCGGCCAGAAGGAAGTGCGGATGCTCTCGGCCATCGAGCCGGTCCTGCGCCAGCATCGCCTCGTCATCGACGAGGACGTGATCCGTAAGGACCTGGCACACCCGGACCCGGTCAAGCGGGGACTGTACCAGCTCACCCACCTGACCTCCCAACGCGGGGCGCTCAAGCACGACGACAGGCTCGACGTGCTGGCCCTCGCCCTCGCCTATTGGGCCGACCGCCTCAACGCGGACGTCCTCAAGGCCGAGGAGGACTACCGCCGCAAGGCAGACGCTGCGTTCGAAAGGGAGTTCTTCGCCGGCACCTTCCTCGGACAGACCCTGAGCAATCCTCGGGGTGGCCTGAAGCGAGGCATTGGGCGGGACCTGAGGAGATCCAGAAGGTGACCTGAGGTAGCTTCGAGATAGGTCTTAGATTACTACCTACCTATTACCTGTCTAATAGGTCTCTAAGATAGACTTAGAGATATACGTAGACAGGTGGTCTCCTGTTTCAAGACCCCCTCGGTGAATAATCACCGGGGGTGGTCCCTCTCCTGTCCCTCCCCTCGTGGGTCAGCCACGGGTAATCTTCATGATGGCCTGTCGTGACTCCTGGGGCGGGCCTGGAGGGCAGGAACAGGGTCGGCCGCTACCATCCCAGCCGAAGAGGCTTTAGGGGGCTCCAGGGTGTCCTGAAGGAGTCCCGATGGTTTTGGGGTCAGATACGCGAAGGGCCAGGTTTACGCGCGCCCGTGTGCAGTTCCCCCCGTAGGGGGTACCTTGGGGCAAGCCAGGGGCCACCCCGGCCGCCTAGAAGCCCGGCCGCGCGTGCTATTGGCACAGTGGTGAGGCACACTGATGCGTGAAAGCCTTACGCCATATGGGTTTTGTTGGCACTACAGGGGCCACTGGGAGGGCCGCGAGCCTATCTCAGGGCCACCGCGAGCCGCCTAGCGGCCTCCGACGCTTTCCGCGTTCGCTTTCTTGGCCCCCTGCTTTTTTCGTCCCGGCCTAGTGTCCACCCTGAGACGGCCAGAACCTACCCGCGAGCGGTAGCCCAATGAGCACCGCAAGTGACCCGGTGACGTACCGGGGGACGTCGCCTAGCCCGCCTCCGGTCACCCATTGCCCGACCGTGTGCCCGACACCGACCACGGCTAGGGCCGCGAGGTATGAGCCCGCCGCGATCACCGCGAGGGAGAACGTGACGGCCAAGCCGCGCCCATAAGCCCCTACAGGTTCCCGCCATTGCATCGCCACGCCCTCCGCGCCCTCGTCGTCGAGCTACGCCTAGCAGGGGCCTGGAGGGGCCGCCAAGGGGCGAAACGCTCTGCCCGGCTACCCACGTCTAACGCCGCGCGTTCGCGCGTAGAGGGGGCCTCGAAGGGACTTCTAGCCGCGGCTGAAAATTCGCTAAGAAAACCAAGGGGATATAAAAAAGTTGCTGGCCAGCATCATTTTTCGTTTGCCAACTCAGAACGGAAGCCGCTATCAGTTGGCCATCGAGACGGGGCGGCCGACACGGCCACCGGATCGAAGCGGCAAGGAACCCGCCAAGCATAAGGGTTCCCTCCGGCTAGTAGTCGGCGACCACGGCGCAAGGCCAGGGCGGGGACATAGGACCCCGTCATTGCCACCCGCCCTGAGGTCGCAGGCTGGTCTCAGCGGGGTGATGTGTCGGGGGCTGTAACCGCCTCCCTGACGATGGCCTAAGGAGGGCCGAAACACGTTGCGCGTCTACCAAGTATTCGACTGCACCCGGCCTCACGGCGTGGCGTGCGTCGTCCGCCACCGTTGGGCCGCTAGGGCCTGGACTTGGGTGCTCTCCAAGGTCACCGGGCGCTGTCATGACTACGACCGGGCGGTTCTCAGACCGATGCCGCAAGCCGCCCAGATAATACGCCGGGCCGCTTAGGCCCGATACCCAACTGAAAGCGGCCTCCGCGTTAAAGCGGGGGCTGGCGTCCGGCGCTGATCCTGCGTCGCTGATGATGGCCTAGGAGGGCCGAAACGCCGTGAAACTGCAGCCGACCGATGCGGTGTTGAACGCCGCCGTCGATTGGGGCCACGCCAAGCTCCGCGAGGAAAGGGTCTGGGAGGCTTTGAAGGCCGCGACCTACCCGCCGGAGATTGACGCGCTCCGCGAGGAACACCGGGTTGCCCGTGAAGCCCTCGCCAAGGCCTGGAAGGCTTTCGACGACGCGCACACCGCGTGGGACCTGGAGGCGAGACAATGACGCTCGCCCAAAAGATCGCCGCCGAGCGCTCGAAGCGCGCGGAACTAGCGGAGCGCTTCGCCGAGGCGCACGGCAAGGAAAGCGTGGTCGGCAGGAACCTGCTGGAAGAGGCCGCGCACTACTGGGCCGCCGCCGACGCTGCGCGGCAGGGCGACCTAACGCCCCGCCCTTGGGTTCCTCGCGCCCAGATATCCAACTGAAAGCGGCCTCCGCCTTAGGGCGGGGGCTTCTCGTCAAGCCCGTGGTCCGCCGCGAGGCTTCACCGGAAGCCCAACTCAGAGAGGAGAACATGACAGGCCTTACCGGCGCGATCCTGTATCGCGGGCCGTCCGAGCTGGACGGAAAACCAATCGTCGTCATCGCGACTGGCCTAGGCCGGTCCAGCCGGAACGAAAAGACCGGCGACATGGTCCAGACTTGGATCATGAGGGACGACGTCGACCCTTGGGACGCCGTGAAGTCCGGCCAGGACGCCAGTGTCTGCGGCGACTGCCCGCACCGGGGCACGTCGTGTTACGTCAAGGTTTTCCAAGCGCCCAAGAGCGTGTGGAAGGCCGCGCAACGCGGGGCATACCCCCTCGTTTCCGATGCCGCCGCCCTGACCGCTCTGGGCCGTGGTCGCGCCGTCCGTCTGGGCTCCTATGGAGATCCGGCCGCCGTCCCCGCGCACATCTGGGGCGCTCTGGTCGCCGAGGCGTCCGCCTGGACCGGCTACACCCATCAGTGGCGCACCGCGAGCCACCTTCAGCCCCTCGTCATGGCGTCCGTGGATACGCCGGAAGAGAAGGCCGCCGCCGACCGTGAGGGGTGGCGCACGTTCCGGGTCCGCCTCGCTGGCGAACCTGTGGACGCCCGCCGAGAGTTCATATGCCCCGCCTCGAAAGAGGCCGGTTACCGGACGGACTGCGCGTCCTGCCGGGCGTGCATGGGGACCTCGGCCAAGGCCAAGGCGTCGCCCGTCATTATCGCCCATGGGGCCACCGCCCGCCGCTTTGCGCTCTATCGCAACGGCGAAGCTATGCCTGCTGCGGCCTAATCCCCAACTCAAAGCGGCCTCCGCGTTAAAGCGGGGGCCTCCTGTCCAAGCCCTTGGGTTGGCCAAGGGTTTCGCTTGGAGGCCCTTCCATGTCCCAGACCATCGACCTGACGCCTACGTGGCGCGCGGTCCTGCCCATCATCGCCACGGCGCTGACCGAAGGCACGCCCGAGGGGGCCAAGCTGGCCCGCGAGGAGCTGCGCCGTATGGCGGAGGCCGCCGACCAGTGGAACGCGAGGATGACCCTCGTGAGCCGCTACAACGCAGCCTTGAACGAGCAGGAGATCGCCCCGAACGGCGACGACTACAACGCCCTGCTGGAAATGCTCGAAGGCGGTGCGTATCGCGCCCCTGTCGCGGAGGGCCGCTGATGCCCATCTTCCGCGTCAACATCGACCGCGAGGTCACCAACTGGGACCGCTTCGTGCGGTACGTCGAGGCCGACACCGCCGAAGAGGCGGAGCGCCTGGGCGCGCAGCTCGCCACGGCGGCCGACGACACCGCCCCGGACGACGCCGGGCCGGGCAACTTCGACGACGAGCTGGGCGACTGGCACGTCAACAGCGTCGAGCCCGTCGACTTCGACGCCTCCGAGATTGACGTCGTCATGTCCGCCGATGACGTCGCCGCGACCGTCGCCGCGTCCAGCTACGGGGACGCCCTGTGACCGCCTCGGGCCTGCTCCAAGCCATCTTCGGGCCGCCTAAGCGCCGCCCGACGCAGGACCAGCGTGACGCTCACGAGGCCCTGGTGAACGCGCTCTGCATGGCGGCGATGGCCCGCCAGGAGCGGCGCTATGCCACCGCCCGCGCCTACCTGGGTATCGCTCACCGATGCCACGTCTTCCTCGTGGAGACCGTCGATGTCTGGCCGTGAGTGCGTCACCGGGCTGTGCCTGACGCCCGCCTTGACCCTTCTGGCCCGCCTTCGAGAGATCGAGAGCGGGCTCGATGACCGCCGCTTGGCCGACGAGTGCGACGCCGAGCTAATCCAAACCCACCGTGATGAGGATGCCTGATGAACCTCGCCAAGACAGTGTCCGCCCTGATCCTGCAAGCCCGCGTCATGCCTGACGCCAAGCGCGCCGCCTCCCTACTGGAGCAGCGAGCCAGGCTGTTTGAGGGGACGCCGGTCAGGCGTTGGCCTCAAGGCGTCACCGCTGTGGACGTCAACCTCGCCGTCTCGGACCTGTTCCGCGCCGCGCGGGATCTCCGCGAAGAGGCGGGCCTGCGCCCGCTCGCAGCTTAGGAGGCCGCAGATGAGCGACCCTTATGTCTGGCGCGACCCTGTCGCTGATACGACGCGGCTGGACCAAGTGCGCGAAGCCTTGGACTGGCGCATCGAGCGCTTCGAACAGGAGGCCAAGGGGGCCGAGCGGGAGAGAGCGAGGGCGCTTCGCCGGTCCTACGGCCTCATGACGTCCGCCGCCATGTCGTGGGGTGAGGCTCACGCCTCGGCCCGACGCATCGCTGCGATCCTGCGCCACCTTCGTCAGCTCACGTAACCAACACCCAACTCAGAGAGGACTCCAACTCAATGCAAACCCTGACCCGGAACGGGACCGATGGCCGCGTCTACGGCGGCGACTGCGACCTGATCCACATCGCGGACGGCAAGCGCACCGCTGCCGGCATGCTGGCCGCCAACTTCATTGAGGGACAGATGCGCGAGAACGCTGAGCGATCCGGCGCGCGATCCCCTCGGGAGGCGGAGACGCAGCTCCTGTGCCCTGGCTGCTACATGATCGTCCTCGTCAACGCCGCCGCTGAGCTGGCCGCGCGCAACCGCCAGCCGCTGAGCGAGCTGGGCAGGACGATGGCCGCCGCCTTCACCAAGCTGGCCGACTGCGAGACCAGCCTCGAAGCCTGCATCGAAGAGATCCAGATCATCCTCGACGGCGACGACGTCGCTGTCTGCAGCCTGCTGGAGGACGGCGAATGAGCGTGCTCTCCTATATCCCTGTCGGCCTCGCTGCCGAGGCCCTGCGCCTGCACTGGGAGGCCTACCTCCTGTCTCTCGGCTACGAGCTGGTCGAGGCCCAGGTGGACTGCATCACGGTGGTCTCGCCGTGCGGCTCGGTGGTCTGCTACCGCCCGCTGGGGGTGGCCCGATGATCCCTGCTGACGTCTCGTCCCTCGCCATTCGGGCCGCCCTCGGCCTGTTCTTCGCCTCCTCGGGCTACCACAAGCTGTTCGTCCCCGAGGTCTCCGCCAAGGTCGACGGGCTGTTCGCCCGCCTGGGTGTCCCGCCCGTCCAGCGTCGCCTCGTGAAGTGGGGCGAGTTCCTGGGCGGCCTGGGCCTCCTGGCTGGCGTCCTGACGCAGCCCGCTGCGCTAGGCCTGCTCATCATCACGGTCGGCGCGATCTGCCTCGACTGCTGGCAGGACGTGGTCGCCAAGCGCCCGCGCGACGCCTTCGACTGGATCGCTAAGGCGATCTACCTGCCCGAGACGCTGCTCTGCCTGCTGCTGCTCGTGCTGCTGATCCAAGGCCCCGGCCTCCTGGCTGGCTCGGCCCTCCTCACCCGCCTCTTCGGCATCCCGCTGATCTAGCCCCGGAGCAACCGCCCTTGTACGTCATCGAGAACGTCACCCAGTACCTGCGTCACGTCCGCACCTGTCTGGATCGCGACCACCGTCGCAAGACCAGCAAGGTGCTGTTCGCCTACTCGGCGACCGGCCTGTTCGCTGTCGACCTGATCACGGTCACGCTGCTGCCGCCCTCGCTGCCGGTCGTGGGCCTGCTCCATGTCCTGCACACCCCGATGTCCGCCTGGGCGGGCTTCCTCGGGATGCTCGTGGTGTTCTGCGAGGAGCCCCGCAAGTGAGCCTCGCCGCCCTCGTCCACCTGATCCTGGCGCTGCTGATGGCGGCCCCAGGCATCGTCGAGTTCGCCTGGATCTGCCTGGCTTGGACCTCTCGGGGCTGAGACCCCGCCTTCTTTCAGCGTCGGCGGCTCAGGCCGCCGCGCCTTCCCCAACTCAGAACGGACAACCACCTGATGTTCGAAGTCTACGTCAACGGCCGGCGCACCGGCATGACCTACTCCAAGTACCGGCAGGCCGCCGCTGTGGCCGCGGATTTCGGGGCTCTGTTCCCCGGAGATCACTTCTACGTGGAGGAGTTCGGCCGCTGAAGTGTTAACGACTACGACCGTTCCTGACGTAGAACGAAAATAGAACAACCCAGAGGGTTTTTTGGGGTTAGGGGCGTTGAAGTTTTCTTCACCATCCTAGGACGATTAAGTTCTTGCCGACACGCCCACCGGGTGTCGTGCGGGGGCAACAATAGCGTCTCAACCTGAGAGCTTGACCAACATCACCACCAACTCAAGGCGATCAGCGTCTTGACACGGAGTCCACCGTCAGTTGGTTTACTGGCGATGGATCTCCGTGCGCGTTACAACCTTTACGGAGCATCCCTTGCGATCCCAGGAGCAACAACATGACCGGATCAACTTCGCAGCCGAGGCTGCAGCCGCATTCCGCGAACGAATTAGAGCGTTTCGCGACACTATTGGTGGGGGTGACGTCAATCACTCCGCCGAGAACCTCTGCACGCCAGATCCTGGCGTTCTGTATGGTGGCGATGCACCACATTCGCAACCAGTCGATCACTATGGCTGATCTTGTCCAGATGGGCGGCGACGACGAACGGGGCTCCCCGTTACTTGGTCGCTCCCTGGAGCGGACGTTCGGCCTATTCCTAGAACCCTCCAAGGTCCACCCGGATGCGTTGAGCTGGGTTGGACAGGAGGTCGACCCGGATGACCGCCGACGCAAGTACCTGAAGCTCTCGAAGCTTGGGGAGACGGCGGTCGCCAAAATCCTTGGAGACTGACCATGAACATTTCCATGCGCCAGAAGCCCAGCGGCATCTGGATCGTCGACTACGACGGTGAGGACGGGAAGCGTAAGCGCATCTCGACCGGCACCAGAGACAAGGCCCAGGCCTCCAAGCTGGCCCGCGAGATCGTCCTCGGGAAGATCGCACCGCCGGCCGCGCACCCCTCCCAAACGCAGACCCGCGCCAAGGAAGGCGGTCCCACGCTGACCGACCTCTGGGACACGATGCTCAAGGACGAGTGGTCGCCCAGCCGGACGAAGTCTCAGCGCACCCTGATGTCCAACATCAAGATCCTGACCCCGCTTATCGGGGGCAAGCTGGTGAAGGACGTCGGCGACCAAGACCTCGTTGACCTGAAGGCCGCTCTGGAGGCCAAGGGGTACGCCCCAGCCACCGTGAAGCGGAAGCTGGACATGGTCGGTAGGTCTCTGACAGCCGCCGTCCGCCGTAGGATCATCGACGAACGCCCGCACATGCCGGTGGTCGTCGTGAAGAACGAGAAGGACCGCATCGTGTCTCCCGAGGAGGAGGCTCTGATCTTCGACGCCATCGACGCCCGCGCCCAGCGTGAGCCGATGCGCCAGTGGAAGCGGTTCCGCGCCCTGGTCCGCTGGCTCATCGACGGCGGCTTCCGTCTGTCCGAGCCGCTCCAGGCGAAGCCGGACTGGATCGTCGAGGTGAAGGGTAAGCCGGTCCTGGCTCTCCCGCCGGAGGCCTGTAAGTCCGGCAAGGCTCGCCCGGTGCCGCTCACGAAGGCCATCATGGACACCGTCCCCTACCTGAAGGCGACCATGACGGACGACCGGCTGTTCCCCATGACCCCCGCCACGGCGTGGTATATGTGGGACACCATCCGCGAGGACATCCGCCTCAGCGGTAAGGGCAACATCGACGACGTGAACCTGCACACCTTCCGGCACACCTGCCTGACCCGCCTCATTCAGGGCGGCATGGCGATCCACTGGGTGAGCAAGTGGGCAGGCCACGCGAACACGATCATCACCGAGCAGCGCTACCTGCGGACCAACGCAGGCGATCTCTTGGACGCCTTCGAGACTCAATTATCCGACTGATGACGGATACTGTGTTATCAGGGTGTCCAACTGAGTGCGTGTTATCTGCGCCAAACGAGCGCACCCCGGCGCAGCTAACTCGTTGATTTTACTAGGGGGAAATGGCGGAGACGGAGGGATTCGAACCCTCGATACCCTTTTGAGGTATGCCGCTTTAGCAAAGCGGTGCCTTCAGCCTCTCGGCCACGTCTCCTCCTGAGAGGGAGCGGTTCGATAGCCTGTTCGGTGCGACATGACAACGGCGTCGATGGCAAAAATATACGCGTTAACGTGACGCTTAGGAGGCCACGCTAGGTTGAACGTCGTTTTACCAGCCCCAAGCCGCGTGCAGCCCTTGTCAGAGCCCAGTTCATCGCCGCCGCCCGGCTTGACGTTCACCGCCGAGGGCGCTGGATCCTCGTACGGCCGCAAGGGTCCCGAGAACATTACTGGGCTGAAGCGACGAGGACCGCTGCGGCCGGGTCGCCTTGTGCCCTCCCGCGCCCGAATGAGCGCCAGCGTCCTGGCCCAAGCCTCCAGGCTCCTTGACCTGATCTGCGCGGCCGCTGTCGCCGCGGGCCTGGCCTTGCTCGGCCACCCGCTGGTCGGGGTGCTGTGGGCTTGCTCGCTGCTGATCGCCATTCGCATCCTGGGCGGCTATGCGTTTCCCCGTCAGGAAAGCCTAAAACGCCATCTGACGGTGGTGGGGCGCGCGCTGGCCCTCGCGCTGGCGGCCGCCCTGATCGCAGCGCTGCCTTGGCGACAGACCGATGGGCGGAGCCTGTTCATTCTGCTGGGCGCGGGCGCCGTGATCGCCTTGCTTCACGCGGCGTGGTGGACAGCCATCGCCCGAGGCCGCCGGCTGGGCCGTCTGACGCCGAACATCGTTCTGATCGGCGCGACGCCGAACGCCGAACGCCTGATCCAGGCCGCGCTCAGAACAGGACAAGTCAACATTCTCGGACTGTTCGACGACCGCCTCGAACGTGCGCCGGAAAACATTCTGGGCGTACCGCTTCTCGGTGACACGGGCGCGCTGCTGGCGCACCGGATCGCCCCCTATGTCGACCGCGTGGTGATCGCCATCGATCCCAAGGCCGATACGCGCGTGGCCCAGTTGACCGACCGCCTGGGCGTGCTGCCGAACCCTCTGAGCCTGTTCATCGACGACGATGATCCGGCGGCCATCGACGCCGCGCTCGCACGGATCGCCGCCGACGCGGAGCACCCGCCATCGGGATCGAGCAAGGCGTCCAGGCGCCGGGCCCTGGCGAAGCGCCTTCAGGATCTGACCTTCGCGAGCCTGGGCCTCGTCCTGACGGCCCCGACCATGCTGGCCATCGCCTTGGCGGTTAAGCTCGACAGCCCTGGTCCGATCTTCTTCCGCCAGCGCCGTCACGGCTTCAACAACGAGGAAATTTTGGTCTGGAAGTTCCGCTCGATGCGCCACGAACTGGCTGACGCCAACGCGGCGCGCCAGATCCGCGCGAACGACGATCGGGTCACCCGGGTCGGAAGGTTCATCCGCAAGACCAGTCTCGACGAACTGCCCCAACTCTTCAACGTCTTGCGCGGCGAGATGTCCATGGTCGGGCCCCGCCCCCACGCCATCGGCATGAAGACCGCCGGCGTCGAGTCGGCGCAGTTGGTGGCGCAGTACGCTCACCGACACCGCATGAAACCCGGCATGACCGGCTGGGCGGCCATCAACGGCTCGCGCGGTCCGGTCGACACGGTCGAATGCGTCCGGCGGCGCGTCGCCCTGGACGTCGAATACATCGAGCGTCAGTCGTTCTGGCTGGACCTGTATATCATCCTGATGACCGTGCCGTGCCTGATCGGAGACCGGTCAGCGGTCCGATAGACGCGCGCCGCATCGTCGCGCCTGGCTTCGACGGCGCCCGCGCCATCCAGGTTTGTGGGGCTTGTGAGAGTTGTGGGCGGCTTGGCCGCCGGCGCATGCGTCTCGCCGCACGACGGCGAACACAGAGGGGCGCGGCCGTGTCGTCGTACGCCGCGTCAGTCATGTAGCAGCAGCCGCCTCGCGTAGCACATCGCGCGAGGCGCGCGGGCGGTCCGGACAGCCCTCTGTCCGGACAAGCTCCGGAATCAGGACGGTGTCAGCCGTGGGCCAGCCATTCGCGCGCCTGGCGCTGAGCCTCGGCGACTTCGTCGCTGGCCATCTCCTGGGCCAGCTCCTTGCGATAGAGCTTGGCCTCGACCGAGCCTCGCATGGCCGCCAGATTGAACAGCATGTGCGCGGACACATAGTCCAGCGGCGCGCCGCCCTGGCCGGTGGAGTACAGCAGGCCCATGCGGAAAAGTTCGTCGCCGGTGGACTCGGCGTTGGGCAGCGGCAGCGTAGCGACGACGGCCGGTGGTTCGTTCATCAACATCATGGCTCATCTCCTTTCTTAGGCTCACCACGGCGTTCTGCCGGATCAGAGCACGTTCGAAGGAAAGTCCCGTGCGACTGAACATAGGGTTAATCAGACGGACATCATGAATGCGGCGAAATGTATCCTCGACTCTTCGCGCGATTACTGGATGTAAAGCTGTGTCTATAGAGCCTTAACAGGCGTTCGCCGGCGTGAGGGCCTATTGCCCCTCTTCATCCGCCTGTGCTTAGGGTTGAAGGGTTTTCAGCCGCAGCTCAGCGTCAGGCCTTAAGCATTTCTGCACATCCTC
This sequence comes from Caulobacter segnis, assembly GCF_003243465.1. GTDB lineage: Bacteria > Pseudomonadota > Alphaproteobacteria > Caulobacterales > Caulobacteraceae > Caulobacter > Caulobacter segnis_A. Next base: position 29,751 of record NZ_QFQZ01000012.1, read on the forward strand.
ACGCGCGCCGGGCCTTGGCGGACGGTCCCCAGTTTGGGGAGTTCATCCGGTATTAGCCCTCTCCGCCCCCGAAAGCCGGCCCAGGCCCGGCGATGACGGATCGCCTCCGAGGACCTCAACGGGCTGGAAGCCCGCCCCTGCCTGTCACCGCCATTCAGGCGCGGTTCAGTCGCGAGCACAGATCATGCGTTCAAAGGTCGAGGGAATCTCTCGGCGGCTTAGGCCGCCGTCCTTAGGAGAAGACGACATGAAACGTCTGCTGCTCACCATCGCCGCCGTCGCCTCGGTGGCCGGCCCGATGAGCCTGTCGGCGACGGAGGCCAGCGCACAGGATCGCGGCCGCTGGGATCATCGGGACCGCGACTGGGATCGTGATCGCGGCCACCACGACAATGGCCGCCACAACGGCTGGGATCGCCGCGACCGCTGGGACCGGGGCGACCGCTGGGATCACGGCCGCCACAATGGCTACTACTACAACAGCCGCTGGCACTACGGCCCGCCACCCGCCGCCTACTACGGTCGTCCCGGGTATCGTCCGGGCTATGAGGCCTGGCGACGGGGCGCCTACCTGCCGTCCTACTATCGCGGCGGAGGTTATGTCGTGAACGACTACTATCGCTACCACCTGCGGCCGCCGCCCCGCGGCTATTATTGGTACCGCACCGGCAATGACTACGTGCTCGCGGCCATCGCCACGGGCCTGATCTTCGAGGTCATCGCCAACCGCTAGACCTGCCGGGTCCTGCACGGCTCGGACGGCGTCCTGGGCTATGCCTGGGACGCCGCTTTGCCGCCATGCTCGCCGCAACCCTGTCGCGCATGCGGCGCAAAGGCCCGATTACGAAGTCATTTCGACCGCATTGGCGGCCCAGCGTGAACGGTGCGTCACAACCCGACGCCGCCGCAACAGGTCCGAGACCATGAAGACCCCGCGTATCACCACCGCCGCCGTCGCCCTGGCCGCCGTCGCCTTCGCCGGCTCGGCCATGGCCCAAACCACCCTGCCCCAAACTTCGCCGGCCAGCCCGCCGCCGACGACCAGCACCGCCCCGACCAGCGACTCGACGAGTTCCACGGGCGCGACGACCCAGACCTCGCCCGAGACCGCCGCTCCGGCCGACAGCGCCGGCACGCCGACCTCGGCGACCGCGCCGACGGCCGCCGACGGCTCGGCGATGACGGGCGAGAAGCCCGCCAAGAAGAGCAAGAAGCACAAGGACCACCGCGGCGATGCGGCGACGCCGTCCTCGACCGATCCGAGCGCGCCGGCCGGCCCGACCACGCCGCAATAAGAAAAGCATTCGCATCAACGAAGAAGGGCCCGCGGTTTCCACCGCGGGCCCTCGTCATGTTCGGCGATCCGTCGCGCCTATTCGACGCCGAGCTTCTTGCGCAGGAGCTCGTTGACGGTGGCCGGATTGGCCTTGCCGCCGGTGGCCTTCATGACCTGGCCGACGAACCAGCCAAGCGCCTGAGGCTTCTCCTTCACGGCCTCGGCCTTGTCCGGATTGCCGGCGATCAGGTCGTCGATGGCCTTCTCGATCGCGCCGGTGTCGTTGATCTGAACCAGGCCGCGCTTCTCGACGATCTCGGCGGGCCGCCCCTCGCCGGCCCACATGTGCTCGAAGACCTCCTTGGCGATCTTCGACGAGATCGTGCCGTTCTCGATCAGTTCGACCAGCTGGGCGATGTCCGACGACGGCAGCGGCGAGTTCGAAAACTCGGTCCCCGCGGCCGACAGCTTGGCCAGGAGCTCGTTCGTCACCCAGTTGGCCACCAGCTTGGCGTCGCGGCCTTTCGCGGCGGCCTCGAAGTAGTCGGCGCGGTCGGCGTCGATAATCAGCACGCCGGCGTCATAGGCCGAGAGGCCATACTGGCTCTGCAGGCGCGCCTTCTTGGCGTCCGGCAGTTCCGGCAAAGTCTCCTCGATCGACTTCACCCAGGCCGAGTCCAGCACCAGCGGCAGCAGGTCCGGATCCGGGAAGTAGCGATAGTCGTGCGCCTCTTCCTTGCTGCGCATCGAGCGGGTCTCGCCCTTGTTCGGGTCGAACAGGCGGGTCTCCTGGTCGATCTTGCCGCCATCCTCCAGGATCTCGATCTGACGACGCGCCTCGTACTCGATGGCCTGCTGGATGTAGCGATACGAGTTGACGTTCTTGATCTCGCAACGCGTGCCCAGGTGCTTGAAGTCGCCCGTGGCGCGGAACTTCTCGTAGTCGCCGGGGCGGCAGACCGAGACGTTCACGTCGGCGCGCAGGTTGCCCTTCTCCATGTCGCCGTCGCAGGTGCCCAGATAGACGAGGATCGTCCGCAGCTTCTTGACGTAGGCGGCCGCCTCTTCCGAGGTGCGCATGTCGGGCTTGGAGACGATCTCCATCAGCGCCGTGCCCGCGCGGTTCAGGTCGACATAGGTCGCGTTCGGGTCCTGGTCGTGCAGCGACTTGCCGGCGTCCTGTTCCAGGTGCAGCCGCTCGATGCGCACGTCGAAGGTCGTGCCGTCGTCGCGCTCGACGCTCACCACGCCCTCGCCGACGATCGGCTGGTCGAACTGGCTGATCTGATAGCCCTGCGGCAGGTCCGGATAGAAGTAGTTCTTCCGGTCGAAGCGGCTCTTCAGGTTGATCTGGGCCTTCAGGCCCAGGCCGGTCTTCACCGCTTGCTCGACGCAGAACCTGTTCAGCACCGGCAACATGCCCGGCATGGCGGCGTCCACGAGGCTGACCTGCTCGTTCGGGCCCGCGCCGAAGCCGACGGCGGCGCCGGAGAAGAGCTTGGACTTGCTGGCGACCTGGGCGTGCACCTCGAGACCGAGGACCATTTCCCAGGGGCCGGTGCGGCCTTGGATCTGTTTGGATTCTTGCGTCATGGCCGTCTCTCTACATCAAGCGCCCTAGGCCGGAAAAGCTCTGGGACGTCGCTCCACGCATGTTCTCCAACCTAAAGGCCGGCAAGGCTTTCAAGGCTTTGGCGGCGAGTGGAAGCGTTCGTTCTTCGGGATCTCAGAATAAGGCGAGAATCCGTCAAATCCGGCGCCATTGCAGGGCAAGGGAACCGCTGAGTTATCGCATCGTTCATTTTCTCGAACAGCTCACTTACGGAGGTAGAAATGCCCACCGCTTACACTACCCGCCCCACCCTGAACTTCGATGCGCCCGAACCCGCCGTCACGACGGACGCGAATGCTTCGGCCCTCTTTCCCTCGCAGCCGGTCTATGCTCGCACGCCGAAGAAAAAGGCGTCGAACAACTTGCTGCTGATCGGCGCTCCCGTGGTCGTCGTCGCCGCCGGCGCGCTGATCTGGGGCATGAGCGCAAATCGAGCCGAGGCGCCGACCGATCCTCAGTCGCTCCAGACCGCCGCCGCCCAGAGCCCCGCGCCGCTGAAGGCGCCGCTGGCTCCGGAGACCACGCCGTCGCCCATCCCGCAGCCGACCGAGCTGGCCGCCAACGAGATGCCCGCCCCGGCGCCGGTCGCCCGCTCCACGACGCCGCGCGCCGCAGCTCCGGTCCGTCCGGCCCCCCGCCGCGCCGCCCCGGTCGAGACCAGCGCGCCTGACGCGTCGAGCGCCGCGACCAATGTCAGCGCCACCGTCCCGGCCGCGCCGCCGACCGTGAGCGCCGCCCCGGCCCCGGCGATCGCTGACCCGGCTCCGCTGGTGGTTCCCGCCCCGTCGGCGCCGGTTCCGGCGAGCGATCCCAGCGCGCCGATGTAATCCCCAGGGTCCCACACCCCTGAACGAAGAAGGGCGGCTCCACCGGAGCCGCCCTTTTTACGTCACCACCACTTCTCGGCCTTGGCCTTGAAGCCCGCGGCCTTCTCGACCGCCCCGGCCACCGAGAACACCGTCGCCTCGTCCAGAGGCTTGCCGATGATCTGCAGACCCAGCGGCAGGCCGTTGGCATCGAGGCCGGCCGGCAGGCTGAGGCCCGGCAGGCCCGCCAGGTTCGTCGTCACCGTGAAGACGTCGTTCAGGTACATGGCGATCGGGTCGTTCGAATTCTCGCCCAGGCCGAACGCCGCCGAGGGCGCGGTCGGGGTGAGGATGGCGTCGCACTGGGCCCAGGCGTTGTCGAAGTCCTCGGCGATGCGGCGGCGCACCTTCAGGGCCTTCAGGTAGTAGGCGTCATAATAGCCGGCCGACAGCACGTAGGTGCCGATCAGGATGCGGCGCTTGACCTCGTCGCCGAAGCCGGCGGCGCGGGTGTTCTCGTAGATCTCGGTGAGGTTGGCGCCCTCTTCGCGCAGGCCGTAGCGCATGCCGTCATAGCGGGCCAGGTTGGACGAGGCCTCGGCAGGAGCCACGATGTAGTAGGCCGGCAGGGCGTACTTGGTGTGCGGCAGGCTGATGTCGACGATCTCGCAGCCGGCTTCCTTCAGCCAGGCGATGCCGTCCTGCCACAGCTTCTCGATCTCGGCGGGCATGTTGTCGACGCGGTATTCCTTCGGAATGCCGATCTTCAGGCCCTTCACCGACTTGCCGACGAACTGGGTGAAGTCCGGAACCGGGATGTCGAGGCTGGTCGAGTCCTTGGGGTCATGGCCCGACATCGAGGTCAGCAGCAGGGCCGCGTCCTCGACGGTCTTGGCGATCGGGCCAGCCTGGTCCAGCGAGCTGGCGAAGGCCACGACGCCCCAGCGCGAGCAGCGGCCGTAGGTCGGCTTGATGCCGACGGTCCCGGTGAAGGCGGCCGGCTGACGGATCGAGCCGCCGGTGTCGGTGGCCGTGGCGCCCAGGCACAGGTCCGCCGCGACGGCCGCGGCCGAACCGCCGGACGAGCCGCCCGGCGTCAGGGCCTTGTTCGAGCCCTTCGCGCGCCAGGGGTTGGTGACCGGCCCGAAATAGGAGGTCTCGTTCGACGAGCCCATGGCGAACTGGTCGAGGTTCAGCTTGCCCAGCATGACCGCGCCGTCGCGCCACAGTTGGCTGGTGACGGTCGACTCGTAGGTCGGGACGAAGTTTTCCAGGATCTTCGAGCAGGCCGTGGTGCGCACGCCCTCGGTGCAGAAGAGGTCCTTCACGCCCAGCGGCGCGCCTTCCAGCGGACCGGCTTGGCCCGCCGCGCGACGGGCGTCGGACTGGGCGGCCATGTCCAGCGCCTTTTCCGGCGTCTCCAGGATGTAGGCGTTCAGGCCGCGCGCGGCCTCGATCGCTTCGATGTGCGCCTTGGTCAGCTCGACCGAGGTGAAGTCGCCCTTGGCCAGGCCATCGACGGCGGCCTTCAGGGTCAGGTTCGTGAGGGCGCTCATTATTCGACCACCTTCGGCACGACGAAGAAGTTGCCCACCGACTTCGGCGCGTTGGCGGTCACCCGGGCCGGATCGCCGCCCATGGTCACCACGTCGTCGCGCAGCGGCAGGCCGGCGGCCACGACGCTGGTCAGCGGCTCACAGCCGTCGGTGTCGACCTCGGCCAGCTGCTCGATCCAGGTCATGATGCCGTTGAGCTCGTTGGCCAGGGCTTCGATGCGCTCTTCGGGTTCGGCGATGCGGGCGAGCCGGGCGACCTTCCGCACCGTGGCGGCGTCAATGGCCATGGGGATCTCCTGAAATTCGAACGCGTCGGTTACTAGGCCGGAGACAAGGTTTCAAGCGGCGCGGCTCCTGATAAAGAGGGCCATGCCCGTTCTCGACATCGAAGACTTCGCCGCCGCCCTCCCACAGTACGCCCCCGTCGTGGGCCTGGACCCCGGCGAGAAGACCATCGGCGTGGCCGTCTCCGACATCACCCGCACCGTCGCCAGCCCGCTCGCCCTGATCGAAAAGACCAAGTTCAGCAAGGACGCCGAGGCGCTGTTCAAGCTGATGGACAGCCGCGGCGCGGTGGGCATCGTCATCGGCCTGCCGATGAACATGGACGGCACGGAAGGCGTTCGCTGCCAGTCCAATCGCGCCCTGGGCCGCAACCTGCTGCGCCTCAAGCCCGACCTGCCCATCACCTTCTGGGACGAGCGCCTGTCGACGGCGGCGGTGACGCGGGTGCTGATCGATGAGCATGACGTGTCTCGCAAGCGTCGGGACGAGGTCGTCGACAAGATGGCCGCCGGCTGGATCCTGCAGGGCGCGCTGGAGCGGCTGCGGGCTTTCTAATTATCTCTCCTCCCCCATCGGGGGAAGGGGACCGCCGAACGGCGGTGGAGGGGCCAGCCGAGCCGGCCACGATCACCGTGAATCAACCGGTCGACCACAGGATCTAACCCCGCCGCACAGCCCCCCCTCCACCAGCTTCGCTGGTCCCCCTCCCCCGGAGGGGGAGGAGAGAAAGCGCTCCCCACAAGCACGCCTCCGCCGCTTCACGCGATCGCTCGCTGAAGGTGTGGAAAGGGACGCGGAGCGCCGGACGACGTCCGGAGTGTGAGTAGTGGTTACCGTTTCGACGAAGCCCGAACGCTCCGCGCGACCGTTATCCGCCAGCGTCCCCGTCGGGTGGCCCTGTTCAGGCCTTACCGGGACCTGGGTTCCCGGTTTCCCGGTGACCCAGCGGTCGGAAAGGACGAGCCACTACAGGCTAAGACACATCCCTTTGCCTCCAACCACGCCAGCGGCGGGCGGGCCTGACCAGCGTCAGGTCCCCGGACCGTCCGAGTATCCCCCTCGGACCTGTCCCCGCTCGATCGCCCCCCGCCGCCACGATGGTCGCTGGCCATGCGCCCTTTCCTCGCGACGAGGTGGGTAAAGCATACGGGCGGTTTCAACGCGGATGATGCAGCGGCGTGCAAAAGTGAGAAGTGGTTGAAATCGCTCACTTCGATTCCGGATACGCGGATGATAGAGCGCCACGAACGCTCGTACTCGCCCCCTCCGCGCCTGCGGCGCTCCTCCCCCGGAGGGGGAAGAAAGAGCGCGTTTCCTTCTGCCCCCTTCGGGGGCGGACGACCTGCGAAGCAGGTCAGGTGGGCGCCTGCGGCGGTGGACGATTGTCATCGGCATGACATCCTCCACAGAGCGTTTCCCCTCCTTCGCTTCCCTTCCCGCCCAAAGCCGCCTATGACGCGGGCTCATGACGGCTTCAGCCCATGACCCCGCCCACGCGGCGATCGAGACGATCCGCGCTCGCGTCTTCGCCTTTCCCAAGCGCCACTTTCTTTCGGCCGGCGACCTGAACGCGCTTCAGGCCGTCGAGCTGCTGGACCTGGCCGAGGCCTTCGTGGCCCTGAACCGGCAGACGTCCAAGACCCTGGACATCCTGAAGGGCCGGACGCTGATGAACCTGTTCTTCGAGAACAGCACCCGGACCCAGAGCTCGTTCGAGCTGGCCGGCAAGCGGCTGGGCGCCGACGTCGTCAACATGAACCCCAAGACCTCGTCGGTGGCCAAGGGCGAGACCCTGATCGACACGGCGGTCACCCTGAACGCCATGCGGCCCGACCTTCTGGTCGTGCGTCACGCCTCGTCGGGCGCGGCCAGCCTGCTCTCGCAGAAGGTCAGCGGCCACGTGATCAACGCGGGCGACGGCCAGCACGAGCATCCCACCCAGGCCCTGCTGGACGCCCTGTCGATCCGCCGCGCCTTCGGCCGCGTCTCGGGCCTGACCGTGGCGATCTGCGGCGACGTGCTGCACAGCCGCGTCGCCCGCTCGAACGTCGCCCTGCTGCACACCCTGGGCGCCAGCGTGCGGCTGGTGGGTCCGCCGACCCTGATGCCGGCCCAGGCCGAGCGCTGGGGCGTGACCGTCCACCACGACATGAAGTCGGGCCTGGCCGGCGCCGACGTCGTCATGATGCTGCGCCTGCAGTTGGAGCGGATGCAGGGCGCGTTCGTGCCCTCGACCCGCGAGTACTTCCGCTTCTACGGCCTGGATCGCGAGAAGCTTTCGCGCGCCGCGCCCGGCGCCAAGGTCATGCACCCTGGGCCCATGAACCGGGGCGTGGAGATCGACAGCGACGTCGCCGACGATCCGGCCATCAGCCTGATCCAGGACCAGGTCGAGATGGGCGTCGCCGCCCGGATGGCGGTGCTGACCAGCTTGGCCGCGCGTTTGGACGAGGCTGGCCGATGATCACCGCTCCGAACATTCACGACCTCCCCGGCGAATGCCGGGGCCCAGATCGAACCCTCGAACAGCGCCGCTTGAAGCCGAGCCGGATGGCGCGATCACCCCAACTTCACTGGATGAATCTGGGTCCCGGCATTCGCCGGGAAGGTCGGATGTTTGTGTTCGGTTCGCGAGGTCCGCAAGCATGAACGCCCCCCAGCCTCTCGCCTTCGTCAACTCCCGCCTGGTCGATCCCGAAAGCGGCTATGACGGCCCCGGCGGCGTCATCGTCTCGGAAGGCGTCATCACCGACGTCGCCAAGGGCCGCGAGTTCGGCAAGCTCAGCAAGGCCGTCCGCGTCATCGACTGCAGCGGCGCCCTGCTGGCCCCCGGCCTGATCGACCTGCGCGTCCGCACCGGCGAGCCCGGCGCGGAGACCAAGGAGACCCTCGCCTCGGCGGCCAAGGCCGCGGCGGCGGGCGGCGTCACCTCGTTCGTGGTCCAGCCCGACACCGCGCCGGCGATCGACGATCCCAGCGTCGTCGACTTCATCCTGCGCCGGGCGCGCGACATCGACAGCGCCCGCATCCTGGTGGCCGGCGCGGCGACGCGCGGCCTGAAGGGCGAGCAGATGGCCGAGATCGGCCTGATGCGCGAGGCTGGCTGCGTCTATGTCACCGACGCGGGCAAGCCAATCGTCGACAGCAAGGTCATGCAGCGCGTCCTGACCTATGCGAAGGGCTTCGACGCCCTGTTGGCCCACCGGCCGATGGACCCATGGCTTGGCAAGGGCGGCGCGGCGATCGGCGGCGAGTTCGCCGGCCGCATGGGCCTGCCCTCGATCTCGCCGATGGCCGAGCGGATCATGCTGGAGCGCGACGTCGCCCTGCTGGAAGCTACCGGCGGCAAGCTGCTGGTCGACCAGATCACCTCGGCCCAGGCTCTGGAGACCCTGGCGCGCGCCAAGGGCAAAGGTCTGCGGATCCACGCCTCGGTGTCGATCAACCACCTGTCCTTCAACGAGCTGGATATCGGCGACTACCGCACCTTCGCCAAGCTCAATCCCCCCCTGCGCGGCGAGGACGACCGCCAGGCGCTGATCGAGGCGCTCGCGTCAGGCCTGATCGACGTCGTCGTCTCCTCGCACAGCCCGGCCCCGGCCGAGGACAAGCGCCTGCCGTTTGACGAGGCCGCGCCGGGCGCGGTGGGCCTGGAGACCCTGCTGCCGGCCCTGCTGTCGCTGTATCACGAGGAGCGCATCGCGCTCGTGGACCTGATCCGCGCCGTCACCCTCGCCCCGGCCGGGCTGCTGGGCCTGCGGGGCGGGCGGATCGCGCCGGGCGCGCCGGCGGACCTGGTGCTGTGCGACATCGACGCGCCGATCATCGTCGACGCCGCCCGCCTGCTGTCGAAGTCGAAGAACTCGCCGTTCGACGGTCGTCGCCTGCAGGGCCAGGTGCTGATGACGGTCGTGGACGGCCGGGTGGTCCACCGGGCGGAGGGCTAGAGCATTTCACGACCTGACGGAGTCAGGTCGTGAGCTCTAGTCGCTTGTTTTAGCGCATTTTTCTTCACGCGAACCGGGACCACTTCGCTCGAAAGTGCTCTAAACCCTCCGCGTCATGAAGGCGGCGGCCACGGCGGTCGCAAGGCCGACGAAGGCGCCGGCGACGAGGCCGCCGACCGCGCCCAGGATCCAGAGCGGGGCGACCGCCGCGCCCGAAGCCGCGACATAGATCGCCGGCAGGCCCATGGCCCAGCCCGTCGCGTTGCCCAGGATCCACGGCCAGCGGCTGACGCCCAGGCCGCCCAGCGCCAGGGATTGCGCCCCGCCAAACAGCGCGCCGACCACGAGACCAAAGCCCGCCGCCATCAGGATCGTCTCGCCGACGCCGGGATCGAAAGTCGCGCCGCCGTCGCCGGTTGCGAAGATCGCGAACGACGATCCGACGGCCCAGCCGACCACCGCCACGGCGCAGGTCGCCGCCGTCCAGCGCACGACGGAGAGCTGCGGCAGGCGCCGGCTGAGCAGGCTCGCCTGCGTCAAGCCCAGCACCAGCCCTTCCGGCGCGCCCGACAGCGCCTTCAGCAACAGCATGGCCAGCTGCTGGGCGAGGCCGTCAGGCTCGGGATTGAGGCCGTCGGCCCACACCCACCAACAGGCGCCGAGAACCACCCCGAACAGCTCGGCCAGCGCCGTGGCCAGAACCCAGACGCCCCAGCCGCCGCGAGCCCCCTCGCCACGCCCCAGCTCGACCTTCGCCGTCATGCCTCCTCCCTCCAGAGACTCCGCACGGCTTTGCCCGCGGATCGAACCGATTTACACCCTGCCCTGACACGGCGCGCTTGAGCTCGCGCAAAACTCTCTTTAAGGTAGCAAACGTGGAAAGTCTCGCCCCTGCCGTTTATCTGACGCTCGCGATCACCGTGGTCGGCGGCTACCTGCTGGGATCGATCCCGTTCGGCCTGATCGCCACCCGCCTGGGCGGCGCCGGCGACATCCGGCAGATCGGTTCGGGCAACATCGGCGCGACCAATGTGCTGCGCTCCGGCCGCAAGGATCTGGCTCTGATCACCCTGCTGGGCGACGGCGGCAAGGGCGTGGCCGCGGTGCTTCTGGCCCGCTACCTCACCCACGGCAACCCCGCCGTGATCGCCCTGGCCAGCGGAGCGGCCTTCCTGGGCCACCTGTTCCCCGTGTGGCTGAAGTTCAAGGGCGGCAAAGGCGTCGCCACCTTCTACGGGGTGCTGCTCAGCGCCTGCTGGCCGGTGGGCGTGCTGGCGGCGATCACCTGGCTGGCCATGGCCGCGCTGTTCCGCATCAGCTCCCTGGCCGCCCTGACCGCCGCCGTCCTGGCCGCCCCCTTCGCCATCGCCACCGACCAGCCCCGCCCGTTCCTGGGCCTGGCCATCTTCATGGCGATCCTGATCCTGATCCGCCACCGCGAGAACATCGCGCGCTTGCTGGAAGGCGAGGAGCCGAAGATCGGCAAGAAGAAGACGGCCCCGCCGGCCGCCCCCGAGACGCCGTGACCCCAAGCCGACTGTCGGACATCCAGCGCCTGGCCTGGCTTCGCCTGGCGCGCACCGAGACGGTCGGCCCCGTCGCCTTCGACCACCTGCTGGCCCGCTACGGCACGCCCGAGCGGGCCCTGTCGGCCCTGCCCGACCTCTCCCGCAAGGGCGGCCGCGCCGTCCCGCTTTCCTTGCCGCCGCGCGAGGCGATCGAGCGCGAGCTGGAGGCCGGCGAAGCGCTGGGCGCGCGGCTGCTGTGCGGCTGCGAGCCGGACTTCCCCTCGCGCCTGGCCGCCCTCGATCCGCCGCCGCCGGTGCTGTGGGCCCTGGGCCGCGCCGAGCTGCTGTCAGAGCCGTCCATCGCCATCGTCGGCGCCCGCATCGCTTCGGCCGCCGGCCAACGCTTCGCGCGGCAATTGGCCGGCGAGCTTGGAACCGCAGGCTATGTCGTGGTCTCGGGCATGGCGCGCGGCATCGACGGCGCGGCGCACGAAGGCTCGCTCGCCACCGGGGCCGTCGCCGTGCTGGGCGGCGGGGTGGCCGACATCTATCCGCCGGAACACGACAAGCTGCACGCCCGTCTCGCCGCCGAGGGCTGCATCGTCTCCGAAAGCGCCCCGGACCGCCGCGCCCAGGCCAAGGACTTCCCCCGCCGCAACCGCATCATCTCGGGCCTGTCGCTGGGCGTCGTCGTGGTCGAGGCCGAGCTCAAGTCCGGCTCGCTGATCACCGCGCGCCTGGCGGCCGAGCAGGGCCGCGATGTCTTCGCCGTGCCCGGCTCGCCCCTGGATCCGCGCTCGAAGGGGACCAACGACCTCATCAGGCAGGGCGCGATCCTGTGCGAGGGCGCCGAGGACGTCCTGCGGTCGCTGGCGGGCGGGTCACGGGTGCGCGAGCGGGACCGCGCCTACGATCCGGAGCCGCCCGCCGACGTCGATCCGGATGGGCTGCGCGAACGCGTGGCCGCCCTGCTCTCGCCGACGCCGGTCTCTCGCAACGACCTGATCCGCGCGGTCGCCGCCCCGACCTCGGCGGTGATGGCCGCGCTGGTCGAGCTGAGCCTGGCCGGCCGGGCTGAGTTCCTGGACGGTGGCCTGGTGGCGGGGCTTTAGAAACCGATCCTGATGGGTTATGCTCGATGGTGACCGTTCTTCGCGTGGAAGGCCTGCGGATCGTGATCTTCTCCAACGACCATGAACCGGCCCACGTCCATGTCTTCGGGGACGGCGAAGCCAAGATCAATCTCCTCGGCGACGAGGGAAATGCGGAGCTTGTCTGGACCGTTGGTTTCAGCCGCGCCGACGTTCGGCGAGCGGTCGCTGTCGTCGACGATCATCGGGAGATGCTCCTGACGCGTTGGAGCGAAATGCATGGCTGAGCTGACCGACGCCCAGATCGACGCCGCCCTAGGGCGAGGCCGGCAAGCCCGGCTTGACGAACCCCGCGCCTGCGCCGCGCGCTATGATCCGAAGGCGCGGAAGATCACGGTCGACCTGACCAATGGCGCGTCCTTCGCCTTCCCCACGGCGCTGGTGACGGAGTTGGCGAACGCCGAACCGGCCTCGGTCGCCGCGGTGCAGGTGCTGGGAACGGGCTATGGCCTGCACTGGGAGACTCTGGATCTGGACCTGACCGTGCCAGGCCTGTTGGCTGACCTGTTCGGAACGCGCGCTCATCTGGCGCGCAGGGCGGGTCTGGCGACGTCGCCGGCCAAGGCGGCGGCCGCCCGGGCCAACGGCGCCAAGGGCGGCAGGCCGCGCAAAACGGCCTAACCCCCGCGCCGCGCGCCCTTGGCGAACAGCAGGTCGGACCACCGCCAGTGGCCGCCGCCCAGGGCGAAGCGCGCCGCGCCGGGACCGTCGTTCAGCGAGATCAAGACGAGCCCCCGCATCGGCTCGGCGCGGCAGGCGGCGGGGGCGAAGGCGACCTCCATCATGATCATCTCGCGTAGGCCCGAGAGACCGTCGCCCTCCTCGCCGTCGGTGCGCACCCAGTCGCCACTCCAGACCAGCGGCGCGCGACCGGCGCCGACGGTGGCGGCGTGGGCGCGCATCAGCGAGGCGCGAGCCCGGGGGTTCTTGCGCAGCCCCTCCTGCAGCAGCCGGACCATGTCGCAGCCCGCACCGCCGCCCCCGCCGCCGCTCCCAGAACCGGCGCTGGCCGCGCCCATCAACTCGGCCTCGCCCAGGCCCATCACCCGGGCCGGCGCGGGCTTGGGATTGGCCGGCAGCGGCGTCACGTCCTTGGGTATAGGGGCCTTGGTCACGCGCAGCGGCGAGCGCGGTGCGGCCCGCGCCTTGTCCTTGGGCTTCTCCGGCGAAGGCGGCTTCTTCGGCGCGTTCACCGGCGACTTGGGGGCGTCATGCGGCGCGGGCGGCGGTGGCGGTGGAGGCGGCGGAGGCTCTGGAGGATCCACCAGCGACACCATCACCGACGGGGGCTCCGGCGGCGCGGGGGTCACGTGGGCGCTCAGCAGCACCGCCACGGCCGCGGCGTGCGCCGCCAGGCTCACAACCAGGGCCGCGCCCTTGCCGCCACGTCGTCTCCACCGCGCCATCGACTCGCCGCGCCACGGACCGAAGCGCCGGTCCGAGGACCTGTGGAGCATGGCTCCACGTCAGGAAGTGGGCGAATGGCCACGCTTGGCGGCCTCCGTCGGGCCCGTTCAGCCCGCGGACAGGACGGTGTTGATGCCGATCAGCAGGCCGGCGGCGGTGATCGGCTTGGCGATATGGAGGTCCGCGCCCGCATCGAGCGCTTCGGCCCGATGGTGGTCCATGGCGTTGGCGCTGAGCACCGCGATCGGCGTGCGCGGCAGCCCCGCGCCGGCCTCCTCCCCGCGGATAGCGCGAATGGCGGTCAGGCCGTCCATGACCGGCATCTGCATGTCCATCAGGACCACGTCGAACGGATTTCCCCGCCAGGCCTCGAGGCCGATGGCGCCGTTGTCGGCCACGCGGAGCGCGACGTCGGCCTGCTCGAGGATCATGCGGACGACCTGCTGGTTGGTCGGATTGTCCTCGACCAGCAGCACCCGCAGCGGACGATCAAGATCGGCGGTCGCGGCCTGGCGTTCGTCGGCGCTGTCCTCGTCCGCCCACGCCAGGGGAAGGCTCACCGAGAAGACGCTGCCCTGCCCCGGCCGCGAGCTGGCGGTGATCGATCCGCCCATCAGATCGACCAGGGCCCTGGTGATCGAGAGCCCCAGGCCCACCCCGCCGAACCGGCGCGCCAGTCCCCCCTCGACCTGATGGAAGTGCTGGAACAGCGCCTCGGCCTCGGCCTCGTCGAAGCCCACGCCGCTGTCCTCCACGACCATCAGCAGGTTGGGAACGCCCTCGCGCTCCTCGACCGCCAGGTCGACCGCGACGCCGCCCGCCTGGGTGAACTTGACGGCGTTGGACGTCAGATTGTTGAGGATCTGCTTGAGGCGGACGCCATCGCCGACCAGGCGACGGTCAAGGCCAGCACCCAGGCGCTCGCTGAACGCCAGACCCTTGCCCTGCGCCGCCAGGGCGGTGAGATCCAGCACGCCCCGCAGGTCGTCCAGAGGCCTGAACGGCCGTGTCTCGAGCGACAGGGTCGCCGCCTCGACCTTGGAGATCTCCAGGATGTCGCCGACGAGGCGCTCCAGGGTCACGGCCGACGATTCGATCAGCGCCACCATATCCTGCTGGCGGGCGGTGAGCCCGGTCCCGCGCAGCGCGCCCAACACGCCGATCACGCCATTGAGCGGCGTGCGGATCTCGTGGCTGACATTGGCCAGGAAGTCGGCTTTCACCCGTTGCGCGGCCTGGGCTTCCTGGCGCGCCTTGGGCACCTCGGCCTCATAGGCGCGCTTGGCGACGGCGCGGATCAAGGCAACGTGGATGCGGCCGGGCAGGCCGTCGGCGTCCTTTTCCTGCATGGCGTTCAGCAGGATCGGCACGCGGACGCCGTCCGGCCGCCGAATGTCCAGGGCGATCTCCTCGACGCGCCCCTCGACCGCCAGCTGCGGCTGCAGCCGTCCCTCGACCAGGATCCGGCTGGCCACGGTCAGCAGCGTCGTGAACTTGGGCGACGCGCCCAGCGCCTCTGACGAGCGGCCCGAAACGTCCAGGACATAGCGGTTGGCGGACAGGATGCCCCATTCAGGATTCAGCACCAGCAGGCCGCACGGCGCGAGATCTTGCAGCCCAACCGCCGCGTCGTGGGACATCTGGACGCCAGGCTCCGTCAGTGTCGGCTGGCGCGCGCGTCGTCTAGGAAGGCGCGCATCGCCTCGACCACCGCCCCCGGCGCGGTCAGGTGCGGGCTGTGACCGGCGGCTTCCAGAACGACGCGTCGGCTGCCGGGGATGGCGGCGTGGACGAAGGCGCCGACCTGCGGCGGGGCCAGAGTGTCCTCGCTGCGCTCGATCAGCAGCGTCGGCGTGACGACCTTCCCGCAATCGGCGCGGTGGTCGGACAGGAAGGTCGCGCGGGCGAAGTCCTTGGCGACGTCTGGATCGATGCGGCAGACGCTCGCCCGCCATTCGTCCTGGAACGCGTCGTCGGCGACGACGGCGGGGGCGATCGCGCCAGACCAGTCCATCTGGTTCTTGGCCAGCAATTCGAGCAGGTCCTCCAGATCCGCCTCGTCGAACCCGCCGAAATAGTCTCCGTCGTTGGCGAACCGCGGCGAGGCCCCGATCAGCACAAGCCGCGAGAACAGGTCCGGCCGCCGGCCGGCCGCCAGCACGCCGATCATCGCGCTGACCGAATGGCCGACGAACACGACGTCGCGCAAGCCCTGCGTCTCGCAGATCTCGATGACGTCGGTAGCGTAGCCTTCCAGACCCGCATACTTGTCCTGGTCATAGGCGCCGACATCCGAGGCGCCCGCGCCGACGTGGTCAAAGAGCGCCACCTTGGCGTGGTCGACGAAGTGCGGGGCCACCAGCCGCCACATAGACTGGTCGCAGCCGAAACCGTGAGCGAACAGCACGGTTTGGCCGCCCTCGCCCAGGATGGTGACATTGTTGCGATGCTTGACGTTCATGGCCACGGCCTCCGGCGCAGATGACGCGCCGAGGCGCTAGGTTCGCCCCGCCCGCCATCGTTCGCCGGATCGGGAGCGCGCATAATTCGCTAGACGGTCATGTCCAGGACAAGCCCCGTCCCGGCGGCCGGCGCGGCGCGCACGGCCTCCTTCATCCGATTGGCGAGATCCGCGCGTTCGGCGTTGGAGGTTACGGGCTTGATCGGGCGGATCGGCGAGACATAGGCCTCGGTGGCGATCCTGTTGACGGTTAGGTCCATCGGCGAACAGTCACAAAACCAGGCAAGAAAACTCGCACAAGCGTCTTAACAAGCGGCTACCAGCGGCCCAAAGCGCGGCCGTTCGGCAGAGCCCGCGTTGACAGACCCCCAAGCGGGCCCCACTTTCCCCGGCGCTCGCCTCCCGGGCGATCCGCCTTCCAGCCCAGAGTCATAATGAACGTCGTCGTCGTCGAGAGCCCGGCCAAGGCCAAGACCATCAACAAGTACCTCGGGTCCGACTACACGGTTCTCGCTTCCTACGGCCATATCCGCGACCTGCCGTCCAAGGACGGCTCGGTGGAGCCCGACAACGACTTCGCCATGAGCTGGGAAGTCGACGCCAAGGCCTCCAAGCGCGTCAGCGACATCGTCGACGCCATGAAGAAGGCCGACCGCCTGATTCTGGCCACCGACCCGGATCGCGAAGGCGAGGCGATCAGCTGGCACGTGCTGGAAGTCCTGAACAAGAAGAAGGCGCTGAAGGACAAGTCGGTCCAGCGCGTCACCTTCAACGCCATCACCAAGGCCGCGGTGACCGAGGCCATGAAGGCCCCGCGCGACCTCGACATGGAGCTGGTCGAGGCCTACCTCGCCCGCCGCGCCCTCGACTATCTGGTCGGCTTCACCCTCTCGCCGGTGCTGTGGCGCAAGCTGCCCGGCTCGCGCTCGGCCGGCCGCGTGCAGTCGGTCGCCCTGCGCCTGGTCGTCGACCGCGAGCTGGAGATCGAGCGCTTCAAGACCCAGGAATACTGGACCGTCGAGGCCGACGTCTCGGCCGGCTCGGACCCGTTCCTGGCGCGTTTGGTCAAGCACGAGGGCAAGAAGCTCACCAAGTTCGACCTCGGCGACGAGACCTCGGCCCTGGCCGCCAAGGCCGCCGTACAGGCGGCCGTGTTCAAGGTCGAGGCCGTCGAGAAGAAGCCCGGCAAGCGCTCGCCCGCCCCGCCGTTCACCACCTCGACCCTGCAGCAGGAAGCCGCCCGCAAGCTGGGCTTCTCGGCCCAGCGCACCATGCAGGCGGCGCAGAAGCTGTACGAAGGCGTCGACATCGGCGGCGAGACCGTCGGCCTGATCACCTACATGCGGACCGACGGCGTCTCGATGGCGCCCGAGGCGATCACCGAAGCCCGCGACGTGATCGGCAAGGTCTATGGCAAGGAATACGTCCCCGACGCCCCGCGCCTCTACAAGTCCAAGGCCAAGAACGCCCAGGAGGCCCACGAGGCCATCCGCCCGACCAGCCTGAACCGCAACCCGGGCTCGCTGCGCCTGGAGCCGGAGCTGGGCCGCCTGTACGAGCTGATCTGGAAGCGCACCATCGCCTCGCAGATGGAAAGCGCCCGCATCGAGCGCACCACGGTCGACCTGGAGAGCGCCGACGGCAAGACCGGCCTGCGCGCCACTGGCCAGGTCGTGCAGTTTCCCGGCTACCTCGCGGTCTACGAGGAAGGCCGCGATGACGAGGGCGACGAGGACAGCGCCCGCCTGCCCGCCATCACCGAGGGCGCGGCCGCCCAGGTACGCGAGGCCCGCGCCGACCAGCACTTCACCGAACCGCCCCCGCGCTATTCGGAAGCAAGCCTCGTCAAGAAGATGGAAGAGCTGGGCATCGGCCGTCCCTCGACCTACGCCTCGGTGCTGGGCGTGCTGCGCGACCGCGAATATGTCCGCATGGAGAAGCAGCGCTTCATCCCCGAGGACAAAGGCCGCCTGGTCACCGCGTTCCTGGAGCAGTTCTTCAAGCGCTATGTCGAATACGACTTCACGGCCGCCCTTGAAGAGCAGCTGGACCTCGTCTCGGACGGCAAGCTGGACTGGAAGCAGTTCCTCCGCGACTTCTGGAAGGACTTCCACGCCGCCGTCGGCGAGATCGCCGAGCTGCGCACGACCAACGTCCTGGACGCCCTGAACGAAGCCCTGGGCCCGCACATCTTCCCCGACAAGGGCGATGGCTCCAACCCGCGCCTGTGCCCGACCTGCGGCACGGGACAGCTCTCCTTGAAGACCGGCAAGTTCGGCGCCTTCATCGGCTGCTCGAACTATCCGGAGTGCCGCTACACCCGCCAGCTGGGCGTGTCCGAAGGCGACGGCGAGGCCGAGAGCGCCGACAAGGAGCTGGGCGTCAATCCGGCGACCGGCCGCGCCGTGTGGCTGAAGAATGGCCGCTTTGGCCCCTATGTCGAGGAACTGGCGGCCGAGGGCGACAAGCCCAAGCGCTCGTCCCTGCCGAAGGGCTGGATCGCTTCGGCCATGGACCTGGAAAAGGCCCTGCGCCTGCTCTCCCTGCCGCGCGAGGTGGGCAAGCACCCGGACGACGGCAAGGTCATCACGGCGGGCCTGGGGCGCTTTGGGCCCTTCGTGCTGCACGACGGCACCTACGCCAATCTGGAGAACGCCGACGAGGTGTTCGACGTCGGCCTGAACCGCGCCGTCGCCATCCTGGCCGACAAGCGCGCCGGCGGCGGTCGTCCGCAGCGCGCGGCGGCGGCGGCCCTGGCCGAGCTCGGCAATCACCCCGAGGACGGCAAGCCGATCCGCGTGCTGTCGGGTCGCTTCGGCCCCTACATCAAGCACGGCGACACCAACGCCAATGTGCCCAAGGGCAAGGACCCGGCCGCCATCACCCTCGAGGAGGCGGTCGCGTTGATCGCCGAGCGCGCGGCAAAGGGCGGCGGCAAGAAGCCGGCCAAGAAGGCCGCTGCTCCGAAGAAAGCCGCGACGAAAGCCGAGGCGGACAAGCCCGCTAAGAAGACCGCCGCGAAAAAGCCGGCCGCCAAGAAAGCCGCGCCGAAGGCCAAGGCCGCCGCCGGCTCGGATGACGGCGCCGCGCCGTGGGACGACGAGGGCTGAGCCTGTTCAGGCCGATTGGACGGGAGTAGATTAGGCGCATGACGACGCTGGAACGTCCCCTGCCGCTGAACGTGGTGCTGACGGCGCTGGTCCTGTGCTGCGTCGCCGGCTTCGCCCTCGGCCTGACCAACGCGATGAAGATCGACCGCGGCGGCGCGGCGACCTCCACACAGCCCCTGGCCGAGGTCTCGGGCGTGCCGGTCAAGGACGCCGCGCCCGCCCTCGCCTACGAGCCGCCGCCGGTCGAGGCGCCAAAGCCCAAGGCCGTCGAGGTGGAAACGACCGAGCAGGATGCTCCCGCGCCGGTGATCGAGGCCCCGCCCGCGACGCCGCCGGCCGCCGAGGCCGCGCCCAAGCCGGCCGAACCACAGGTCCCGAAGTCGATCGAGGATCTGTACTAGAGTTCTCTTCTTCCGATCTCCCCGGCGAATGCCGGGGCCCAGATCGAACCCATAGACGCGTCCGCTTTGATGCAAGACCGACTGGCGCGAGCCCTCAAACCGCTCAGGCTGAATCTGGGCCCCGGCATTCGCCGGGGAGGTCGGCTATGGTCGACTTATCCCACCCCGCGTTTCCCTAAGTCCGCCGAACGCGTTAAGGCAGGGCATGGCCAAACTTCGCCCGCCCAAGACCTTCAAGCCTCGCCCGCCGGCCGGCCTGCCCGATCGTGAGACGCTGCTGGCGTTCCTGCGCGACGCCGGCGAGACCGGCAAGGCCGACATCGCCCGGCACTTCGGCCTGAAGGGCGCCGATCGCCGGGCCCTGCGCGAGATGATCCGCGAGCTGGAAGCGCAAGGCGCGCTGGCCAAGCGCGGCCGCAAGGGCTTCGCCGAGGCCGGCTCCCTGCCCCCCGTCGGCGTGGCCGACGTGGTCGAGCGCGACAGCGACGGCGAGCTCTATGTCAAGCTCACCAAGTCCGACGACGACGTGCCGAATGTGCGCCTGGCGCCTGGCAAGGGCGAGGCCGCCGGCGGCGCGCCGGGCCTGGGCGACCGCCTGCTGGTCCGCTTCGAACGGCTGGAGACCGGCGAGTTCGAGGCGCGCCTGATCAAGAAGCTGGGCCAGAGCGCTCACAAGATCCTGGGCGTGATCCGCAAGCACCGCCGCGAGGTCCGCGTCGAGCCGGTCGACCGCAAGTCCAAGGAAAGCCTGGTCCTCGATCCCAGCGTCGCCCACGACTTCAAGGACGGCGACCTGGTCGTCGCCCAGGTCGGCACGCACGGCGGCCGCTACGGACCCAAGCCCGGCAAGGTGCTGGAGGTGGTCGGGACCGAGAACGATCCCCGCGCCGCCTCGCTGATCGCCATCCACAGCCACGGCATCCCGACCGGCTTCTCTGAGGAGGCCGAACAGGAGGCCAAGGCCGCCGTCGAGCCGACCCTGTCGGGCCGCGACGACCTGCGCGACCTGCCGTTCGTGACCATCGACCCGGTGGACGCCCGCGACCACGACGACGCCGTCTACGCCCACCCTGATCCGGACGCCACGAACGTCGGCGGCTGGATCGTCTGGGTCGCGATCGCTGACGTCGCGGCCTATGTGCGCCCTGGCTCGGCCCTGGACCGCGACGCGCGCGAGAAGGGCAACAGCGTCTACTTCCCCGACCGGGTGGAGCCGATGCTGCCCGAAACCCTGTCGAACGGCCTGTGCTCGCTGCGCGAGGGCGAGAACCGCGCCACACTGGCGGTGCGGATGGTGTTCGACAAGTCGGGCCGGAAGAAGGGCCACAAGTTCGTGCGCGGCCTGATGCGCTCGGCGGCCAAGCTCTCCTACGAGCAGGCCCAGGCCGCCATCGACGGCCAACCCGACGACAAGACCGGTCCGCTGCTTGACCCCATCCTCAAGCCCCTCTGGGCCGCCTATCATACGATGAAGATCGGCCGCGAGGCGCGCTCGCCGCTGGCCATCGAGAGCGACGAGCGCCGGATCATCATCCGCGAAGGCGAGATCGCCTCGATCACCAAGCGCGCCGCCCTCGAAGCCCACAAGCTGATCGAGGAGATGATGGTGCAGGCCAATGTCTGCGCCGCCGAGAGCCTGGAGGCCAGGCGATCGCCCCTGATCTACCGGGTGCACGACACGCCGAGCCTGGAGAAGGTGCAGAATCTGGCCGACTTCCTGCAGACCCTGGAGATCCGCTGGAGCAAGGGCGAGGCACCGCAAACCTCGCGGTTCAACAAGCTCTTGGACGAGACGCGCGAGAGCCCGAACGCGGCGATCATCAACGAGGTGGTCCTGCGCACCCAGATGCAGGCCCACTACAGCAGCGAGAACATCGGCCACTTCGGCCTGAACCTCGCCAAGTACGCCCACTTCACCAGCCCGATCCGCCGCTATGCCGACCTGATCGTGCATCGGGGCCTGATCCGGGCGCTCGGGCTCGGGACCGACGGCCTGACCGACCAGGACATCGCCCAGATCAAGGACACGGCCGAGGTCATCACCCACGCCGAGCGCCGGGCCATGGCCGCCGAGCGCGACGCCACCGACCGCTACATCGCCGCCTTCCTGGCCGATCGCGTGGGTGCGACCTTCGAGGGTCGGATCACCGGCGTCACCCGCTTTGGCCTGTTCATCAAGCTGACCGACACCGGGGCCGACGGACTCGTGCCGGTTTCCAGCCTGGGCGCGGAGTTCTTCGTCCACGACGACAAGATGCACGCCCTGGTCGGCGAACGGACGGGCAAGCGCTGGCCTCTGGGCCTCTCCGTCGAGGTCAAGCTGGTCGAGGCGACGCCGGTCACGGGCGGCCTGCTGTTCGAAATGCTCAGCGATCCGCTGCCGCCCGACCCGAAGGCGCCGCGCCCACGGCTCGGCGCGCGTCGGCAAGCGGCGGTGAAGCCGCGCGGCGGGTTGCCCAAGGGCGTCCGGCGCGGGAAGCGGCGGTAGAGCTCAAAACGGAATCTGCTCCTCCGTTGGGGGAGCTGTCGGCGAAGCCGACTGAGGGGCGTCGCCGGCTTAGGCCGAGCAGCCCCCTCCGGCCCCCTGGGCCACCTCCCCCGGAGGGGGAGGAGAACTACGGCGCTGATCTAATCGCCGCCTCGAGCTTGTCGGCCATCATCCGCTGATCCCCCGCCGACGGATGCGCGTGGCACGCCGTGCGCTCCATTCCCGTGATCCGCACCGCCGTCGCGCCGGTCCGGCCGGCGACCTCGGCGACATCGTCGACAAAGGTGTCGCCCTGGATCAGGAAGAAGCGCGCGCCGGGGCGGCTGGCCTTCAGCCCTTCGATGAAGGCGACGTAGCGATCACGGTAATCCCGCCGCAGCGCCGCTTCGCCGGGCCAGGCCTCGCCCGCGTGGAGAGCGGTCGAGAAGTCGTTGGTGCCCAGGCCGATGACCACGATCTCCGGCTTCCACGGATCGTTGGCGGCCAGGCGCGGCTCGGCTTGGCCGGCGATCAGCCGGGGAAACAATACCGGCAGCGGCTCGCCGGGGGCGATGCCGTTGTAGTTGCGCACGACGCCCCGGCCCGAGAACGCCTCGATCCGGTAGTCCGCATCCAGCCGCGCGGCCAGGATCGGCCCGAACGCCAGACTGGTGTCGGTCAGGTCGTGAACCTGTTGCTCGGTGCAGTCGCGGCTGGCCGACCGCACGCCGTAGCCGACCGTGTGGGAGTCGCCGATGAACTCGATGCGGTGAGGCCGCGCCGGCGCCGGAAGAGCCTTGCCGCCCTTGCCGACGAAGAAGCCTTCGAAGCGCGACGAGCCGCTCTGGCTCTCGGTCAGCTTGTCCAGTCGCACGACGTGCGCGCCCGGGCCGAGACGATCCAGCGTCAGCCGCGTCGCGCCGGACTTGGTCAGCTCGGCCTTGCGCACGCCATCGACGCTGACCGCCAGATGCTCGCCGCCGGTGTCGACGGCGACCTCGACCGACGGGCCGGAAAAGCGTCCCTCGAAATAGACGCCCGGCCAGCCGAAATCGTAGCCGCCGCTCGGAGCCGACGCCACGCGGCCGCCAATATTCAAAGACAGCGCTGTCTGAGCCAGCGCGGGAGACGTGAGCGCCAGGGCGGCGGCGAGGGTCAGGGCAAAACGCATGGCGGCTTCATGCCATGCCGTCCAAACCTATGCCAGACTTGATCTAGGCTGCTGCGAGGCGGCGCGAACTTGGTTATGTCCGTTCCATGCGCGCCGAGATCGAACCCTTCCACGCCATCGCCATCAGCCGCCTGGCCCACCAGCTGAAGATGGAGGGCCGGTCGATCATCCACATGGAGTTCGGCCAGCCCTCGACCGGCGCCCCCAGCAAGGCGATCGCCAAGGCGCACGAGATCCTCGACGCCGAGGCCATGGGCTATTGGGAAAGCCCGCTGCTGCGCGAGAAGATCGCCCAGCGCTACCAGACGCTCTATGGCGTGACGGTCGAGCCCGAGCGGATCGTCCTGACCTGCGGCGCATCGCCGGCGCTGGTGTTGGCGCTGTCCAGCGCGTTCCAGCCTGGCGACCGCATCGCCATCGCCCGCCCCGGCTATGTCGCCTATCGCAACACCATCAAGGCGCTGCACCTGACGCCCGTCGAGATCGCCTGCGGGCCGGAAGACCGCTTCCAGCTGACCGCCAAGCATCTGGCCGAACTGGATCAAGCCCCGGCCGGCGTCATCGTCGCCAGCCCCGCCAACCCGACCGGAACGATCATCACGCCCGAGGAGCTGGAAGCGATCGCCAAGGTCTGCCGCGAGCGGGGCATCCGGATCATCAGCGACGAGATCTATCACGGCCTGACCTATGCCGGCCGCACGCCCTCGATGCTGGAGTTCACGCCCGACGCCTTGATCGTCAACAGCTTCAGCAAGTACTTCAGCATGGCCGGCTGGCGGCTGGGCTGGCTGCTGACGCCGGCGGGCGAGGACCTGGAGCGCGCGCGCGCCTATGTTGGCAACCTGTTCCTGACCGCTCCGTCCCTGGCCCAGCACGCGGGCCTCGCCGCCATGGACTGCATCGAGGAGCTGGAAGGCCACATCGCCGTCTATCGTCGCAATCGCGAGCTGATGCTGGAGGCGCTACCGGCGCTGGGCCTGCAGCAGATCGCTCCGCCCGACGGGGCCTTCTACATCTGGGCCGACATCGGCCACCTGACGGACGACTCGCTGAGCTTCTGCAAGGACCTGCTGCGCGACACCGGCGTCTGCACGGCGCCCGGCGTCGACTTCGACCCGGTCGAGGGCCATCGCTTCATTCGTTTCAGCTTCGCGGTCTCCACGGCCGAGGTCGAGGAGGCCCTGCGCCGGATCACGCCTTGGTTTTCCGCTCGAGCCGCCAATCCAGGCCCATCGCCAGGAAGGTGAAAGATCCGGACCAGCCGATCAGGATCAGGCCGGCCAGCGGCTCCAGGCTGGCGATCAGCCGCAGGGCGCCGACCGGATAGACGTCGCCAACCCCTTGGGTGGTGAAGGTCTCGATCGAAAAGAAGAACAGCTGGCTGGCGGTCATCGCCGAGACGCCCACGAACGCGCCCAGGTTCAGCAAGCGGTCGCCGACCCAATAGCCGACCGCGAACAGCCCGGCCTCGACGACGTGGGCGATGATCAGGCCGAAGATCACCAGCAGGATCTTCAGCTGCGGCGAGAGCGCTTTCGCCGCCTGTCCGGCGGACAGAAGCCGCAGCGCCTCGTAATGGACCATCACCGCCGCAAAGATCAGGACCAGCGCCAGGGCGAAGGCGTAGAGCTCGGTCATGATTTCTCCCTCGCGAGGCGTGACAGCCGCGCCCTGGTCTAACCCGATCAATCGGGCTCAAGTTTGATCGTGCGCCGGGGCCCGTGACGCGCGGCGCGCCCTATTTCCGCGCCAGATAGTCCAGCGCCATGAAGGCCTCGGCCTTCACGCCGGTCTCGAACACCGCTTCATCGACATCGAAGTAGGGCGAGTGGTTGGCGGGCGCCGTCGCGGCCGGCACGTCGGCCTTGCGGCCTCCGAGTTGCACGAACACGGCCGGCACCTTTTCGGCGTACATCGAGAAATCTTCGGCCCCGGTGACGAGGGCGGCGTTGTCGTCGACCTTGCTGGACGCCTTCAGCAGCGAAGCCTTCACCCACTTCGAGAGCTCGGGATTGTTGTAGGTCACCGGATAGGGCTGGGTGAAGGCGACCTCGGCCTTGGCTCCGTAGCGGTCGCCTATGGACGTCACGGCCTTGGTGATCTTGTCGATCAACTGCGCCTTTCGCTCCGGCGAGAAGGTCCGCATCGTGCCCTGCATCGACAGGTCCTCGGGGATGATGTTCTGACGCAGGCCCATATTGATCACAGCCAGGGTCACGACCGAGGGCTGGGCGCCGACGTCCACCTGGCGGGCGGCGATCTGGTTCATGGCCTGGATGATGTCTGCGGCGACGCTGGCCATGTCGACGCCGGCCCAGGGCCGCGCCCCGTGGGTCTGCTTGCCCTTCACCGTGATCGTGATGCGGTCCGAGCCGGCATAGAAGCCCTCCGGCCGGTAGTTCAGCTGGTGAGCGTCGCCGGGGCCGATGTGGACGCCGAAGATCGCGTCGACCTTGGGATTGTCCAGCGCCCCGTCGCGGATCATCAGCTTGGCGCCGCCTTCCTCGCCAGCCTGAGGCCCCTCCTCGGCCGGCTGGAAGACGAACACCACGGCCCCCTGGATGTCCTTCTTCATCCCGGCCAGCACCGTGGCGGTCCCCAGCAGCATGGCGACGTGGGTGTCGTGGCCGCAGGCGTGCATGACCGGTACGGTCTTGCCTTCCCAGGTCGCGGTGGCCTTGGAGGCGAACGGCAGGCCGGTCTTCTCGGCGACCGGCAGGGCGTCCATGTCGGCGCGCAGGGCCACGACCTTGCCCGGCTTGCCGCCGCGCAGGATCCCGACGACCCCGGTCTTGCCGACGTTCTCGCGGACCTCCAGGCCCAGCGCCTTCAGTTCCTTGGCGATCAGGGCCGAGGTGCGGACCTCCTGGTTGCCGAGCTCCGGGTGCTCGTGGATGTCGCGCCGCCAGGCCACGACCTTGGGCTGGACGGCCTTGGCCGCCGCGGCGACCTGGGCTGGCGTCGGCGCGGCCATCGCCGGCGCGCCGAAGGCCAGGCCGGCGGCCAGCGCCAGCGTCGAAATCCGTCCGATCATCGCAGAGCCCCTCAAGAATGCGTCCCGAGCTTGCGTCGCGTCGCCGCGCACGGTCAAGCCGAGCGCCTCTGCAAGCTTTCCTAACACGGCCTTCCTCGCCCTTGTGGCGAGGACCCATGCATCGGCTTGGCTCGGCTTGATCAGAACAAGCCGCCGGCGAGAGCGCGCAACGAGCGGGTCCACCGCTGCTGAACGATGGGTCCTGGGCACAAGGCCCAGGAAGGCGGAATGGAAATGCGAATGAGATATCGGGTTGACCCAATGTCCGCCTTTCCCACCGGCGCAAACCATCTAACCTTCCCCCATGAGCCTGCCGCCGATCGACGCCAAATTCGACACGATCAACGACGGCGCCGTGCGCGAGACCGGCGCGGCGCTGAGGCCCAAGCACGCGGCGACCCTGATCATCGTGCGCACCGACGGGTCCCAGCCGCGCCTGCTGATGGGCCGCCGCAATCACGGCCACGCCTTCATGCCCGACAAGTGGGTGTTTCCGGGCGGCCGGGTCGATCGCACCGACTACGACGCGCCCAGCGCCAGCGAACTCTCGCCCGAGGTCGCCACGCGCCTGGAGCAGGACCCTCGCCATCCCAAGCCGACACGCCTGGCCCGCGCCCTGGCCTTGGCGGCGGTGCGGGAAACCTTCGAGGAGACGGGCCTGCTGCTGGCCAGGCCGGCGCCCGAGCGGCCCGGCGCGGGGCCGTGGCGGCCGTTTCTGGCCCAGGGCGCCCTGCCCGACCTGGCGCCGCTGAGCTTCGTGGCCCGGGCCATCACCCCGCCCTATCGGCCGCGCCGGTTCGACGCCCGATTCTTCATGGCTCCGGCCGAGGCCCTGCTGTCCCTGGACCGCCGCCCCGACTGCGGCGAGCTGGACGAGATCGCCTGGGTGGATTTCGAGGAGGCCATGGCGCTGGATTTGCCCAACATCACCCGGTTCGTCGTGCACGAGGTGGGCCAGAGGCTCGCCGAGGCTGGACGGCCCGCGCCGTTCATGCGCTTCCTGAACGGCAAGCGTCATCTGACGCATCTCTAGGCTCATCACGGGGATCAGGGACTTTCGCCCAAAGCCGCGCGCGGCAATTGACTTTGAGTCTCCGATGAGTATGTTCCGCGCCTCTCATTTCCAGCGCGCGGGAACCTGCGCGACCACCGCAGGGATTCGACCATGGCCAAACCGGCTTCCATCAAGATCCGCCTGAACTCGACGGCGGACACCGGCTTCTTCTACGTGACCAAGAAGAACGCCCGCACCAAGACCGAAAAGATGGTGCTGAAGAAGTACGATCCGGTCATCCGCAAGCACGTCGAATTCCGCGAAGGCAAGATCAAGTAAGATCGCCCTTCTGCGCTGAGACATGAAAACGCCCGGCTAGCGATAGCCGGGCGTTTTTGTTTGGCTGCTTCGGTAAGGGGACGTCAGCCCGTCCAGACCCAGCGCAACAGCATGAAGCCGCCCCACACCAGGGTGAGCGCCAGCAGCACCGGGCCCAGGCACACCGCCACGAACGCCCCGATCATCGCCAGATTGGACAAGCCGCTGGCGGGTTGCCCGACGGCGAGCCCGCCCGCCAGGAAGAGGATTGCGCAGGTCGCCAGCCCCAGGAACAACCAGGGCCCCACGGACGCGCGCTTTCTGAAACCGAACTTCGACCTCGCCACCCCCGCCTCCCGTGAAGGATGTATTGGCGAGCATGCGCGTCGAAAGTGTCAGAAACGCTAAGAAACCGCTCTAAATCCGACTCAGCACGCCTGCCCGTAGGCCAGGGGGCGGCAGACGCCGTCGATGTCGGCCGGCGGCTTGACGCCGGTGGCGCCCGCCACGGTGGGGGCGATGTCGACCGTGTCCAGGGGCAGCACGCGCTCGTGCGGGGTCGCGCCCTTCCACCAGAACAGGATCGGCACGCGCCGGTCGTAGTCCCAGGGGCTGCCGTGGGTGGAGACATAGGTCGCGCCGGCGGTGGCCGGAACGCGGTTGGGCTTGAACGCGATCAGGATGTCGCCCACTCGCCCCGGATAGGCGCTGCGGCGCACCCGCTCGGCGACGGACAGCTCCTCGGGCGAGGCGTCGGCCGGCGCGGGGGCCAGGGTGAAGACCGCGTTTGAGTCGAAGGCTTCGGCGACGGCGGGGTCCTTGTTGATCAGCGCGAGGGCGGCGGCGGTGACGCGGGCGCGGTCGGTGATCGACGGCGTCTTGCGGTCGGGTCCCACGACATAGATCTGGTCGATGCCGCCGTCGGCGACGAGCGGATCCCAGCCCAGGCCCAGGTCGGCGCGAAGCTGGGCGTTCAGCTTGGCGATCCACGGCTTGCCGATCACCCGCTCGAAGCCGTAGCCCTCGCCGGCTAGGCGCTCGGCGAAGTCGGCGCCGCCGTGGTCGGCGGCCAGCACCACCAGAACCCCGCCCTTGACCTTGTCCAGGCTCTTCAGGAAGACGCCGAGGCGGTCGTCGAGGCGCGCGATCTGGTCGCACATCTCAGGGCCCCGCGTGCCGTAGCGATGGCCGATGAAGTCGGTCGCCGACAGGCTGATGGTCAGCAGATCGACCTGCGGACCGTCGCCCAGGCCGTAGGTCTCGCGCAGGCGCTGGGCCAGCTCGAGCGTGACCTGGTCGGTATAGGGGCTGGCGTAGAGGTCGCGCTGCTTGTCGGCTGCGCTGGTCGCCGCCGGGATCGGCAGCGCCGCGCGCCACTGGCGGCCGCCGGTCTCGTAGTCCGCCTCCAGCGCCTTGCAGCGCTTGGCCGAGGCCTTGGCGTAGTCCCAGGTGAACGGATGGGCCTTCAGGTCCGCGGCAAGCCTGGCGTTGAAGCCCGCGACGGGCTTGAGGCGCTCCTGCGGGCTCTGTCCCGGGGCGACCCAGGTCGTGAAGCCGAAGCCCGGCTGGTACCAGAACTGGCCGTCGGCCCTGTGGCCCGACATGGTGATGGCGCCACGATCCTTGCCGGAGACGCCGAACACCCGGCTGGTCGGCGACACGGCCTTCAGCCAATCGCCATAGGTGGTGGCGACCATGTTGGCGGGCGAAACCGCCCGGCCCTTCGGGTCGTCGGCCAGGGTGACGGTCGGATCGGCCAGGCAGTAGACCGTCTTGCCTGTGGCGCGGTCGTACCAGTCGTTGGCGCTGATGCCGGTCTTGTTGGGATGCTTGCCGGTCAGCAGCGTCGAGTGGCCGGGGCAGGTCTCGGTGAAGGCGTGCGACTGGTAGCCGTTGGGATAGACGATCCCCTGGCTCAGCGTCTTGAGCCCGCCGACGAACTCCGGCCGATGCTGGGCGTAGAGATTGGCGCTGAACTGGTCGACCGAAATCACGACCACCAGCCTGGGATCAGGCTTGGACTCGGCGGCGAAGGTGGCGGTCGCGGCGACCGTGGTCGCCAGGGCGGCGGCGAGCGCGCCGCGGGTCAGCATCGTCTTCATCCGAGCGATTTCGCCCGAATGGTTGATCCGTGCAAGGACGGAAGGGTTTCAGGGCTGAAATGTCGCCGGCGCCGCGCCGCAAGGCGCCGCGGAGCCTCAGGCCGCCTTGCCCACGACCATGTTGCGCCCGCCGGCCTTGGCCTCGTAGACGCCTTCGTCGGCGCGCTTGAGCAGGGCTTCGGGCGTATCACCCTGACCGCCGGTGGCCGAGACGCCGACCGAGACCGTCACGTTCAGCATCTCCTCGCCGTTGGCGACCTTGAACGGAGAGGCCGAGACATGCTTGCGGATCCGCTCGGCGATGCGCAGGGCGTCGGCCATCCGCGTCTCGGGCATGATCACGGTGAACTCCTCGCCGCCGTAGCGGCACGGCAGGTCGATGGCCCGCACATTGGAGGCCAGTCGCAAGGCGAACTCGCGCAGCACCTCGTCGCCGATGTCGTGGCCGAAGGTGTCGTTGATCTTCTTGAAGTGGTCGATGTCGATCAGCAGGGCCGAGACCTCGTCCCCGCCCATCGCCGCGCGCCGCACCAGTGTCTCCAGCTGGCCGACCATGTAGCGGCGGTTGTGCAGGCCGGTCAGCTGATCGGTGACCGCCAGCTCCAGCGAATAGTCGAGGTTGTTGCGCAGGTAGTCGGTGTAGCGTTTCCGCTGGATCTGGGTCTTGGCGCGCGCCGCCAGTTCCTGGGAGTCGACCGGGCGGGTCAGGATGTCGTTCACCCCGATCTCCAGCGCCTTGACCATGCGGGCGCGATCGTCCGGATCGACCAGCGCCAGCACCGGCAGGTGACGCGTGCGCTCGTCCGAGCGCAGAGCCGCGGTGAAGCGCAGGCCGTCGAAGCCCTTGGCCGCGGCGTTGACGATGACTAGGTCGACCGGGCCGCTGGCGCTGACCTTGGCCGTCTCGGGATCAGTCTCGACCACCGGCCGGTGATCGCCGGCCAATTCGCCGGCCAGGCGCTCGGCCTGGCGCTCGTTATCATCCACGACCAGCACCCGGCCGCCCAGGCCGTCCAGGCGAGCGGCGGCGCCGGCGATCACGCCGATGCGACGACCGGAGGCCTCGCGCTGGCGAAGCTCGTCGATGACGAGCTTGAAACGGGTCAGGCTGCGCACCCGAGCAAACAGCATGACGTCGTCGATCGGCTTGGTCAGGAAGTCGGATGCGCCGGCCTCCAGGCCCTGGATCCGATCCGCCCGACCGTCGAGCGCGGTGATCATCACCACCGGGATATGCCGGGTGGCGGGATCTTCCTTGAGCTTGCGGCAGACGGTGAAGCCGTCGATGCCGGGCATCATCACGTCCAGCAGGATGATGTCGGGCAGATCGCGCTGGGCCATCGACAGGGCCGTCTGGCCGTCGATCGCCGTCGAGACCTCATAATATTCCGCTGCGAGCTTGGCCTCCAGCAGACGGACATTGGCCTCGATGTCATCGACGACGAGGATCCGAGCGCTCATGCCGGCTGCCGCTCCAGAAGACGTTTGATGGTGTCCAGGAAATGCACGACCGAGATGGGCTTGGAGATATAGGCCTCACAGCCGCCGTCCCGGATACGCTCCTCGTCGCCCTTCATGGCGAAGGCGGTGACGGCGACGACCGGAATATGAGCCAGTTCCTCGTCTTCTTTCAGCCACTTGGTGACTTCCAGGCCCGAGATCTCGGGCAACTGGATATCCATCAGGATCAAGTCCGGCTTGTTCTCGCGGGCGATGGACAGCGCCGACAGACCCTCGCGGGTCTGCAGGGTCTCGTAACCCTGGGCCTCGAGCAGATCATGAAAGAGCTTCATGTTCAGCTCGTTATCCTCCACGATGAGGACCTTCTTCGTCATCCTTACCCCGACCATACGGTCATGTGGCGGCGCCGACGGATTCGCGCCACCTTCCCGGCGTTGTTCGCACAAATATCCTTAAGCGCCCGCTAATCTCGTTTTTGACCACCAGAGCTCATGGAACCTCGCCTCTCCGATCTTCAGACCTGCCCCATCCGGGCCCACGCGCCGCTGGTCATCGTCGATGTCGACGAGGTCCTGGCGCAGTTCATGCTGGGCTTCGGGTCCTTCATCGCCCGATACGGCTTTGAACTGCGGGTGGATCGTTTCGCCCTGTTCCAGAACATCTATCGCCCTGGCGAGACCGAACACCTCGATCTGATCGCGGGCAAGGCCCTGTTCGACGATTTCTTCCGCGACGGGGCCGAGGACCTGCCGCCCGCCGCGGGCGCGGCCGACGCCCTGGCGGACCTGTCCACGCGCGCCGACGTCGTCATCCTGACCAATGCGCCCGAGCACGGACGCCTCGCCCGCGCCCAATGGCTGAAGACGCATGGCTTTGACTACCCGCTGATCATCAACACCGGACCCAAGGGTCCGGCGGCGGCCGAGCTGGCGGCGCGCACCGCGGGGCCGTCCGTCTTCATCGACGATCTTTTACCGCAGCTGGAATCGGTGGCGGAAAGGGCGCCCACGGTTGGACGCTTCCAGATGGTCAGCGACGAGCGCCTGCGCCCGCTCGCGCCTTCCGCGCCCGACCGCCATGTCCGTATCGACGAATGGCCGCTGTTGAAGACGGCCATCGAGGAGCGTCTGTTCGCATGATCCGTTTTGGCATCGATTTCGGCGGCACCAAGATCGAGGCCGCCGCCATCGACGAGGCCGGGGCCTTCGTCGCGCGGGTCCGCAAGCCCAATCCCGGCGAGTATAAGGCTGCGCTCGAGGTCGTCGCCGAGCTGGTCGCCGACGCCGAGGCGATGGCAGGCGCGTCCTGCGCGCGCTTGGGCCTGGGGATTCCCGGCTCGATCTCGCCCCGCACCGGCCTGATCCGCAACGCCAACAGCGTCTATCTGAACGGCCAGCGCTTCGGCGAGGATCTGGAACAACGCCTGGCGCGGCCCGTGCGCCTGACCAACGACGCCAACTGCCTGGCGCTGTCCGAGGCAGCCGACGGGGCGGGCGCCGGCGAAGGCGTGGTGTTCGCCGCCATCCTGGGCACCGGCTGCGGCGGCGGCGTGGTGGTCGACGGCAAGATCATCGACGGCCGCAACGGCTTCGCCGGCGAATGGG
Organism: Caulobacter segnis; assembly: GCF_003243465.1. Taxonomy (GTDB): domain Bacteria; phylum Pseudomonadota; class Alphaproteobacteria; order Caulobacterales; family Caulobacteraceae; genus Caulobacter; species Caulobacter segnis_A. The sequence continues at coordinate 62,422 of NZ_QFQZ01000012.1, forward strand.
GCCACTCGCCCCTGCCCTGGCCCAAGCCCGAGGAATATCCGGGACACGACTGCTGGTGCGGCCGAAAGGGGTGCCTGGAGACCTGGATCGCCGGCCCGAGCTTCGCCCGCGACGCCGGCTTCCCGAACGGACAGGCCACCATGGAGGCGATCGCGGCCGGCGACGCCTCGGCCGCCGCGGCGCTCGACCGCTATGTGGACCGCGTGGGCCGCGCCCTGGCCGTGGTCTGCGACCTCCTTGATCCCGACGTCATCGTCCTGGGCGGCGGCATGTCGAACGTCGACGCGCTCTACGCCCGCCTGCAGGGCGCCATAGCGCCGCACGTCTTCTCTGACGTCTTCGAGACGCCGGTCCGCAAGGCCGTCCATGGCGACAGCTCCGGCGTGCGCGGCGCGGCCTGGCTTTGGCCCCAGGAGTAGTGGGTGCTGCCGCCAACCGCCAATTCCCCCCCGCCTTCCTCGCCCTTGTGGCGAGGACCCAGGGCGCGGCTGGGCTGGGCGGTTGGAAATGGTCTTGGGCACCGCTGGCGCACGCGCTCCAGAGCCAGGCGAGCCGAACCATGGGCCCTAGGCACAAGGCCTAGGGAGGCGACTCTGAAGGTCGGTCTCCAGCCGAGAAATCCCCAATGAAATCCCTGTGCCGCGACTGCGGGTGGACGGGCGAGGCCAAGGCCGCGCGCTGTCCGTCCTGCGGCTCGCCGCGCACGGTGTTTCATCAGGAGCTCGGGACGCTCTCGATCGCCCACCTGGACTGCGACGCCTTCTACGCGTCGGTCGAGAAGCGGGACGATCCGTCGCTGCGCGACAAGCCGGTGATCGTCGGCGGCGGCAAACGCGGCGTGGTGACCACCGCCTGCTACATCGCCCGCATGAGCGGCGCGAAATCGGCCATGCCGATGTTCAAGGCGCTGAAGCTGTGCCCCGACGCCGTCGTCATCAAGCCCAACTTCGCCAAGTACAAGGAGGAGAGCCGGCGCATCCACGAGAAGCTCGACCGGCTGACGCCGCTGATCCAGCCGCTGAGCCTGGACGAAGCCTGGATCGACCTGACGGGCACCGAGCGCCTGCACGGCGCGCCGCCGGCGGTGATGCTGGCCAGGCTGCAGGCCGAGATCGAGCGCGACATCGGCCTGACCGTCTCCATTGGCCTCGCGCCCAACAAGTTCCTGGCCAAGATCGCCTCGGAGCTGGACAAGCCCCGCGGCTTCTCGGCGATCGGAGCGGCCGAGGCGCAGAGCTTCCTGGCCGACAAGCCGGTCGGCATCCTGCCCGGCGTCGGCCCCGCCACTGTCTCGACCCTGGCCGAGATCGGCCTGCGCACCGTCGGCGACATCGCCGAGGCGGACCTCAAGCTTCTGGCCAATCGGCTCGGCTCCGGCGGCCTGCGCCTGCATCGGCTGGCCCACGGCCAGGACAGCCGCATCGTCGACCCCGACCAGGCCCGCAAGACGATCAGCGCCGAAACGACCTTCAACGACGACCTGCACAAGCGCGAGGACCTGGAGGACGAGCTCTGGCCGCTTTGCGAGAAGGTCGCCAAGCAGGCGCGCAAGGAAGGCGTCGCCGGCCGCGTGGCGACGCTGAAGCTGCGCACCCCCGACTTCAAGGTCCACACCCGCCGCCGCACGCTGGCGGTGCCGACCCAGACCGCCCGCACCCTGTTCCAGGTGGCGCGTGAGCTGCTGGCCGCCGAGCCCAAGGGCCTGTCCTACCGCCTAATCGGCGCGGGCCTGACCGAATTCGTCGACGCCGAGACCGCCGGTTCGGACATGTTCGCCGACGAGGAGCGCCGCTCGCTGAAAAGCGAGACCGCCATCGACGCCCTGCGCGGCAAGTTCGGCGCGGCGGCGGTCGTCAGCGGTCGGGCGCTGAAGAGCCGCTAGGTCGGCGCCGGCTCCTCTTGCGGGGCGTCACTTCCTTCACCATCTGGGCGTCTCAACCCCGAACCTGTCGCCCCGGATCGACAGGCTCAGTCTCAACCCAGGGGCATGACGGGCGCCGAAACCGCCACATTTTCGGCCGCCATGCTCCGGAACCGTTCGCGCGCGGTCTTCGCTCTCCCAAACGTGAAGCCGAAATCCGAGGCGCCCCTGTGCTAAAGCGGCGCAGCGGCGCTTCGGCCTCTTCCAAAGCCGCGGCGTTTAAATATCTAATCCAAGATAGGCGGGTGATTTGCCCGCCAGGAGAGAACAAGTCGATGGCCGAGCTGAAGCAAGGCGGACAAGGCAACGGCGCTGGGTCGTCGGTCGTCACGGAAGTGAAGCCGAAGACGCAGAAGCCCTGGCTGTATCGGGTTCTGATTCTCAACGACGACTACACACCGATGGAGTTCGTCGTTTACGTGCTCGAGCGGTTCTTCAACAAGTCGCGCGAAGATGCGACCCGCATCATGTTGCATGTCCACCAAAACGGCGTGGGCGTGTGTGGCGTCTATACTTACGAAGTCGCAGAAACCAAGGTCGCCCAGGTCATAGACTCGGCGCGACGCCATCAGCACCCCCTGCAGTGCACCATGGAAAAGGACTGAGGAGCCTCCCCGTTGCCCTCTTTTTCGCGCCCCCTGGAAGAGTCCCTGCATCGCGCCGTCGCTTACGCGAACCAGCGTAAGCACGAATACGCGACGCTGGAGCACCTTCTGCTTTCCCTGACCGACGACGATGACGCCGCCGGAGTTATGCGCGCGTGCGACGTCGATCTCGCCGCGCTGAAGAAGAGCCTTTCGAATTATCTCGACGTCGAACTGGCTTCGCTGGTCGTCGACGACGACGAGGACGCCAAGCCGACCGCCGGCTTCCAGCGCGTGATCCAGCGCGCGGTGATCCACGTCCAGTCGTCGGGCCGCGAGGAAGTGACCGGCGCCAACGTGCTGGTCGCCATCTTCTCCGAACGCGAGAGCCACGCCGCCTATTTCCTGCAGGAGCAGGACATGACGCGGTACGACGCGGTCAACTTCATCGCCCACGGCATCGCCAAGAAGGCCGGCGCCTCGGAAGCCAAGAGCGTCAAGGGCGCCAGCGCCGGCGCCTCGAACCAGACCGAGGAAGACGGCGAGAAGCCGAACACCAAGACGGGCGGCGAGGCTCTCGAAGCCTATTGCGTCGACCTCAACGAAAAGGCCCGCCAGGGCAAGGTCGACCCGCTGATCGGCCGCGCGAACGAAGTCGAGCGCGCGATCCAGATCCTGTGCCGTCGCACCAAGAACAACCCGCTGCTCGTCGGCGACCCCGGCGTCGGCAAGACCGCCATCGCCGAGGGCCTGGCCCGCAAGATCGTCACGCATCAGGTCCCCGAGGTCCTGGAAGGCGCCACCATCTACTCGCTCGACATGGGCGCGCTGCTGGCCGGCACCCGCTATCGCGGCGACTTCGAGGAACGCGTCAAGCAGGTCGTCAAGGAGCTGGAAAGCCACCCGAACGCGGTGCTGTTCATCGACGAGATTCACACCGTGATTGGCGCCGGCGCGACCAGCGGCGGAGCGATGGACGCTTCTAACCTCTTGAAGCCAGCGCTCGCCTCCGGCTCGCTGCGCTGCATGGGCTCGACGACCTACAAGGAGTTCCGCCAGCACTTCGAGAAGGATCGGGCCCTGGTCCGTCGCTTCCAGAAGATCGACGTGAACGAGCCGACGGTGGAAGACACCATCAAGATCCTCAAGGGCCTGAAGACCTACTACGAGGACTTCCACAAGCTGAAGTACACGAACGACGCCCTGAAGGTCGCCGTCGAGCTGTCGGCCAAGTACATCACCGACCGCAAGCTGCCGGACAAGGCGATCGACGTGATCGACGAGGCCGGCGCCTCGCAGATGCTGGTGCCGGAGAACCGTCGCAAGAAGACGCTCGGCGTGAAGGAGATCGAGGCGGTCGTCGCCAAGATCGCCCGCATTCCGCCGAAGTCGGTCAGCAAGTCGGACACCGAGGCCCTCAAGGAGCTCGAGACCGACCTGAAGCGCGCTGTGTTCGGCCAGGACGAAGCCCTGACCCAACTGTCGGCCGCCATGAAGCTGGCCCGCGCCGGCCTGCGCGAACCGAACAAGCCGATCGGCTCGTATCTGTTCAGCGGCCCGACCGGCGTCGGCAAGACCGAAGCCGCCAAGCAGCTGGCCCAGACCCTGGGCATCGAGATGCTGCGCTTCGACATGTCGGAGTACATGGAGCGACACACCGTGAGCCGCCTGATCGGCGCCCCTCCCGGCTATGTCGGCTTCGACCAGGGCGGTCAGCTGACCGACGCGGTCGACCAGCACCCGCACGCCGTCGTCCTGCTCGACGAAATCGAGAAGGCGCACGGGGATGTCTACAACATCCTGCTGCAGGTGATGGACAACGGCACGCTGACCGACAGCAACGGCAAGAAGGTCGACTTCCGCAACGTGGTCCTGATCATGACCACCAATGCGGGGGCCTCGGACGCCCAGCGCAACTCGATCGGCTTCGGCCGCTCGAAGGTCGAGGGTGAGGAGGAAGCCGCGCTGAAGCGCCTGTTCACGCCGGAGTTCCGCAACCGCCTGGACGCCGTCGTGGCCTTCAAGCCGCTGACGCCGGAGATCATCCGCCAGGTCGTGCAGAAGTTCGTCATGCAGCTGGAGGCCCAACTGGCCGACCGCAACATCACGATCGAGCTGAGCGACGACGCGGCCGACTGGCTGGCCAAGAACGGCTTCGACGAGCTCTACGGCGCCCGTCCGCTGGCTCGCGTCATCCAGGAGCACATCAAGAAGCCGCTGGCCGACGACATCCTGTTCGGCCGCCTGGTCCGCGGCGGCCACGTCAAGGTCGTGCTCAAGGACAGCAAGATCGACTTCGAGATCGACAGCAACGCCGATCCCAAGGCGGGCAAGGCCGACGAAGCCGAACCGGCGCTGGCGGAGTAGGCTTAGGGTTCAGACTAAAACGGAAAGGCCCGGAGCGATCCGGGCCTTTTTCGTTTTCCGCTCACCCGAAAATTGTGGACGAAACGGGAACAAACGGCTAGCGTGTAGGCATGACCGCGATCGGCTTCGACACCCTCAGCGCTTCTAAGAGGCTCCGCGACGCGGGCATGGAAGAGCGGCTGGCCGACGCGGTGGTCGAGATCGTTCAACAGACCGCTGCCATGCCCGACATCAGCCATCTCTCGACTAAGGACGACCTGAAGGCGTGCGCGACCAAGGATGACCTCAAACAGTTCGCGACCAAGGATGACCTCAAACAGTTCGCGACGAAGGACGATCTCAAGCAGTTTGCGACGAAGGAAGATCTGAAACTGTTCGCGACAAAGGAGGATCTTCTGGAAACGAAGCTCACGCTTCGCATGGAGCTTGCACAGCTAGAAGCTCGCCTTAGCGAGAAGATCCGCATGCAAGGCTGGTCCCTGCTCGGCGGAATGGCCGTGCTGTTGGCGCTCTACACGGCCCTGCCGAAGCTGATCCACTAGGACCAGGCGCCGCCTTAGAGCGCTTCGGCGATCTTCGCCGCCAGGACCTTGAGCTCGTCGGTGTTCGCCATGCCGCCCTCCCCGTGGCGACCCAGGGCCTGACCCTCGTAGCGGGGGATGACGTGGAAATGCAGGTGGAAGATCGTCTGGCCGGCCGGCGCGCCGTTGAACTGGGTGATGACCACCCCGTCGGGCTTCAGGGCCGAGACCACGGCTCGCGTCAGCTTCTGGGTCGCGGCCGCAAGCTCGGCCAGAACCTCCGGCTCGACCTCGAGCAGATTGCGGGCTTGGCTGACCTTGGAGATCACCAGGGCGTGGCCGCGCGACTGCGGGAAGACGTCCATGAAGGCCAGGACACGGTCATCCTCGAACACCTTCACGCTGGGGATCTCACCCCGGATGATCTTGGCGAAGATGTTGTCGCCGTCGTAGCGTCCGTCGAGGCTCATGACCGTCTCCCTGTCGTCGGACCGGTCGTAGCAAACCAGGGGATGGGCGCAACCATGGACACGAAGCCTCAGGGTCTGACCGAGCAGCAGCAGAAGTGGTTCGCCTCGCTCCGCGCCAACCTGGAGCGCGAGACCGGCAAGACCCTGGACCAATGGGTCGAGATCGTTCGCCGCGAGTGCAAGGAAACCAAGCCCCGCGCCCGGGCCGAATGGCTGAAGGCGGCCTATGGCCTGGGCCAAAACCGCGCCGCCAGCATCTTCGCCGTCGCCTATCCGGAAAGCGGCGGCTGGGACGACGCGGCCGGCCTACGCGCGGCGCTGTGGAGGGATCCGGACCAGGTCGCGATCCTGGCGGCGGTCGAGGCGGCGGTGGCGGACTTTCCCGGCCTCGTCACGGGGCAGCGCAAGGGCTACACCGCCTGGTCCCACAAGGCCCAGTTCGCGGCGCTGAAGCCGCTCAAGGGCGGCCAGGCTGTCCTGGGCCTGGCGCTGACGCCCGACGCCTCGCCGCGCCTCGCCGAGCCCCGAAACGAGGGCTGGTCGGAGCGCCTCAAGGCGAAGCTCACCCTCGCCTCGCCCGCCGACGTCGACGCCCAGCTTGAGGCTCTACTGAAGTTGGCCTGGGACCGCTCCTAAGCTTGCCAAGCTTCGCCTTGGGAACGCGCCTCGTCCGGCGCCGTTCGTCTCCACAGCAAAGGAGACGACGATGTCCAAAGACGCCGAACTGGCCGAAAAATTCTGGAAGGCCCTGAAGTCCGACCGCACCGTGATGCTGGGTCTTGTCGAGCGCGAGAACGGCCGCGCCCAGCCGATGACCGCCGTGTTCGAGGGCGATCATTCCGGTCCGATCTGGATCTTCAGCGCCGTGGACGTGGATCTGGTCCAGGCTGTGGAGGGCGGCGAGCACGACGCGATCCTCCATTTCGCGTCCAAGGGCCATGACGTGTTCGCCACCGTCGAAGGCCGTATGCGCGTCGACAATGACCGCGAGACGATCGAGCGTCTGTGGAACCCCTTCATCGCCGCCTGGTATGACGGCAAGGACGATCCGAAGCTGCGTCTGCTGCGTTTCGAGCCCGGCGACGCGCAGATCTGGCTGAATGAGAACAGCCTGTTCGCCGGTATCAAGATGATGCTCGGGGCCGATCCGAAGAAGGATTACAAGGACAAGGCGGCCGAAGTCCGCCTGCAGTAGACGCCGCTATCGGGAGGGGCGCTACCGCTCCTCCCGGAACGGCGAATATTCCTCGGTCAGCATCTCGATATCGGCGGCCACCGCCTCGCGTTCGCGTTCGAGATAGCGCGCCACCGGTTCGCGCAGAGCCGGATCGGCGATCCAGTGCGCGGAATAGACCGGGCTCGGCAAATAGCCGCGCGCGATCTTGTGCTGCCCCTGCGCGCCGGCCTCGACCCGCGGCAGGCCCAGCCGGATCGCGTGCTCGATGGCCTGATAGTAGCATAGCTCGAAGTGCAGGAACGGCACGTCCTCGACGCAGCCCCAATGACGGCCGTAGAGGCAGTCGCGGCCCAGGAGATTCAGCGCCCCGGCGATGAAGGGGCCGCCCGGACGCCGCGCCATGATCAGCAGGACCTTGTTGGCCATTCGCTCGCCGAGCAGCGAGAAGAAGCGGCGGTTCAGATAAGGCCGCCCCCACTTGCGACTGCCCGTGTCCATGTAGAAGGCGAAGAACGCGTCCCAGTGATCCTCGGTCAGGTCGCCGCCCGTCAGGGCGACGATCTCAAGCCCCTCCTGGGCGTCGCGCCGCTCGCGCCGGATCGTCTTGCGGCGGTTGGCGGACAGGGCCGCCAAAAAATCGTCGAAGGTCGCGTAGCCACGGTTCTCCCAGTGATACTGCTGGTCCTGGCGCAGCAGCATGCCCCGCTCGCCCATCCATCGCCACTCGTCCTCGACCGGGAAGGTCACGTGCACCGAAGAGGCCCCCATGCGTTCGCAAAGGGTCAAGGCGCCACCCAGTAGCGCCGACCGTCCCTCATCGGCGTCGACATCCGGCCGCACGATCAGGCGCGATCCGGTCACCGGCGAGAACGGCGAGGAGCACTGAAGCTTGGGATAGTAGCGCCCGCCGGCCCGCTCATAGGCGTCGGCCCAGGCGTGATCGAAGACGTATTCGCCCTGGCTGTGGGACTTCAGATAGAGCGGCATGACGCCCGCCACGGCGCCCGCCTCGTCCTCGACCGACAGGTGCTGCGGCGCCCAGCCGGTGCGGGCCGACACGCAGCCGCTTTCCTCCAGGATCGACAGGAAGTCATAGGAGACGAACGGATCGCCCGTCGACGTGGCGCAGGCGTCCCAGGCGTCCTTGCCGATCTCGGCGACCGCGCGATGGACGCGAACCGCCGGCCGGATTGAACTCACGCGTGGAAGCCCTCGAAGATCAGGTTGTCGCAATGGTCCTGCACGCCTTCCCACTGGTCGGGGCTGCGGACCGTCCAGGCGATCACCGGCATGCCCTTGCCGCGATATAGGTCGGCGCGCGGGCTGGGCAACATGTCGAGGCCGAGCGAGAGGAAGTCCGGTCGCGCCAGCTCGACCTGCTCCAGCGCCGCCAGCGACTTGCGCATCTCCGGCGCCAGCTTGCGGGCGTTGTCGTCGTTCCAGCGGTAGGAGTTCAGCCCGCGCAGGATCTGCGGCTGATGGTCGGCGAACCAGGCGTGGGAATAGGGATTGAAGCCGATCACGGCGGTCGGGCCGTTGTGGTCGACCAGCACGTCGGAAACCCGCTTCTCCAGCGGCCCGACCTCGCCGAAGGGCGTCTTCAACTCGATGAACACCATGGCGCGGTGGCCAATCAGGGTCAGGGCGTCGGCCAGGGTCGGGATGGTCTCGTCCGTGCCCTTCAGCGTCATGGCGCCCAGGTCGGCGGCGGTGTGGTCGCGCAGGCGCCCTTCCCGCCCCGTCATGCGCTCCAGGCGGTCGTCATGGAAGACCACGGCCTCGCCGTCGGCGGTCAGCTGCACGTCCAGCTCGATAGCGTAGCCGTGGGCGCAGGCGGCCTGGAACGCGGCGCGCGAGTTTTCCGGCGCGCCCTCGGGGCTCCAGAGGCCGCGATGGGCCGCCGGCGGATCGAACAGGCGCTCCCACGCCTCGCCGAAGGTTTCGGTCGAGGGGCGTTCGCGCGCGCGCATCAGGCGATCTCCACCACCGCATCGACCTCGACCGCGAAGCCGAGGGGCAGCTTGTAGACGCCGACCGCCGAACGGGCGTGGCGGCCGGCGTCGCCCAAGGCTTCGACCATCAGGTCCGAGCAGCCGTTGACGACCTTGGGAATGTCGATGAAGTCGGGCCCGGCCTGGACAAAGCCGCCCAGCTTGACCACCCGCACGACGCGGTCGAGGTCGCCGTCGCAGGCGGCCTTCATCTGGGCCAGCAGGTTGATCCCGCAGATGCGCGCGGCCTTCTGGGCGGTCTCCAGATCGACGTCGACGCCGACCGTGCCCTTGATCCCGCCAGTCGCGTCCAGCGAGATCTGGCCGGAGATATGGACGAGATCGCCCGAGCGCACGAAGGGCACGTAGTTGGCCACCGGGGCCACCGGCTGGGGCAGCTCCACGCCCATCGCCTTCAAACGCTCTTCGACCTTCGACATACGCAACGCTCCCGCGATTTCCACGGCATCCTTAACGCGGGCGGCGCGGGCGCAAAAGAAAAAAGCCCGGACCTTTCGGTCCGGGCTTTTCTGGTCTGGATCACGCCCGAAGGCGCGAAGGCCGGCTCTTAGCGAGCGGCTTGGAACTTCTCGACCGCGGCGCTCATGCGCTCGTTCAGCGGCTTGACCGAGTCCTTGATCGAGGCCGAGACGATCTCCGAGGCCTTGCTGACCTGGGCGATGTACGACTCGAGGGCCGACTTGGCCCAGGCGGTCTGCAGCTCGACGGCTTCCTGCACGCTCTTGGCGGTGGCCAGCGACTTGGCGGCGGCGACCTGGTCTTCAGCCAGCTTCTTCGAATAGGCGAAGGTCTCGGCGCCCAGGGCTTCGGCGCCCTTGGTGGCGGCGGTCACCGAGGCGACGACCGCTTCGAGGTTCTTCTTGGAGTGGGTGTTGGCTTCGGCGAGAGCGGCCAGCGACTTCTCGACGCCATCCTTGAAGGCTTGGTTGGACGCGGCGGTGAACTGCTCGACGGTGTTCTTGACGGTTTCGGCGGCGGCCATGGGGATCTCCTGGGGAGGAAGGCGGCGGGGCGTAGGGGTCGAGCTGCAACTCGCCCCTCTGCGCTTGGGACAACAGCGATTTGCCATGTTGCAGTGCAGCAGTCAAGGATTTTGTGCAGCGCACCATAACGTAAGGGCGAGCTCGCGTGAGTCACACCAAGCTGCAGCATTGCGACCACGGGCTTAATTTTTTCGCCCCTGCGGCAAGTTCGCTCACCACTTGTTTACTTTAGCGAAACGCCCCCACCATCATGTTAGACAAACGCGTGTGGCGGTGCGGAACCGCTCAGTTCAAATGACGGACGTCCCTCATGTTCGCCAAGCTTACCTCCGCTCGTTCCGTTCTGGCCGCCGCCGGC
>NZ_QFQZ01000013.1 GCF_003243465.1 Caulobacter segnis
TGCGGACCTTGTCCAGCGCCGCCACGAGCGCGGCGTCTTCCGAGGCTGCGCCCTGCCCGTCCTCGCGCACGGCGATGTCGCTTGAGGCCAGGCGCACGGCCTTGCCGATCGCCAGGCCCGACGCGGCCAGGACGCCCTTCAGCACGCCATCGGCCGGCAGGGCGGCGGGCGCCAGCGGCTCAGGCGCGGCGATCGCGGCCGGAGCGGGCGCGGACGCCGTCTTCGCCGCAACCGGCGCCCCCTCGCCCATGCCGCTCTCGATCAGCGCGGCGATCGCCGCCACGGCGGCCTCGGCGTCCACGCCCGAGGCCAGCACCTGGATCGCGTCGCCATGGCGCACGGCCAGGGCCATCAGCCCCACCGGGCTCCTGGCGCTCGAACGGCGCTCGCCGGTCACCAGCGCCGTCTCGGCGGCGAAGGTCTTGGCCAGCTCGGCGATCCGCGCCGCCGGCCGCGCGTGGATGCCGTGCATCAGCGGCACGGTCACCTGGCGGGTGATCTCGTTCCTGGGTTCGGCGGCGTTCGAGACGCCCGCGCCGGCCACCGGCCGCAGTTCCATCAGGAAGCCGCCGGCCTCCACGGCCGCGTCCTGCTCGCGGCGGACGATCTCGAAGGCTTCGGGATTGGTGATGACCACCGGGGTGATCAGGCTCTTGGCCCGCTGGGCCAGAAGGTCGAGGTCGAAGCGGATCAGCACGTCGCCCGCCTTGACCGCCTGACCCTCGCGCACGCAAGGCTCGAAGCCCTCGCCGCCCAGCGCCACCGTCTCCAGCCCCACATGCATCAGAATCTCGGCGCCCGCCGCCGACCGCAGGGTCACCGCATGACCCGCCCGGTGCGCCGACACCACAACCCCGTCGCACGGCGCGACCAGCACCCCGCCCAACGGGTCGATCGCCACCCCGTCACCCAGCATCCGGCCCGCAAACACCGCGTCCGGAACCTCCTCCAAGGACGCGATCCAGCCCTTCAAAGGTGAAGACAGCACCAAAGCCGACATCGGAATCGCCCCCTTTCCGCCGCCCTCCAGCGACGGGAAGACACTACATTCCATTTTAATACCATTTGGCAAGACCAGTTTTTCGCTCTGGCATGGCCACTGGCGCTAAGCCCCCGGAATCTCCAATATATAGGGACAAATCGGCGCGATCGCGGTATGAAGCGTTGACATTGGCCGACGGATAATCGGACTTATATTGGTATCCGACGGTTCACCCGCCGGAGTCACGCAACCGCAGGAGGCGGAGCAAGTGTCTCTTTCCCAGCGCATAGGCTTCGCCCAAGGGGCGGTTTCTGCGCCTCTTTACCTTCAGCTGCAGCGCGCCCTGCGCGAAGCCATCCAGCTGAAGGTGCTGGGCCCGGATGACGCCCTCCCTCCCGAGCGGGACATGGCCGAGGACTTCAACGTCTCGCGCATCACGGTGCGCAAGGCGCTGGAAGGCCTGGTCAACGAAGGCCTGCTGACCCGCCGCCAGGGCGCGGGGACCTTCGTCGCGGCGCGGGTCGAGAAGAACTTTTCGAAGCTGACCTGCTTCACCGAGGACATGATCTCGCGCGGCCGCGCGCCGCACAGCGAATGGATCAACCGGGCCGAAGGCGCAGTGACGCCGGAAGAGGCGCTGATGCTGGGCGTATCGCCCAACACGCCGGTCTATCGCTTCCACCGCATCCGCTTCGCCGACGGCGCGCCGATGGCCGTGGAGTACACCACGATCGCCGCCTTCGCCCTGCCCTCGCCCGAAGTGGTCAAGGACTCGCTCTACGAGGCCATGGCCGCCCATGGCCATCGACCGGCCCGGGCGCTGCAACGCCTGCGCGGCGTCCTGATCACCCGCGAGCACGCGCCGCTGCTGGGCGTGAAGCCCAAGGACGCCGGCCTGCTGGTCGAGCGTCGCGGCTTCCTGAAGGACGGCCGGGCGGTCGAGATCTCCCATTCCTACTATCGCGGCGACGCCTACGACTTCGTCGCCGAACTGAACGACGCATCCTGACCGGCGCTCGCGCGCTGGCATGTTTCAAAGGACCACGAGCTTGGAGGCGACTATCTTGACCCGTCCTGAAAGCCCCGCAGCGGGGCGGCTGGCGCCCGAAAGCACGAAGATGTTCGCCGAGGCCAGCCAAGGCGCGGCCGTGGCCAAGGCGCTGCTCGCCGCCAACGCCGAGCGCGTCGCGGCCCTGGCCGAGCGCCTGCGCGCCAACCCGCCGCGCGTGGTCGTCACCTGCGCGCGCGGCAGCAGCGACCATGCCGCGACCTTCGCCCGCTACCTGATCGAGACCAAGGCCGGCGTGCTGACCTCGTCGGTCGGTCTGTCGGTCAGCTCGGTCTATGACGCCTCGCCCAACCTGGAAGGCGCGCTGTGCCTGGCCGTCTCGCAGTCGGGCAAGAGCCCCGACCTGCTGGCGGCGGTGACGGCGGCCAAGGCCGCCGGCGCCTTCGCCGTGGCCCTGGTCAATGTCGAGGACTCCCCGCTGGCCCAGCTGGCCGACGCGGTCATCCCGCTGCACGCGGGGCCTGAGCTCTCGGTAGCCGCCACCAAGTCCTATATCGCCGCCCTGGTGGCGGTGACCCAGCTGATCGCCGCCTGGACGCAGGACGTCGAGCTGACGGCCGCCCTGGCGGACCTGCCCGCCGCGCTTGAACAGGCCTGGACCCTGGACTGGTCGGCGGCCGGCAAGCGGCTGGAGACGGCGACCAACCTCTACGTGCTGGGCCGCGGCGTCGGCTTCGGCGTGGCGCTGGAGGCGGCTCTGAAGTTCAAGGAGACCTGCGGCCTGCACGCCGAGGCCTTCAGCGCCGCCGAGGTGCTGCACGGCCCGATGGCCCTGGTGAAGGACGGCTTCCCGGCCCTGGTGTTCGCCCAGAACGACGAGAGCCGCCAGAGCGTCGAGGACATGGCCCAAGGCCTGAAGGCCCGCGGCGCCGACGTCTTCCTGGCCGCACCCGGCAAGGCGGGCGACGACCTGCTGCCCAGCCTGAAGACCCATCCGGTGCTCGAGCCAATCCTGATGGTCCAAAGCTTCTACCGCATGGCCAACGCCCTGTCGGTCGCGCGCGGCTATGATCCCGACAGCCCGCCCCACCTCAACAAGGTCACCGAAACCGTCTGATGCCGGTCGCTCTTCTCAATGGCCGGGTGCTGACGCCGGCCGGTCTTGTCGACGGCCAGGCCGTCATCGTCGAAGGCGGCAAGGTCGCCGCCGTGGTCCCGATGGCCGACGTCCCAGCCGACGCCGATCGCCAGGACCTGGCCGGCGGCCTGCTGGTCCCGGGCTATATCGACACCCAGGTCAATGGCGGCGGCGGCGTGCTGTTCAACGACGCGCCGACGGCCAGGACCATCGCCGCCATCGGCGCGGCCCACCGGGCCTATGGCACGACGGGCTTCTTGCCGACCCTGATCAGCGATGATCTGGACGTCGTCGACGCGGCCCTGCGCGCCACCGAAGACGCCATCGCCCAGGGCGTGCCCGGCGTGCTGGGCGTCCACATCGAGGGGCCGTTCCTCAATCCCAAGCGCAAGGGCATCCACGACGAGGCCAAGTTCCGGGTTCTCGACGACGCGGCCATCGCCCTTCTATCCTCGCTCAAGCGCGGCAAGCTGCTGCTGACCCTGGCGCCGGAGCGGACCACGCCGGAGATCATCGCGCGCCTGGCCAAGGCCGGCGTCATCGTCGCGGCCGGCCACACCAACGCCGCCTACGCGACCATGCGCCAGGCCATCGACCACGGCCTGACCGGGGTCACCCACCTGTTCAACGCCATGTCGCCTCTGACCAGCCGCGAGCCCGGCGTCGTCGGGGCGGTGCTGGAGGACCAGAAGGTCTGGGCGGGGATCATCGTCGACGGCCGCCACGTCGATCCGGTCACCCTGAAGATCGCCCTGCGGTCCCGGCCGCTCGACCGCTTCATGCTGGTCACCGACGCCATGCCGACGGTGGGCATGACCGACAAGCGCTTTTCCTTGCAGGGCCGCGAGATCATTGTCCGCGACGGGGTCTGCGTCGGCGAGGACGGCACCCTGGCCGGGTCGGACCTCGACATGGCGGCCGCCGTCCGCAACGCCGTGGCGACGCTGGACCTGTCCCTGGCCGACGCGGTGATGATGGCCTCGGCCGCGCCCGCCGCCTTCCTCGGCCTCTCCGGCCAACGCGGCGCCATCGCGCCCGGCCTCGCCGCCGACTTCTGCCTGCTAGACGACGATCTCAACGTCGCGAAAACCTGGATCGACGGGAAGGAAAGCCATGTCCAGAAAGACCCTCTTCCCGTCTAGGCGCGTCCTGGCGCTGGCCCTGGCGCTCTCCCTCGGCTCGGCCGGACTGGCGAACGCCCAGTCCGCGCCGGACCTGCTGGCCAAGGTCGATCCGTTCGTCGGCGTCGACGGCGGCGGCGTCACCGGCGGCAACACCGTGCCCGGCGCCGGCGCGCCGTTCGGCTTCGTGTCGCTGAGCCCCGACACCACCAACGCCGACACCAACGGCTACGACTCAAAGAGCCCGATCATGGGCTTCAGTTATACGCACGTCAGCGGCACGGGCGGTTCGGGCAAGTACGGCAACTTCCGGGTCACGCCGACGGTCGGCCCGCTGCGCGTCAACCACCTGCACTACGGCAAGACCGACGAGCGCGCCTCGCCCGGCTACTATACGGTGGGCCTGGGCAACACCGACGCCGAGCGGATCAAGGTCGAGCTGACCGCCTCGCGCCGCGTCGGCTTTCAGCGCCTGACCTACCCGGCCGCGGCCGAGAGCAACCTGATCTTCGACGTCAGTTCGGTGATCGCCATGCGCGGCCGGGGCCAGCGCGTGCGTCTGGCCAAGGTCGAGCTGATCGACGACCACACCCTGGCCGGCGAGGTCACGGTCGAGGGCGGCTGGAACCCGACGCCCTACACCCTCTATTTCCATGCCGTCACGGATCGCCCCGCCAAGGCCTTCGGCGCCTGGAAGGCGGGTCAGGGATGGATGGAGACCAAGCCCGGCGTCGGCCGCTCGGAAGGCGGCGTCCAGGTCAAGAGCGCGGCCAACCGCCAGGGCCTGATGATCGAGTACGACACCGAGCGTGAGTTCTCGAACCGCCTCGGCGCCTACCTGACCTTCGACACGACCACCAACCGCCAGGTCAAGATGAAGTTGGCCGTGTCGTTCGTCAGCGCCGACAAGGCCCGCGCCAATCTGGCCGAGGAAATGCCCGGCTGGGACTTCGGCGCCTATCACGCGGCGACGGCGGCCCAATGGTCGGACGCGCTCTCCAAGATCAAGGTCGAGGGCGGCACGGACGAGCAGCAGCGGATCTTCTATTCGGCGCTCTACCGCTCGCACACCATGCCGCACGACCTCAGCGGCGAGAACGTCTGGTGGAAATCGGACGAGCCGCACTACGAGGACTTCTACACCCTCTGGGACACGTTCCGGACGCTGCATCCGCTGCTGACGGTGATCCAACCGCAGCGGCAGCGCGACATGATCCGGTCGCTGGTCGACACCTACAAGCACACCGGCTGGATGCCCGACTCCCGCATCGCCGGGGCCAACGGCATGACCCAGGGCGGTTCCAACGGCGACATCCTGATCGCCGACGCGGTCACCAAGAAGCTCGGTGGCTTCGACGTGAACCTGGCCTATGAGGCGATCCGCAAGAACGGCGAGGTCGACAGCGACCAGCCGTTCCTGCAAGGCCGCGTGTTGAAGGACTATCTGAAGCTCGGCTACGTCCCCTTCACCGAGACCCGCTCGGCCTCGCGCACCCTCGAATACGCCTACGACGACTACGCGATCGGCGTGGTCGCCAAGGCCCTGGGCAAGACCGAGGACGCCAAGCGCTACATCGCGCGCTCGGGCAACTGGAAGAACATCTGGGACGACCAGTTGGGCTGCGTGCGTCCCCGCTACCCGAACGGCGAGTGGGTCGAGAACTACAGCTGCACCTACGAGTATCCCGACCGCTCGGGACCCTGGTGGGACGCGGTGTTCTACGAGGGCAACTCGCTGCAGTACTCCAGCTACGTTCCCCAGGACGTGGCCGGGCTGATGGCCAAGACCGGCGGCCCGGACGGCTTCGTCAAATGGCTGGATCACCTGTTCGAAGGCCACTATTCGCAGGGCAACGAGCCGGACCTGCTCGCGCCCTATCTCTACATCCACGCCGGTCGCCCCGACCGCACCCAGGAGATCGCGCGCGGCCTGATGGCCAAACATTACAGGCTGAGCCGCACCGGCTTGCCCGGCAATGACGACGCCGGCGCGATGTCCAGCTGGTACGTCTGGAACGCCATCGGCCTCTATCCGAACGCCGGCCAGCCCTACTACTACATCGCCTCGCCCGTGTTCTTGCGCAGCGTGATCGCGCTGGAGGGCGGCAAGAGCTTCGAAGTGCGCGCGCCGGCGACCTCGGAGACCAACCGCTACGTCACGGGCGCCAAGCTGAACGGCAAGCCGCTGGACCGCGCGTGGATCTCTCACGACGAGCTGGCCAGGGGCGGCGTCCTGGAGCTCACCCTGGGTCCCGCGCCGACAGGCTGGGCCAGCCGCTTCACGCCGCCGCCGAACGGTCTCTGACTAGTAGCGGGCCTTCAGCTCCAGCGACACCGTCCGGGGGCGCTGGGGCGTGGCCTGCCGGGCCAGCCGCAGGCTGAACGGGTTGCCGTAGGCGAAGGTGTCGCCATGGCCATCGAACAGGTTGTCGACCGCGAGACCGACGCTCAGGCGCTCGGACTGGACCCGCATAGCCGCGCGGGCGGTGAAGTAGTCGCCCATCGTCGGCGCCGTGGCGGCGTCGAAGCTGAGACGCGAGGGGCCGACATAGCTGAGACGGGCGGCGGCGCCCAACCGCCAATCGCCCGCCAGCCGCCGTTCGTAGCTGACGCCGACCGCCGCGGCGTGCTTGGGCACGCCCGCCAGACCCAGGTCCTTGCGCCCCGGGTAGGCCGGGTTGACCTTCTCGAGCTCGGGGGCGTTCAGCAGAACGTTGGCGTCGAGCCGCAAGGGTCCCGCCACATAGGCCGCCTCCGCCTCGACGCCGGTGTTGCGCCCGTCTCCCAGGTTGGCGGTGTAGGGCAAGCCCGAGGCGAGCAACTGATCGCTCTGGATCGACTTCCACAGCGCCCGGAACACAGCGGCGCGAAGGCGCAGGCGCCCTTCCATCAGAGTGGCCTTGGCGCCGGCCTCGAAGCTCCACAGATCATCGCCGTCATAGGCGCGCTGGGGTTCGCCGCCGGTCACCAGGAAGGGCTGGCTCGGGATCGGGGAGGTGTTGAAACCGCCGGCGCGGTAGCCCTCGGTCGCCTGCACATAGACCAGCGTCTTCGCGCTCGGCTGGAAGGACAAAACCGCCTTGGGCGCGAAGCCGAGATAGTCCTGACTGTCGCGGAAGGCCGTCGTCGCGCCAGACGCTTCAGCCTTGCTGGACGCCTGGGAGCGGATGGAGAACAGGCGGCCGCCCAGGGTTACGCTCCAGCCGCGCCCAAGGTCGCCGATGGCCTCGCCGAACAGCGCGGCCTCTTCCAGGATGTCCCGCCGATGCTCGGTCGCCAGCAAGGCGTTCGATTGGCTTATAGCCAGCAGGTCGCCGTCGCGCCTTTGCCGCGTGCGCGCCAGGAAGCCGCCGACCTGCCACTGGATTCGGGCGTGATCATCGGACGAGAGGGACGCGTCGACAATGACCGCGCCCACATGGTTGTCGTCGTCAAACGCCACCGCGGCTCCCGGCGGCACGGCGAGCGGCGGGGCGGCGCTGGCGTCGTAGCGACTGGAGATATCGTGGCTGACGGTCGCCAGAGTGACCTTGGCCTTGACCCCGCCGATCAGACCGCTGACGCCGACATGTCCCTCGAAGAAGTCGTTGTCGTGCGGCTCGGCGAGCCGGTTGCGCCGGGCGAAGGGACCGACGGACGGCGTCGCATACTGGGTGTCGCTTGACGCGATCGCCTGCGTCGTCACCCCCACGTCGCCGGTCCAACCCTCGCCCAGCTGGACGCGGAAGGCGGCGCGTATGCCCGACCGCCGAGTCCGGTTCACGTCGTCGCGCCCCTGGAGCGGATCATCGATATAGCCGCCCTGCTGGTCGGCGTAGGCGACGAGGCGCACGGCGGCGCGTCCGTCGAGCAGCGGGACGTTGACCATCCCCGACAGTTGTCCGCCGGGCTCTCCGCCGCGCAGACTCGACGCGGATATGGAGGTCCAGGCGGCGAAGGCGCTCGGGTCCGGGCGATGGGTCGTGAACTGCAGGACGCCGCCCAAAGACCCGGCGCCATAGAGCGCGCCCTGCGGCCCGCGCAGAACCTCGACCTGTGCGATGTCGAGCATCAGCAGGTCGGGATCGGGCGCGTTGTAGGTCAGGCGAACGTCGTCGAGATAGATGCCGACCATCGACTGGGTCTGGCCGGTCAACGGGCCGTCGGAGAGTCCGCGAAGGATCACCTTGTCGCGGCCGGGGCCAAGGTTCGTCACGGTCATGGCCGGCAGGACCGCCGCCAGGTCGTTGGTGTCGCGGACCCCCTGGGCGGCGGCGGCCCGTTCGTCCAACACGCTCACGGAATAGGCAAGCCGGTCCGCCAAGGTCGGTCGGCGCGTGGCCACCACGACCAGCGCCGAGAGCGGCGCGAGCGGCGCCTCGACTTCGCGCGGCGGGGACAGCGTCACGGGAGGCTTGGCGAGCGGCGGCGCGCGCCGGACGATCTGGTAGGCCCGCTCATCGATTCGGCGCAGGTCGCACCCCGTGTCCTGCAGCAGCGCCTTCAGCACGACCTCGGGCGATCCTCGCCCCGAGAAGCCGCGCGAGGGGCCGCAGCCCTGCGCGGCGCCGACGTCGATCGACACGCGAGCCTGGACGGCGAAGAGGGTCGCGGCCTGTCTGAGCGGCCCGGCCGGAATGGCGAAGGCCGTCTGCGCCTCGGCGCGCGCGACCGCTGGCGCGACCGCGAGTCCCATCGCCGAGGCGAGCCAAACGCGACGCCACGTCCCGATCCGCAAATCACCCCTCCCCGACGGTCAGGGCGTCACCTTAGAATGATTTCCTCGGCCGTACGATCCACGCGCAGCGACGCATAGGTCGCCAGCAAGCGGACGGCGGCGTCTTCGTTGTCCAGCGCGATCACGCCGGAGAAGCGGCGATTAGCGGCCTCGGGCGCGATGCGGATCGGCGTCGTGAAGCGGCGGTTCAGGTCGGCGACGATGTCGCCGAGCGTCTCGTTGTCGGCGACCAGCTGGCCTTGCGACCAGGCGAAGGCGTTGCTGGCCTCGACCCGGCGCACCTCAGCGCTGTCGGAGCCTTGCACGTGGCGCAGCTCCTGACCGACGGTCAAACGGGTCGGGGCCTGGCCCTTGGCGTCGCGCTGGGCGACCTCGACGATCCCCCGGCGCACGGTCACGCGGACGCTGCGGCCGTCGTTGCGGATGTTGAATTCGGTGCCCACCACCCGCACGGCCTGGTCGCCCACGCCGATCAGGAACGGGCGCGAGGGATCCTTGGCGACGTCGAAGCTGGCCTGGGCCAGGCCCATCTCGACCCGGCGCGTCTTCCAGCCCAGCCGCACGCTGAGCTTGGAGCCGCCGTCCATCGTGATGTGGGTGCCATCGGCAAGGTCGATGCGGCGGGTCTCGCCGGGCTTGGTCTCGTAGGTGACGAGCGCGCCCTGCGAGGCGTTCCACAGCGCGGGGCCGCCGACCATCACCGCCAGCGAGGCGGCGATCGCGCCGCCGATCCAGGCGCGGCGAGGCGGGGCGGCGGGCGGCTTGCGTTTTGCGGCCGGGAAGCTGATGACGTTGTCGACTGGCGGCTTCAGCGCTGCGGCGATTTCTTCCCGGCGCTCGGTCAGGTCGGCGACGATCAGCTCGGCTTCCTCGAAGGCTTCCTGGCGCGCGGGCGAGCCGTCCAGCCAGTCCGTCAGGGCCATCCAGTCGTCGGCCGTCGCCGCGTCGGACTGGACGCGGATAAGCCACGCGACCGCGTCGTCGCGTAGGCCCTCCTTCGTCTCGTGCGTCCGATCGTTCATCCGACTTCGCCGTGTTCCGGGAGGCGTCTTGCCTCCCTGTTCGCCCCAAAGACGCCATAAACGGAAAGGCGCCTCAAAAAATTTACGGCCGCGCCGCTCATGGCCACCGCCCGACCTTTGCGACGATCAGCTTGAGGCTGCTCATCATGTACTTCTCGACGCTGGAGCGGGACACGCCCATGGCCGCCGCTGTCTCGGCGTGGCTTAGACCCTCCAGCTTATGGAGGCGGAAGGCTTCCTGGGCGGCTGGCGGCAGCGACTTCACCGCTTCCAAAATCTTCTCGAGCTGCTGCCTGGCGGCGGCGGCCTGGTCGGCGGGCGCTTCGTTGGCGACATGGGCGCCGCCGACGTCGGAAACATGGGCCCCGTGCCATTGCGCGTCGCGCGCCTCGGCCCGGCGGCGCACCTTGATCCGGTCCAGCATCAGGTTCGTGCCCAGGCGAAAGAGGTAGGCGGATGGATTATCCACCGGCTCGGCCGGCGGCGGGGTGATCTTGAAATAGATATCCTGGACGAGATCCTCCGCCGCCTCATCCGAGCGCAGGCGCACCCGGAAGTAGCGGATCAGATCCTCGCGCCGCTCCATGTAGGCGGAAAGCAGGGGATGGACGGGTTCGTCGTCCAAGGCGCGGCGGCGCTCCTCAAGGCGGGCGTCGAGAATCCGAGCCCTGCGACAATCTTTCCGAACCGAAAGCGTCGCGCAACCGCCGAAAGCTTTGAGGCGCCCCCGAGAGAGCGTCGTCCTTGCCGGTCGAAGGGCGCGAGCGACGCGTCCCCGGGCTGGGAGATCGCCTTGCTGGAAGTCACGATGATGAACGACGGGGCGCGTGTCGGCAGCCTGCGCTTCGACGCCGACCGGGTCCGCCGCTTCACCTCGGTCGAGCCGCGGGTGATCTCGATCCACCACCATTTTCGCCCGGAGCGGAAGCGCGTCGAGGCCTATATCGAGGCGACCTACGCCGAAGTCTATGACGGCAGGATCCGCGCCCACTACCCCACGCTGATGAGCGTGCAGGACGCCCAGGGCGAGATCCACGCCGCCGTCGGCTTCCGACTGGCCGGCGACGAGCCCCTGTTCCTGGAGCGCTATCTGGACGAGCCGATCGAGCGCGCCCTGACCGAAGCGATGGGCGCCGATGTCGAACGGGCGCACGTCGCCGAGATCGGCAACCTGGCCTCGGGCAGCGCCGGCGCCTCGCTGTTCCTGTTCATGGCGCTGGCCCGTCACCTCGATCAAGTCGGTTGCGACTACGCCGTCGCCACCGCCACTCGCCAACTGCGCCGCACCTTCGGCCGCGTCGGCTTCCCCACCCAGCGCCTGACCACCGCCGACCCCACCCGCCTCGGCGACGAGGCTCGCGACTGGGGCGGCTACTACGAGCGCGACCCCGAAGTCCTGGCCGGCGCGATCGCCCCCGCCCTGGCGCCGCTGGCCCAACTGCTGCTGATCGAGCCGCCCGCCATCCCGGGCGCCTGCTCGCGCCTTCATCCCCGGATCGGAGCCGACCAATGAGCCGCGTCCTCGCCGCCATCGCCCAGCGGGCCCGTCTGAATGACGGCGCGATCGCCCTGAGCGACCACCGCCTTTCGTTCACCTATGGCGCGCTGGAAACCGCGATCGAGAACGCCGCGCGCGAGCTCTTCCAATGGGCGCCGCTGGTGCGTCCCGGCTCGCCGATCGCGATCCGCTTGCCCAACGGCCCAGCCTGGGTGGTTCTGGACCTGGCCCTGACGCGCCTCGGCTGGGCCTCGCTGCCCCTGCCGGGCTTCTTTACAGACGAGCAGCGCCAGCACGCCATGACCGACGCCGGCGCGAGCCTGCTGATCGAGGCGGCCGACGCCGCCAACGGCGACATGGACCTGGCGGGCGTCGCGCTGCGCATCACGCCCCTGGCCTTGGCGCCGCGCGTCCTGCCCAAGGGTACGGCCAAGATCACCTACACCTCCGGCTCGACCGGCCAGCCCAAGGGCGTCTGCCTGTCGCGAGACCACATGGAGGCGGTCGCCGCCTCGCTGGTCCTGACCATCGGTGCCGACTACGCGGGTACGCACCTGCCGCTGCTGCCGCTGTCGATCCTGCTGGAGAATGTCGCCGGCCTCTACACGACCCTGCTGGCGGGCGGCCGCTACCACATCCTGCAGGCCGACCAGCTGGGCCTGGCCGATCCGTTCCGACCTGACCTGCCGCGTCTGGCCGGCGCGATCGCCGAGCACGAAGCCAACAGCCTGATCCTGGTGCCCGAACTGCTGCGCGCCCTGATGATGGTCATGACCTTCACCGGCGTGCGCCTGCCCGCCCTGAAGCTGGTCGCCGTCGGCGGCGCGAAGGTCTCGCCGTCGCTTCTCAGCCGCGCCGACGAGCTGGGCCTGCCGGTCTATGAAGGCTACGGCCTTAGCGAATGCGCCTCGGTGGTGGCCCTGAACACGCCCGCGCATCGGAAGGCGGGGACCGTCGGCCGCCCCCTGCCCCACCTCGGGGTGTCGATCGACGATGGCGAGATCGTGGTCGAGGGCTCGGGCTTCCTCGGCTACGCCGGCGGCGCGACGCACGAGGGTCCGGTCCGCACCGGCGATCTCGGCGCCATCGACGCCGACGGCTTCCTGGGCATCTCGGGACGCCGCACCAACACGATCATCACCTCGCACGGCCGCAACGTCGCGCCCGAGTGGGTCGAGAGCGAGCTGACCGCCCAGCCCGAGATCCGCCAGGCCGTCGTGCTCGGCGAGGCCCAGGCCGAGCTCTCGGCGCTGATCGTGCCCCTGATCCCCGGCATGGACGAGGCCGCCATCGCCAGCGCCATCGCCCGCGCCAACGCCAACCTGCCACCCTACGCCCAGGTCGGCCGCTGGCTGGTCCGCGACGCCTTCGACGCGGCGGCCGGCGAACTCACCAACAACGGACGTCCCCGTCGCGCCGCGCTCAGCGCCCGCCACCGGGACTTCATGGAAACCTCGACGACAGGAGACTTCGCGTGACCTTTTACCAACGCCTCGTGGCCGAGACGATCGACGGGCAGATGACCCTGGCCTCGGTCCCGCAAATCCAGGACGGCCTGATGGGCCGCATATCGCGCGAGACCTACATCGCCTACCTGACCGAGGCCTATCACCACGTGAAGCACACCGTGCCGCTGATGCAGACGGCCCGCGCTCGGATGGACGCGAACCACCAGCGCTTCGTCGAGGCCCTGGACGAGTACATCGCCGAGGAGACCGGTCACGAGCACTGGATCCTGGCCGACATCAAGCACTGCGGCGGCGACATGGCCGCGGCCCGCGACGCGGCGCCCGGCGCGGCGACCCAGGCTATGACCGACTACGCCTACGACTACATCCGCAAGGCCAATCCGATGGGGTTCTTCGGCATGGTCTTCGTGCTGGAAGGCACCAGCGTGAAGCTGGCGACCCACGGCGCCAAAGCGGTCGCCAAGAACCTGGGCCTCGGCCCCGAGTGCTTCAGCTATCTGACCTCGCACGGCTCGCTGGACCTGGAGCATCTGAACTTCTTCGAGAAGCTGATGAACGAGGTCGACGATCCCGCCGACCAGGCCGCGATCATCGAGGTCGCCAAGGCGATCTTCGAGCGCTTCGCCGCCATGTTCCGCTCGATCCCGCACGTCCGCGAGGTGGCCCATGCTTGATCGGAAGAGCGTTCTCATCACCGGCGCCTCGGGCGGACTGGGCGGCCTGGTGGCCCGCCAACTGGCGGCCGAAGGCGCCCACGTCACCGCCCTGGGCCGCACGCGCCCGGACGGCGTCGACGGCTTCCTGCAGCATGACCTCGCCACGCCCGAAGGATTGGAGGCCGCCGTGGCGGCGGTGAAAGGCCGTCACTGGGACATCCTGATCAACCTGGCCGGCGTCCAGCACTTCGGACCGGTCGAGGAAGAGAGCGCCGCCGACCTGCAGGCCGGCTACATGGTCAACCTGGTCGCGCCGGTTCGGCTGGCCCAGGCCGTGCTGCCGGGCATGAAGGCGCGCGGCAAGGGCCAGATCGTCAACATCGGCTCGATCTTCGGCTCGATCAATTTCGCCCACTTCGCCACATATTCGAGCGCCAAGGCCGGCCTGCGCGGCTTCAGCCAGGCGTTGCGGCGCGAGACCGCCGGCACCGGCGTTGACGTGACCTATGTCGCCCCCCGCGCCGTTCGCACGGCCATGGTTTCGGACCGGGTGCTCGAATACGCCAAGATCACCCAGATGAACATCGATGCGCCCGAAGCCACGGCGCGCCGGATCGTCCAGGCCATCCGCGCCCGCCGTCGCGACGTCTATCTGGGCTTCCCCGAAGCCTTCTTCGTGCGCCTCAACGCTCTGCTGCCGGGCCTCGTCGACCGCGCCCTCGCGGCCAACGACCGCAAGGCCGCGCAGCTCTTCGCCCGCTGATCAAACGGAACTCGCCATGACCAAGACACCCACCCTGTTCGCCCTCAGCCTCGCTGCCGCCCTGCTGGCCGGCGCGGCCCACGCCGACGCGCTGGACGGCCGCATCGACGCCCTATCGCGGAGCTGGGCCCACGCCAACTACGAGATCGCCGACAAGGGCGCCCAGGCCGCCGCCGCCGCCCAGGTCGCGGCCGAGGCCGACGCCCTCGCCCGCCAGAACCCGAACCGCGCCGAACCGCTGGTCTGGGAAGCCATCGCCAAGGCCACCGAGGCCGGCGCCAAGGGCGGCCTGGGCGGCCTGGCGCTCGCCAAAGAGTCGAAGTCCCTCCTGGAGAAGGCCGAGAAGATCAACCCGGCGGCGCTGGGCGACGGCTCGGTCTATACCAGCCTCGGCTCGCTGTACGCCCAGGTGCCCGGCTTTCCGGTCGGCTTCGGCGACGCCGGCAAGGCGCGCGGCTATCTACAGAAGGCCCTGGCTGTCAATCCGAACGGCGTCGACTCCAACTTCTTCTACGGCGACTTCCTGATGCGTCAGAAGGACTATGCCGGCGCGACCAAGGCCCTGCAGAAGGCGCTGGCCGCGCCCGCCCGTCCGGGCCACGAGGTCGCCGACAAGGGCCGCAAGGCTCAGGCCCAGGCTCTGCTGACCGAAGCCCAGGCCAAGCTCCGCTAGCGGCGCAGGGCGAAGCCCAGATAGACGGTGCGCGGCGCCGAGAAACTGGTCACGCCGTCGGCCGTCTGGGCGACGGCGAGGTCCGCGTTCAGAGCGTTGTCGGCGGCCAGGTAGACCTCGGAGGTCGGCGACAGCGACCAGCCGGCGCGGAGGTCCAGGCTCGTCCCGGCCTTCAGCGTTCGCTGATTGAGGTCGTCCTCGTAGCGCTTGCTCTCGAAGCGCGCGTCGGCGTCCAGGCTCAGCCGCTCGATCGGTCTCCAGCGAACGCCCGCCGTGACCGTCAAGGCCGGCGCCTGGGCCGGGCGCTTGTCGGTCAGTTGCGGCGCCAGTGGCCCGCCATCCACACGCGCGTGGGTCGCCGAGAAGGCCGCTCGCACGCGCCAGGCGGGCGACAGATCGGCGGCGACGTCGCCCTCCAGGCCATAGGCGTTGATCTCGCCCGCGTTCCGCCGCTGGCGCAGCACGCCGCCCGCCGGGATGAAGCCGGCGACGGGGAAGGTCCCGGGTCCCACGCCGACCGTGACATTGGTGATCGGGTCCTGGACCTGATTGTAGAAGAGCCCGAGGTTCCAGCGCACCGCCCCCTCGCCCGAGAGCCCGGTCTCGACGCCGTACAGCGTCTCCGGCTTCAGGGCGGCGTTGGCCTCGGTCACGTCATTGCCGACACGGAACGGGCGATGCAGTTCGTTCAAGGTCGGCGGGCGGAAGCCGGCATAGGCCGCGGCGCGGATCCAAGTGTCGCCGGCCAGGCGCTGGCGGACCCCAGCGCGGGCCGTCGGCGTCGTCCCGGAGGCGTCGGCCACGGGCGCATCGAGCGTCAGAGCGCCCGTGGCCGCGTCCCGCTCGCGCCGGACGCCGTGATATGAGCGCCAGCCGTCCAGCCGCGCGCCGCCCGTCAGCGAGAAGTCCGGCCGGCTGTAGCTCGCCTCGGCATAGACGCCGCCGACCAGCGTCCGGCCGCCCGCGGTCCGCTGCCGTGTGAAGGCGCCGTTCTGGTAGCGGAAGCGCTCGTTCGTGCGCCCCTCGGCCGCCCGGACGTCGGCGCCGAGCTCCCAGGACCAGTCGCCATCCTTGCCTTGCCAGGCGGCGTTCAAGCCATAGCCGCTGGCGGGTGTGGAGTACTGGTCATTCGCCGGCGTCGTTCCAGTCCGTCCGGCGGCGACGGCGGCCGAGGTGTTCTCAAGGTCGCTGGACCGCGCCCAGGCCTGGACCCGCCAGCGGTCGGTCGCCAGAGTCATGGCCAGCGAGCTTCCCGTCGCGTTGGACTTGGCGCCGAACAGGCCCGCGCCGCGCTTTTCCTGGAACGCGCCGAGCCGCGCGGCCCAGCGCACGCCGCCGACCTTGCCCTGGACCCGGGCGGCGATGGAGCCGTCCTCCAAGGTCGTAGGGACATCGGCCGCGCCCGCCGCCGCGCCGCGCACGGGGCGATAGCCGTCGGTGCGCGAGCCGCTGGCGATCAGTAGCAGGTGATCGGTTCCGAAAGTCCCCGCGGCGCGCCAGCTGTCGCGCTCGCCGGCTTGCACGGAAAGGCTGGAAAGGCCGCCGCCCGCCGCGCGCTCGCGCAAAGCGACGACGCCGGTCAGGGCGCCCGCGCCATAAGGTCCCGCCCCCGCGCCGCGTACGATGGTCGCGCCGGACAGACCCTCCCCCGGCAAGGCCGTCCAGATCACCCAGCCGCCGAACGGATCGTTCTGCGGCGCGCCGTCCAGCGTCACCAGCGCGCGGCCCGCGCCCGACGGCGCCACCGATCGGAGGGACAGACCCTGGATCGTGGGATTGGCCGCGTCGCTGCCGGTGCGCCGGAACAGCGAGACGCCCGGCGTGGTCTTCAGGACATCGTCGAGCCGCGCCGAAGCGCTGAGCTGCGCCGCGTCATAGGTCGCGGTGGAAAAGGCCTCCTGCCCCGCCAGCGGCGGCAGTCTCGGCGCCTCGATAACCACGGCGGAGACTGGGGTCGGCGGGGTGTCGAGCGGCACGGAAACCTCGAAGCAGCGGACGGCAGGGTTTAGCCAAAGCCCCCGCCGTCCGCCATCGTTCCGCTTAGCCCAGCGCTTTCTTGTAGAGCGCCAGAAGATTGCTCCACGCCGTCTCGGCGGCCGCCTCGTTGTAGACTTGGCTGCCCTTGACGGTCCAACCATGGTTGGCGCCCGCGAACACCTCCACCTGGGCCGGAAGCTTGGCCTCGGCGAAGGCGGCCTTCAGCTTGTCCTTCACGGTCGGGTCCTGCTTGTCGTCGTTGTCGGCGATCTCGATCAGATAGGCCGCCTTGGTCTTGGGCAGCAACAGGTGCGGGCTGTCCGGCTTGTCGGTCAGCAGGCCGCCGCCGTGGAACGAGGCGACGGCGCCGATGCGGTTCGGGACGGCTCCCGCGGTTTGGAACGACAACGGACCGCCCATGCAATAGCCCTGCACGCCGGCCTTCTTGGCCGTGTTGGTCTGGGGCTGGGCGTCGAGGAAGGCGAGATAGGCGACCGCGTCCTTGGCGGTGCCTTCCGGCGTCACCGTGGCGCGCATCGGCGTCAGCTTGGCCCGGTCCTCCGGATTGGCGAAGTTCAAGCTGCCCTGGATCACCGGCGCCTTCTGGACCCGGCAATAGAGATTGGGGACCAGCACGACATAGCCGGCCGCGGCCAAGCGGCGGCCCATGTCGCGGAACACCGGCCGCAGGCTCATCACATCCGGCCACAGCAGCACGGCCGGATACTTGCCCTTGGCTTTCGGATAGAACAGCGCGGCGTCGGCGGTCCCGTCCGGCGTCTTGATCTCGACATCCTTCTCCACGACCGTCTCGTCGGCGCGGGCCATAGTGGCGACGCCGGTCAGGGCGACGGTCATCAGGCCGAAGGCGCGACGGGAAACGCTGGGGTCGTGCACCAGGCCTTGGTGGATATCGTCATCGCACATGGCGGTCTCCTCCGGATGATCTTGGCGCGCACGCTATAACCGCGTTCTCCGTTCGCCTATCCACTTTACGAGGCGTGTCAGGCGCCGGACGCGTAGGTCGCCTTGCCCGGCAAAAGCAGGTCCTGCTTGCGCCCGTCGCACAGGGCGTAGCTGAAGCCGGACTGGATCGCCCAGGCCCCGACCTCGCCCTTCTTGTTGATCGCCAGGAAGCCGACCTGGATATCCTTGGCCTGGGGCTTCTTCTTCAGGATGCGCTCGACCGCCTCGCGGCACGCGGCCTCGGGCGAGCGGCCCTGGCGCATCAGCTCGACGACCAGGAAGCTGCCGACATTGCGGATCACCTCTTCGCCGACGCCGGTCGAGGTGGCGCCGCCGACCTCGTTGTCGACATAGAGGCCCGCGCCGATGATCGGGCTGTCGCCCACGCGGCCGCGCATCTTCCAGGCCATGCCGCTGGTGGTGCAGGCGCCGGAGATGTTCCCCTTGGCGTCGATGGCCAGCATGCCGATGGTGTCGTGATTGCCCGCCCCGCCAGGCGTGCCGAGCTGGCCAGTGGTCTTGCCGTAATCGCCGACCTCGCTGTTGGCCTTGGGTTGGTACTTGGCGTCCTTCTTCCAGGCCTCCCAGGCGGCCTTCGATTCCGGCGTCAGCAGCTCCTCGCGCGGGAAGCCCTGCTCCAGGGCGAACTGCAGCGCGCCAGCGCCGACCAGCATGACGTGCGGCGTCTTCTCCATGACTCGGCGGGCGACCGAGATCGGATGGGCGATATGCTCAAGCGCCGCGACGGAGCCGCAGTTGCCAAGCTCGTCCATGATGCAGGCGTCCAGCGAGACATGGCCGTCGCGGTCGGGATAGCCGGCGCGGCCGACGCTGTGGTTCTTGAGGTCCTGCTCGGGCACGCGCGCCCCAGCCTCGACGGCGTCCAGCGCGCGGCCGCCCTTGGAGAGCACGGCCCAGGCGGCCTGGTTGGCGGCGACGCCGAAGTCCCAGGTCGAGATCACGCAGGGACCGTCCAGCCGCACGCCCTCGCCCGCCGCCGCTGCGCGCCCGCTGATCATCGCCGATCCGACGAGGCTCGCGCCGATTAGGCCTCTACGATTCATCATGCCGCTGTGCTCCAAGAAGACCGCCGAATCCGTAACACGGCCGGAGAGAGAGACCATGACCGACGCCAATCGTGTTGTGAAAGGGCGCGTCCTGCTGGAAGTCTGTGTGGATACGCCCGCCGGATTGGCGGCGGCGATCGCGGGCGGGGCGGATCGGATCGAACTTTGCGCGGGCCTGACGCTCCAGGGCCTGACGCCCGCCCCCGGCCTGATGGCGCTGGCGGCCAAGTCGCCGATCCCGGTCTATCCGATGATCCGGCCGCGCAACGGTGACTTCTATTACGACGCGCGGGACCTGGACGCGATGAAGCGCGACATTGACGCTGTTCGCACCTACGGCCTGGCTGGGGTCAGCATCGGCGCCAGTCGGCCGGACGGTGAGCTGGACCTCGAGGTGCTGGGCGCCCTCGTCGATCATTCGCAGGGCCTGGGCATGACCCTGCATCGCGCCTTCGACCTGGTGGAGGACCAGTCAGCCGCCCTGGAAATCGCCATTGAGATGGGTTTCGAGCGCGTGCTGACGTCTGGCGGCGCGATCAGCGCCTTGGCGGGCGCCGAGCGCATCGCCGCCCTGGTCGCTCAAGCCAACGGCCGCATCAGCGTCCTGGCTGGCGCGGGGGTGCGGGTTTCCAACGTCGCCGACCTGGTCCGGCGCACCGGCGTGCGCGAGGTGCACGGCTCGTTCGGCGGGCCTCGCCCAGGCGCCGATCCGGCCTCGAAGCTCGGCGCGATGGGCTTCGTGCCGCCCACGCTTCAGGACACCGACCAGGCGGCCGTGGCCGAGGTCGCGCGGATCTTGCGCGACTTCTGAGACCTACTTCGGCGGGTGCTTGGCCGCCCATTTCGTCTCGTAGAGCCGAATGATCTTGGCCGGCTGGGTTCCGTACCAGGAATAGCCGTCGCGACGTTCGCGCGAGAGCTCATTGACGTTGTCGCGCAGGGTCTTGTCGCGCTCGCCGAAGACCGGCTTGCCGCTGGTGTCGTAGTAACGCGCCCAGATCGGCCCCGCGCCGGGCTTCTCGACCAGACGGCGCCCGTCGGGCTCGCCCTTGCCGGTCCATTCGAAACCGACGATCGCGGCCTTGCGCAGCCAGGCGACCCCGGCATGGACGGCGGCGACCTCGGCCGGCGTCGGGTCGGGCAGTTGCATCAGGTAGAATAGCAGGTCCGCGCTCTCACCGGTCGCCAGGGCCGGCGGCTCGAAGTTGCGGCCGGCGACCGGCGCCAAGGTGAAGGGATCAGCCTGCTGGCCCCAGATCGTCGGCTTGCCGTCGACGCGGATCTGGGCGGCGACGATGACCTCGCGGCCCTTCTTGGCCGCCGCGCCGGCCTTGGCGCGCAGATCGGCGGGTACGAAGGCGAAGTCGGCAATCCCCTCGGCCACTTCGGTCAGCAGGTAGGCCGCCTCCGAGACGGCGTTGTCATTGAAGGTGACCGCGTCGTGATAGCCGCCCTCCAGCGGCCAGACCTGCGGCCAGCCGCCGTTCGGGAACTGCGCGGCCAGCAGATAGCGCACGCCCTTCAGGAAGCTCTGGCGATAGGCCTCGCCCTCGGGGCCCGGAGTCTGGCGCGCGACCTTGGCCAGGAAGCGCATCTCGGTGATCGTGGCGTTGTTGTCCAGCGTGCCGACATAGCCCCACTTCGGATCGCGCGCGGCGTCGAAGTCGTTCTCGGTCAAGTACTTGGAGTTATTGTCGGAAGCCCACGGCTGGCCCGGCAAACGAAGCGCGCCGGTCCGGTCCTGGTTCTTGCTCCAGCCGCCGGCCGGGGTCTGGAAGCTGACGATCACGTCGGCGATGTGGCGCGCCTCGGCCGAGCCGTACCAGGCCGGGTCCTTGTCCAGGACCATGCCGCCGTCCCCATGGCCGGTCGGCGGAGGCGGCGGCGGGGTTTGGCCAGGGTTCAGCTCGGCGGCAAGCGCGGCGCGATCGGCCTTCTCCTGGGCGACCGAGCGCTCCAGATAGGCCTTCCAGGCGGGCTGCTGGGGCGGTGGCAGTTGGGCGATCCGCTCGGCGGTGATCGGCTGGGCCGGAACGTTCTTCCCGATGACGCCAGCGAAGGCGGGCGCGGCGAGCAGGCTGGCGGACAGAAGCAGGCCAAGGGCGGCCGCGCGGCAGGTCATCGAACATCTCTCCCCGAGAGGCGTCTTCACGCGCGGACGCCTTGTCTCACAGGAATGATACCGGTTTCCTAGCCGGAGGGAACCTCCACGTCCCGACTTCCCCGGCGAACGCCGGGGAGATCGGAAGGGGTTAGCCTTCGATGATATGCGGCACGAAGCGCGAGCGGTCGCGCGTCACGCGCCCGCGGTCTTCGCGCACGCCAATGCCTGCGGGCTGGTCGCCGATCACCCACGAGCCGACCACGGGATAGTTCGCGCCGAACTTCGGCGGCGGCTTCAGTTCCTGGCGAATCCAGCCCTCAGCGCCGTAGCCCTGGTCCAGGACCCGCCCCTTGCGGCCGTTGGTCCACAGCTCGACGTTCGCGCCTTCGCGGCTGAACAGAGGCTTGCGGGCGTAGCTCGACCCCAGGCGCTCGACCTTGGGATCGTCGTCGAAATAGGTCTCGAGCAGGTTCGGGTGGCCCGGGTGGCGCTCCCAGAGCAGCGGCAGCAGCGCCTTGTTCGACAACAGCGCCTTCCACGGCGGCTCGATGAACTGGGTCTTGGAGCCGGCGATGTTGGCCGCGTACGGCTCGCGCAGCATGTCCTCCCAGGGGTACAGCTTGAACATCGCCCCGATGAGGTAGTTGTCCTGGTCGACGAAGCGGCCGTCGGCGTCGAGGCCGATCTCCGTCGTCGGCACGAACTTGGGCTCCAGCCCCGCCAACCGCGCCATGTCCTCCAGGAACCGCACCGTCTGGCGGTCCTCGACGAAGTCCGGATCGCTGGCGAAGTGGACGAAGCCGCCGTTCGGGAAGATCGTCTTGAACCGCTCGGCCAACTGGTCGTGCAGGCTGTTGAACTGGTCCGTACTCTCCGGCAACGCGCCGCGCTGGATCAGGTCTTCCAGCCACAGCCACTGGAACACCGCCGCCTCATAGATGCTGGTCGGCGTGTCGGCGTTGTACTCGTAGAGCTTGGGCGGCCCCGCCCCATCGTAAAAGAAGTCGAAGCGGCCATAGAGCGACGGATCGCGCGCCGTCCACGAGGCGGCGACGACATCACGAGAGGCCTCCGGGATCTGGAGCCTGGCCATCAAGGCGTCGCTGCCAACGGCTTCCTCGACGAAGTCCAGGCACAGCTTGTGCAGCGCCTCGGTCGCGGGCTCCAGATGGCCCTCGACCTCCTCGAGCGTGAAGGCGTAGGCCGCCCGCTCGTCCCAGTAGCGACGGCCGTCGGCGTGATGCCAGGTGAAGCCGACGGCCTCGGCCCGGGACTTCCAGTCCGGCCGAGGCGTCAGGGTAAGACGGCGCATCAGGCGTCCTTGGAGCCGGCCCTGACCTTGTCCTCGATGGCCAGCATCGGCGCGGGCAGAGCCTCGTCCTTGGGCGCCATCAGGCGGGCCAGCACGTCCTCGGCCCCGCCGCCGCCCGGCAGGATCCCCGCCGCCGCCAGCTTGGCGTCGAGATCGGCGCCGGTCTTGCGCTCCTCGGACTCGTTGTGCAGGCGGAACTGCTCCTCGCGAACGGCCTGGCGCTCCTTGATGCGCTTGAGGCTGTCGGCGGCCGAGCCGACCACGCCGCTGGCCGAACCCGAGCGCGAGATCACCGCGGCCTGGGCCTTCTGGACGCTCTCGTTGACCTTGACGATCTCGATCTCGCGGCGCAGCGCCTCGACCTTGGCGTCGGTTTGCGAGATGACCGTGCGCAGCTTTTCCTCGGCGGCGCGCAGCTCGGTCATCTGGGTCGACTTCTGGGTCGCGTCCTTTTCAAGATCGGCGATGCGCTGGGCCACTTCCAGGGCCAGGGCCTGGTCGCCCTTGCCCATGGCCGCGCGGGCCGAAGCCTCGTACTTGCGGATCTGGTCGGTCAGGCCCCCGACCTCGGTCTCCAAGGACCGGCGTCGGGCGACCAGCTTGGCCAGTTCGTCCCGGGCCTTGCCCTGGGCGTTGTCGGCGTCGCGGATTTCCTGATCCAGGATCCGCAGGGCGTTGGCGTCGACGATGGTCTGCGCGCCGTCGTGGGCCGTGCCGCGGAAGAGCGCCGAGAGCTTGCTCCAGATCGACATTCGAAGGTCTCCAGGTCTCTGTTCTTTAAGCGGCCGCGCCGCGGCTCTTTTCGAAGTTGTCGCGCAGATCGCTGGCGGCGGCGATGGCGTTGTCGGCCAGGGTGCGCAGCTCGATGATCAGGGTCTGCAGGGTGGTCTTGGACGAGATCTCGCCCATCAGCTCGTAATAGTCGCGACCCTCGACGCTGGTGATGCCGAAGTTCGAGAGCGGCACGATCTTCTGGGCCTTGAGCAGGAATTCGTTGAAGGCCGCGCGGTCGTTCTGTTCGTCGCAGGGCCACAGGAGAGTCGAGACCACCAGCTGAAGCCCGCCGCCGCTGACATAGATCGGCAGGTCACCGAATTCGTGCATCACGACCAGCAGCACGGGCTCGACGCCCTCGACCACGGTGACGGTCATTTCGCCTTCGCGCACCAGCGCGCTTTCCACCAGCCCGTCACGCAGGCTGTGAATGGTCCAGGCGATGTCGATAACGGAGTCCATGTGTCTGACGCCCTTGGGAGGGTTGGGGTTGGTCTTCAGCGCCGGCCCGCGGGCCGACTCCACGACGATGGCCTGGACAGCCGAGAGGATGTCGGGCTTGCAAGCCGCCGGAGCCCAGACCTCGATCTTCACGAAGCCGGCTTGCCGACGGGCTTCTCGCCACGCACGGGTCCTTTCGGCGGCCTGGGCGCCTCTCGTCGGTTTGGCAGGCATGCGTTACATGTACGCATAACATGTACGCTTGACAAGACGCCGTTCGACGTCATCCTGCGCCGGACTTGATCGAGGGACAAGCGCGTCCCGAGGTAGAGCTGGCGACGCCGCTCACTTAGGCATGCCGGCCAGGGATTCGAGGGCCCGCGAACCACGATGTTCGGAAAGCTTTTCGGCAGGAAGGACGCCCAGCGTCCCGCCCTGCCCGTCATCCGCAACGTGACCATTGGCCGGACGGTGGTCCTGGACCCGCTGGCTTGGCGGCGCTTCAGCGGCGAAGCGAAGTTCGCCCTGGACCGCGATACGCTGGAAATTACGGCCCAGGGCCTGATCCAGCTGAACGAGGGCGCGTTCGTGCACCGCTTCTATACCGACGACGAAATCCTGTTCCAGGTCGTCTCGGACGATCGCGAGGGCCAGCGGGCCAACGACTTCACGGTGTTTGTCCCGTGGTCCAGCGAGTACCCGGCCGACCGCGCCGATCGCGACCTGTGGGGCGAGCGCCTGCGCGCCCGCACCTTCCAGGCGGAGGGCCTGCCGGAGTATCGCCGTTTCTGGTTCGGAGAGGACGCCGAGCGCCAGGATCCGGTCACCCTGTGGGAAGACGTCTACTACAACCGCGAGGGCGCGGCGCCGGACCGGCGGCTCTTCCAGACCACCATGCTATTCTATCGCGAGCTTTCCGGCGGCGAAGGTCGCGAGCTGCTGCTGGCGTTGACGGCGGAGCCCCAAGACGGCGACGTAACACACGAGACGATGATCGGCCTGCCGCTGACGGTGGCCGAGTTCAAGGCTTGAGGGAGAGGCCGATGTTCGACTTCACGGCGTTCCAGGACGGAGCGATCGCGTTCCTGGTGGCCTTCGTGGCCGCCGGCCTGTTCACCATCGCCTTCAAATACGTCTACCAGTGGGTGACGCCCTATAGCGAGAAGGCGTTGATCCGGCAGGGCAACCTGGCCGCCGCCATCGCCTTGGCGGGCGCGCTGATCGGCTATGTCCTGCCGCTCGCCTCGGCGCTGAGCCACACGGTCAGCCTGCCCGAGTTCGCCGCCTGGGCGACCCTGGCCGGCGTGATCCAGATCGCCGCCTTCACCGGCGTGCGCCTGGTCGCCCTGCCCGACGTCAAGGCGCGGATCGAGAACGGCGAGACCTCGATCGGCGTCTATCTGGCGGGTATCTCCATCGCGGTCGGCGTGCTGAACGCCGCCTGCATGACCGCGTGAGGACCGCGTCATGAGCCCCCGCAAGCGCTCCGCCTCGCTGCAGCTGACCACGATGTTGGCCGGCGCGGCCAGCCTCACCCTGGCGGGCTGCGACGACCCAAGCCCCGGCGCCCAGGCCGGCTGGGACCCTAATCGCGGCGAACAGGTCGAGGCCTTCAGCTACAAGTCGCTCGAAGAGTGCAAGGCCGCCAACGAGGTCTCGGACCAGCAATGCGACACCTCCTGGGCGGCCGCCCAGAAGGACGACGCCAAGAACGCCCCGCGCTACGAAGCCCGCGCCTCCTGCGAGGACGTCTATGGCGCCGGCAATTGCGTGCCGCGCAGCGAGGCCGGCGGCGGAAGCTTCTTCACGCCCCTGCTGGCGGGCTTTGTCATTGGCCGGATGCTGGACGGCGGCGACTATTATCGCGGCACCGGTCTCTATCGACGCAACGACGATTATGGCGGCGGCTACTACTCGACCTGGGGCGGGCGCCTCGGCCGCGACTACGGCACCGGCCGCACGGTCATCACGCGCGAGAGCATCGACCCGCCGGACGCCATCCGTAACGCCCCGCCCAAGGTCCAGACTCGCACCTCGGTCGTCTCGCGCGGCGGCTTCGGCGGCGGACGCAGCTACGCCCACAGCGGCGGCTTCAAGGGCGGGTTCGGCGGTTAGAGCGGCTCGACATCTTTGCGATTGACTCGCAACTAGACATCCCGTTTAGTTGAGAAGTGTTCGCAAGAACGCGTCGGGCCGCTCACCGAAGTCGGTTCGCCAGGGCGGGTGTCGGCCCCCTGCTCGGCGAGGAGATTTCCGGCGTGCGGTCCGACCTTTTCCCCGATCCCCTGTCCCACGCCTCTGTCGATGAGTGTGGTCCGCCGGCCCTGACGCGTGGCGAGCGCGTGCTGCTGTGGTTGTTACGGCAGTGGGTGACCGCGCGGGTTCTGGGCCAGGAGCCAGGCGAGCGGCTGTCGCGCGAGGCCGGCGCCCTCATCTCGCCCCGCGTCGCCGCCGCCTTCATCCTGATGATGACGACGATCGAAGGTCAGGTCCGCCGTCCCCTGTGCGTCGCCGCGCCGGGGCGGCAAGGCTATGCCGAGGACGAGCAGCGTCTCGTGACGGCGTGCGGGATCTGCCCCGCCTCGCCGGAGATCGCTGGGCGCCTTCTTGAGAGCCTGGTGATCGCGCCGGAGTCGGTGATCGTGACGGCGCGCTTCCTCAACATGGCGCTGGCGCAGGAAGCGCTGACCCTGCCCGTTCGGTTCGAGGAGCCGGAATACGCCAGGACCAAGCGGCCGACGCTACACTGATCCTACCGGTAGCCCTGATGCGCCAGCCGCTGCGCCAGGGCCCGCGCCGCCATCTCGACATCGCGCCAGGTGACGTCGAAGTCGCTGGCGTCGCCGTAATAGGGGTCCGCGACCGCCCTGCCCTCATGCCCCGGCACCAGGTCCAGCAGCAAGGCCAGCTCCGCCGTCGCATCCTGCGGCGCCAGGGCCCGAAGACCGCTGAGATTGGTTTCGTCCAGGGCGTAGATGTGGGTGAAGCTGCGGAAGTCGTCCTTGGTCACCTTGCGGGCGCGTTGGCGAGCGATGTCGACGCCATGGCGACGCGCGGCGGCGATCGCACGAGGATCTGGCGGCTCGCCCGCATGCCAGCCCCCAGTGCCGGCCGAGTCGACGACGACGTCCATACGCATCCGCTGCGCCTCGGCCCGGAACGCCCCCTCGGCCAGCGGAGAGCGACAGATGTTGCCCAGGCACACGAACAGAACCGACGCCTTCGCCATCAAGCTCTTCCCCAGCCGCCGCCGCCCGGCGTCTCGATCACGATAGCGTCGCCCGGGCCGACTCGCACCAGGTCCGTGGCCGCCATGGGCTCGACGCCGCCGCCGGCGCGTTCGACCCGCGCCGCGCCAAGCGCGCCGGGCTGGCCGCCTTCCAGTCCGAACGGCGGGACCCGGCGGCGATTGGAGAGCAAGGTGACGGTCATCGGTTCTCGGAAGCCGATCTTGCGCACAACGCCGTCCCCGCCGCGATGCGTCCCTTCGCCGCCGGAGCCGCGCCGGATCGAGAAGGCCTCGACCAATACCGGATAGCGCGCCTCCAGCACCTCGGGATCGGTCAGGCGGCTGTTGGTCATGTGGGTCTGGACGGCGTCGGTCCCGTCGAAGTCCGGCCCCGCGCCTGAGCCCCCGCAGATGGTCTCGTAATACTGCCGCCGCGCGTCGCCGAAGGTGAAGTTGTTCATCGTCCCCTGCGCGGCCGCCATCACGCCCAGCGCGCCGTAGAGGGCGTCGACCACGACCTGGCTGGTCTCGACATTGCCCGCGACCACCGCCGCCGGATAGCGCGGCCGCAGCATCGAGCCTTCCGGAATGACCAGCTCGACCGGCCGCAGGCAGCCGTCGTTCATCGGGATCTCGTCGTCGACGAGCGTGCGGAACACGTAGAGCGCCGCCGCCCGGCAGATCGAGGCCGGGGCGTTGAAGTTGGTCGGGACCTGATCGCTCGTGCCGGTGAAATCGACGCGGGCCGAGCGGGCTTCCGGGTTGACCTGGATCGCGACCCTCACCACCGAGCCATCGTCGAGCTCGTAAAGGAACGACCCGCTCCTCATCGTCGCCAGCACCCGACGGACAGCCTCCTCGGCGTTGTCCTGGACGTGGGCCATGTAGGCCTCGACGACGTCCTGACCGAACTCGGCGACCAGGGCGGTCAGGGCCTCGGCGCCCCGCGCGCAGGCGGCGATCTGCGCCTTGAGGTCGCCGATGTTCTGATCGGGATTGCGCGCCGGCCACTGGCCTGACGCCAGCAAAGCGCGGGTCTCGGCCTCCCGAAACCGACCGCCCTCGACCAGCAGGAAGTTCTCGATCAGGACGCCCTCCTCCTCGACCGTTCGGCTGTTCGGCGGCATGGAGCCCGGCGTGATCCCACCGATATCGCCCTGGTGCCCGCGCGCGGCGACATAGAACAGCAGAGCCCCTGCCGCGTCGAACACCGGCATGACCACCGTGACGTCCGGCAGGTGCGTGCCGCCGTTGTAGGGCGCGTTCAGCATGTAGACGTCGCCGGGCTTCATGCCGCGTCCGTCGGAAAGCCTCGCGTCGCGGATCGCCCGGACGCTGTCGCCCATCGAGCCCAGATGCACCGGCATGTGCGGGGCGTTGGCGATCAGGTTTCCGTCCCGGTCGAACAGGGCGCAGGAGAAGTCGAGCCGCTCCTTGATGTTGACCGAATAGGCGGTGTTCTGCAGGGCGAAGCCCATCTCCTCGGCCACGGCCATGAAGAGATTGTTGAACACCTCCAGCATCACCGGATCGGCGTCCGTGCCGATCGCCTTGCGGGCGGGCAGGGCGACGACGCGGTCGAGGATCAGGTTCAGCCTGGCGTCCACCGTGGCGCGCCAGCCGGGCTCGACGACGGTGGTGCCGGTGGCTTCGCGGATGATCGCGGGGCCAAGGATGTCCGCGCCGACCGGCAGGGCCGCGCGATCGAAGACGGGGGTCGCGTGAAGCACGGCAGCCATGCGGGCCTCGACCGTCGCAATCGGCTCGCCGCCCTTGGACGCGCCAGACTCAAAATCCGGTTCCGAGCCGGCGTCCGAGCGTCCAATCGCCTCGACGGACAGCGTCTCGATCACCAAAGGCGTCGTCGGCGACGTAAAGCCGAAGCGTCGCTGATGCAGGTCATTGAAGGTCGCGCGGACGGCGGCGGCGTCGCCGAAGGGGACCACGAGCGGCGTGTCCGTGCCGGCGTACTTCACGCGCAGGCTGGCGAGCGTCTCCACCGACGCCATCGGCACGTCCTGCGCCCGCAAGGCGGACTCGGCCTCGGCGGCGAGAGTCGCCGCGCGCGCCGGGAGGTCGACCGCGTGGTCGAGCGGCCGCTCGACCGT
The DNA here is from genome assembly GCF_003243465.1 of Caulobacter segnis. Lineage (GTDB taxonomy): Bacteria > Pseudomonadota > Alphaproteobacteria > Caulobacterales > Caulobacteraceae > Caulobacter > Caulobacter segnis_A. The sequence goes on from NZ_QFQZ01000013.1 coordinate 29,027, forward strand.
CTCCTCGCGGATCAGGCGCAGGTCGGCCAGGCCCATGCCGTAGGCGCTCAGCACCCCCGCGAACGGGTGGATCATCACCTTGTTCATGCCCAAGGCGTCGGCGACCAGGCAGGCGTGTTGGCCGCCCGCGCCACCGAAGCACGCGAGCACATAGCGGGTGACGTCGTAGCCGCGCTGGATGGAGATCTGCCGCACGGCCTTGGCCATGTTCTCGACGGCGATCGTGACGAAGCCCTCGGCGACCTCCTGGGGCGTCATGGCCTTACCGGTCGCCGCCGCGATCTCCGCCGCCAGCGCCTCGAACCCGCGCGCCACGGCCTCGACATCCAGCGTCTGGTCGGCGCTGGGGCCAAATACTTTCGGGAAGAACTCCGGCCGCAGCTTGCCCAGCATGACGTTGCAGTCGGTGACCGTGAGCTGCCCGCCTCGGCGATAGGCGGCCGGTCCGGGCACGGCGCCAGCGGAGGCCGGCCCCACGCGAAGGCGCGCGCCGTCGAACGAACAGATGGAGCCGCCGCCCGCCGCCACAGTGTGAATGTTCATCATCGGCGCGCGCATGCGCACACCGGCCACGACCGTCTCGAACGCCCGCTCGTAGTCGCCGGCATAGTGGCAGACGTCGGTCGAGGTGCCGCCCATGTCGAAGCCGATCACGCGCTCGAATCCCGCCTCCGCGGCCGTCCGCGCCATGCCGACAACGCCGCCCGCGGGGCCCGACAGGATCGCGTCCTTGCCCCGGAAGGCCCGTGCGTCGGTCAGGCCGCCGTTCGACTGCATGAACAAAAGGCGCGTGTCGGGACCCAGCGCGCCCGAGACCTGGTCGACGTAGCGGCGCAGGATCGGCGACAGGTAGGCGTCGACCACCGTCGTGTCGCCCCGCCCGACCAGCTTCATCAGCGGGCTGACCTCGTGGCTGGCCGAGACCTGGGTAAAGCCGACCTCGCGCGCGATGGCCGCGACCCGCGCCTCGTGATCCGTAAAGCGGAAGCCATGCAGCAGCACAATCGCGATCGCGCGAAATCCGGCCTCGTAGGTGGCTTGCAGCCCGGCCCGCGCGGCGTCCTCGTCCAGCGGCCGTAGCACCTCGCCCTCGACGCTGATCCGCTCGGCGATCTCGACGACGCGATCGTAAAGGGTCTCGGGCTTGACGATATGGCGCTCGAACAGCTTCGGACGCGCCTGGTAGCCGATCCGGAGGGCGTCGGCGTGGCCCTGGGTGATCGCCAGGACGGTCGGCTCGCCCTTGCGCTCGAGCAGGGCGTTGGTCGCGACGGTGGTGCCCATCTTGACCGCGTCGATCGTCGCACCATCCGGCAGTAACGCTCGGACGCCCGCCACGGCGGCGTCGGCGTAGTGCTCGGGGTTCTCCGACAGCAGCTTGTGGGTGACCAGAGACCCGTCCGGCCGCCGCGCCACGATGTCGGTGAACGTGCCGCCGCGATCGATCCAGAATTCCCAGCCGCGCGGCTGTCGGTCGGTGGCGGTCATGAGGTGAGCGGCTCCCTTCGCGCACCCGTCATAACGCCTCTGTCACCCGTGTCATCCCGGAAGCCTCGCAGAGGCTATCCAGGACCCAGGGGGTGACAAGCCGCGGTGCAAGCGGCCCCTGGATACCGGCTCTCCGCTGCGCTTCAGCCGGGATGACACGGGGTAACGCTATTTCAGAACCCCCAGCAGCTCCGCCGCCTGCCACAGGCCCAGCAACAGGAAGATCACCGCCGCGCCAATGCGCACATACTTCAGCGGCACGACCTTGGTCGCCGCCTCGCCCAGGTACACGGCCGGGACATTGGCCAGCATCATGCCGATCGTGGTGCCGGCGGCGACCCAGGCGATCGAGTGGAACTTGGCGCCCAGGGCGACGGTGGCGATCTGGGTCTTGTCGCCCATCTCGACCAGGAAGAAGGCGATCGTGGTGGTCAGGAACACCCCATAGCGTCCGGCGCTCTGGCCCTCCTCGTCGTCGGCCTTGTCCGGGATCAGCGCCCAGGCGGCCATGGCGATGAACGAAATGGCGATCGCCCACTTGAACCAGGCGCCGCTCAGGAAGTCCGACACCCAGTAGCCCGCCGTAGCGGCGAGCGCATGGTTGGCGAGCGTCGCCACCAGTATGCCCATGATGATCGGGACAGGCTTCTTGAACCGCGTGGCCAGGATGATGGCCAGCAGCTGGGTCTTGTCGCCGATCTCGGCGATGGCCACGACCAGGGTCGAGACGAGCAGGGCTTCCACTGAAATAGTCCTCCGGGCCGGGCGCATGCCAATAGCGTCGATGCCCCACCCGGCCCGGATAGAGATCGGCGCCATTGGTCTCGCCAAGGAAGCTTGAAGTCCGCTTCCCTTCCCCGCGCCATGGTCCAGAGAACCAAGTGTGTTGACGGCGGGGCCCGCTGATAGGCGCGGGCGGCTACTCCCCAAAGGTGAGGGGCGTTTAGCGGCTGAGGGGGCCTAGGTCAATCTCCCTTCCCCCTTGATGGTGGAAGGTCGGGGTTGGGGGTGGAGCGGCGGCTCAGCCACACCGGCCGTAGATCACCCGCACCCTGCCCTCCCCCATCAAGGGGGAGGGATCAAACAGAGGCCGGCGCGTCGAAACGCATGACGTGGATCGCCACCCGCACCTTGCCGCCGACGAAGTTGCCGCCGACCGCCGTCAGCACCACGGGCGTGTCGGCATAGTAAGCCGTCGGTCCCACCACCCCGATGTTGCTGGAATTCTTGGCCACGCCCAGCGAGCCGCCGAACTTGCTGGCCTCGCCCGAAACCCCGCAGTTGTAGGCGGCCGCGCCGGTGATCGCGACCGTGGTTCGGGTCGAGACCGCCAGCACGATCGCGCGGCTCGGGATCACGATGCTGGTCGCGGTCGAGGCGCCCGACAGGGTCACCTCCTGCTCCAGGATTTCCAGCCGGGTGTTGGCGAGGCTCGGGGAGGCGGCGGCGGTCAGGCTGCGGAACGTCGCCGACAGGGGGGTCCAGGCGGCGCCGTCGAAGGCGACCATTTGGTTCTCGTCCTTGACCCATGCCAGCACGCCCTCGGCGGGCGCGAGCGGCTCCCAGGCGCCGGCCTCGAAGCGCATCAGGGTTCCGGCGGGCTGGCCGGCCCAGGCCGCGCCCGTGGCGCTGGACGGCAGGATCCAGACGCCGCCCGCGACCGGATTGGCCGGCTGAGCGGTGACGCCGCGGGTCTCTACCGCCAGTTGGACGAGGCCATCCAGCCGGGCCAAACTCTCGTTGATGGGGATGTGTTTCTGGGCCTGGGCGGCGACCACATAGGGCAGGCCGAGGCGGGGCGTGACGTCGTCGAACATGGGCGGCTCCGGGAGCAATGGAAGACGCTCCCAGCATCACGCCGCCGTCGAAGCCGGGGACGGACGCATCTCCGTCCCCGTCGAACGCCCGTCTATTCGGCGGCGAAAGCCAAGTGATTTCCGGAGGTAAGCGCCGTCTTGGCCGCCAGTTCGGCCTTGGCTTGCTCGTACTCAGCCGAGAAACGTGCGATAAGTTCGGCGGCCGGCAGCACCTCCTTGATGGCGCCGATGCCCTGGCCCGAGCCCCAGATGTCCCGCCAGGCCTTGGCCTCCTGGTTGCCGCCGGAGCCGAAGCTCATCTTCGACGGATCGCTCTGCGGCAGGTTGTCGGGATCCAGGCCCGCGGCGACGATCGACGAGCGCAGGTAGTTGCCGTGCACGCCGGTGAACAGGTTCGAATAGACGATGCCGTCGGCCTGGCCCTCGACGATGGCGCGCTTGTAGCCCTCGACCGCGTTGGCCTCCTCGGTGGCGATGAAGGCCGAGCCGATATAGGCCAGGTCCGCGCCCATGGCCTGGGCGGCCAGGATCGAGCGCCCGCAGGCAATCGAGCCCGACAGCGCGACCGGCCCGTCGAACCATTGGCGGATTTCCTGGATCAGGGCGAAGGGCGACAGCGTGCCGGCGTGGCCGCCGGCGCCGGCCGCGACCGGGATCAGGCCGTCGGCGCCCTTCTCGATCGCCTTGCGGGCGAAGCGGTCGGTGATCACGTCATGCAGCGTGATGCCGCCGTAGGAATGGATCGCCTGGTTCAGGTCCTCGCGCGCGCCCAGCGACGTGATGACCACCGGAACCTTGTATTTGACGCACAGCTCGATGTCCTCCTCGAGCCGGTTGTTCGTCTTGTGGACAATCTGATTGACGGCGAAAGGCGCCGAGGGGGCGTCCGGGTTAGCCTTGTCGTAGGCGGCCAGCTCCTCGGTGATCCGCGCCAGCCATTCGTCCAGCTGCGAGATCGGGCGCGCGTTCAGCGACGGGAACGAGCCGACGATGCCCGCCTTGCACTGGGCGATCACCAGGTCGGGATTGCTGATGATGAACAGCGGCGAGGCGATGACCGGAAGGCGCAGACGGTCGCGCAGGATCGGCGGCAGGGCCATGGGCGAGGTTCTCCCCTTTGGAGATCGGCTTGAGCGCCGAAATATATGATCACCGTTCAGCTTAAACGCTCGTTTGGCGCCCGCGCAAGGCTTGACGGCCGTAGCGGCAGGGGCGCATCACGATCAAAAACAATAATGCTGCAGTGCAGGAGAGAGACGCTTTGACCGAGGCGACCACGCCCCTGGCCGAGGACTTTGGTCCGCAAGGCGACGACGCCACCCGCGCCCGCTGGATGGCTCTGGTCGAGAAGACCCTGAAGGGCCAGAGCTTCGACGACGCCCTGACCACGGCCACGCCGGACGGTGTGACGATCCAGCCTCTCTACACAGCCCAGGACGGCGTCGCCGTCGCTCGCGACCTGCGCATCCGCGACGCCGAACGGCCGTGGGACCTGCGGGTTCGCGCCGCCCATCCCGACCCGGCTCGGACGGCCAAGGACCTTCTGGCGGACCTTGAGAACGGCGCAGCCTCGGTGCTGCTGCAGCTCGATCCGACCGGTCAGAACGGGATCGCTGTCGGCTCGGCCGACGATCTGGCCAAGGCGCTGTCGGGCGTCTTGCTGGACCTGGCGCCGGTCGCCCTCGACGCCGGCTTTCTGGGCCCCAAGGCGGCCGACTGGCTGGGCGCCCTGGCCAAGGCCGCGCCGAACGCGCCGCTAGCCTTCCACCTCGATCCGCTGACCGCCTTCATGCAGGCCGGCGTCAGCCCCGGCCCGATCGAAAGCCATATCTTCAACGCCGCGACCGTGGCCACGCGCCTGGCGGCCACCTACGCCAAGGCGAGCCTTTTCCTGGCGACCGGCCGCGCCACGCACGAGGCCGGCGGCTCCAACGTCGAAGAGCTGGCCGCGATGACCGCCGCCGCCCTCGCCTACGCCAAGGCCCTGACGCGCTCGGGCCTGTCGACGGAGGAGGCTTTCAGCCGCATCGTGCTCGGCGTCAGCCTGGACGGTGAGTACTTTACCGGCGTCGCCAAGCTGCGCGCCGCCAAGGCCATGTGGGCGCGGCTCACGGAGGCCTGCGGCGTCTCCGTCCCCGACCAGATCGAGGCCCGCTCGTCGCGGCGGATGCTGGCCAAGGCCGACGCCTGGACCAACCTCTTGCGCCTGACCTCGGCCGGGTTCGCCGGCGCGGTCGGCGGCGCGAACGCGATCGTGCTGGACGCCTTCACCGACGCGATCGGTCTGCCCACCGCCTTCGCCCGCCGCCAGGCCCGCAACACCCAGCTCGTCCTGATGGAGGAGAGCAACCTGGGCCGCGTGGCCGATCCGGCCGGCGGGGCTTGGTACCTCGACAGCCTGACCGACCAGTTGGCCCGCGCCGCCTGGAACGGCTTCCAGGCCATCGAGGCGGCCGGCGGGATCATCAAGGCGCTGGAAAGCGGCTTCATCGCCAGCGGCGTCGCCAAGACGCGCGCGGCGCAGGAAGCCGCCTTCGCCGACAAGACCCGCAAGATCCTGGGCGTCACCGTCTTCCCCAACGCCGACGACAAGCCGCCGGAGGTCGAGACGCCCGATCCGGCCGCCTTCGCGGTCACCGGACCGGATGTCCGTCTGCCCGGGCCGGACAGCAAGTGTCAGCCGCTGACGCCCATCCGCTTCGCCGCCGCCTTCGAGGGAGCCTGAGCCGTGACCAAGTTCCCCGACTTCACGACGATCGACTTCGCCGAGGTCGCGCCCGGCATCGCGCCGGACGGCCAGGCCTGGAGCACGCCCGAAGGCGTCGATGTCGCCCCGGCCTTCGACGCCAGCGACATCCAAGGTCTCGACTTCCTGGGCGGCTATCCCGGCGTCGCGCCGTTCGTGCGCGGCCCCTACCCGACCATGTACGTGACCAACCCGTGGACGGTGCGCCAGTACGCGGGCTTCTCCACGGCCGAAGACAGCAACGCCTTCTACCGCCGCAACCTGGCGGCCGGTCAGATGGGCCTGTCGGTGGCCTTCGACCTCGCCACCCACCGGGGCTATGACTCCGACCACGAGCGGGTGAAGGGCGATGTCGGCATGGCGGGCGTCGCCATCGACTCGATCCTCGACATGCGCACGCTGTTCTCGGGCATCCCGCTCGACAAGATGAGCGTGTCGATGACCATGAACGGCGCCGTGCTGCCGATCCTGGCGCTCTACATCGTCGCGGCCGAGGAGCAAGGAGTCTCGCCCGACAAGCTCTCGGGGACGATCCAGAACGACATCCTCAAAGAGTTCATGGTGCGGAACACCTACATCTATCCGCCCGCGCCCTCGATGCGGATCATCTCGGACATCTTCGCCTTCACCTCGGCGAACATGCCCAAGTTCAACTCGATCTCGATCAGCGGCTACCACATGCAGGAGGCCGGCGCGACGGCCGACCTGGAGCTGGCCTACACCCTGGCCGACGGCGTCGAATACGCCCGCGCCGGCGTGGCGGCCGGCATGAGCATCGACCAGTTCGCGCCGCGCCTGTCGTTCTTCTGGGCGATCGGCATGAACTACTTCATGGAAGTGGCCAAGATGCGGGCCGCCCGCCTGCTGTGGGCTCGGCTGATGAAGCGCGAGTTCGATCCCAAGGACGACCGCTCGCTCAGCCTGCGCACCCACAGCCAGACTTCGGGCTGGTCGCTGGCGGCGCAGGACGTGTTCAACAACGTCGCCCGCACCTGCGTCGAGGCCATGGCCGCCGTCAACGGCCAGACCCAGAGCCTGCACACCAACAGCCTGGACGAGGCCCTGGCCCTGCCGACCGACTTCTCGGCCCGGATCAGCCGCAACACCCAGCTCTTCCTGCAGATGGAGAGCGGCACGACCCGCGTCGCCGACCCGTGGGGCGGCAGCTACTATGTCGAGCGGCTCACCTACGAGCTGGCCCAGAAGGCCCTGGCCCACATCGAGGAGGTCGAGGCGCTGGGCGGCATGGCCAAGGCCATCGAGCAGGGCCTGCCGAAACTGCGCATCGAGGAAGCCGCCGCCCGCACCCAGGCCCGCATCGACAGCGGCAAGCAGAGCGTCGTCGGCGTCAACCGCTACAAGCCCGAGGTCGCCGACGACATCCCGGTGCTGAAGGTCGACAACAGCGCCGTCCGCGCCGCCCAGCTGGAGAAGCTGGCCCGGCTGAAGGCCGAGCGCGATCCCGCCGCGACCGAAGCCGCCCTGAAGGCGCTGGAGGACGGCGCGCGGGGCAAGGGCAACCTGCTGGCCCTCGCGGTCGACGCCGCCCGCGCCAAGGCCACGGTCGGCGAGATCAGCTACGCGCTCGAGAAGGTGTTCGGCCGCCACCGCGCCGAGATCAAGTCGATCCAGGGGGTCTATATGAAAGAGGCCGGGAACGATCCGAAGACCGCCCGCGCCAAGGCCATGGTCGAGGCGTTCGAGCAGGCCGACGGCCGCCGTCCGCGCATCCTGATCGCCAAGATGGGCCAGGATGGCCATGACCGCGGCCAGAAGGTGATCGCCACGGCCTTCGCCGACCTCGGCTTCGACGTCGACATCGGCCCGCTGTTCCAGACGCCCGCCGAGGCCGCGCGCCAGGCGGTGGAGAACGACGTGCACGTGGTGGGCGCAAGCTCGCTCGCCGCTGGTCACCTGACCCTGGCGCCGGAGCTTAAAGCCGAGCTCGCCAAGCAGGGCCGCGACGACATCCTGATGGTCGTGGGCGGGGTCATCCCGCCGCAGGACTTCCAGGCCCTTCGCGACGCCGGCGCGGCGGCGATCTTCCCGCCCGGCACGGTGATCGCCGAGGCGGCGATCGAACTGCTGGACCAGCTGAACCGACAGCTCGGCTACACGCAGGAAGCGGCCTAGCATCATCTGTGCGGTCCGCGCACGGCATGGTAGGCTCCGCGCCATGAACGGCCTCGCCCGAGCGCTGGAGACCTCGCAACAGCACCGCTTCACGCTGGACGATGTTCTGCGCATGCAGGAAGCTGGCATTCTCGACGAGAGCGCTCGCGTGGAGCTGATCGACGGAGCGCTGGTCGAAATGGCCCCGGAAGGCACGCCCCATACGCGGGTGAAGATGCAACTGGCCAAGCGGTTCTGGTCGACCGTCGGCGACGCCGTAGAGGTGATTGTCGACTCGACGCTGCGCTTGGCTCCCACCTATGCGCCCGACCCGGATCTCTATCTCTACGACGCGTCGCTTCCGCTGAGCACGGTGAATGGGGGCAATGTCGGCCTGGTGATCGAGATCGCCGACTCGACGCTTCGATACGATCTCGCCTTCAAGGCCGAGCTCTACGCTCAGCACGGCGTTCGCGACTATTGGGTCGTGGACGTCAACACCGACACGTTGATCGTCCACCGCGGCCTTGCCGGCGGCGTCTATCGCGACGTGACCCACCATGCGGCGCGCGAGACCGTGACGGCCCTGGTTCTACCAGGCGTGGCGCTTTGCCTGGCCGAACTGCCGGTGATCCGCTAGCCGGCCCTTCGCCGGAACAGCCCGCGCTTTTTCTGGCTACGCTCGAAGGCGACCTCCTCAGGCAGGCCGTGGCGGGCCTCGATGTCCTTCTGCAGCTCCTTGGCCGCCATCAGGTGGCCGGGGAAGATCGTGTCGACGGCCCAGCCGAGGACCGGCACGGTGTCGGACAGGTTGTCAGCGGCGAGATAGGCGGTCATCCGCCCCATGGTGGCGGGCGAGGCCTTGGCGTGAACCGCATGGAACAGCAGCAAGGCGCCCGCGCCAAGGCCATACGCCAGGCCAACGCCCGGAACCCAGGCCAGCACGCCGTCCAGGCCGATGCCAACGGGGCCGACACCGATCAGCCGGTCGGACAGACGCTTGATCGTCTCGGCCGCCCGCCAGGCGCGATGCGCCTTGAAGCGTTGGTCGTCCACGGGACCCGCTTGCGGATGGGCGTAGGCCGAAGCCACGGAGAAATCGTCGGTCATGATGCCAGAACGTGCCGCAACGTCGCGCGTTGCCTCGATCTCAGATCGGGACCGTCGCGGCGCGTCGCAAGGGCGATCGACCGTTTGGGTTTCGCAATCGCCGAGCCTCGGCTAAGCCAGGTTTCGTGAACCCTGGTCCCGACATCGACGTCCTGCAACAGCGCCTGGTCGCCGGCGACCGCGCGGCCCTTGCCCGCGCCATCACCCTGGTCGAGAGCCGCCGCGCCGATCATCAGGTCGCGGCCCGGACGCTGCTTTCGCGCCTGATGCCGCTGACCGGCCGCGCCCAGCGGATCGGAATCACAGGCGTTCCGGGCGCGGGCAAGTCGACGACGATCGAGCGGTTCGGCTGCAACCTGGTCGCCGCCGGCCTCAAGGTCGCGGTGCTGGCGGTCGATCCCTCTTCCGGCCGCCACGGCGGCTCGATCCTCGGCGACAAGACCCGGATGGAGCAGCTCAGCGTCCAGCCCAACGCCTATATCCGTCCCTCCCCGTCCGGCGGCGCTCTGGGCGGGGTGGCGCGCAAGACCCGCGAGGCGATGTTGCTGTGCGAGGCGGCCGGTTTCGACGTGGTCATCGTCGAGACTGTGGGCGTCGGCCAGTCGGAAACCGTCGTGGCCGACATGGTCGACATCTTCCTGGCCCTGCTGATCCCGGGGGGCGGCGACGAGCTGCAGGGTATCAAGAAGGGCCTGATCGAGCTGGCCGACCTGCTGGTCATCAACAAGGCCGACGCCGATCCCGCCAAGGCCGAGCGTTCGGCGCGAGACTATCGCAACGCCCTGTATATCCTGACGCCGGCCCATCCAGATTGGACACCGCCCGTGCTGACCGCCTCGGGCTTGACCGGCCAGGGATTGGACGTGCTGTGGACCCAGATCCAGCGCCATCGCGAGATCATGACCGCCAACGGCGCCCGTGTGGCCCGCCGCGCCGACCAGGATGCGCGATGGATGTGGGCGATGGTCGAGGATCGGCTAAGGGCGGCGTTTCGAACCGCGCCGGCCGTCGCCGAGCTGGCGCCAGGCCTTGAGGCCTCGGTTCGGGCTGGAGAGGTTCCGGCGTCTGTCGCCGCCGATCACCTTCTGGGCGCCTTTGGACTGACCTAGGCGGCGGAGGCCAGAGCGCCAAGCGCTTCCTGCAGCCGGAACCTAGCCACAAGATCCGACAGTTCCGCCGCTTGGCCCCGCAGCATATGCGAAGCTGCGGTCGCTTCTTCGACGAGGGCGGCGTTCGACTGCAGCATGCGGTCCATCTCGCCAACCGCCGACGACACGTGGCCAAGGCTACTGGCCTGCTCCTGAGCCGATGCCGATATGTCAGCCATCAGGCCTTCGATTTCGCCGATCTGCACCAGGATCTCGCGCAGGGCCGCGCCAGCCCCGCCAACAAGCGACACCCCGCGTTCGACGTTCTGAGATGACGCCGCGATCAGCGACTTGATTTCGCGCGCGGCCTCGGCCGAGCGCTGAGCCAGGGCTCGCACCTCCTGGGCCACGACCGCAAAGCCACGACCGGCCTCGCCCGCCCGCGCGGCCTCGACGCCCGCGTTCAAGGCCAGCAGATTGGTCTGGAAGGCGATCTCGTCGATTACGCCGATGATCTTGCTGATCTGATCGGACGATTGCTCGATACCGCCCATGGCCTCGACGGCGCTTTCCACGACGTCGCGCGACTGCTCGGCGTGCCGGCTGGCGCGTTCGACGACGGCGTTGGCGTGTTGCGCGCCCGAAGCCGTGCGCGTGACGGCCGTGGTGATCTCGTCCAAGGCGGCGGCGGTCTCTTCTAGGCTGGCCGCCTGCTGCTCGGTACGACGGGCCAGGTCGTCCGCGTTGCCCGCGATCTCGTCACCGCCCGAGTTGACCATCTTGGTCGCCTCGGCCACGACCAGCAGCGTCCGATTGAGGGCTTCGGCCGAGGCGTTGAAGGCGGTCCGTAGCGGATCCAGCGACGGCATAAGAGTCTCGCCGATCCGAACGCGCAGATCCCCTTCGGACAAGCTTTGAAGGTTCTCGGTGACCAGGGTCACCTGGCGCATGCGCTCGGTCAGGTCAGTCGCGATCTTGACCACCTTCGCAACCCGGCCATCGGCGTCGAACACGGGATTGTACTGGGCTTGCAACCATACCTCCCGCCCGCCCTTCCCAAGACGCCGGAACTCGCCGGAGAAGAACTCACCGGCCGAAAGGCATCCCCAGAACCGGCGATACTCTTCGCTCTTGGCGTAGAGGGGCTCGGTGAACATGCGGTGATGATGGCCGACGATCTCGTCGCGCCGATAGCCGACCGCGTTCAGGAAGTTGTCGTTCGCCTCCAGGATAATCCCGTCCAGCGAGAACTGAATGATCGCCTGGGACCGGTCGATCGCGGTGAGCAGGCTCTGGTTCTCAGCGGCGGCGATCTTTTCGGCGGTGACATCGAGCGCCAACTTGACGACCTTTACGACCTTTCCCGCCCGATCCAGCACCGGCGAGTAGGATGCGCGAATCCAGAGCGGAGAGCCGTCCTTGCGGCGACGCTTGAACTCACCGCTCTTGAATCCGCTGGTGCGAAGGTCCGCCCAGAATCGTCGATAAGCTTCGCTCTGGGTTTCCCCCTCTTCGAGGAACATCGCATGCTCGCGGCCGACGATCTCCGACAGGTCGTAGCCAACGGCGGCGCAGAACGCCGGGTTGGCGGTCATGACACGCCCTTCGGAGGTAAACTCGATGATGGCGAAGGAAAGGCCGAGCGCTTCGAGGGTGGCGTCGGACGAAGAACGGACTTTGAAACCGAAGGCCATGGGAGACTTCCGCGAGATTTCCACGCAGGACGATCAGCAAACAGCCTTTCCCCCAGCTTAAGTAGGGTCTTTTTAGGCTCGAAAACGCCCCCGAAACGGGCTGGCTGCGACACTTTTGGCAATTGTGTCGGTTTCGGTCTAAGGATCGTCGATGCTCAAGAAGACGATCGTCAGCAAGGTCACCGATCCCGCCGCCGAGGCCGACCGCGCCTGGTTCGAGGCCAACGCCGAGCGCCGGTTCCGCCTGCGCGATCCCGCGCCGCTGGAGTTCAAGGACCCGCTGGGCGATCCGGGCGACGGCTTCTCCTGGCGGGTGCTGGTCGCCCTGTTGCCCGACGGCGGCCGCCTGCGGCTGCCCGTGTCGCTGTCGTGGGAGCTGCACAACGATCACGCCAAGGACCAGCATCTGCGGATCCTGTTCGACCAGATCGCGCCGGCCGAAGCGAAGGCCCGCCTGGGCTAGGCCCATTGACGCGGCGCGGCGATCGCGCACCCTCGCCGCATGACCCGTACGATCCTGATGTGGGCCCTGGTGCTGGCGGTCTGCGCCTTCGCCCTGCAGTGGCTGGAGCAGCAGTTCCTGCTGCGCGTCCTGTCCTGGAAGATCTATGCCGGCCTGATCGGAACCGCTTTCGCGGCCGCGGGCGTCTGGCTCGGCTGGAAGCTGGCGGCGCGCTCCCGGCCCGAGACCTTCAAGCGCAACGACGCCGCCCTCTCCAGCCTAGGCCTGACCGGGCAGGAAGTTCGGGTGCTGGAACGCCTGGCGGCGGGGCGCTCCAACAAGGAGATCGCCCGCGACCTTGGCCTCTCGCCCAATACGGTCAAGACGCACGTCGCCAACCTCTACAGCAAGCTCGAGGTCCGCCGGCGCACCCAGGCGGTGGGCAAGGCGCGAGAGTTGGCGCTGATCCCTTGACGGCCCTGCAAAGGCGCCAAACCGTCGAATTCACCCTTTCGGGCGATACCGCCGCGTCTCCATAGGCGGCAAGCCTCGGGACGCGCCGCAGGGGGCGGCGCGCAGGAGGAATGACATGTCTCGCACTATCCTGGGCTACGGCCTGCTCTCGGGCGCCGTGATCATCGTCGGCATCATCATCACCATAGTGATCGGCGGCGGCGCGCCGCATTCCAGCGTCTGGCTGGGCTATCTGATCATGCTGGTCGGCCTGTCCTCGATCCTGCTGGCCATCAAGCAGCATCGCGACAAGGTCCTGGGCGGCGTCATCAAGTTCTGGCCCGCCTTCCTGATCGGCCTGGGCGTCGCCGTGGTGGCGTCGCTGGCTTATGTGCTGATCTGGGAGGTCTATCTGGCGCTCACGCACTACAGCTTCATGGACCAGTATGTGGCCGCCACCCTGGCCCAGAAGAAGGCGGCCGGCCTCAGCGGCGAAGCCTATGCCAAGCTGGCTGCGGATCTCGACGCGATGAAGCGCAGCTACGCCAATCCGCTCTATCGCCTGCCGATGACCTTCGCTGAGATCTTCCCGGTCGGCCTGTTGGTCACCCTGGTCAGCGCGGCGCTGCTGCGCAACCCGAGGTTCCTGCCCGCGAGGACTTAGCTGGGGCGGAGGCAGGCGGCCCTCAGGCCGCCTGCAGCTGCTGCTTGACCCGTTCGGCCAGGGTCTTGATGTCGATCGGCTTGGGCAGGAAGGTCACGCCGGTCTCGCCTTCCAGCAGGTCGCTGAACTCGGCCTCGGCATAACCGGAGATGAACATCACCGGTGCGGTCCCGAGATAGCCGCGCGCCTTCTTCAGCAGCGTCGGGCCATCGATGCCGGGCATGATCACGTCGCTGATCAGCAGGTCGATGGTGCCGGCGTGCTCCTCGGCGATCAGCAGGGCCTCCTCGCCGTCGGCCGCCTCCAGCACCTCGTAGCCCCGAGCGCGCAGAAGGCGAGCGGCGACGCTGCGGACGGCGTCCTCGTCCTCGACGAACAGGATCCGGCCGGCGCCCGACAGATCGCGGGCGGCGCGCGGCTTGACCGGTTCGGCGGCGGCGGCCTGAGCGGCCAAGGCGACACCAGCGGGGGGCTCGTAGATCGGCAGGAAGATGCGGAAGGCCGCGCCCTCGTTCGGACGGCTATGGACGTGGATCCAGCCGTCGCTCTGCTTGACGATGCCATAGACCGTGGCCAGGCCCAGGCCCGTGCCCTCGCCCACCGGCTTGGTGGTGAAGAACGGGTCGAAGATCTTGCCCATCACGTCGGGCGGGATGCCGGGGCCGTCGTCGCTGACCTCGATGAAGGCGCAGTCGCCGTCGGCGGCCGGGAAGCCCAGCTGGATCGCCTCGTCGCGGGTCAGGCGCGCCGTGCGGATGCGCACGACGCCGCCCCCCTTGGCCGCCCGCACGGCGTCGCGGGCGTTGACCGCCAGGTTCATGACCGCCGTCTCGAGCTGGCTCTTGTCGGCCCGCACCTGGGGCAGGTCGCGGCCATAGTCGGTGATCAGCTTGACGTCCTCGCGCAGCAGGCGGCGCAGCAGGACCTCGAATTCCGAGATCAGCTCACCCAGGTCCAGCACCTCGCGCTGGACGGTCTGCTTGCGCGAGAAGGCCAGCAGCTTGCGGACGAGATCGGCGGCCCGCACGCCCGTCTGGCGGATCTCGTTGAGGCCTTCATAGGACGGGTCGCCAACCGGATGCCGGTGCAACAGCTCGTCCAGGCGCAGCTGGATGGCCGTTAGCAGGTTGTTGAAGTCGTGCGCCACGCCGCCGGCCAGCTGGCCGATCGCCTGCATCTTCTGGGCCTGGGCCAGTTGCAGCTCGATCTGCTTCTGCTCGGACACGTCGATCATGTAGGCCACGAGGCGGCCTTCGGCGCGATAGAGGTAGAGGTGGGCGATGCGGGTGGCGTCGCGGGCGAGGCGCACCTCGTAGGGACCCGCGCGCCCTTCGGCCAGGCGCGTCTCGGCGTCGGCGCGGGAGGCCGCGTCGATCAGGTCGCCGAACACCACGCCAGCCTTGGCGCCGGTCATGGTCGTCAGGGCCGGGTTGGCCTCCAGAACGCGCGAGGTGAACGGCTCCAGGCCCTCCAGCAGGGCCGCGCCGAACGGCGAGGCGCCGGCGAAGGCGTCCAGCGAATTGGGCGGCGGGGCGGCGCGCTCGGCCACCGCCGCTGGCGCGATGGGCTCGGCCGCGGGCTCTGGCGCCGCGACGGGCGACAGGCGGATCAGCAGGCGGCCGCCGGGCAGGCTGGACACCTTGGCGATCTGGTCCACATCCCCGGCGCGCAGAGCGCCCTCGGCCATCCCGCCGTTGCGGGCCTGGATCATGGCGGCGAACAGGCCAGCGCCCGCCACGCCCTTGGGCAGGCGGCGCTGCGAGCCCATCAGGGCGCGCCAGGCGCCGTTAGCCGCCAGCACGCGGCCGTCCGGCGCGGCCAGGCTCGCCGGCTCGCTCAAGGCGGTAATGAAGGTTTCGGCCTGGTCGGAATCGTCGCCGCTCTGGGCTGTGCCGCGAATGGCCAGCAGGCCCAGCACAGCCACGCCCGCCACGCCCAGCAGCAGCAGCAGCCCGGCCAGCGTGCTCGGCCCCGCCTTCAAGGCCGGCGCGGCGGAAAAGCCGGCCGCCGCCAGGAAGAAGATGGCCGCGGCCGCCAGCCACGGATCGAACCGTCGACGCGCCGCGCCGGCCATGGCTTTGTCCTGGAGGTGAAGATCGGCCATCGGCGGCATGCGTACCTTGGTTACGGTGAGGCTGCGACTCACCGGAGATCGTTGAAACAATAACCTTTCCCGAGGGCTAGGTCATTTTTACGGAGTGAAATCTAAAGCGGACGCGCCCGGGACTGGGGCTTCTTGCCGTTGAGGATGAAGCTGATGACCTTGGCCACCGCCTCGAAGTGCTCGACAGGGATTTCCTCATCGACCTCGACGCTGGCGTAGAGGGCCCGCGCCAGGGGCGGATCCTCCAGCACCGCCACGCCGTGCTCCTCGGCGATGGCGCGGATCTTCAGGGCCAGTTCGTCGACGCCTTTGGCCACGCAGAGCGGCGCGGGCGTCTCGCCCTGCTCGTACTTCAGCGCCACGGCGTAGTGGGTCGGGTTCATCACGACCACGGTGGCTTTCGGCACCGCCTGCATCATGCGCTGGCGCGAGCGCTGCATCTGGATCTGGCGGCGCTTGCCCTTGATGTGCGGATCCCCGTCCGACTGCTTGAACTCTTCCTTGACCTCCTGGAGGGTCATCCGCATCCGGTTCATGAAACGCTGGCGCTGCCAGAACCAGTCGAAGGCCGCCGTGCCGGTGAGGAAAATGATCACCGCGATCAGCAGCGACTTCGACAGCTTCATCGCCTCGGGCAGCATCAACGCCGGGTCCAGGCCCACGAGGTTGCGCACCTCCCCGACGTGCGGCTTCAGCACCATCCAGGCGATCAGGCCGGTGACCAGGAACTTCACCGCCGACTTGGCGAACTGGACGAAGCCGTCGATGCCGAAGATCCGGCCCAGGCCCTTGATCAGGTCCAGCTTGCTGAAGTCGGGCTTCAGCTTGGAGGGTGTCAGCAGGAAGCCAGACTGGGCGATGTGGGCCGCGGCGCCGGCGGCGGCCGAAACCAGCATCACCAGGATCAGCGGCGGCAGGGCGGCCATGGTCGCCTGCTTCATCACCACCATCGCCCCGCCGCTGGAGAGGTCGATGGTGCCGGCGTGGGCGATGAACGGATAGAGGGCGGCCGAGAGGTCGCGCGTCAGCCAGCCGCCGGCCAGGATCACCACGGAGACGGCGCCGACCAGCGAGGCCAGTTGCGGGATATCGGCCGACTTGACGACGTCGCCCTTGGCGCGGGCGTCCGATAACCGTTTCGCCGACGGTTCTTCTGTTTTCGACTCGGGATCCGTATCGTCCGCCATGCGCGCGCCTTAAGCGAAGACCTGCAGGAGCTCGCGATAGCGGTCGGTCCAGACCATAGCGATGCCGCCCAGGGAAAGGGCCAGCAGCGACAGGCCCAGGATGACGCTGAGCGGCGAGGCGACGAAGAAGATCTGGAAGGCGGGCATGACCCGGCCGACCAGGCCCGTGGCGAGGTTGAAGACCAGCGAGAAGACGATCACCGGCGCGGCCAGCTGGACGCCCAGCGAGAACGACTCCGCCACCGTGCGCACCGCCAGGGTGACGGCGTCATTGACCGGCACGGCGCGGGTGAAAGGGAACAGAGTGTAGGACTTGACGATGGCGCCGATGAACAGGTGATGCAGCCCGGTGGCCATCACCAGCGTCAGCCCCAGCATCGACAGGAAGGTGGCCACCGCCGTGCTCGAGCCCTGCATCGAGGGGTTGGTCGTCTGGGCGAAGGACAGGGTCGTCTGCAGCGAAATGATCTCGCCGGCCGTGGTCAGCGAGATCATGAACAGCCGCAGCACCGAGCCGATCATCAGGCCGATCAGGATCTCGTGGATGATCGCGCCGACCAGCCCGCCAAGCGTCGTCGGGATCGGCGGCACGGTGTCCTGGACCAGCGGGCCTAGCAGCAGCGCCATCAGCAGGGCGAAGGAAAGGCGGATGCGCGGCGGCACGGTCTGGTCGCCGATGCCCGGCATGGTCATGACCATGGCGCCGACCCGCGAGAACACGAGGGCCGCGACATAGACCTGAAACGCCGTGGCGAACGCGTTCACGCCCCTGCCCTTTCCGCTATAGGCCAGCGATACGGGCGGCGATCTGGCGCATGAAGGCGCTCATCAGCGCGCCCATCATCGGCAGGAAGATCAGCAGCGAGACGAAGATCGCGACGATCTTGGGCGCATAGACCAGGGTCTGCTCCTGGATCTGGGTCAGGGCCTGGAACAGGCCGATAGCGACGCCGACCACCAGACCGACGATCAGCACGGGCGCGCACAGCTTGAGCGTCAGCCAGATCGCGTCCCGGCCGACATCTAGAACCTCGGCGCCCGTCATCGAAAAGCCTCGTGGGAATCGGCCGCCAAAGGCCGTGGAATCGACGGTTTCAGCTTGGGCGGAATATGGTTAACGAGGCGTTAGGGGTTGCCCTTGCGACGCCTTGGCGGGCGGCGCCGCGACGGTGGGTCGCGGCGTAGGGCGAGCGTCGCGACAACGCGGCTGTCATTGAAGTGCAAAATAATTCGATTATCCTGGAAATATGGAATCGTCGACAGCCGTCCAGATGCTCTCCGCCCTTGGCCAGGAAGCGCGCCTGGCGATCTTTCGCCTGCTGGTAAAGGCCGGCGACCAGGGGGTCGCGGCCGGCGATATCGCCCGCGCCTTGAGCGTCCTGCCCAATAGCCTTTCGGCGAACCTGAACGTCCTGTCCCGCGCAGGCCTGATCAGGTCCCGCCGCGAGGGCCGCTCGATCATCTATTTCGCCGACTACGGCGCGATGAGCGGCATGCTCGGCTTCCTGCTGGAGGACTGTTGCGGCGGCGCGCCGGCGGTCTGCGCACCGCTGAACGCGATCCTGAGCCGACAGGGCGGCTGCATTCCGGCCTGTGCGCCGTCCGCGAACGCCGCCCAATGAGCACCGGCCTGTCACGAAAACTCGCGGCCGAGAGCTTGGGAACCGCCGTGCTCCTGGCCGTGGTGATCGGCTCGGGCGTCATGGGCGAGCGGTTGGCGGCCGGGAACACAGCGATAGCCCTGCTGGGCAACACCCTGGCCACTGGCGCGGCGCTCGTCGTGCTGATCTGGATCTTCGGGCCGATCTCGGGCGCCCACTTCAACCCGGCGGTGACCCTGATCGCGGCCCTGCGGCGGGACCTGTCGCCGGTCACGGCGCTCGCTTATATCGCCGTCCAGATCGGCGGCGCGGTGCTGGGCGTGTGGGTCGCTCACGCCATGTTTGGGGAGCCAATCCTGCAGATGTCGACCAAGCTGCGAAGCGGCGGCGCCCAGGCCTTTTCCGAGGTCGTGGCGACGTCTGGGCTGATCGGTACGATCCTCGGCGTATCGCGCTTCCGCCCGGACAGCACGCCGATGGCGGTCGGCCTTTACATCACGTCGGCCTACTGGTTCACCGCCTCGACATCCTTCGCCAACCCGGCGGTGACGCTCGCGCGGAGCCTGTCGGACACTTTCGCCGGCATCGCGCCCGCCAGCGCGCCGGCCTTCATCCTGGCCCAGGTCGTCGGCGCGCTACTCGCCGCCGGCGTCTTCGGCTGGCTTCTCAAGACGGAACGCACGGCATGACGACGACCGACTTCCCGATCACCATCTTTCACAATCCCGCCTGCGGCACCTCGCGCAACGTCGTGGCCATGGTCCGCGCGGCCGGCTACGAGCCCGAGGTCGTGGAGTATCTGAAGGCCGGCTGGACGCGGGATCAGCTGCGCGATCTCGCCGCCAGGAGCGGCCTGTCGCTGCGCCAGCTGATACGCGAGAAGGGAACGCCCGCCGAGAGCCTGGGCCTGCTGGCGGACGACGTCGCCGAGGATCGCATCCTCGACGCCATGGTCGAGCACCCCATCCTGGTGAACCGGCCGATTGTCGTCACCCCGAAGGGGACGAACCTGTGCCGCCCTTCGGAACGCGTACTCGACCTTCTGGAACAGCGCCCCGCCGTCTTCACCAAAGAAGACGGCGAGGTCGTCAAGACCTAGCGGATGCGGATGCGCACCGGGACCTGGATGTAGGAGCCCGCGCGGCTCTTGCCGTCGGGGCCCAGCAGGTCGACCTGGACCTGGGAAACCATCGACAGGGCCGCCTGGCCGACGCCCAGCTCGCTGGGGGTCTCCTCCTGCACGGTGCAGGCCGTCAGGCGGCCATCGCCCTTGACCAGGCAGTTCAGCAGGGCGACGGCTTCACGCGGCTGCGCGGCGGGCACGAGCATGTCCGAAGCGGCCTTGGCCGGAACGGGAGTGGAGACGACGGCGGCGGCCAAGGCGAGCGAAGCAATCACGAGTTCATCCCTTTACTGGTCGTTCTCTGACGGGCCCTCTCCCGCCGCGTCCCGTTTCGGGTCAGGCGGCTGGGGCCCGTTGGAGACGTTGCAGGCTTTGTGCCGCCAGGTCGGTCAGCGATCGCAGGCCCAGCTCGGAGAAGATGTCGAAGGCCGCGGCCAGGGCGACGCCGGCCCGCGCCAGACGGCCGTCGTCGCGGCCGGTGATTTCGACCCGCGCCTCATAGAGGCGGGCCAGGTTCATCTGGGCGACCGCCCAGCTTGCCGGATCGCGCGCGCCACGCACCTCGGCCAGCTCGGCCTTGAACGCCAGTTCGGCCGCGTCCAGCACCGCCAGGTCGGCGGTCAGTTCGGCGCAGCGGGCCAGGCACAGGGCGCGGTTGTTGGCCACGTGGGCGCGCAGAGCCAGGGCCGGCTGAACCTTCAGGATCTGGGTCGCGCGGTCATAGGCCGACACGGCCTGTTCGAAGACACGCTCGCTGGTCGAGGCCTCGCCCATGGTTTGCAGGGCCGCGCCAAGCAAGGCCTGGGCGCGGGCCCAGTCCATCGGGCTGTGGTCGAGCGAGATCACCTGGGCGGCGTCGGTGATCGCCTGAACGCCGTCGGCGATGCAGCCCATCTCGCCGTCCAGGTCGCCGAGCTGCACCAGGGCCGCGCCCCGCAGGCACTCCAGTCGCCCCCAGACCAGCGGCTCGAAATCGGCGTCCAGACCCTCGAGCGCCGTCTTGGCCTCGGCCGCGGCGCGCTCCGCCAGCGTCCGGTCCTTCAGGCGGGCGGCGCAGGTGAGCACAAGGTCGACGCGGGTGGCGCGCTGTTCGGCCAGCAGCAGCCGGGCGGCGCCGCCCTTGGCCCGCTTGGCGGCGGCCAAGGCGCGCAGCGGACCTTCGAACGCCTGGACGGCGGCGAGCGCTCGGTCCAGATCGCCGTCCTGCAAGGCTGCGCGGCCGTCCAAGGCCGCCGATAGCGCGCCGCACAGCGCCGTGCGGTGATGCGCCGGCGTGCGGGCCAGGGTCGCGGTCGCCGCGGCGAGCAGGCCCTCGTCGCCAAAGAGGTCCGCGCCCTGGATAGCCAGCATCACCTGCTCGCAGCGGGCGGCGGCCAGGCCGTCCTGGCGTCGCTCGCCCTCGAAGACCTTCACGGCCGCCTCGGCCTGGGCCGCGCCCTTGCGCAGGGCGGCGGCGTCGCCGGTGCGCCGCGCCAGCTCCCGCCAGATCACGGCGGCCTGCAGAAGACGCTCTCCTCGATCCTTAGCCTGCACCCGGCCAGCGGCCGCGTCGGCCGATCGAGCCTCATTGGTCAGCAGGCGCAGGTCCAGCAGCTCCAGCAGCGAGGTGTCGCCGCCCGTCAGGCCTTCGCGCCAGGCGCTCTTGGCCTCGGTCTCGACACCGAACAGCCGCTTCAGATCTCGTCCGAATTCGAACATGGCCAGCGCACTCCACTTGGGGACGTCCCAACCCGGGACAGCCGTCGAAGGTTCAACGCCCAAGGAGCAAAACCGGAGCCAGCCGCTTTAACAAGTGGTTAATATGTCCTTATGCGCCGTTAACCATAAATATTTCCGAAGCCTTCAGACATGACCCTCATGTTCGACCAAAAAGGCTGAAATCGCATCGAACTGGCACACTTCTTGCTTAACAGAATTAACCCTGAGCGGCCCAGGCCGCCAAATTTTAGAACAGCGTTCATCGATCTTAAAATGACGTTAACCCTAAGTTTGGAGTCGATGTTTACCCTCTGTTCACCACCCCTCCCCGAGCAGAAGCAAAGCAGGTAGAAGCTCCGCCGGATCGTTGATTGGGAGCCCGCCATGGTCGCCGTCACCCTGTGGATCGCCAGCCTATGCCGCCAGGACCCGAGCTATGGCGGCTGGTCCTACGTGCGCCGGACCGAGGGCGAGACCGGCGCGGCCGCGATCAAGGGCGCGGCCGGCGGCGAGCGTCGGACCACCGCGGCCAAGATGAGCCTGACGGCCTTGATCGAGGCGCTCGACGGGCTGTCGGACCTGCCGGCCGACACGGCGGTGACCTTGCGCTTTTCGGACCTTGAGCTCGCCGGCCAGCTGGTCACCGCTGACGGCGACTACGCCACCTCCGAGCCGGACGCCTGGGCCGCCGCCCGCGCCGCCGTCGCCGCGCGCCCCGTGCTGGAGATGGTCCCCGCCTCGGCCGACGACGACACCCACGGCTTCCTGGCGGCCTGGGCGGAGTTCGGCCTCGACACCAGCAAGTCGCGCGGGACCTTCAAGGCCGCGATTCCCAAGCCGAACCTGATGAAGTTCCCAGGCTGACCTAGCCCCGGCAGGCGACGATCAGATCCGCCGTCGCCGGATTGCAGGCGAAGGGGATATCGTAGAGCGTCGCCAGGCGAATGAGCGCCTTGACGTCGACATCGTGCGGCTGCGGCGACAGCGGGTCGACAAAGAAGATCAGCACATCCAGCCGCCCCTCGGCGATCATCGCGCCCAGTTGCTGGTCGCCGCCGAGTGGACCGCTCTTCAGCCGCGTCAGCTCAAGGTCCGGCAGCGCCTGCAGGATCCGCCCGCCCGTCGTGCCGGTCGCGAACAGCGTCTTGTCCTTCAGGAAATCCGCATGAGCCTTGGCCCAATCGACCAGGGCGGCCTTCTTGTCGTCGTGCGCGACCAATCCGATCGAAAGCGGGCCGGCGGCGAGAGAGGCGGACATGGCGGCGATTCCTGGCGGCTAAGGGTCGCACTCATTTCGCGCCGCGCGCGTGAAGGCAAGCCTGGCTCTGCTCGCGACTTGGGCATCAGCCGTGGCGAGGCGCCCTCGCCTCTTGCGCGACGGCTCTGCGAGGTTCGTCCTTATGCGTCAGACATCGGGGGGAACATCCATCATGACCACGCGCAAAGCCGACGCGCCGGCGCTGGGGCGCCGCCACTTTCTTCGTGGCGCGGCGCTGATCGCCGCCGCCGCGCCGATCGTCACCGAGGCCAGCCTCGCCCACGCGGCGGCCCAGGCGACGACCTCCCCGCCCTCGGGCATGGCGCTGCACGGCCAAGGCCCGGACGCGCCGCCGTCGGACATGGTGCTGATCAACGCCAACGAAAATCCGCTGGGCCCCAGCAAGGCGGCCTGCGACGCCATCGCCCGCGTGGCGCCGCTCGGCGGACGCTATGACCTGACCGGCGAGACCGATCTCCTGGTCCGCACCTTCGCGGCCCAGAGCGGTCTCAAGCCCGAGAACATCGCGGTCTACGCCGGCTCGTCCGAGCCGCTGCACTACAGCGTGCTGGCCTTCACCTCGCCAACCAAGAGCTTCGTCACGGCCGATCCTTCCTACGAGGCGGGCATGTACGCGGCCAAGACCAGCCGAGCCAAGATCGTCAAGGTTCCGCTGACCAAGGACTGCGCCCACGACGTCAAGGCGATGGTGGCCGCCGACGCCCAAGCTGGCGTGATCTACATCTGCAACCCGAACAATCCGACCGGCACCCTGACCACCAAGCAGGACATAATCTGGGCGTTGGAGAACAAGCCGGCGGGCTCGATCCTGCTGGTGGACGAGGCCTATATTCACCTGACCGACGCGCCCGACACGTTGGACCTCGTGGCCCAGGGCAAGGACCTGATCGTCCTGCGCACCTTCTCGAAGATCTACGGCATGGCCGGCATTCGCTGCGGCTTCGCGGTCGGCCGGCCAGACCTGCTGGCCAAGCTGACGCCGTTCGGCCAGAACGCCATGCCGATCACCGGCTCGGCCGCCGCCCGCGCCTCGCTGGAGGACGCCAGCCTCGTGCCGGCCCGCCGCAAGATCATCGGCGAAACCCGCCGCGACACGATCGCCTGGCTGAAGGCCAATGGCTACAAGGTGATCGGCGACCCGCAGACCAACTGCTTCATGATCGACACCGGCCGCAACGGCAAAGCCGTGTTCGCGGCGATGAAGGCCAAGAACGTCCTGATCGGCCGCACATGGCCCGTCTGGCCCAACGCGGTCCGCGTCTCGGTGGGCACGCCCGAGGAGATGGCCAAGTTCAAAGTGGCGTTCAAGGAGGTCATGGCCAGCCCGATGGCGTCGGGCGACCACGTGCAGCACGCGGAACTGGATTATTACACCACCCTATAAACTGTCATCCCGGCCGCAGCGGAGCGAAGAGCCGGGACCGCAGCAAGCTCTGCGCCTTGGGGGGCCCCGGCTCGGCGCGCTTCGCGCTTGGCCGGGATGACCGTGTACTACGCCCGCTCCTTGGTCCGCTCGAAGCGCACCTTGGGATAGCGCTCGGCGACGTAGCCGATTTCCCAGGACGACTTGCCCAGGAAGA
Source organism: Caulobacter segnis (assembly GCF_003243465.1). GTDB lineage: Bacteria > Pseudomonadota > Alphaproteobacteria > Caulobacterales > Caulobacteraceae > Caulobacter > Caulobacter segnis_A. The sequence continues at coordinate 53,213 of NZ_QFQZ01000013.1, forward strand.
CCGGAGCCTCGTCAATGTCCTGCCCCATGGCCGACTTGTGCTTGTTCACGAAGTCCTCGACGTCGGCGCGGTCGCCGCCCAGCCAGCGGGCCTCAGCGTAGGGGCTGGCTTCGAAGATCACTTCCAGCTGGTACTCGTTGGCCAGGCGGTCGGCCATGACCTCGAACTGCAGCTGACCGACGGCGCCGACGATGAAGTCGCTGCCGATCATCGGACGGAACAGCTGGGTAACCCCCTCCTCGGCCAGGCCTTCCAGCGCCTTCTTCAAGTGCTTGGCCTTCAGCGGATCCTTCACCCGCACGCGGCGCAGGATTTCCGGAGCGAAGTTGGGCAGGCCCGCGAAGCGCAGCGTCCCGCTTTCGGACAGGCTGTCGCCCACCCGCAAGACACCATGATTGGGAATGCCAATGACGTCGCCGGCGAAGGCGTCCTCGGCCAGCTCGCGGTCGGAGGCGAAGAACATGATCGGCGCGTTGACGCTCATGGCCTTGCCGGTGTTCTGGGCCTTCAGCTTCATGCCCCGGGTGAAGCGGCCGCTGGTCAGGCGCAGGAAGGCGATGCGGTCGCGGTGGTTGGGGTCCATGTTCGCCTGGACCTTGAACACGAAACCCGAGACTTCGCCGTCGCCCGGCGCGACATGGGTCTCGGCCCCGCCCTTCGTGGCCGGCATCGGCTTGGGCGGCGGGGCGTAGGCGCCGATGCCGCCGAGCAGTTCGGCGACGCCGAAGTGGCGCAGTGCCGAGCCGAAGAACACCGGGGTCATATGACCCTCGAGGAACGACTGGACGTCGAACGGCTTGCCGGCCTCGGTGACCAGCATGGCGTTGTCTTCCAGCTCGGCCTTCTCTTCGGGGTCCAGGTACTGGACCACCGCATTGCCCTTGAAGGCGACGGGGTCGGGATGGCCCTCCTCGTCGGTGGAGCTCTTCTTGGCGTAGGGGATGAACTGGTCCTTGCGCAGGTCCAGCATGCCCTTGAACCGCCCGCCCGAACCGGCGGGCCAGTAGAGTGGCGCCGGATCCAGGGCCAGCTTCGAGGAAACCTCGTCCAAGAGCTCGAACGGATCCTGAGCCTCGCGGTCCATCTTGTTGATGAAGGTGATGATCGGGATGTCGCGCAGGCGGCAGACCTCGAACAGCTTCAGGGTCTGGGGTTCGATACCCTTGGCGGCGTCTAGCACCATGATCGCCGCATCGGCGGCGGTCAGGGTGCGGTAGGTGTCTTCCGAGAAGTCCTCGTGGCCCGGGGTGTCCAGCAGGTTGAACATCAGGCCGTCGTGGTCGAACGTCATCACCGAGGCGCTGACCGAGATGCCGCGCTCGCGCTCGATCTTCATCCAGTCCGACTGGGTGCGCCGCGTCTGGCCCCGCGCCCGCACGGCGCCGGCGGCCCGGATCGCCCCGCCGGCCAGCAGCAGGTTTTCGGTCAAGGTCGTCTTGCCGGCGTCGGGGTGACTGATGATGGCGAAGGTGCGCCGACGGGCGGCTTCAGCGGCGGGGGAAGTGCTCATGGGCGGGGACTAGCCCCATCGGCCGTTTTTGTCACCTTCCGACGACGCCCTGACGGACGCGCCCTAGCCTCGAACGCCGTCCGCAGAGGCGTGCTGAGTGGATCAAGGCCCAGAACAGCGCTCGCGGCTCACGACACTTGGAGTTGAAGCGCTCGCCCCGTGCGAGACCTGGTCAGGCACAGCTGCGGCGCCATGCCCTACGATGTGCTCACCAGGCGGCCAAAATACCCCTATTCGAATAAAGGGTTTGGAGTCATGCTTGCGACTTCACCAACGACGACTTCAGATCGTCGGGTGTCTGGAGGAAATCGAACGATGGCTATGCTCGACCATTCTCGTTCCCAGGGCCGGCAGCATCCCGCCGGCAGCGCCCTGTGCTTCGGCGTCACGATCGCCGGCCTGGTCGGCTTGGCCGTGACGATCAGCTGGCTGATGACCCTGGTGAAGTTCTAGGCGGCCAGGCGCTGCCAGACCTGACGGTCGGCCTCGGCGTTGGTCAGCGAGCCGGCGTTCTGGCGATGCAACAGCGTGCCCATGACCTCGACGCCGAGCTGAGCGTATCGGGCCTGGACCTCCTCGACCGGGCATCCGCGCGTGGGGGCGACGAAGAGCGCGGCGTTGATCTCGGGCGCCTTGGCGATGATCAGGGCGGCGAGGCGCTGGGCGCGCTCGACATCCTTGTGCTGCAGCACCGGCTCCTGCGCGAAAAGCTCCTTGCCCAGCTCCAGCACGCTATTCAGCGACAGACGAGCGAACCGGTCGCGCGTGACAGGCGGCGCCAGTTCGCTGGGGTCAAAGCTGAGGATGACGTCGTTCATCAAAAAAAGCATGGGGGTTACTGGCTGAGCGACTCTGGGCCGAACCCATACCCGATCTGGGCTTTCGAGCCCGTTTAGCTTCAGGGTTAACCCGACGCCGCCCCCCGTTTCGCCGTCCCTTATCCCCAGACTTTAGGCCAAGTGGGCCCTTCAGAGAGGGTCGGGCTCGACGGGCTCCGTCAGGAAGTGGCGGCCTTCACGATCTTCGATCTCGACCAGCCAGACGTCCGGGTCGATCCGCGCCGCACGCTCGGCATAAGCATCCAGGTCAGGCTCGAAGACGGAGCGGACGGGCTGCATCCAAAAGCGCTCGCCGTCACCCCGAGTAGCCTCGCTGTAGAGCCGCGCGGTTCCGGCGCGGCGGTCGACCACCTTCACCAGGACCGCGCCGGCGCGCGTGTCGCCCTTGCGCGCCACCGTGGCGAAGGCGCCGCCGAGCTCCGCGCGCCGAACCAGCGCGCCCACCCAGATGTCCGTCGAAAGAAGCATGCTAACCGAACCGCAACCTGAGCCGGCGTAGACCGGCCCTTGAAGTGTCTCACCCATAGGCCAATGACGTCCGCAGAGCATCATAAAGGTCTCGCTCACGCGGGGATGGCGGCGGTGCTGCTGTTGGCGGGCCTTGTCGCGCCGGGTCGACCGATGGCCGCTGAAGCGGCCGACCAGCTCTATGAGCGCACCTTGATGAGCGCGGCGCACGCCCGCTGCCGCCTGTTCTCGCCTGCGATCGCCGCGACGCTGGACGCGGCCCGCGCCCAGGCGCGCGGCGCCGCCCTGCGCTCGGGCGCCACCGAGCCGCAGATCGCCGCCCTGGAGCAGCGGGCCCGCGCCAAGGCCGGCGCCGCGCCCTGCGGCTCAAAGGATCTCGCCCTGGCCGCCTCACGCGTCCGGGCTGCGTTCGACGGCTACGCCCAGATGCAGACCATGACCTATCCGGGCGATGTCGCATCATGGAAGGCCGATCGCGCCTCGTCGGCGACCATTCCGTTCTGGCGGCTCTCGCAGATGTCGGCCTTCGGCGGCGACCGGCTGATCTTCGGCCTGGCCGGCAGCAACAAGGCCGTCACGGCCGTGGCCACCTTCCAGAACGGCCAGCGTCCCTACGCCGCGCGGGTGATCATGCGCGACACGCGCCGCACGCTCGGTCCCTATATCGACCACCGCGCGGGCGCAGCCCTGACCGGCAAGGTCGCGCCGCGCAACGCCAGCCTCGTGTTCAATGCCGAAACGCGCGAGGAAGCGCCGCCATCCCTGCTGCCGACCGGCGCCAAGAACGGCCTGGCGTTCCGCTTCCCGGCCAAGGTCGCAGAGGCGATCTCGCAACTGGATCCGCGCGAAGCGGTGACCATCGAATTCACCTTCACCGGCCGCGCCGAAGAGACGACCCGCAAGGCCTATGTCGAGGTGGGCGATTTCGCGGCCGGACGCGCATTCCTGCACTGACCGCGGAGACAGTCCTCAGCGCGGCGCGAAGGCGATGACATTGTCGCCGAGGCTGACCGGCGACGGCTTCTCCTCGGGGACGACCTCCTGCTCCGCCGGCTTGGACGGCAGGACCGCCAGCAGCACCGGCAACCGCACCGAAACGGTGGTGCCGACGCCCAGGCGGCTCTCGATCGCCATCTCGCCGCCGTGCAGCTTGGCGAAGGCGCGGACCAGCGACAGGCCAAGGCCCGTGCCGCCGGCGCGCTGCTCGGCGCCGCCCGCCTGTTCGTAAGGCCGCCCCAGGCGCTCCAGGTCCTCGGGGCTGATCCCGACGCCGCTGTCGGCGACCACGATTTCGAGGACGCCGTCATAGCCGTCCAGCGTCACCGTCACCTGTCCGCCGCGCGGCGTGAACTTCAGGGCGTTCGAGACCAGGTTCAGCACGATCTGCTTGAGAGCCCGGCGATCGGCGTCCACCTCCAGCTCGCCGCCCGGCAGCACGCCGCGCAGCTGGACGCCGGCGGTGTCGGACTGGACGCGCAGCAGGCGCATGGCGGCCTGGACCGCCTCGCGGGCGTCGAACACGCCGCGCTGCAGCTCGAACCGCTCGGCCTCGATCTTCGACATGTCCAGCACGTCGTTGATCAGGTCCAGCAGGTGGCCGCCGCTTTCGTGGATCAGCTCGGCGTATTCGGCGTAGCGGTCGGTCAGCGGACCGAACATCCGCGCGCGCATGATGTCAGAGAAGCCCATGATCGCATTCAGCGGCGTGCGCAGCTCGTGACTCATATTGGCCAGGAAGCGGGCGCGACCGGACGCCAGCGCCTCGGCGTCGGCCCGCGCCTGCTCCAGGGCGGCCACGCGGTCGCGCTCCACCGTCACGTCGCGCAGCAGGCCCACCAGCTGGCTGGGCGCCACGCGCTGCAGGTCCAGCGCAAGGACGCGGTCGACACTGAGCGCCGGCGCGAAATCAAGGCTGGCGGCCCCGTCCCGATGGGCCTGGGCGATGGCGGCGGCCAGGCGCTGCCGATCGGCGGGGGCCGCGGCGGCGGCCAGGCTTCCGGTCAGCAATTGCACGGTCGAGACGCCCAGCGGCGCCGCGCCACGCACGGTCATCACCTCGTCGTGGCCTCGAATGGCGATGGCCAGGTGCGGCAGACCGTCCAGAACGGCTTCGAGCCCGCCGATCTCCAAGGCGTCGCGGCCCTCGCGCAGCTCCTGGCGGCGGCGGCCGATCAGCAGACCGGCGGCCAAGCCGAGACCGGTGGTGACCAAGGCCAGAAAACCCAAGAGGAAGGCCAGCGGCCCGGTCGGGGCGGCGGGGGCTAGGCCCGAGAGCTGAGCCAAGGCCGCGGCGCAGCCGCCGATCAGCGCCAGAGCGGCGCCTTCCGCCAGCCGCTTGGACCGGTCCATGGTCGAGGCGGCGGCGACCGGCGCCAGGCACCAGGCGGCCATCGCGCCCGATACGCCGCCGGTCAGGCCCGCGGCGACGGCCCCGCCGATCGCCCAAAGCCAGAGCAGAAAAGCCTCGGCGCGCTCGCCCGGGCGCCGGACCACCAGCGCGGCCAGGGCGGGTATCGCGCCCGCGGCCAGGGCGCTCCAGACCGGCCAGGCGCGGGCGTCGGCCACGAACAGCGCCGCGGCGGCCGCCAGGCAGACAGCGGCCAGCCATCCCAGGCGCCAAGCCAGCGCAGGGTCGAAGCCCGCGGGCGGAGCGGGCCCCTTCATCGGTTCTGGACGCGCTTTGAGTTCCAAGGCCGGCCGGTTGCGACTGCGGCGGGAGTCGCCGCTTGAGGGAGTCTAACGCGAGCAGCGCGTTCCGGCCAAGCGCGCACAATCGTTAAGCGAGGTTAACGGCGGACTTCGTTGTGGACGGAAACGGAATCGTAAGCGCCATGCGTCATGGTCCACTCTGATCAGTGCGGACAGAAGGTCCGGGAGTTCGTAATGGCTGAACCGGCGTACCTGGACGCATCGCTTATCGCGCCCCCGGCGGAAGACGCGCCGACCGAGCGCAGAACGGCCGCGGAAGAGCGCCGCCGCGCGGCGCTGGACGATCGTAAGCGCTCCTTCCTGCGCATGGTCAGCCATGAGCTGCGGACCCCGCTGAACGCCGTGATCGGCTTTTCCGAAATCCTGTCGCACGAGCTCTACGGCCCGCTGGGCTCGCCGCAGTACCGCGAGTACGCCCAGATCGTGCACGACAGCGGCGTCAAATTGCTGAAGCTGGTCAACCAGATCGTCGAGATCGCGCGCCTGGAAGGCCACGTCACCGACATCAAGATGACGCCCGAGAGCCTGGACGAGGCCCTGGAAGACGTTATGGAGGGCCTGCGCCCCGAGATCGCGCGCCGCGAGGTCATCATCCACATCATCGGCCAGGGCGCTCTGCCCTTGGTCATCGCCGACAGCCGGGGCCTGCGCACCATGCTGTCGAACCTGCTGCAGAACGCTGTGACCCACTCGCCCGCCGGCGGGGTGGTGCACGTCGCGGCCGGCCGGATCGGCGGCGAGGTCGAGATCACCATCCGCGACCAGGGACCGGGCGTCGACAGCGCCGAGCTGCCGCGCCTGCTGCAACCGTTCGAGCAGGGCGGCTCGCCGCTGACTCGCAACAACGAAGGCGTGGGCCTGGGCCTGCCAATCGTCGACCTGCTGTCGCGGGCGATGGGCGGGCGGCTGAAGCTGTCCTCCAGCCTCGGGGCGGGCTTCCTGGCCCGGCTGATCCTGGAAGCGGGCTGATCGCCACGCCACGCTTGCCTTGGGCGGGCGAAGGCGCCTAAACGCCCGCCCATGACCAACCCCATCGACGCCGCCCTCGACGAACTGGCCGACGAGTTCGAACTGCTCGGCGACTGGGAAGAGCGCTATCGCTACGTGATCGAGCTCGGCAAGGAGCTTGCCCCCCTCACCGACGCCGAGCGCTCGGAGGAGAACAAGGTGCGCGGCTGCGCCAGCCAGGTATGGCTGGTCACCGAGCCGCAGGCCGACGGAACCCTGCAGTTCCGAGGCGACAGCGACGCCCACATCGTCAGCGGCCTGGTGGCGATCATGCTGCGCCTGTACTCGGGCCGATCGCCCGCCGATATTGTCGCCTTCGACGCCAAGGCGGCCCTCGATCGCCTGGGCCTGTCCGGAGCCCTGTCGTCGCAGCGCTCCAACGGCCTGAAGTCGATGGTCGCTCGCATTCAGCGCGACGCCCAGGAGGCGCTGAGCGCCCGTGGCTAACTACCGCGTCGCCGCGCTCTATCGCTTCACGCGGTTCGAGGACCCGGCCGCGATCCAGGGGCCTTTGGCCGCCCTGTGCTGCGGGCTCGGCGTCAAGGGCACCCTGCTGCTGGCTCGCGAGGGGATCAACGGCACGATCGCCGGCGAGGACGCCGCCATCGAGGCGGTGCTGGCCCACATCCGCGCCCTGCCCGGCTGCGCCGACCTGACGCCCAAGACCGCCTGGGCCGAGCGCATGCCGTTCTACCGGATGAAGGTCCGACTGAAGAAAGAGATCGTCACCCTGGGCGAGCCCGATCTCGACCCGACCGATCCTGGAACCTACGTCGCGCCCGCCGACTGGAACGCCCTGATCAGCGATCCCGACGTCGTGGTGATCGACACCCGCAACGACTATGAGGTCGCCGTCGGCCGGTTCGAGGGCGCGGTCGATCCCAAGACGGCCAGCTTCTCGGAATTCCCCACCTGGTTCCGCCAATACCGTCAGGATCTCGAAGCCGCGCGCGCGCCTGACGCGCCGCCGCTGAAGGTCGCCATGTACTGCACCGGCGGCATCCGTTGCGAGAAGTCGACCGCCTTCCTGAAGGCCGAAGGGATCGAGCAGGTCTTCCACCTGAAGGGCGGCATCCTCGACTATCTGGAGCAGGTGCCCGAGCCCGAGAGCCTCTGGCGCGGCGAATGCTTCGTTTTCGACGAGCGGGTGGCGGTAGGCCATGGCCTGACGCCGGGAAGCCATGTGCTGTGCCGGGGCTGCCGCATGCCGGTCAGCCCGGAGAAGCAGGCCTCGCCGCTCTATGTCGAGGGCGTCTCCTGCCCGGCCTGTCACGACCGGCGGACGGACGACCAGAAGGCCCGGGCCGCCGAGCGCCACCGTCAGGCTCTGCACTGCGAGGCTCTGGGCATCGACCACGTCGGCGCGCAGTTGCCCGCCAAGACGGGCTGAACCGTTCGGCCTGGCTCCGCGTTGACCCGGCTCCCCTTCCCCACGCGAGGAGCCCTTCGATGCACACCAACGAAGATCACATCAAGCTGGTCAACGGCCTGGTCGAGACCACGATCGACAGCGCCGACGGCTACGCCGAGGCCGCCAAGGACGCCGACAACAGCCGCTACAAGGAGCTGTTCGAGCGCCGCGCCCAGGAGCGCCGCTCGATCGCTTCCGAGCTGCAGGACGAAGTTCGTCGCCTCGGCGGCGAGCCCAAGGACGACGGCACCATCCTGGCCGCCGCGCACCGCGCCTTCCTGAACCTGAAGGACGCCATGACCAAGGGCGACGAGGCCGTGGTCAACGAGGTCGAGGCCGGCGAGGACCACATCAAGGCCAAGTACGAGAAGGCCATGCAGGACGCCGACGTCGATCCCCAGACCCGCGCCGTGATCGAACGCGCCTGGACGTCGGTGAAGTCCGGCCACGACCAGATGCGCGACATCAAGCACATGTTGAAACACTAGCGACTAGAGACGGGCGGGTCCGAAGGGGCCCGCCCATTTGCTTCCTGGCGCGCTCCAACGCATATGAGCGCCATGGAAGACGCGACGCGCCCCGCCCCCGCCGAACGCCTCGTGCTGGACGAGCGGCAGGTGAACCTGATCGCCAAGGCCCTGGCCGAACCGCGCCGCCGTCAGATCCTCAAGGAAATCGGAGCCGCCAGCGAGCCTACGCCCTGCGGCGCCGTCGCCCAGCACCTCGAAGTCACCGCCGCCACCTTTTCGCACCACATGAAGGAGCTGGAAAACGCCGGCCTGATCCGCATCTGCCGTCAGGGCAAGTTCGCCTTCCTGGTGCTGCAGCGGGACGTGCTGAACGCTTACCTCGCGCAGTTGGGGGAGATTTAGGGCCCGCCCCCCAATCCGCCCCCCCTTATTGAAACACTTCGATGATTATCTAAATGTCTAACCGATCGCCGCTCAGGCGATGGAGAGACAGATCATGAGCAAGCTCGCAGGCAAGACCGCCGTGGTGACCGGCGCGTCGAAGGGTATTGGGGCCGGGATCGCCAAGGCGCTGGCGGCCGAAGGCGCGGCGGTGGCGGTCAACTACGCCTCGGACCAGGTCGGGGCCGAAAAGGTGGTCGCCGAGATCACCGCCGCCGGCGGCAAGGCGATCGCCGTTCAGGGCTCGGTCGCCAAGTCCGAGGAAGTCGTCCGGCTGTTTGAGACCGCGCAGACGGCGTTCGGAAGCCTCGACATCCTGGTCAACAACGCTGGCGTCTACGCTTTCACACCGCTGGAGGCGGTGACCGAAGCCGAGTTCAACCGCCAGTTCGACACCAACGTCTTGGGCCTGTTGCTGGCCACCCAGGAGGCGGCAAAGCGCTTTGGCCCCGAGGGCGGCAGCGTCATCAACATCAGCTCCTCGGCGGTGACCCTGGAGATCCCGGCCTTCTCGATCTACACGGCGACAAAGGCCTCGGTGGACGCCATCACCCGCGTCCTGGCCAAGGAGCTGGGGCCGCGCAAGATCCGCGTCAACGCCATCGCGCCGGGGGCCGTCGAGACCGAAGGAACCCATACGGCCGGGATCATCGGCTCGGACTTCGAGACCCAGATCGTGGCCGGCACCGCGTTGGGCCGGATGGGCCAGACCTCGGACATCGCGTCGGTCGCCACCTTCCTGGCCTCGCCTGAGAGCTTCTGGATCACCGGCGAGGTGATCGCGGTCGCCGGCGGCAACCGCTAGATCCTCAGACCATCCGATAGTGCCGCGCCAGGCGCTGCAAGGCGAGCTTCAGCACCGTCTTGCCCGTCCGGCGCGGCAGCTTCAGCGCCGACTCGGCCGCCTCCAGGGCCGAGCCCATCAGGCAGATCCGCTCCAAGATCTCGCGCAGGCCGGGCCCGACCGCCTCAAGGGCGCGAGCGATCCTCTGGCGGGCGGCGTGGTCGCGTTCCGCCGGCGCCAGACCTGGCATCCCGCCATCGACGCGCCCGGCGTCCCAGCGCATGGTCAGCCGTCCCTGGGCCCCCAAACGCTCGTACTCTTCCCGCAATCGCTCGCCAGCGGCGGCCTCGATCGGCGTCAGCCACGGTTGTCCATCGCGGTCGCGTCGGCGGGCCAGCCAGGCGATCGGCGACTCGCCCAGATTGCGGCGCACCGGCTTGGACGAGTCGGGCGAGGGAACCTCGGCCTCGATCACGCCCGGACGGCCGGGCGGCGGCGCGTCCGGCGCTGGCCGCGAGACCATGGTCCAGCCGCCTTGCGGACGGACCTTCAGAGTCGCTTCGCGCGCCAGGACCTGGAAGGCGGCCTCGTCCAGCGTCAGCATCACGCGCCGTCGGCGGTTGGCGCCCAGTCGAACGCCGTAGCCGCCGCCCTCCGGCGCCACCACCGCGCCCGGACGGGCCAGCAGGCGCATGGCGCGCTCGGCGTAGCGTCGCGCCTCGAGCTCCCTGTCGAACGCCTGGCTCATAGCGGCAGCGCCTCCGCATGGGCGGGCGCCTGGCGGAGGCAGGCCTCCAGCTCGGCTAGCCTGCGATCGAACTCGGCGTTCTCGCGCATGTCCTCGATCTTGCGGCAGGCGTGACCGCAGGTGGTGCGGTCTCGGCCGAACGCGTAGGCCACCCGGTGCAGCGGCCAGTGGAAGGTGATGTGGGTCAGATAGATGGCCAGATGCCGCGCGCGGATGGCGGCGTTGGTCGTGCGGCGGGCCGTATTGATCTCGGCGGCCGGGATCCCGGTGGCCAGGGACACGAGTTGGGTGACGAAACCGACCATCAGGCGGTCGCGTCGAGGATCGGGCGTGATCACCCAGATATCCTCAAGGGCATGAACCAGCATGGCGCTCTCTCCTCCCGACCGCGAGCAGGTCGGATGGCGCCACTATAGGTTTATTTTCCCACGAAGAGGAAGATATTCCTATAAGCTCATTGCGACGTGACTTAAATATCTGATTTCATTTGCATGATACCCCACGAACACCCGTAAAAGCACGGGCGTTCGTGCGCGTCACGCCGGCGCCGGGGCCTTTCGGAGGAGCCGAATCTCAGGGACGCGGTCGAACGTCGCGTTCATCCGTTTGATCCAGGCCTGGTCGAGCGAGGCGGTCCTCCTCCGCAGCACGCGACAGGCCTCGACACTGGCCTCCCGGGTCGCCACCGGGTTGGCGTCCAGAATATCCTGGGGACAGTGCTTGCGGAGCTCGCGAACGACTTCAGGGGGCGGCTCGGGCGCCGTGCTGAGCCAGCTTTCGGACTTCTGGAACCCGTCGGACGCCAGCAGCCGCCCCATATAGGCCCCCTTGGACGCAAGGAGCACAAGTCCGCTGGGATCCACGTTGATCAGCGGGAATAGGGGGGCCAGGGCGGGCAAGGCGGTATTGGCGTAGCACTGCACGCCCCAGTACAGGTTTGCGAACTCGGCGAAATGAGCGACGTCTCGCACCTGCTCCAGGCCGGACTCGGCCATGGGCATGATTTCGACCTTGGGCTTCAGCGGATCGACGCTGTCATTGGCGACATCGACATACAGCGAGCCCAGCTGGATCGCGTTCTGGAAGTAGCGGCCGCGTAGCACGCCCCAAACCACGGTCCCGACGCCGCCATGCTTGAGAAAGGCGCCAAGGGCTCGGCCCGCCGGGCTGCGCGCCCCGGCGTTGCGGACGCGAAGCTTCTTTACGACATCCTGCGCGATCTCCAGGCAGTAGCCATAGGGGTAGGGCTTGCCTCGGCGCGCTAAGGCGTTCGACGCGATCTCACGATCCGTCTCAGCCCTCATCGCCAGAAACAGCGCCTCCAGGTCCGGAAGAACGGGCAGAAGAAACCGACGCGTCAGCGCGGCTTGCAAACGATTGGCTTCAAGGGTGTCTGGCGGTGCGATCACAGGAGAACAAACGCTTGGAATCAGAGCGGCCTACATGCCGCGCGATGCGAGGATAGCGCCGACCTGGAGGATCGTCAGCCAGCTCCGGGACGGCGAAACCCGCCGGCGTCGCGTTCGTCACCTGCGGCGCTCGGCGATCCAGGCGTCGATGCGCCGCTCCAGCACCGCGAGCGGCAGGGAGCCGTCCAGCAGCACGGCCTCGTGGAAAGCGCGTTCGTCGAAACGCGCCCCCAAGGCCTGCTCGGCGCGGCGACGCAGTTCCAGGATCTTCAGCTCGCCGACCTTGTAAGCCAGCGCCTGGCCGGGCCAGGAGATATAGCGCTTCAGCTCGACCTCGATGTTCACCGGCGACAGCGCGGTGTTGTCGGTGAAGCAGGCGCGGGCCTGGTCCAGGCTCCAGTGCTTCCAGTGGATGCCGGTGTCGGCCACCAGTCGGCAGGCGCGCCACATCTCGTAGGATAGCCGGCCGAATAGCTCATAGGGATCGCGATAGATCCCCATCTCTTCGCCCAGCCATTCCGAATAAAGGCCCCAGCCCTCGCCGAAAGCAGTGAAGTAGAGGCTCTTGCGGAAGTCCGGCGCCCCGGTCTGCTCCTGCGCCAGCGACGTCTGGATGTGGTGCCCCGGCGCGCCTTCGTGCAGCACCAGGGCGGGCAATTCATACAAAGGCCGCTGGTCCAATTCCGAGGTGTTGATCATCAGCCCCCCGGCGCGGCCGACCTTGGGATCGCCGCCGAAGTAGCGGCCCGTGGTGTAGCCCTTCTCGATGCTGGCCGGCACGGGCCGCACGCCGTAGGTCAGGCGCGGCAGGACGCCGAAATGGGCCGGCAGCTGGTCGTCGGCGCGCTTGGCGATCTCGCTGGCCTTTTCCAGCAGTTGCTGGCGGCTTGTGGCGTAGAAGCGCGGATCCTGGCGCAGCATGGCGATGAAGGCTGGAAGGTCGCCCTGGAAGCCCGCGGCCTTCATGGCCTCCTGCATGCGCGCGCGGATGCGGGCCACTTCGGCCTGACCGATATCGTGGATCTGGTCCGGCGTAAGGGCGGTGGTCGTGTGCCGCCGCGCGAGGAAGGCGTAGTACCGCTTGCCGTCCGGCAGGTCCGAGGCGGCCAGGCTGCTGGCGGCGTGGGGGACGTACTCATCGGCCATGAACCTGGCGAAGCCGGCGCGGGCCGGAGCGACCTTGGCCGTCACGACGGTCTCGCCCTCGGCGATCAGCGCTGCGCGCCTCGCCTCGGGGACGCTCGCCGGCAGGGCGCGTAACGGGGCCAGAAGAGGATCGTCGGCCAGCGGCGTGGCGGCGATGCGCTGGGCGCGCTCCAGCACGGCCTGAGCCGTCGGGACCGCCTGGACGAAGCCCGCCCTCACCCCACGGCGGGCGTTATCGATGTTGACCGCGTACCAGTCGGGCATGCGGGTCAGCAGCGCGATCCAGCGGCGGGCTTCGGCCTCGTCCTTCAGCCGCAGCCCGCTCGCGCGATAGAGCATCATCACGTCGAAGCCGCCGTCGCTGCTGAACGGCATGCGCGACTCGTCGAAGCCGGCGGCCTCGATACGGTCTTTGACGGTCCAGAGGAGAAGCTCGCGCGTCAGCGTCTCCTGGCTCGACAGTCCAGCCTCGCCCATCGCGGTCAGCTCGGCCTCGATCGCCTTCAGCTTGGCCAGGCGCGCAGCGTCCGCCGTGCGGGTGACATCGGGCAGACGCCAGCGGCCCTCCGCGGCGCCTCCGGAGTCGTCGTCCTGGTCGCCGCCGCCCAGCGCCTCGAACCGGGTAACCAGGCGCGTCAGGGTTCCAGAAGGACCGGCCCACGCCGACGTCGCGGTCATGGCGGCGAGACAGACGCCGACCAGGGCGGCGCGCCAAGGGGCGATGCGAGTCATGCGCCGCAGATTAGGCGAACGGCGCTCGCCTCGCGACACGCGAATGACCGCCGCGACGACGGTCTGATTGTCCAATATCGGGAAGAACCGAGAATGGAGCGGGCGAAGAGATTCGAACTCTCGACATCCACCTTGGCAAGGTGGCGCTCTACCACTGAGCTACGCCCGCATCGGAGGGGCTTGGTGAAGCGCCCCGCGACGAGGAGGCGGCTTATGGCAGAGCGCTTCGCGGTTTGCAAGCGCCCTTTGAGGGGTTGCGGAGCGGCTTTTTTCGACGGCTTGATCTGACCGGGTTTCCGCCGGGTTGTCGCCCGGCGTTCTTCGGGGGCGGAGTGCCAGCGTTGCGTCTATTCGTGTTCGGCCTGGGCTATGTCGGGGCCGCTTTCGGCAAGGCCTTGCAGGCGCGCGGCTGGGAGGTCGCCGCCAGCGCGCGAACGCCCGAGCAGGCCGAGGCTCTGCGGCGCCAAGGCGTGACGGCGGTCGAGCCGGCGGACCGCGACGCCATGGCGCGGGCCTTGGCCGGGGTGAACGCGATCCTCGTGACCGCGCCTCCAGGACCGGAGGGCTGCCCGGCGCTCGAATCGCTGGTCCCCGCCCTCGCTCAGGCGGAGGCCTATCCGGACTGGATCGGCTATCTGTCGACCACTGGGGTCTATGGCGACTTCGACGGCCGCTGGGTGTTCGAGAGCTCGCCGCTGAAGGCGCAATCCGTGGAAGGCGCGCGCCGTGTCGGCGCCGAACGCGACTGGCAGGAGGTCGGGCGCGGCATGGGCCTGACCGTCACAGTATTCCGCCTGCCCGGCATCTATGGCCCAGGACGCAGCGCCCTGGACCGCTTGCGGGCCGGCGAAGGCCGCCGGATCGTCAAGCCAGGCCAGGTGTTCAGCCGGATCCATGTCGACGATATCGTCACGGGCCTGCTGGCGTCGCTGGACAGGCCCCGGGCGGGCGGAGTCTACAACCTCGTCGACGACGAGCCGGCGCCGCCGCAGGACGTTATGGAGCACGCCGCGAAGCTATTGGGAGTCCCGGTCCCGCCCGACCTGCCGTTCAACGAACTGGGCCTTTCGCCCGCCACGCGCCGCTTCTACGCCGAGAACAAGCGCGTCTCGAACGCCCGCGCCAAGGCCGAACTGGGCTGGCGGCCCACGTACCCAACCTATCGCGAGGGGCTAGCGGCGATCCTAAAGGCGGGCAGCTAGGCGCTCACTCGTCGTCGATAACGGGCGCGCGCGGCGTGATTCCCACCGCCTCCAGCCCCGCCGCATTGCGCAGCCGCGCCGCGCGAGCCAGGCGACGGCTGACCAGATCGCCCTCCTCCGGCTCGGCCAAGCCCTTGGCCTCGGCCACGGCGGCGACCAGGCGCTCCAAGTCCTTGGGCCGCGAGAGCCGGTGGTCGCCGTCCTTGACCAGGGTGAAGACGACATCGTCGCTGGTCAGGGCGTTGGCCAGTTCCAGCGCGTGGGTCCACGGCACGTCCGGGTCGGCGCCGCCCTGGAGAACACGCACCGGGACGTTGATCGGCACAGGCCCCGGCAGGATCGACCACCGCGCTCCGTCCTCCAGCAGCTCCCGCGTGATCGGATAGCCGCCGTCGTCGTATTCCGAGGGCCGAATCCAAAAACCATCTTGGGCGATCGCGACCTTGGCCTCCTCGGAGAGCTCCGGCGCCATCAACTTTTCGGTGAAGTCCGGCGCGGGGGCGATCAGAACCATCGCCTTCACGCGCTCGGGCCGGGCGATGGCGGCCAGGCACGCCAGCCAGCCCCCCATGGACGAGCCGACCAGGACCAGCGGTCCGTCCGTCAACTCGTCGATCACCGCGAGCGCATCGGCGCGCCACCGGCTGATCGTACCGTCCTTGAACGCGCCATCAGACGCGCCGTGGCCGAAATAGTCGAACCGGACATAGGATCCGCCGGTCGCCTGGGCCTGTTCTGCCAGCACCTGCGCCTTGGTCCCGGTCATGTCGGAGTGAAAGCCGCCCAGCCAGACCACCGTCGCGCCCTCCCCCGAAATACGCCGGAAAGCGAGGCGAGAGCCGTCTTCGCGCGTTAGGGCGCCTGGGGATTCGGTCATGGCGTCGCCTTGATCCTTTCGCTACTTAAGCCCGCGTTGTCCTCGCGAGAGTCGTGTGCCCGACCTACCTCCCGATTTCACCCTGCTGCAAGTGACGCCGGAGCTGGAAACCGGCGGCGCCGAACAGACCACGATTGATGTCGCCCACGCGGTGGTGGCGCAAGGCGGCAAGGCCCTGGTCGCGACCAGGGGCGGGCGGATGGCCGCGCGCCTGACCGCTGACGGCGGCCGCCTCGCCCATATGCCGGCCCAGTCGAAGAACCCGCTCGTCATGCTGGGCAACGCAGCGCGGCTGATCGACCTGATCCGACGCGAGAAGGTCAGCCTGGTCCACGCCCGCTCGCGCGCGCCGGCCTTCAGCGCCCTGTGGGCGGCCCACGCCACCAAGACCCCCTTCGTGGCGACCTATCACGGCGTCTACAACGCCAAGTCCAATCTCAAGCGTTGGTACAACGCTGTGATGACCAAGGGCGACCTTGTCATCGCCAATTCCGAGTACACGCGCCAGCACGTGATCCAGGAGCACGGCATCCCGCCGGAGAAGGTGGTCGCCATCCCGCGCGGCGTCGACTTGTCCCGCTTCGAGCCCGGCATGGTCGGCTGTGAGCGCGTGAAGGCGCTGGCCGATGCGTGGGGCGTCGCTGCGGACGAGCGGCGCCTGAAGGTGCTGCTGGCCGGCCGCCTGACCCGCTGGAAGGGCCAGGGCCTGCTGATCGAGGCCATGGCCTTGCTGAAGGCGCGCGGCGACGACCAGATCCTGCTGCTGCTGGCCGGCGACGACCAGGGCCGCAAGGGTTACCGGGCCGAACTCCTCGCCGCGATCGAGGCCGCGGCCCTGGGTGATCGGGTGAAGTTGGTCGGCCACTGCGACGACATGCCGGCCGCCTACATTCTGGCCGATCTGGCCATCGCGCCGTCGCTGGAACCGGAAGCCTTCGGCCGCACGGCCGTCGAGCCCCAGGTCATGGGCCGTCCGGTCATGGCCGCCGATCACGGCGCGACGCGCGAGACGGTCGTCCCTGGCGAAACCGGATGGCTGGTGAAGCCCGGCGACGCCGAGGCCTGGGCCAAGGCGCTTCAAGACGCCTGCGAGGCGGGAGCCGCGCGACGCCAGGCCATGGGCCAGGCCGCGCGGGCGCGAGCGCGGCGGTTGTACTCCGTGGACGCGATGTGCGAAGCCACGCTCGAGGTCTACGCTCGCGTCCTGCGGGCCCGCGACACGGAGCGCGAGTCTTGAGCAAGGAGATCAAGAAGGTCCTGGTCATCAAGCTGGGCGCGCTTGGCGACTTCGTCCTGGCGCTCGCGGCGATGAAGAAGATTCGCGAGGCGCATCCCAGGGCCAAGATCACCCTGTTGACCACGCCGCCTTTCGAGGCGCTGGCCAAGCTCAGCCCCTATTTCAATACGGTCGAGACGGACGGGCGTCCTGGCGATCTTAGCCAGACCCTGGCGATGATCAACCGGATCCGCAGGGCGGGCTACGATCGGGTCTACGACCTGCAAACCAACAGCCGCACCAACTGGTACTTCCAGCTGCTCCGCCCGTTCCCGCCGCAGTGGAACGGCATCGCCTTCGGCTGCGCCCTGCCCCAGAAGGGCAAGGCCCGGCTGCGGATGCATACGCTGGAGCGGCAGGCCGATCAGCTGAAGGCCGCCGGCATCTGGCCCGACGCCCCCACCGAACCGGGCAGCGCCCCCGCGCCGGACCTGTCGTGGATCCTGAAGCGGCAGAAGGAGCAGGCCCCGGTCGCCGGCGCGGCCAAGCCCAAACCCTACGTGCTGCTGGTGCCCGGCGGCTCGGCCCATCGCCCCGAGAAGCGCTGGCCTGTCGAGTTCTATGGCCAGCTGGCGTCGCTGCTTAAGGCGCGGGGCTTCGACATCGTCGTCATCGGCGGACCGCAGGAGAGCGCCATGGCGCGGCAGATCCAGAAGGCCGCCGCCGGAACCCGCGACCTGACCGGCCGCACCGACTTCGCCCAACTCGCCGTGCTGGGGGCCAAGGCAGCCTTGGCCGTAGGCAACGACACCGGTCCGACCCACCTGCTGGCCGCCGCCGGCGCACCGACCATCGCCCTGTTCTCGGACGCTTCGGACCCCGACCTTTGCGCGCCGCGCGGCCACGTGACGGTGATCCGCTCGCCGGACCTGCAGGCCCTGCCGGTCAGCACGGTGGCTAGCGCGGCCATGGCGCTGACGACGCGCTGACACCCGCCCCTTAGTATCCGGCGTAACGCCCCGGCTTGTGGTTGGCGATGATCACCGCGCTCAGCGCCACGGCGCTGGCGATCGACAGCAGCAGCTTGTCGAAGCTGATCGCGAAGAAGCCCGCGCCGACGATCACGCAGTCGGCCGCCATCTGCACCTTGCCGGCGCTGATCCCGCGTCGCTCCTGCAGATAGAGCGCCAGCACCCCGATCCCGCCGACGCTGGAGCGGTGCCGCGCCAAGGCCAGAATGCCCATGCCGATGATCGTGCCGCCGAAGATCGCCGCGAAGACGGGATCGACGCCCGTCACCTTCAGCCAGTGCGGCATGGCCCAGGCAAAGCCCGCCAGCAGCAGGTTGGTGGCCAGGGTCTTGAGCGTGAACACCCAGCCCAGGGTGCGCTGGGCCAGGATGTAGAACGGCAGGTTCAACACGAAGAACACCACCCCCACCGGCCAGCCGCTTAGGTAAGAGACGATCAGAGCCACGCCGGCGACGCCGCCCGTGACGAGGCCGGCGGCCTTCAGCAGCGTCAGTCCGACAGCGATGAAACTGGAGCCGATCAGGAGGGCATGGACATCCTCCAGGGCGGTGTGGCGATGCGGATTCATGGAGATCAGCCAGGGGTCTTCGTCAGGATGACACGCATCCCCGCCTCGCCGTTTCCCCCTATCCGCCATCTAGAGCATTTTCTGGCAATTGCGAAACGGCACGGGGTCGAAAAATGCCCCGAAATTTCTAGTTAGAGTGTTTTTTACCCAGCCCGATGAACTCCGCAGGATCGGAAAGAACTTGGCCGCCGAAAAAACGCGGTCAGGCGACGTCTCTTTAACCGCCTTCGCTTGATAGAGCGCGGCCGCCGCGTCATATATCAGTTTCTCGCGGCGCGCCCAGCGCGGCGCGCATGCGTTTAGCCCTACCCTATCAACTGCCTCGGAGCCGCCCCTATTCGCCGTCCTATGCAAACGCCGCCCGTCAAGGATGGGCCGCGTATCAACGATGAAATCCGCGTTCCCCGCGTCCTGCTGATCGACCAAAACGGCGAGAAGCAAGGCGAGATGCCGACGTCCGCCGCCCTCGAAGCGGCCGAGGAGGCTGGGCTGGACCTGGTGGAAATCGTTCCGAACGCCAATCCTCCCGTCTGCAAGATCCTGGACTACGGCAAGTTCAAGTTCCAGGAGCAGAAGAAGAAGAACGAGGCGCGCAAGCGGCAAAAGGTCGTCGAGCTCAAGGAAATCAAGCTCCGCCCGAACATCGACAAGCACGACTACGACGTCAAAGCCAAGTCGATGTTCCGCTTCTTCGAGGAAGGCGACAAGGTCAAGGTGACCCTGCGCTTCCGCGGCCGCGAAATGGCTCACCCGGAACTCGGCATGAAGCTGCTGCAGCAGGTCAAGGCCGACTTCGACGAGGTCGCCAAGGTC
>NZ_QFQZ01000014.1 GCF_003243465.1 Caulobacter segnis
GGAAGCGGGTTAAAACCCCGCGCGTCGAGGGCTCACCGGATAACGATCACGCGGAGCGTCTGGCTTCGTCGAAACGGTATTCACTACTCACACTCCGGACGGATGTCCGGCGCTCCGCGTCCCTTTCCATCCCTTCAGCGGCCCGCCGCGTGAAGCCGGCGGAGCGCGCCTTTATACGGGAGGGCGGGCGGCCCATGACCTCGTCTTCGCGTCGTCTCCGCCGAGGGCCAACTTTCGGCCCGCCGCGCGCGGTCCTAGTTTTCCAGCACTTCCTCGGCGGCGGTGATCGCCGCGTCCAGGGCGTCCTGGCCATAGGGGACGGCCGGGCTGTGGCCCCAGACGGGGCCCGGCCAGGCCGGGTCGTCGCGCCGGCGGCCAACGACATGGACGTGCAGCTGGGCGGTGACATTGCCCAGAGCCCCGACATTGAGCTTATCGACGGCCAGGCCCAGGGCCGCGCCGATCGCCCGGACCGCGGCGCCGGCCAGGACGATCTCCTCCATCAGCTGCAAGCGGTGGCCGACATCCAGCTGCTCGATCTCGGTCAGGCCGGGCTGGCGCGGAATCAGCACCAGCCACGGATAGCGGACGTCGTCCTGCAGGCGGACCTCGCACAGGGGCAGATCGGCGACCAGGTGCGAGGTCGCCACGAAGGCCGGGTCGAGAATGAAGTCAGCCACGCTTGGGAACCGCCGCCCAGTAGTCGAAGTCGAGGATCACGCCGGAGTGGTAGACGCCTTCGCCGTTCTTGTCCGGGAATTCCGCGCACGGCGCGTCCATGGTCGCCACCAGCCGCAGGCGCAGGGCGCCGACCGCGCCGAGGTCGGCCTTGTCCAGCACTTGGCTCCAGGCGAACACCGTGCCGCCGGCGAAGAAGGGCGCGACATGCCGGCCGCCGTTGATCGCCAGGATCAGGCCGGCGTTCTGCAGCCCGTTGAACGACAGCGCCTTGGCGGTCGAGATCACCACCCCGCCATAGACCAGGCGGCGGCCGGAGGGGTCCTTGGCGCGCTCGAACTGGTTGAAATGGACCTTGGCGGTGTTCTGCCACAGGCGCGTGGCCATCTGGTGCTCGGCTTCCTCGACCGCCATACCGTCGACATGGTCGATCTTCTCGCCGATCTCGTAGTCCTCGAAGGCGTGCGGCGCGCCGGCCAGGGCCCAGTCGTAGCGCGAAAAGTCGAGGCCGGGCGGAACGATCAGCCGCTCGGCGGGCACGACGGCGGCCAGCTCCGGCACATGCTGCTCGCCGACCTCGGCGTCGGGATCGCGCTTTCGCACCATGACCCAGCGGACGTAGCTCAGGACCGTCTCGCCGAACTCGTCCATCCCGGTGGTGCGCACATAGACCACGCCGGTCTTGCGATTGGAGTTCTCCTTCAGGCCGATCACCTCGGACTCGGCGCTGAGGGTCATGCCGTCGGTGATCAGCTTGTGGAACCGACCCTCCGCGTAGCCAAGATTGGCGACGGCGTTCAGGCTGATGTCGGGCACGGTCTTGCCGAACACGATGTGGAAGGCGATCAGCGGGTCGACCGCGGCGTGTCGAAAGCCGCAGGCCTTGGCGAAGGCCTCGGACGAAAACAACGCAAAACGGGTTCCGTAGAGCGCCGTATAGAGCGCCACGTCCCCGGCCGTGACCGTGCGAGGCGTGGCGTGGACCAGCTTCTGGCCCAGCTTGAAGTCCTCGAAGAAATTGCCCGGATCGGTCTTGCTGGCCACGGCTTTCATCCCCTGCGCTGCTTATCGTTGTTTCCTCATCTTTGCCGCAGTGCAGCGAAACGGGAAAGGGGGCTTGAGGCCGGGCTCCGACAGGTCTAGACCGCGCCCCGAGATTTCACTGTCCACAGCCTTGATGGAGACCCCATGGCTCGCGCGAAGATCGCCCTTATCGGCGCCGGCATGATCGGCGGCACCCTGGCCCACATCGCCGCTCGCGAAGAGCTGGGCGACGTGATCCTGTTCGACATCGCCGAAGGCACCCCGCAGGGTAAGGCGCTGGACATCGCCGAAGCCTCGGCCGTGTTCGGCAAGGACGTCGCCCTGAAGGGCGCCAACGACTACGCCGACATCGCCGGCGCCGACGTCTGCATCGTGACCGCCGGCGTGCCGCGCAAGCCGGGCATGAGCCGCGACGACCTGCTGGGCATCAACCTGAAGGTCATGAAGGCCGTCGGCGAAGGCATCAAGGCCCACGCCCCGAACGCCTTCGTCATCTGCATCACCAACCCGCTCGACGCGATGGTCTGGGCGCTGCAGCAGTTCTCGGGCCTGCCGAAGGAAAAGGTCATCGGCATGGCCGGCGTCCTCGACTCGGCGCGCTTCGCCTACTTCCTGGCCGAAGCCACCGGCGTCTCGGTCGAAGACATCCACGCCTGGACCCTGGGCGGCCACGGCGACGACATGGTCCCGATGGTCCGTCACTCGACCGTCGGCGGCCTGCCGCTGCCCGAACTGGTCAAGCAAGGCTGGCTGACCCAGGAAAAGCTGGACGCCATCGTCGAGCGCACCCGCAAGGGCGGCGGCGAGATCGTCGCTCTGCTGAAGACCGGCTCGGCCTTCTACGCCCCCGCCGAGAGCGCCATCGCCATGGCCACCTCGTACCTGAAGGACAAGAAGCGCGTCCTGCCCTGCGCCACCTACCTGACCGGCCAGTACGGCCTGAACGACCTCTATGTGGGCGTTCCGGTGGTGATCGGCGCCGGCGGCGCCGAGAAGATCGTCGAGTTCGAAACCAACGACGACGAGAAGGCGATGTTCGCCAAGTCCGTCGAGTCGGTGAAGGGCCTGATGGAAGCCTGCAAGGTCATCGACGGCTCGCTGAAGTAAGCGACTTTCGATCCAAGACTGACGAAGGGCGGCTCCTTGAGGGGCCGCCCTTTTTCTTTCCCTAGTGCGCCGCGTCGCCCGGCTCCTGGGAGATCTCCTCCAGCGTCTTGCCGACCTGCTTGGCGCCGTAGTCCTTGGCCACGTCGCCCAGCGAGAGGATGCCGCTCAGATCGCCGGCGTCGTTCAGGACGACCAGACGGCGGACCTGATGGTTGGCCATCTTGGCCGTGGCGTCGGCCAGGATGTCGTCCTCCTTCACGCTCAGCACCTCGCCGTCGGACATCACGTCCGAGACGGCGCTGTCGAAGCTGCGGCCCTCGGCGACCACGCGCAGGACGATGTCGCGGTCGGTGACCAGGCCGACGACCTTGCCGTCCTCGACCACCGGCACGACGCCGCTGTCGACCTTGGCCATGGTCTCGGCGACCTGGCGGATCGTGTCGGTGGGGCGGGCGATCGAGACCTGGCTGGTCATGGCGTCGCTGACTTTCATGGGAGACCTCGTCGGTTGAAATTCGAGGGCTAAAACCCGCCTGCACTGTCTCCCGTTCCCCTGAGAAGCGCCCTATCTAGGCGCATCGTCCAAGCGGAGCTTTCGATGTCGATCTCGATCCACCAGGCCAGCGTTCCCGTGTTCACCCAGGGGCTGAAGGGCCTGAAAGGCGTGCTGACCAAAGCCGCCGCCCACGTCGAGGCCAAGGGCTGGGATCCGGACGCGCTGCTTAAGGCGCGGCTCTATCCCGACATGTTCCCGCTGATCCGCCAGGTGCAGATCGCCACCGACTTCGCCAAGGGCTGCTGCGCGCGCCTGGCCGGCGAAGAGGTTCCAGCCTGGGACGACGTCGAAACCAGCTTCGCCGAACTGATCGCCCGCATCGACCGCGCCATCGCCTATGTCGACGGGCTGGATCCTGCGGCGTTCGAGGGCGCCGAGGATCGCGACATCACCCTAACCCGCCGCGGCGAGACCAGCGTGGTCAAGGGCCTGGCCTATGTCCAGGGGCAGGCCCAGCCGAACTTCTTCTTCCACCTCACGACCGCCTACGCGATCCTGCGCCACAACGGCGTCGAGGTCGGCAAGCGCGACTTCCTGGGGATGGCCTGATCCTTCCTCCAGCCCGACCTCCCCGGCGAATGCCGGGGTCCAGATGGAGGAGTGCTGGGGCGGGTTCCTAGGACTCAGCATTCTTCCAATCAGCCCAAGCGCCTTGGGATCTGGGTCCCGGCATTCGCCGGGAAAGTCGGATGGAGGGACGCTTTGACTCCGTGACCTTTTTCAGCCATAAGCCCCGGCTTCCGGCGCTTTATCAGCAGCGCCTCCACCGTCACGACCCCGGCCTGGTAGCCCAGGATCCATCCGGACGAGGACGGCGAGGACCCCCGTCGACGTGATCGTCCACGGGGGCTGATGGCGTTTGGAGCTTTGAGTTTCAACAGGGTTCGACATGTTCGACGGCCTTACAGAGCGACTTTCCGGCGTCTTCGAACGCCTCGGCGGTCGCGGCGTGCTGTCCGAAAAGGACATCGACGAGGCGCTGCGCGAGGTGCGCGTCGCCCTGCTCGAGGCCGACGTCGCCCTGCCGGTCGTCAAGGACTTCATCAGCAAGGCCAAGGAACTGGCGTCGGGCGAGGCGGTCATCCGCTCGGTCAAGCCGGCCGACCAGGTGGTCAAGATCGTCTATGACGGCCTCGTGGACATGCTGGGCGGCGACGTTCCGACCGGCCTGAACCTGGCGCTGAACCCGCCCAGCATCATCCTGATGGCCGGCCTGCAGGGCTCGGGCAAGACGACGACGACCGGCAAGCTGGCCCTGCGCCTGTCCAAGACCGAGCGCAAGAAGGTGCTGGTCGCCTCGCTCGACACCCGCCGCCCGGCCGCCATGGAGCAGCTCGCTTTGCTGGCTCAGCAGGTCGGGGTCGAGAGCCTGCCGATCGTCGCCGGCCAGAGCGCCGTCGACATCGCCAAGCGCGCCGTCTCGGCGGCCAAGCTGGGCGGCTACGACGTCCTGATCCTCGACACCGCCGGCCGCACCACGCTGGACGAGGCGATGATGAACGAGGCGGCGGAAGTCGCCCGCATCGCCAATCCGTCGGAAACGATCCTTGTCGCCGACAGCTTGACCGGTCAGGACGCCGTGCGCACGGCCAAGGCGTTCCACGAGCGCCTGCCGCTGACCGGCCTGATCCTCACGCGCGCCGACGGCGACGGCCGGGGCGGCGCTGCGCTATCGATGCGCCATGTCACCGGCCTGCCGATCAAGTTCCTCGGCGCCGGCGAGAAGATCGACCAGCTGGACGTGTTCGACGCCCGCCGCGTCGCCGGCCGGATCCTGGGCCAGGGCGACGTCGTGGCCCTGGTCGAGAAGGCCGCGGCCGACCTCGACCACGCCGAGGCCGAGCGCATGGCCAAGAAGCTGGCCAAGGGCAAGTTCGACCTCGACGACCTGTCGGCGCAGCTGAAGCAGATGCAGAAGCTGGGCGGCATGGAGGGCATCATGGGCCTGCTGCCCGGCGTCCAGAAGGTCAAGAAGCAGATCTCGGAGAGCGGGATCGACGACAGCATCTTCCGTCGCCAGCAGGCGATCATCAGCTCGATGACCAAGGAAGAGCGCAAGAAGCCCGACATCCTGGCCGCCTCACGCAAGCGCCGCATCGCGGCCGGCGCCGGGGTCGACGTGGCCGAGGTCAATCGCCTGCTCAAGCAGCACCGCCAGATGGCCGACATGTTCAAGGCCATGTCCAAGGACGGCGGCAAGGGCCTGGCCCGCATGGCCCAGATGATGGGCGGCGGCGACATGGCGCGCCTCAAGAACCTGGGCGGCGGCAAGATGCCGGCGTCCGATCCCAATGCAGCGGGGGGCCAAGGCCTCTCGGGGCTGCCCGGCCTGCCGGGTCTCGGGGGCGGCGGCGACGCCAAGCCCAATCCTCTCTCCGGCCTGGGCCTGCCCGGCTTCAACCCGTTCAAGAAATAGAACTTTAGACCAAGGACTACCTCAAATGCTGAAGATCCGTCTCGCCCGTGGCGGCGCCAAGAAGCGTCCGTACTACTCGATCGTCGTCGCTGACAGCCACTCGCCGCGCGATGGCCGCTTCATCGAGAAGGTCGGCACCTACAACCCGCTCCTCAAGAAGGACGACGCCAACCGCGTCACCCTGAAGGTCGAGTCGATCCAGGAATGGCTCAAGAAGGGCGCCCAACCGACTGACCGCGTCGCGCGCTTCCTGGCCGCCCAAGGTCTGACCACCTGGACCGCCGGTAACAACCCGCAAAAGGGCGCCCCGGGCAAGAAGGCGCAAGAGCGTCTGGCCGAACGCGCTCAGCGTGAAGAAGAGCGCAAGCAAGCCGAAGCCGACGCCAAGGCCGCCGCTGAAGCCGCCGCCGCCGAAGCCGCCGCGGCTCCGGCCGAGGAAGCCCCGGCCGCCGAAGCTCCGGCTGAAGAAGCCGCCGAAGGCTAAGGGTTCCAGCGCCGCCGATCCTTGCGGGTCGGCGGCGCGACTCTGTCCGGACCATGGCCGCCCAAATGGCTGAGAAGCCCGACGATCCGCTGATCCTGGTCGGCCGCGTGGCCGGCGGCTTTGGCGTGCGCGGCGAGGTGCGGATCTCGACCTACACCGAAGACCCGATGAGCATCGCGGCCTTCAAGAGCCTGAAGCGCCAGGACGGCTCGCCCGCCCTGACCATCGCTTCGGCCCGCAAGACCAAGGACGGCGTGGTTTGCCGCTGTCCGGGTGTCGAGACCAAGGAAGCCGCCGACGCCCTGCGCGGTCTCCGCCTCTACGTCCCGCGGTCGGCCTTGCCCGAGCCGGACGAGGACGAGTTCTACCTGACCGATCTCGTGGGCCTGGCCGTCCGCCATATCCAGACCGACGTCCTCTTGGGCCGCGTGAAGAGCGTCCAGAACTTTGGCGCCGGTGATATTCTCGAGATCGCGCCGGACCTGGGCGGTCCGACCTGGTATCTGCCGTTCACGCGGGCGGCGGTCCCCGAGGTCAAGATCGGCGAAGGTCTGATCCTGGCCGATCCCCCCGCCTTGGTGGGCGAGCAGGAAGGTCCTTCCGAAGAGGACTAGAAGGAGCGCGTGGTGACCTCTGACGGAAAGTGGCGGGTCACCGCCTCGCGACACATCCACAAGGATCGCTGGATCAGCGTCCGCGCCGATGACTGCGTCACCGACGAAGGCGCGGTGGTCGCGCCCTACTACGTGCTGGAATATCGCGACTGGGTTGAGGTCGTGGCGCTCGACGCCGAGAACAACGTGCTGCTGGTCAGGCAGTACCGCCACGGCATGGGCGACTTCTCCGTCGAACTGCCGGCCGGCAACATGGACCCTGGCGAGACCGATCCCGTCGAGGCCGCACGCCGCGAGCTGCTGGAAGAAGCCGGCTGCGCGGGCGTCCTGACCTTGGTGGGCGAGAGCCGGGCCAACGCCGCCAGTCACGCCAACCGCACCCACATCATCCTGGCGCGCGATGTCGTCCGGGTCGCCGACCCCCAGGATGATCCTGGGGAGCGTATCGAGAGCTTCTGGGTCTCGCTCGCCGAGGCCGTTCGCATGATGCTGGCCGGCGACCTCACCAACGGCATGCAGGCCGCGGCGCTGATCCGCGGCCTCGCCGCCGCCGGCGTGGCGCGTGTCGAGGCGCTCTGAGACTTACTTCCGCACCCGCATCAGGCACTCTTGCGCCACCGAGGCCAGCAGCTTGCCGTCCTTGCTGAACATCTGGCCGCGCACCAAGCCGCGGCCTTGCGAGGCGCTGGGGCTGTCCTGGGCGAACAGGGTCCAGTCGTTGAAGTCGAACGGGTGGTGGAACCACATCGCGTGATCGAGGCTGGCGCCTTGCAGGCCCGGCGTGGTCCAGATCAGACCGTGCGGACGCAGGGCGCTTTCCATGAACGCCATGTCCGAGGCATAGGCGAGGGCGGCCTGCTGCATCTTGATGTCGTCGCCCAGCGGGGCCTTGGCGCGCATCCAGACGTTCTTGGTCCCGGACTTTTGAACGGGGGTGACCGGGTTCTGGGGATCTTCCCAGCGCACGTCGACGGGACGAGGCTTCCTGGCGTGAGCCAGCATCTTGGGATGGATCTGGTCGCCCAGGCTTTCAAGGAACTCGACCTCGGTCATAAGGGTCTCAGGATCGGGCGCGTTCGGCATTTCCGACTGATGCTCGAAGCCCTCTTCCGGCGTCTGGAACGAGGCGGCCAGGTTGAAGATCTGCTCGCCGTGCTGGATGGCGGCGACGCGGCGGGTCGTGAAGGTGCCCCCGTCACGAGCCCGCTCGACGTCGTAGAGCACGGGCGCGTTCACATCGCCTGGGCGGATGAAATAGGCGTGCAGCGAGTGGCACACGCGCTCCGGCACGGTGCGGTAGGCGGCCAGCAGCGCCTGGGCGATGACCAGGCCGCCGAAGATGCGCGGGAACCCGTCGTTGGGGCTGGTCCCTCGGAACAGGTTCACCTCGATCGGTTCGAGGTCGAGGATGTCGGCGAGGGTCTCGGTCGTCTGCATGGCGCAGTGCGATAGGCGCAGGCGGGCGCCGCCGCAAGTCGTCTCCTTGCGTCAGGCCGTCGCGGCGCCCATCGTGAGGCGATGTCCCGTTCCCCGCCCGTCGTCCATCACCCCGCCTTCCGCGCCGAAATGCCAGCGGGGCACCGGTTTCCGATGGACAAATTCTCACGGCTGGCCAGCGTGCTGGACGCGGAGGGCGTTCCGGGTCCCGAAGGCTTCGCGCGGCCAGAGCCGATCGACGCCGAGACCCTCCGGCTGGCGCATACCGAGGCCTATGTCCGGGGCGTGATCGAACTTTCCTTGCCGGCCGACGTCGCGCGCCGGATCGGCCTGCCGAACACCGAGAGCGTCGCCACCCGGGCGCGGGCCGCGACCGGCGGCACCTTGCTGGCCGCGCGCCTGGCGCTGGAGCATGGCATCGCCTGCAACACCGCCGGCGGCAGCCATCACGCCTCGGCCGAAAGCGGCGCGGGCTTCTGCGTGTTCAACGACGTGGCGGTGGCGGCGCGGCGGTTGCAGGCGGAAGGCGCGGTCAGCCAGGTGCTGGTTGTCGATCTGGACGTCCACCAGGGCGATGGCACGGCGCGGATCTTCGAGGGCGACGCCAGCGTCTTCACCTTCTCGATGCACGCCGAGAAAAACTTCCCGCATCGCAAGGCCGCGAGCGATCTCGACATCGAGCTCGCCGACGGGACGGGCGACGAAGCCTATCTGGGAAAGCTGGGAGAGATCCTGCCGGCGCTGCTGTCCAGCGTCCGGCCGGATATCGTCTTCTTCAACGCCGGGGTTGATCCCCACGCGGACGACAAGCTGGGCCGACTGTCGCTGACCGACGAGGGCCTGGCGCGACGGGAGGCCCTTGTCCTGGGCGCTTGTCTTGGTCTTGAGATCCCCGTGGTCGGGGTCATCGGCGGCGGCTACGACGCGGATATCGGTCGTCTGGCGGCCCGCCACGCCATCCTGCATCGGACGGCCAAGTCTCTGTATTCTCGGTAGTCTCTAGTCTTGTCTCCGCTCGCCATCTCCGTCGGGGCGGCTCGGATTGCGCGGCCCGACGGAGGTTAAGCGGCGATCACTTACAGGCTCGAAGCGAGCGAGCCGGCGATGATGACGAGCGGCAGAGCCGCCAGGATGAGCGAAGCGAGGCCGGACACGGCAGTGGTCTTCATGGTCATGGTCTTGATCCCTTTTTTGATCCGGCCGCCCCTTCGGCGTCCGGTGATCAGGGATATAGGCGCGGACCTTGGTTACTGCACGTTACCTTTGCTTCATTACGTCGATTTTAAGGACGTTATCGCGATCAAATCGCATTAACTGGGTGTAATTTTACGTGATCGGCAGGCATCAGAACAAAATCTCACCGATTCCCAGTCCTTCGCCCACTTCTTCCGCCACGCGAAGGGCCGGCCGCACGCCGCGCAGATCTTGGAGGGCAGGTCGCCTTTGGCGACGGCCTTCCCGCCCCTGCGCGAAGGCTTCACGCGCCGTCCTCGCTGGGGGCGACCAGGAAGAGGCCACGCAAGGTGGCGATCGGTGCGGAGCGGGTTTCCTGCCAGGCCTCGACATGGACGTTGGCGATCCGGCGGCCCAGCTTCTTGATGCTGGCGCGGGCGTAGGTCGTGAGCGGGCGCCCCGAGCGCAGGTACTCGATCGACACATCGATCGTGCGCGGCTGGCGCTTCATCGGCGCGGCGGCCGACAGCTGCGCCAGGGCGGTCATCTCCATGAAGGCCCCCAGAACGCCGCCATGGATGGCCGGCAGCATCGGATTGCCGACGATGTGCTGGGCGAAGGGCAGGATCGCCGTCATCTCGTCCCCGGCCAGTTCGGCGCGTACGCCCAGGAAGCGGGCGTAGGGGATCGACTCCAGCATGGAGACCAGGCGGCTGTCGGCGTCGCTCATCAGTCCACCGCTCCGGTCTTGGCGCGCGGTTCGCGCGACGGCTTGAGGTTGGCGCCCGGCTTCTTGCCCGCGCTGGAGTCGAGCATGAAAGTGGCCTGGGCGGTGGCCACGGGGTCCTCCGGATCGCGGTCGTAGGCGACGGCGCGCACGAAGGCGACCGAACGGGTCAGCTTGTAGCAATGGGCGCGGGCCAGGATGTCCAGGCCGGGCTCGGCCGGCCGCATGTAGTCGATGCGCAGGTCCAGGGTCGCGATCGAGGTCCAGGCCTCCAGCGCGGCATGCACCGCCTGGCCGCTGGCGTGGTCCAGCAGGGTGGTGACCACCCCGCCCGCGATCACCCCGGTCTCCGGGTCGCCGACGATCTCCGGGCGATAGGGGACCTTGAGGATCGCCGTGGCGTCGCCAATCTCCAAGGTGGAGAAGCCTAGGGCCCGCGCCTGTGGGCTGCCCTCGTTCATCGCCGTGGCGATCAAGCGGCTCTGTTCATTATCGCTCATGCCGTCTCCCTCGATGGGATAGGCTTAGCCCCTTAGGCGTTGTCATATCCAGCCGTGATCAAGCCCGAAGATCTTCTCTGTCCCCGGCCTGGAGGCCTCTACTGCCCGCCGGGGGACTTCTATATCGATCCGGTCCGTCCCGTGGACCGGGCGGTGATCACCCATGGCCACTCCGACCACGCCCGCGCAGGCCATGGCGTCGCCGTCGCCACGCCAGAGACCCTGGCGATCATGGCCGCCCGCTATGGCGAGGACTTCGCCGGGCAGCGCGAAGCGCTGGCCTACGGCCAGACCTATGCCCGAGATGGCGTCGAGGTGACCCTGGTTCCGGCCGGCCATGTCCTCGGTTCGGCCCAGGCGGTTGTGCGCTGGAGGGGCCTGACCATGGTGGTCTCAGGCGACTACAAACGCCGCCGCGACCCGACGTGCGCCCGCTTCGAGCCGGTTCCGTGCGACGTCTTCATCACAGAGGCGACGTTCGGCCTGCCGGTCTTCCGCCATCCTGACGACGCCGGCGAGATCCGCAGTCTCCTGGCTTCAGTCGAGCAGTTTCCCCAGCGCTGTCACATCGTCGGCGCCTATGCGCTGGGCAAGGCGCAGCGGGTGATCCGACTGCTGCGCGAGGGCGGGTGGGACAGGACGATCTACGTGCATGGCGCCCTGGAGCGGCTGAACGCGCTCTACGAGGCGCATGGCGTCGCGCTGGGACCGCTCGCGCCCGCCACGGCGTCGGGACCCAAGGAGGCGTTCGCGGGCCAGATCGTCATCGCCCCGCCCAGCGCGGTCGCCGACCGCTGGTCGCGCCGCTTCCCCGACCCGGTCGACTGCTTCGCCTCGGGCTGGATGCGGGTGCGGGCCCGCGCCCGCCAGCGTGGCGTCGAGCTGCCGCTGATCCTGTCCGACCACGCCGACTGGGACGAACTGACCGGCACGCTGTCGGAGCTGCGACCCGGCGAGGTCTGGATCACCCACGGCCGCGAGGAGGCGCTAGAGCGCTGGTGCGAGCTGGAAGGCCTGCCGGCCCGCGCCCTGCGGCTGGTCGGCTACGACGAGGAAGAGGGCGAATAGCCCTCGGGCGGCGCGCCGATGTAACGCGCCCTTGGCCGGATCAGGCGGCCGCTCTGAAGTTGCTCGATGGCGTGGGCGGTCCAGCCGGCGCTTCGCGCGGTGGCGAACAGGATGAAGGACGCGTCGGCCGGCAGCTTCAGCTTGCGCGCCAGGCTGACCAGGGCGAAGTCGATATTGGGCGAGAGACCCGTGGCCGCCTCGGTCGCCGCGCGCAGCTCGGCCAGCAGCGGGGGCGGATCGAACGCCGCCAGCAGCGCCGCCGCGCGCGGATCGCCGTCGGGATAGAGCGGGTGATCGAAGCCGGGCATGGAGGCGCCCCGCGAAAGGCGCGCGGCGACGGCGTGGGCGGGATCGCGGCGCTCGGCCTCCTCGACGAAGGCCTCGACCCGCGCGGCCATGCCCCCGTGCAAGGGCCCGGACAGCGCCGACAATCCGGCTAGGCACGCCGCCGACAACGAAGCGCCCGTCGAAGCCGCCACGCGCGCGGCGAAGGTCGAGGCGTTCAGTTCGTGATCGGCCAGCAGCACCAGGGCGCGCCGGACGAGGTCGGCGCCGCTGGCGTCCAGATTCCAGGCGGTGGCGAACCGGACATGGGCCGCGCCTTCGCCGGTCTGGCCGGCCGCTGCGTCCACGACCGCCTCCAGGAGGTCGGCGGCCTCCATCGCCAGCGCCAGCGGCGCGCGGCCTCGCGCCGGCGGCTCCTGCCCCGCCCGAGCGGCCAGGGTCAGGAACAGGCGCTGGCGCGCGGTCTCCGCCTCGGGCGGCGGCGCCCGGCGCGAGGCTTTGAGGGCCGCGCCATGACCGCCGCGCAGGAGCCGGCCGACATTCTCCAACGTCAGGCCCTGATCGGCGAGCTGGACGGCGTCGCGGCCGCGATACCAGAGCTTTCCGCCGGCGACGGTGGTGATCGCGGACGGCAGGACAGGCTCGCCCCAGGCGATGGCCTCGGCGGCGACGTCGGCCGCCCGTCGACCGCGCGCCTTCTTCTGGGCCAGGGCGGCGACGTCCGAGGCGCGATAGAGGCTGCGGCGAGGATCGCTCGGATGGGCGGTCGCTTCGATCCGGCCCCGGCTGACATAGGCGTAGAGAGTCTGCGGGCGGATCCCCAGTCGCTCGAGTACCGTCTCCGCATCCATCCAATCGGCCATATAGATTGATTATATTGATCAAGATTGACGATCAAGTCTTGAGGGCGCTCCTTTCGCCGCGAAAGGAGACCGCACATGTCCGATGGTCTTGAGGGCGTTGTCGCCGCCCACACTGTCCTGTCCGATGTCGACGGCGCTCGTGGGCGCCTGGTGATCCGTGGCTACGCGGTCGAGGATCTGTCGGGCCGCACGCGCTACGAAGACGCCGCCCACCTGCTGTTCGACGGCTTCTTCGAGGACGCGCCCAGCGATCTGGCGCCATCCCTGGGCCAAGCCCGGGTTTGCGCCTTCGCGGAGGTCGCCGCGCTGGACGAGGGCCTGGCGCGCCGCGATCCGGTCGAGGCCATGCGCGGCCTGCTGGCGCGGCTGCCCGACGGTGACGACCTCGCCACCGCCCTGCTGCTGATCGCCGCCCCCGCCGTGTTCACCCCCGCCGTGCTGCGCGTCGCCGCCGGCCAGAGCGCCGTCGCGCCGGACCCTTCCCTGTCCCACGCCGCCGACATCCTGCGGATGACGCGCGGCGCGCCGGCGTCGGACGCCGAGGCCGCGGCGCTGGACGCCTACCTCGTCACCGTCTGCGATCACGGCCTGAACGCCTCGACCTTCGCCGCCCGTGTCGTGGCCTCCACCCGCGCCGGCCTGACCTCGGCGGTGCTCGCTGGCCTCTCGGCTTTGAAGGGGCCGCTCCACGGCGGCGCGCCGGGTCCGGTGATCGAGATGCTGGACGCGATCGGAACGCCGGCCAATGCTCGTCCTTGGTTGGAGCAGGCCCTGGCGCGTGGCGACCGGCTGATGGGCTTCGGACACCGCATCTACCGCGTCCGCGACCCCCGCGCCGACGCGCTGAAGACGGCCGTGCGCAAGCTGGCCTCGGCGTCCAGCGCCCTGCCCGGACGGCTGGCCTTCGCCGAGGCGGTCGAGCGAGCGGCGCTGGAGATCCTGCGCGAGCACAAACCCGACCGGCCGCTGGACACCAATGTCGAGTTCTACACCGCGCTGCTGCTGGAGGCCCTGGGCCTGCCGCCGGCCAGCTTCACCTGCGTCTTCGCCATGGGCCGCGTCGCCGGGTGGATCGCCCATGCGCGCGAGCAGTTGGCGGGCGGACGCCTGATCCGGCCGCAGTCGGTCTATGTCGGCCCAGAGCCGCGCATCGCCGCCTGAAGCGTCGCGAGTCGTTCGCGCTGGGGCTTGGCGGGCCGCCTTGCTAAAAGGCGGCCATGTCGCCCTCCGCCGCCTCTCCCGAAGTCCGCGCCGCCACCCGTCGGGTCGCCTTGTTGTCGGTGGCGACGGCGTCGATCCTGATCGTGGTCAAGGCGATCGCCTGGGTCGCCAGCGGCTCGGTGGCGATCCTGGCCTCGCTGTCGGACTCCGCGCTCGACCTCGTGGCCTCGCTGATCACGGTCTACGCCGTGCGCTACGCGGCCGAGCCGCCGGACGCCGAGCATCGTTTCGGGCATGGCAAGGCCGAGGCTTTCTCCAGCCTGATGCAAGGCGGCCTGGTCTTCGCCTCGGGTGCGCTGATCGGACGCGAGGCGATCAACGTCCTGCTGCATCCGCGCCCGGTCGAGCACGGCCTGGCCGGCGTCGTGGTGATGCTGATCTCGATCGGCCTGACCCTGGCCCTGATCACCGCCCAGACCCGCGTCGTGAAGGCCAGCGGCTCGATCGCCATTTCCGGGGACCGCGCGCACTACGCGGCCGATCTCGCGTCGAACGCGGTCGCCCTGATCGGGGTCGGCGCGGCCGCGTGGCTGGGCCTGCCCTGGCTGGACGCCGCCGCCGGCCTGCTGGTGGCGCTGTGGCTCATCTGGGGCGCGGTCGGCGTGTTCCGCGAGGCCTCGGCCCAGCTAATGGACCAGGAGCTGCCCGAGGTGGAGCGCACCCGCATCGTCCAGCTGGCCACGGTCGACCCCCGTGTCCTGGGCGTCCACCAGTTGCGCACCCGCGCCTCGGGGCCCTATGTCCACATGCAGATGCACGCCGACCTGGCCGCCGATATCTCGCTGGCCGAGGCCCACACGATCATGGTCGCCGCCGAGAACCGCCTGCTGGAAGCCTTCCCGTCGGCCGACATCATCATCCACCCCGACCCTCGCGGCCTCGCTGAAAAGCACGGCGGCGTCTTCGCCGAGAGCGTCGAGGGTTGAGTTTTCGGGGCGGGGCGGTACGGAACTCCGCATGAACGACGCCCTCGCCCATCTGCCCCGCGCCTTCGCCGGCAAGACCGTGCTGGTCCTCGGCGACGTGATGTTGGACCGCTTTGTCTACGGCGCGGTCGACCGCATCTCGCCCGAGGCGCCGGTGCCGGTGATCGCGGTCGAGAAGGAAACCGCCATGCTGGGCGGGGCGGGCAATGTCGCGCGCAACGTCGCGGCGCTGGGCGCCAAGGCGGTTCTGGTCGGCCTGGTGGGGCAGGACGAGGCCGGCGCGGCCTTGCGCGGCATGATCGACGCCGAGGCGGGCCTGGAGGCCGAACTGATCCTCGACGCCGGCCGTCGCACGATCGAGAAGGTCCGCTATATCTCCGGCTCGCACCAGATGCTGCGCGTCGATCGCGAGGACCGCGCGCCGGGCGACGCCGGGGCGCTGCTGGCGGCCTTCACGGCCCGGTTGGCCGCCGCCGACGTCGTGGTGCTGTCGGACTACGCCAAGGGTGTGCTGACCGACGCGGTGGTTCGCGAGGCGATCGCCGCCGCCCGAGCCGCCGGCAAGCCCGTCGTGGTCGACCCCAAGAGCCGCGACTTCGCCCGCTATGACGGGGCGACCCTGATCAAGCCCAATCGCAAGGAAGCCGCCGAGGCGACGGGGATCCTCGACAACAGCGATGAGGCTTCCGAAGAGGCCGGCGCGGCCATCCTGGCCATGGCCCCGGCGCTGCAAGCCGCCCTGATCACGCGCGGTGGCGCGGGCATGACGCTCTCCGTGCGCGGCGAAGCGCCCGTCCACTTGCCAGCGACGGCGGTGGAGGTGTTCGACGTCTCGGGCGCCGGCGACACCGTGGCCGCCACCCTGGCCCTGGCCGTCGCGGCCGGCGCCAGCCTCGTCGAGGCCGCGCACCTGGCCAACCTCGCCGGCGGTCTGGTCGTCGCTAAGCTGGGCACCGACGTCGTCACCGCCGCCGAACTGACGGCGCGGGCGGGTTCCCAGCAGGGCGAGCCGGGCGAGATCAAGATCGCGGACATCGCCCAGGCCCGCGACATCGTCGAGGGCTGGCGGGCGCGGGGCCTGAAGGTCGGCTTCACAAACGGCTGCTTCGACCTGCTGCATCCCGGTCACGTCTCATTGCTGTCCCAGGCCAAGGCCGCCTGCGATCGGCTGATCGTGGGTCTCAACACCGACGCCTCGGTCTCCAAGCTCAAGGGGCCGACCCGGCCGGTGCAGAAGGAGCAGGGCCGCGCCACCGTGCTGGCTTCGCTGTCGTCGGTGGACCTCGTCGTGCTGTTCGACGAGGATACGCCGCTGGCGCTGATCAAGGCGTTCAAGCCCGACGTGCTGGTCAAGGGCGCGGACTATACGGTCGAAACCGTGGTTGGCTCGGATGTCGTGCTGGGCTATGGCGGCAAGGTCTTGCTCGCCGAACTCAAGCAAGGCCAGAGCACCACGGCCTTGATCGGACGCATGAACGCGCAGGCCTGAGCGAAATCGCTGTGCAAAAGCCTGGATTTCCTGAGTAATCGCGGTTCGGCAATCTCTTGTTAAGCAAAACGGCGCATCGCTCTTTCGATGCAGCCTGAGCGCACCTAAGGCATGAGCGTCGAACGCACCCTTCACCATTTCCCTCTCGATCCCGCCTCGCGACAGGTGCGTCTGGCGCTGGGCGAGAAGCGCCTGCCGTTTGTCGAGGTGCAGGTCCGCTACTGGGAGATGCCGCCAGAGTTCTCGGCGCTCAATCCGTCGGGCCTGCCGCCGGTGCTGGTCGAGACGCGCAACCAGCGCACCGTGACCGCCTGCGAGACCCGGGCCATCCTCGAGCACATCGAGGAGACGGAGGCCGAGCCGCCGCTGCTGGGCCGCGATCCGGCCGAGCGGGCCGAAGCCCGTCGGCTGCTCCAGTGGTTCGACCGCAAGTTCGACAACGAGGTCAACGGCTTCCTGTTGCACGAGAAGATGGAAAAGCGGTTGCTGCGGATGGGCGCGCCTGACCTCGCCGCGCTGCGCCAGGGGCGCGAAGCCCTGCGCATGCACCTGGGCTACATCGAGAGCCTGTTGCAGACCCGCGACTGGCTGGCGGGTCGCCGCATGAGCCTGGCCGATTTCGCGGCCGCCGCGCACCTGTCTGTCATCGACTATTTCGGCGACGTGCCTTGGAAGGACTTCCAGGCGGCC
This sequence comes from Caulobacter segnis, assembly GCF_003243465.1. Classification (GTDB taxonomy): domain Bacteria; phylum Pseudomonadota; class Alphaproteobacteria; order Caulobacterales; family Caulobacteraceae; genus Caulobacter; species Caulobacter segnis_A. Next base: position 17,279 of record NZ_QFQZ01000014.1, read on the forward strand.
AAGACCTGGTACATGAAGCTCAAGTCGAGGCCGGCCTTCCGGCCCATCCTGGCCGACCGCTGGCCCGGCCTCGCGCCGGCCGCGCATTATGACGACCTCGACTTCTGAGCTGACCCCTCAAGCGATCAAGGATGAGATCCGCGCCGAAGCGCTCGCGCTTGGGTTCTCGACCTGTGGCTTCGCCGACGCGTCGGCGGCTTGGCCGAATGGCCAATGGCTGCGCGAATTCGTCGAGGCCGACCGTCACGGCGCCATGGGCTGGATGGAGGAGACGTTGGACCGGCGCTCCCATCCGACAGCCATGTGGACGGAGGCGAAGTCTGCCGTGGTGCTCGGCGTCAACTACGGTCCCGACATTGATCCTCTGGAACAATTGGCGCGGACTGACCGCGCGGCGATCTCGGTCTACGCCCAGGGCGACGACTATCACGACGTGATCAAGAAGCGGCTGAAAGTGCTGGCGGGCTGGATGCATCGCCGGTTCGGCCAGGACGTAAAGGTCTTCGTCGACACCGCGCCGCTGATGGAAAAGCCGCTGGCCCAGCGGGCGGGTCTCGGCTGGCAGGGGAAGCACACCAACCTGGTGTCGCGGGACTTCGGGTCGTGGCTGTTCCTGGGCAGCGTGCTGACCACCCTGGACCTGCCGCCGGACACGCCGGAGACCGACCACTGCGGCCGATGCAGCGCCTGCCTCGACATCTGCCCAACCAAGGCCTTTCCGGCGCCGCGCCAGCTGGATGCGCGGCGCTGTATCTCCTACCTGACGATCGAGCTCGCCGGGCCCATTCCCGTCGAGTTCCGGCCGGCGCTGGGCAACCGGATCTACGGCTGCGACGACTGCCTGGCGGTCTGTCCCTGGAACAAGTTCGCGTCGCTCTCCAGCGAGGCCAAGCTGCTGGCGCGAGAGGCGCTAAGGCAGCCGTCGCTGGCCGAGCTCGCTTTGCTGGATGACGCCCAGTTCCGGGCGCTCTTCTCGAAGAATCCGATCAAGCGGATCGGTCGCGACCGCTTTATCCGCAACGTGCTCTACGCGATCGGCAACAGCGGCGATGCCGAGCTGATGGCGATTGTCGAACCGCTTCTGAGCGATCCCGCGCCGATCGTGCGCGGCGCCGCCGTCTGGGCCGCGCGCCGGCTCTTGGGAGACGCGGCGGCGACCTTCAGGCGGCGCGAGGACGACGAGGCCGTCCTCGCGGAGTGGCTTTAGGCCTTCAGCGCCGCTTCCACCGCCGCGCGAGCGGCGGCGCCGAGGTCGGCGCGCTTCAGGGCCAGGGCGACATTGGCGCGCAGCAGGCCGATCTTGTCGCCGCAGTCGTGGGTGACGCCCTCGTAGACATAGGCGTGGAACGGCTGCTGCTGCATCAGCTTGGCCATCGAGTCGGTCAGCTGGATTTCGTTGCCGGCGCCCTTTTCCTGGCTGGCCAGCAGGTCGAAGATTTCCGGCTGCAGGATGTAGCGGCCGGCGATCGACCAGTTCGAGGGCGACGTGCCCTTGGCGGGTTTTTCGACCATGCCCGTCATGGTGGCCAGGCGACCGTCGACCTTGCCCGGCGCGACGATGCCGTACTTGTGGGTCTCGCTCTCGGGCACTTCCTCGACGCCGATGACGTTGCCGCCGCCGACCTTGTCATAGACCTCGATCAGCTGACCGAGGGCCGAGGGATCGGCGTCGACGATCACATCGGGCAGCATGACGGCGAACGGCTCGTCGCCGATGATGTCGCGCGCGCACCAGACCGCGTGACCCAGCCCCAGCGGGGCCATCTGACGGACGAAGCTCATCTCGCCCGGCTTGGGCAGTTCGGCCCGGAGCTGGTTGAGGATGTCGGTCTTGCCCTTGGCTTCGAGCTGGGCTTCCAGCTCGATCTGATGATCGAAATAGTCCTCGATCGCGCCCTTCGAACGGCCGGTGACGAAGACGAAGTGCTCGATGCCCGCCTTGCGGCCTTCTTCGACGATGTACGACAGGATCGGCCGATCGACGACGTTCAGAAGCTCCTTCGGCGTGGTCTTGGTGCCGGGCAGCACGCGGGTGCCAAGGCCGGCGACGGGAAGGACGGCTTTACGAACGGGTTTCATGGGCGGCTCGTCTGCTGTTGAGAGGCCGTTTCTAGAAAAGCTGACGGCCGAACACCACCACTGTTCCGTGAAATCGTTGGCATATCGTATCGAAGATGGAATACCGCACGCGCCGTGCTAGCTGAACGGCCAGTTTGGTCGAGGTCCCCATGCTCTGTCGTCGCCTGCTTCTGACACTCGCCGCCGCTGGTCTGGCGCTCGCCGCCTGCGGCCCCAGCAAGAAGGCCCAGGAGAATCTAGCCGCGGCGGACGCGTTCATGGCCAAGAACGCCAAGGAGCCCGGCGTCGTCACCTTGCCCCAGGGGCTGCAGTACAAGGTCGTGCGCGAAGGGCCACCGGGCGGCCTGCATCCCACGACCGCCGACGAGGTGAAGGTTCACTACGAAGGCAAGCTGCTGGACGGAACGGTGTTCGATTCGAGCTACGAGCGGGGCGTGCCGGCGGTGTTTCCGTTGGACGGCCTCGTGCCGGCTTGGGTCATCGCCCTTCAGCGCATGAAGGCCGGCGACGAGTGGATTCTCTATGTGCCGCCGGCCCTGGGCTATGGTGCGCAGGACAAGGGCCCGATCCCCGGAAACAGCGTGATGATCTTCCGGATCGAGCTCTTGGATGTGAATCGAATCGGTCCGGGCAGGCCGAAGGAATAGGGCCTAGACGGCGCGAGGCGGGTAGCCGCTCTCGCGCAGGGCGTCCATGACCTCCTGGGTGTGCTGGGCGTCGCGGGTCTCGATCGTGATGTCGAACTCCGCGCCCTTGGCCGGGACGTCCAGGGCGAGGCGGTTGTGGTTCACCTCGATGATGTTGGCCCCCATGGTCCCGATGACGGAGGCCACGGTCGACAGCAGGCCCGGGCGGTCGTCGCCGATGATCCGCAGGGAGACCAGCCGCTGGGCCCGCACCAGCTCACGGGTCAGGACCGAGGCGAGAAGGCGCGTGTCGATGTTACCGCCGCACAGGATGAGGCCGCATTTCTTGCCCCGGAAGCGCTCCGGATAGGCCAGGAGGGCCGCCAGCGAGGCCGCGCCGGCGCCTTCCGCGATCGTCTTCTCGACGTTGCAGTACAGCGAGACGGCCTGCTCCAGGTGCGGTTCTTCCAGCAGCAGGACGTCGTCGATCAGAGGCCGCACGACGCTGTAGGTCAGGTCGCCGACCTGCTTGACGGCGACGCCCTCGGCGATGGTCTGGCCGCCGCAGTGGGCGGCGACGCCGCGCATGCGGGCGGTGAACGACGGGTACATGGCCGGCTCGCAGCCGATCACGCGGATATCGGGCTTGAGCGCCTTGGCCGCGGTCGCCACGCCGCTGATCAGGCCGCCGCCGCCGATCGGCACCGGCAGGACCTCCAGGTCCGGCGCGTCTTCCAACATCTCCAGGGCGATCGTGCCCTGGCCGGCCATGATGTCGTAGTCGTCGAACGGGTGGACGAAAGTCAGGCCCTGCTCGGCGCAAAGCTTGCGCGCGTGGGCGTTGGCGTCGTCGTACGTCTCGCCTTCTATGACCACGGTCGCGCCGAAGTCACGGGTGTGCTGCACCTTCACGAAAGGCGTGGTCTTGGGCATGACGATGGTGACCGGCACGCCGAGTCGCGCGCCATGATAGGCCAGGCCCTGGGCGTGGTTGCCGGCGCTGGCGGCGATGACGCCCTTGGCCTTCTCGGCTTCCGAGAGGAGCATCAGCTTGTTCAGCGCGCCGCGCTCCTTGTAGGCGGCGGTGAACTGCAGGTTCTCGAACTTCACCCACACCTCGGCGCCGGTGATCTTCGACAAGGTCTTGGAGTGGCGGCACGGCGTGCGCTCGATCTGACCCTTCAGGCGGCCGGCGGCGGCTTGGATGGCGGCGAGGTCGAGGGTCATCTGATCAGCACTCAGTCGCGGCGAGGAAAGGGCCGTGGCCGCGCTCTAACACGGTCAAGCCATCCGGGCACACCCCTTTAGGGCGCCGTTTCGAGGAGCTTTTCGATCGCCATCCAGGCCTCAGGCTCGTCCAGCATCGGCGCGTGGCCGACGTTGGGGACCTCGGCATAGGCCATGTGGGGCGCGGCGGCGCGCATCCGCTCGGCGATCGCGGGGTCGATCAGGTCGGAGATGGCGCCGCGGATCAGGAGGAGGGGGCGGTCCTTCGCCAGGGCGCGGAACAGGGGGTACATGTCTGGGGGCGCGAGCGCCTGGCCGCCCTCGGCTTGGGTCTTGGCCGCAGCCTCGGCGGCCGCCTTGATCGGTGCGGAGATGTCGGGGTCGTAGGCGAGGACGAAGGCGCCGTCCTTCTCGTCGAACAGCCGGCGGGCGAAGACGTCCCAGTCCTCGGCGTCATAGGCCGGGAACGCCGCGACGTTGATCGCCCTGGCGTAGGCGACGGCGTCGTCCCAGGTCTCGAACCGGCTGGCTAGGCCCGTATAGCCGGCGATACGGGCCAGACCGATCGGCGACAGCTCCGGGCCGACGTCGTTCAACACCGCCGCCGCGATCGCCTGGGGCGTGATCGAAGTCAGCACCATGGAGATCAGGCCGCCCATGCTGGTGCCGACGAACACCGCCTTCTCGATCTCCGCCGCTTGCAGCAGCGCTACGATGTCGGCGGCATAGGTTCCCGGATGGTAGTTCATCGGGTTCGGGTCGCGGGCCGACAGGCCTCGCCCGCGCACGTCGACCGCCAGGACGCGGCGACCCTTGGCGGCGATCTTCGGCGCAAGGTCCTCGAAGTCGCGGGCGTTGCGGGTCAGGCCGTGGATACAGATCACCGGCAGCTTCTGGTCCTGGCCCTGGGGAGCGTAGTCCCTGGCATGCAGCGGCAGGCCTTCGGGCGAGGTCCAGAAGAAGTCGGTGAAGCCTTGCATGATCAGTCCTCGTAGACGAACGGCGAGTCGATTTCGGCCAGTCGCGGCGCGGCGTTGTCGCGGTCGTTGGCGGAGATCTCCGAAGCGGGGATGGGCCAATCGATCCCGATCGCCGGGTCGCTCCACCGCACGCCGCCCTCGGCCTGAGGCGCGTAGTAGTCGGTGACCTTGTAGAGCACCTCGCAGGCGTCGGTCAGGGTGACGTAGCCGTGGGCGAAGCCCTTGGGGACCAGCAGCTGCTGGCGGTTCTCGGCCGAAAGCTCGGCCCCCACCCACTGGCCGTAGGTCGGCGAGCCCTTGCGGATGTCGACCGCCACGTCGAAGATCGCGCCGACCACGCAGCGCAGCAGCTTGTCCTGGGCGTGCGGCGGCTTCTGGTAGTGCAGGCCGCGCTGGATGCCTCGCGTCGTCGAGCGGACGTGGTTGTCTTGCACGAAGGCCGCTTTGAAGCCGGCTTCCTCCAGCGCCGAGTGGCGGAAAGTCTCGGAAAACCAGCCGCGCTCATCGCCATGGCGCGCGGGCGTGATAAGCAGCACTTCGGGGATCGCCAGCGGCGTGATCTTCATGACGCGTACTTTGATTTGAGAAACAACTGGCCACCGATGCCGCCTGAGACGATGGAAGACAAGAGCGGCCCGGCGGTCAGCGTGGTGATCGTCTCGTACCAGAGCGGCCCGACCCTGGCCGAATGCCTGGCGCGCCTGGCGGTCCAGACGTTCCGCGATTTCGAGACGATCCTGATCGACAACGCCTCGACCGACGGCGCGCCCCAGGCGGCGGCCAAGGCCCATCCGTGGGTCGATTTCGTCGAGGCCGGCGCCAATCTCGGCTTCGCCGCCGGCAACAACCTGGCCGCCCGGCGGGCGAAGGGGCGATGGCTGGTCCTGCTGAACCCCGACGCCTATCCGGAGCCTGACTGGCTGGAAGAGCTGATGGCCGGCGTGGCGCGCCATCCGACGGTGAACAGCTTCGCCTCGCTGCAGCTGTCCGCCGACCGGCCGGGCCTGCTGGATGGCGCCGGCGACAACCTGACCAGCGCCGGCATCCCGTTCCGGGGCGGCTATGGCCGGAAGACGCCGGCCGCGCTGCCCGAGGGCGAGGTCTTCTCGGCCTGTGGCGCGGCGATGCTGATAGACCGACAGCTCTTCCTGGAGGTCGGCGGCTTCGACGAGCGCTATTTCTGCTACTGTGAAGACGTGGACCTTGGTTATCGGCTCAGGCTGCTCGGCCAGCCGACCCTGCTGCTGCCCAAGGCCAAGGTCGCCCATGTCGGCTCGGCCAGCACCGGCGTGCGCTCGGATTTTGCGATCTTCCATGGCTCGCGCAACCGCGTCTGGACCTTCCTGAAGAACACGCCGGGATGGCTCTTCCCGGTCTCCCTGCCCCTGCATGTGGCGGTGACCGCCGGCTTGTTACTGCTGCACTGGCGGCGCGGCGACGTGGCGCCAGCGATCCGGGGGATCAAGGCGGCGCTCAAGCGCGAGGACCTTGACGCGGTGATGGCTGACCGCCGCGCGACCCAGGTCAAGCGCAAGGCGTCACCCGGCGCGATTCTGCGGGTCATGTCGATCGATCCGGCGGCCTTCATCGGCCGGCGGTTTGTGATCCGTAAAGCCCGTAACCTCTAGACCGCCAGGTCCTCGATCAGCCGGCGCATGAAGGCCGCGCCGCGCTGCATCTGGCTGATCTCGACGTATTCGTCGGGATGGTGGGCCTGGTCGATCGAGCCGGGCCCGCAGATCACGGTCGAGAAGCCCGCGCCCTGGAACTGCCCGGCCTCCGCGGCGTACGGCACGACCCGCGCCGGGCCGTTGTCGCCGGCCAGCCTGCGGGCGAAGGCCTCGGCGACGCCGTCCTCCTCGGGCGCGAAGGCCGGGGTCAAGGAGCGACGCTCGACCTTCACGCCGCCTTCTGGCGCCTTGGTCTTGATCTCGGCGTCCATCCGCTGGGCGGCCGCGAAGAAGTCCGCCAGCAGCGCCTCGGGGTCCATGCCGGCCGGCGTACGCAGGTCGAAGACGAAGACACACTCGCGCGCCAGAATGTTCACGGCCGTGCCGCCATTGACCTGGCCGATGGTCAGGGTCGCGCCCTTGGGCGTGAACGGCGAGTTCGGATCGGCCTCGCGTTCCAGGCGCTCTGAAAGCTCGACCAGCATGGACATCAGCTTGATGGCGGCCATGTTGGCCGAGACGCCCAGGTGGGTGAGGCTGGAATGCGCCTCTCGGCCTGTGACGGTGACGATGAAGCTGGCGATGCCCTTGTGCGCGCGGACGGCGACCATGTCGGTCGGTTCGCCGACCACCACCAGGGCTGGGCGCGGCGCCTCGCGGGCGATGACCTCGATCATGTCCGGCGCGCCCAGGCACCCGACCTCCTCATCGTAGGAGAAGGCCAGATGCACCGGCTTGCGCAGCGTGGCCTTGGCCAGATCCGGCGCGGCGGCCAGCGCCAGGGCCAGGAACCCCTTCATGTCGCAGGTCCCGCGCCCGTAGAGCCGGCCCTCCCGCTCGGTCAGGGCCCATGGATCGCTGGACCAGGGCTGGCCATCGACCGGAACGACGTCTGTGTGGCCTGACAGAACGACCCCACCTTCGACCGCCGGGCCGATCAGGGCCATCAGGTTCGACTTCGTCCCGTCCGCGCTGGGCACGCGCCGCGAGGGCACGCCGAGGTCGGCGAGATAGGCTTCGATCCACTGAATCAGATCCAGGTTCGAGCGCCGCGAGGTGGTGTCGAAGGCGACCAGCTTGGCCAGGATGTCGATCGCGCGGTCCGACAGGGCTTCGGAGGAGGAAATCATCACTCGAACGTAGACCCGTTCTCCCTCCTACGCCTACCCGCCAGCGCCGACTCGTCTGGCGTTGGTCTGCGATAGGGCATGGTTGTGCCGCATCGGCGGCTTCCGGGCGATTGCCTGGGCGATTTCATGCGCATGGGCCACCAGTGCAGGCTTTTCTTGGCGGTCATCGTTCTCTAGAGGGAGCGGACCATGATCCTGACCCTCTCCTGCCCCGACCAGCGCGGCATCGTCGCCAAGGTGTCCGCCTTCCTTTTCGAGCGCGGCTGCAACATTCTGGACGCCCAGCAGTTCGACGACCAGGAGACCGGTCAGTTCTTCATGCGCGTGGTGTTCGACGCCGACGGCGCCGATCGGGCGGCCCTGCGCGAGGACTTCGGCGCACTGGCCGAACCGCTGAAGATGAAGTGGACCCTGCGCAATCGCGCCGACCGCTATCGGGTGCTGCTGCTGGCCAGCAAGTTCGATCACTGCCTGGCCGACCTCGTCTACCGCTGGCGCATCGGCGAGCTGCCGATGGACATCGCCGGCGTCGTCTCGAACCATCCGGCCGAGACCTATGCTCACATCGACCTTTCCGACCTGTCCTTCCACCACCTGCCGGTGACCAAGGAGACCAAGTTCGAGCAGGAAGCCGAGCTCTGGAAGCTGATCCAGGAGACGAGGACCGACATCGTGGTGCTCGCCCGCTACATGCAGGTGCTGTCGGACGGCCTGGCGGCCAAGCTGCAGGGCCGCTGCATCAATATCCACCACTCGTTCCTGCCGGGCTTCAAGGGCGCTAAGCCCTACCATCAGGCCCACGCGCGGGGTGTGAAACTGATCGGCGCCAGCGCCCACTACGTGACCGGCGACCTCGACGAAGGCCCGATCATCGAGCAGGACGTCGAGCGCATCAGCCACCGCGACACGCCGGAAGACCTGGTCCGCAAGGGGCGTGACATCGAGCGTCGCGTGCTGGCGCGGGCCCTGCGTTATCGCCTGGAAGACCGCGTTCTGCTGAACGGCCGCAAGACCGTGGTGTTCACGGACTAAGGGCCGCTCACTGCTCGACGGTTGCAAGTACACTAAAAACTGGAGTACGGGCTGGCGCTTCCAATCCCGAGGGCTCTCCGGCGCATGTCGCAACAGAATCTCCGCGTGATGGTGACCGGCGGGTCCGGTTTCATCGGCTCGGCCGTGTGCCGCCACCTAGCGGGCCAGAACGACGTCGCGATCCTCAACTTCGACAAGCTGACCTACGCCGCCTCGCCAGCCAGCTTGGCGTTGCTGGAGGGCAAGGCCGACTACCAGTTCGTCCAGGGCGACGTCGCCGACGCGGCGGCGGTGTCGGCGACGATCAAGGCCTTCCGGCCGAACGTGATCATGCATTTGGCCGCCGAAAGCCACGTCGACCGCTCGATCACCGGCCCCGGCGAGTTCATCCAGACCAATATCGTCGGCACGTACGTCATGCTGCAGGCGGCCCTGGATCACTGGCAGGGCCTGAGCGGCGAGGACAAGGATCTCTTTCGCTTCCACCACATCTCGACCGACGAGGTGTTCGGCAGCCTGGGCGCGGAAGGCCTGTTCAGCGAGACCACGCCCTACGACCCGCGCTCGCCCTATTCGGCGTCGAAGGCCTCGTCGGATCACCTAGCCCGCGCCTGGCAGCACACCTACGGCCTGCCGGTGGTGGTCTCGAACTGCTCGAACAACTACGGGCCCTATCACTTCCCCGAAAAGCTGATCCCGCTGGTCACGCTGAACGCCCTCGAAGGCAAGCCGCTGCCGGTCTACGGCAAGGGCGACAACGTCCGCGACTGGCTGTACGTGGAGGACCACGCCCGCGCCCTGCACCTCATCGCCACCCAGGGTGTTCCGGGCGAGAGCTACAATGTCGGGGGCCGCAACGAGCGCACCAACCTGCAGGTGGTCGAGGCGATCTGCGATGTGCTGGATGAGCTGCGTCCCCTGCCGGACCAGACGCGGCGCGACCTGATCACCTTCGTCGCCGACCGCCCAGGCCATGACGCGCGCTACGCCATCGACGCCACCAAGCTGGAGACGGAGCTCGGCTGGAAGGCCCAGGAAACCTTCGAGACCGGCCTGCGCAAGACGATCCAGTGGTACCTGGACAACGAGGCCTGGTGGGCGCCGCTGCGCGAGCGCTACGCCGGCCAGCGCCTGGGCCTGAAGACCGCCTGATGGCCGGTCCGCGCATCGCCCTGTTCGGGGCCAACGGCCAGCTAGGCTCGGATATCGGGACGCTCGCGGCCCAGCGGGGGCTCCACCTTGTCCCTGTGACCCGCGACCAGCTCGACGCGTCCGATCCCGCCGCGGCGTTTGACGGTCTGTCCTTCGACGTCGCTATCAACTGCGTCGCCGTCACGCGCGTCGACGACTGCGAGAAGGACCCCGGGCCGGCCGTGGCGGTCAACGCGCATTTCGCCGGCCGGCTCGCCCAGGCCTGCGCCGCCAAGAGGGCGCGACTGGTTCAGGTCTCGACCGACTATGTCTATGGCGGCCAGCCTGAGCGTGAGCCGCTGTCGGAGACCGTTGCTCGCGCGCCGGTCAATGTCTACGGCGCGACCAAGGCGCTGGGCGAGGATCTGGCGCGCCTGGCGCATGACGATGTCATCGTCGTCCGCGTGGCGTCGTTGTTTGGCGTCGCCGGCGCCAGCGGCAAGGGCGGCAATTTCGTCGAGACCATGCTGCGCCTTGGCCAGGAGCGAGGTCGCCTGACCGTCGTCGCCGACCAGATCATGTCGCCCACCGCGTCGTGGGACGCGGGTGAGGCGATCCTCGACTTGATCACGGCGGAAGGGCCCGCCGGCGACTACCACGTCGTCAATTCGGGCGTCGCTAGCTGGTGGGATTTCGCCGCGCGCATCATCGAGCGGGCGGACGTCGCCGCCGAGGTTGCGCCCATTCCGACCAGCGCTTTCCCCACCCCCGCGCGGCGTCCGCCTTACAGCGCGCTGTCGAACGCCAAGCTTTGCGCCGCTATCGGGCGGCCGATGCCGCACTGGACCGAGGCGCTCGATCGCTATCTCCGCGCCAAGGGCCGCCTCTGAAACGCGCCGCAAATCCTCCACGATCATCGCGTTGAACCGCCAACCCCGGTGCGAAAGGCTTCACGTTTCGCGAAATTCCGCTCTAGGGTCGGCCGTCAGGACTGAAGAAGAAGACGTAATGAAGGGTATTATCCTCGCCGGCGGCTCCGGTACGCGCCTGCATCCGGTGACCATGGCGATCAGCAAGCAACTGCTGCCGGTCTTCGACAAGCCGATGATCTACTATCCGCTGTCGGTGCTGATGATGGCCGGCGTGCGGGATGTCTTGATCATCTCCACGCCCCGAGACCTGCCCCTGTTCGAAGGCCTGCTGGACGACGGCGGGCGCTGGGGCATCAACATCAGCTACGCCGAGCAGGCCCACCCGAATGGCCTGGCCGAGGCCTACCGCATCGGCGCGGACTTCGTCGGAAACGAGCCGAGCATCCTCGTCCTCGGCGACAACCTGTTCTACGGCGCGGGCCTGGGGCGGATCCTGCAGGGCGCCAAGGAACGGTCCAAGACCGGCGCCAGCGTCTTCGCCTACTTCGTCAACGACCCGCAGCGTTATGGCGTCGTCGAGTTCGACGCGCAGGGCAAGGCGATCTCGATCGAGGAAAAGCCGCAGAAGCCGCGCTCGAACTGGGCGGTCACGGGCCTCTACATGTACGACAGCCGCGTCGTGGACTTCGCGCGGGACCTGAAGCCCTCCGCCCGCGGCGAGCTTGAGATCACTGACATCAACCGGCTCTATCTGGAGGCCGGCGCCCTGTCGGTCGAGCGCATGGGTCGCGGCTTTGCCTGGCTCGACACCGGCACGCACGACAGCCTGCTGGAGGCGTCCGAATTCGTCCGCACACTGGAGCACCGCCAGGGCCTGAAGATCGGCTGCGTCGAGGAGGTCGCCCACCAGAATGGCTGGATCTCCAGTGAGCAGCTGCTGGGGCTGGCGCATGACCTGAAGAACTCGCCGTATGGGGCCTATCTGAAGATGATCGCCTCGCAGGGCTGATCTACGACCTTGAGCCCCTGGAAAACGTCGCCCGCGTCGGCGACAGTCCCGAGGGCAAGATGTTCGTCGGGAGATCGTTGTGTCCAGGAAGTTGATCTCCGTCGCTATCGCGTCGGCGCTGTTCGCCCTTTCGGCGGCTCCGGTCCTTGCGCGACAGACCTCCACGCTTCCCGCGCAGACCGAGATCCGGATCGACAAGGCGCGGATCGACGCCGCGCTCCAGGCCATGGTCGCCAGCGGACGCGCCGTCGGCGTCTCGGCCCTGGTCTGGCAGGACGGCCGCGAGCGGTACTTCGGCAGCGTCGGCATGGCCGACCGCGAGGCCGGCAAGCCGATGCGACGCGACACGCTGGTTCAGATCTACTCGATGACAAAGCCGGTCACGGGCGTAGCCCTTATGCAACTCTGGGAGCAGGGCAAGTTCGGCCTCGATGATCCGCTGTCGCGCTACCTGCCCGAGTTCGCGGATATCAAGGTGATCGACGGCCAAGGCGGCGTGCGTCCGCCCGCCCGACCGATCATCATCCGGGACATCCTGCGCCATACAGCCGGCTTCTCGTACGGGATGCGCGACACCGCCGCCGACGCGGCGTTCAAGGCGGCCGACCCCCTCGGTCTCCAGAACGATCTGTCCGAGTTCGGCCGCCGCCTCGCTAAGGTCCCGCTGATGTACGACCCAGGCGAGCGCTGGAGCTACAGCGCCGCGGTGGATGTCCAGGCGCTGCTGGTCGAGAAGCTGTCGGGCCAGCCGTTCGAGGCTTACGTCAAGGCTCACATCCTCGACCCGCTGGGCATGAAGGGCACCGGCTGGACCCAGCCTGAGTCCGCCTTCCCGCGCCTCGCCGCCGTCTACAACAAGGGCGCGGACGGAAAGCTCGCCAAGGAAGATCCCGCCGAGACGCGGCGGATGAACTTCGATCCGTCGCGCCGCATGACCATGGGCGGGGCCGGCCTCGTGGCATCGATCGACGACTATGGGCGATTCACGCGGATGCTCCTGGGCGGCGGATCGCTGGACGGGATGAAGATCCTCAACCCCTCCACCGTGCGGCTGATGGCCACCGACCATCTGGATCCGCGCGTCACCGACCGCTGGTGGCTGCCGAACAAGGGCTCGGTCGGGTTCGGCTTCGACTTCGCCGTCCGTGTGAAGCAGCCCCAGACAGCGACGGAAAATCGCGGCGCGGTCGGGGAGTTTTTCTGGGACGGGCGTGACAGCACCTTGTTCTGGGTCGACCCAGTGAACAGGCTTACCGCCGTGTTCTTCGTCCAGACCTTTCCGTTCGACGGCACGCTGCACCATGATCTTCGCAAGGCGGTGTACGGAGCCGGCTATCTGGGGCCGAAGGGCGACTGAAGCGTCTTGGCGGCGCGCCGCTGGCGTGGGCGTGGGAACAGGCTAGTCTCCCGGCCATGACTCGCGCCCATCCTCGCTTTCTGGAATTCTTCGCCGGCGGCGGCATGGCCCGCATTGGTTTGGGCGACGGCTGGACGTGCGCCTTCGCCAACGATTTCGATCCGGTGAAGGCTGCGACCTATCGGGCCAATTTCCAGGACGCCGAGGCCCATTTCCATCACGGGGACGTCTTCGCGCTGAATGCTGACGATTTGCCGACGGCGGACGTCGCCTGGGCGTCGAGCCCCTGCCAGGATTTCAGCCTCGCCGGCGCCCGGGCGGGCCTGGCGGGCGGCAAGTCTTCCGCCTTTTTCGGCTTCTGGACGCTGATGAAGGCGCTGTCGGCCGAAGGGCGCGCCCCGCCGGTGATCGTCATCGAAAACGTCGTGGGTCTCCTGACCTCGCACCACGGCGAGGACTTCACCGCCCTGTGCGGCGTGCTGAGCGAGGAAGGCTACCGCTTCGGCGCCCTGGAGATCGACGCGGCGGTCTTCTTGCCGCAGTCTCGCCCGCGTGTGTTCGTCGTCGCCACCCGCCTGCCGACCGACGGCCTGGAGGGCGCCAGCGCCTTCCACAGCCGCGCCATTCGCGAGGCGGCCGCTCGTCTGCCCGAAGACCTGCAAGCACACTGGATCTGGTGGGGCGCGCCCGCGCCGCCCGCCCGTAACACCGACCTCTCTGCCATGCTCGAACCGGACGAGACGGTGAGCTGGAACCCGCAGGAACGCACCGAAGCGCTGCTCGCCCTGATGGCTCCGGCCCATCGCGAGGCTGTGGAGGCAAGGCGAAACGCCAGCGGCCGATCGGTTGGCGCAGTCTTCCGCCGTATGCGCGGCGCCCAGCAACGGGCCGAGGTGCGGTTCGACGGCCTGGCCGGCTGCCTTCGCACCCCGCGCGGCGGTTCGTCCCGGCAGACGCTGCTGGTGATCGATGAAGGCCAGATACGGTCGCGCCTGCTTACCCCGCGCGAAGGCGCACGCCTAATGGGCCTTCCCGACAGCTACCAGCTGCCCAAGTCGCAGACCGGCGGCCTGCAGGTGGTTGGCGACGGGGTCGCCGTTCCGGCTGTGCGGTGGCTTGCGGAAACGCTCCTGGAGCCGCTCGTCTATAGCAAAACTGCAAGCCTTGCCGCCGAATGACCCCCTGACAGCGTGGGGCTGGAGGTCTAGGGTGCGCCGCTTCCCGCAACCTCCGAGGTGTTCCGATGGACGACGCTTCTTCCCTCTATGACGCCGCCCGCTTCAAGCGCGCTGGTCGCGGTAAGGTCTACGACTCGATTATCGACACGATCGGCGACACGCCTCTGGTCCGTCTGCCGCGGCTGTCGGCCGAGCTGAAGCCCAAGGGCGAGGTGCTGGCCAAGCTGGAATTCTTCAACCCGATCGCGTCGGTCAAGGACCGCATCGGCGTCTCGATGATCGAGTCGCTGGAGGCCCAGGGCATCCTGAAGCCCGGCGCGACCATCGTCGAACCCACAAGCGGCAACACCGGTATCGCGCTCGCCTTCGTGGCCGCGGCCAAGGGTTACAAGCTGACGCTCGTCATGCCGGAGAGCATGTCGATCGAACGCCGCAAGATGCTGCTGCTGCTCGGCGCGAAGCTGGAGCTGACCCCCGCCGAAAAGGGCATGCGCGGCGCCGTCGCCCGCGCCCAGGAGCTGATTGAGGCCACCCCCGGCGCGGTCATGCCCCAGCAGTTCGAGAACAGCGCCAACCCGCTGGTTCACCGGGTCTCGACGGCCGAGGAGATTTGGAACGACACCGCCGGCGCGGTGGACGCCGTGGTGTCGGGCGTCGGCACCGGGGGCACGATCACCGGCGTCGGCCAAGTGCTGAAGGCTCGCAAGCCTTCGTTGAAGATGGTGGCCGTCGAGCCCGAGGCTTCGCCGGTGCTGTCTGGCGGCGCGCCGGGTCCGCACAAAATCCAGGGCATCGGCGCGGGCTTCGTGCCGGGCGTTCTAGATCGCGGCGTGATCGACGACATTGTCCAGGTCAGCAACGACGACGCCTTCGCCATGGCGCGCCGCGCGGCCGCCGTCGAGGGCCTCCCGGTCGGCATCAGCTCGGGCGCGGCCCTGACCGCCGCCTTCGATCTGGCCCTACGCGACGAGTACAAGGGTAAGACGATCGTGGCGATCATCCCGAGCTTCGCCGAGCGCTACCTGTCGACCGCTCTGTTCGACGGGCTCTAAGGCTGGCGGGCGCTTGACCGACGTCTACGACAAGGCCAAGCGCTCCGCCGTCATGGCGCGGGTCAAGAGCAAGGACACTTCGCCCGAAAGGACGGTCCGCCGCATCCTGACCGGACTTGGCGCGCGCTATCGGCTGCATCGCAAGGACCTGCCTGGCAGCCCGGACATCGTGATGCCTGGGCGAAAGCTGGCGGTCTTCGTCCATGGCTGCTTCTGGCACGGGCACGACTGCGCGCGCGGGGCGCGTGTCCCAAAGGCCAATCGCGACTACTGGCTAGCCAAGGTGGCGCGCAACAGGGCGCGCGACGACCAGGCCCAGAGCGCTCTGCGCGACGGCGGCTGGCGCGTCGAGATCGTCTGGGAATGCGAGCTCAAGGACAAGGAGCGCCTGGCCCAGCGCCTGGTCGAACGGCTGGCCCCGCCGCGTGCGTCCGCAAACTAGGCTGAAGATCGAGAATCCTGGTCCGCCGCGGTCGATCGTCCGTTGGCGGACGGTGCGCGAGCTAGGGCGGCGTATAGTTCGAACGGGTCGATGGGCTTGGACACGCGGTCGTTCATGCCGGCGGCGAAGCATGCCTCCCAGTCTTCCACGGACTCGGAGGCCGTGACCGCGATCACCGGCGCCTGCTGGTTGGGCCCGCTGGACGCGCGGAGCGTCCTAGTCGCGGCCCGGCCATCCATGCCTGGCATGTAGACGTCCATCAGCACCACGTCGAAGACTTCGGATTGCAGCAGCTCCAGGGCGCGCTCGGCGGATTCGGCCAGGGTGGCGCGCACCCCCAGGGGCTCGAGCACCAACTCGAGTGCGCGGCGATTGACGAGATGGTCGTCGACCACCAGCACTCTCAGATCGGCCACGGGCGCCGTCGGCGCGGTCTCTACCGGGGGCTCGGCGATCTCGAGCGTGGCGCTGAGCGTAAAGCGGGCGCCCCCGCCCGGCGGACTTGTCGCGGAGATGTCGCCGCCCATCAGCCGCGCCAGCTCCCGGCTGATGGCCAGCCCCAGGCCCGAACCGCCGTGGTGCCGCGCGATCGCCTCGCCAAGCTGCTCGAAAGGCGTGAACAGGCGCGACAGCGAGGTCTCGGGAATGCCAGGCCCCGTATCGGCGACCTCGACCGTCAGCAGCACGCGAGAGCCGTCGATCTTCACATGCGGGGAGACCGTGATCTCGCCGCGGGTCGTGAATTTCAGCGCGTTGGACAACAGGTTGTTCAGCACCTGGCGCAGCCGCATGCCGTCGCCCGCGACCCAGCGTGGAAGCGCCGCCGCGCCCTTGACCCGCAGACGCAGGCCCTTGCGGGTCGCTTCCGGGCGCCACAGTCGGACCGTGTCGGCGATCGTCTGGCGCAGGTTGAAGGGCGCCTTCTCGACGGACATGCGTCCGGCCTCCAGGCGGGAGAAGTCCAGAAGATCGTTGAGCAGGCCGCGCATCAACCCACCGGCGTCGGCGATCAACTGCGCCTGGATCCGCGAACTGGCGTCCGGAGCCTCGCCCTGTAGTCTCGCCGCCCCGGCTAGGATGGCGCTGATCGGCGTGCGCAGCTCGTGACTGATCATCGCTACGAAGGCCGATTTGGCGGCGACGGCCTCCTCGGCCTCGTGACGCCGCCGTTCGGCTTCGTCCTTGGCCCTGGCCGCCGCTCTCAGCGCGGTATGCAGGGTGTGCGCGGCGATCGCTACGGTCGCGATCAACAGCAGCGCGCCGAACCAGATGGCGTTCGCCAGGGGCGATTCCGGATTGGCCGTCCGCGCCACCAGCGGAACGATCAGCAGGTAGGCCACATAGGGTGTCGCCGCCGACACGATCGCCGAACGCTGGCTGCCGTTGATCACGACCACGTTCAGCAGAGCGCCGGCCAGCAGCATGCCGCCTAGCGTCGGGGCGAACCGCGACTGCGAGGCGAACAGCGGCACCGAAAGGAAGCCGAACACCGTGGAGGTCATGAAAGGCAGCACGGTCGCGGCCAGGCCGCGCCACAGGGCCTGGGCGCGCTCGGACCTGCCTCGCATCCAGCTCCAGCCGCCGAGTTCGACCATCTGGAGAGTCGCGTAGGTGGCCGCCCAGAGCCATACCCAGCGAAGACCGACGTATACATCGAGGATCACGGCGATGGAGAAGGCCGCGATCAGGCGCAGCACCATGTTCGCGCGCCGTGAGGCGAGCGCGTTGGCGGCCTGCCGTTTCTCTCCCACCGAGCGCATCCGCGCTGTTCCCTCCAAGGCCTGACTGACGGCCTTGGCCCGCAATCTAGCCGCGAAGGGATAAGATGGTGTGAAAAGACATATGTATGATCAATGGGTTGGCCCAAAATGAGCCATGCAGGGCATTTCGCGTAACGATCAGGCGCCGTCCACCGCCGGGTTTGGGCCGAAGGCCGCCGCAAGTTGCGCCTGATCGACGCCCTGCAGTTCCAGCCGCTTTAGCCTGGCGGTCTCGCCTGACGCCACCCGCACGGCTGAGCGGGGAACCCTCAGGGTCTTGGCGATAAGGGCCACCAGGGCGGCGTTGGCGGCGCCGTCGACGGGCGGGCTGGCGACGCGGACCTTGAGGTAAGCCCGGCCATCCGCGTCCACCGCCCAGCCGTCCACCGCGTCGCGACCCCCGCGCGGCGTCAGCCGCACCGCCAGGATCTCAGCCAAAGGGGCCGATCAGCGCCGCTTCGAGCGCGGGCAGGATGAAGATCTGAACGCCGCGCAGCAGCAGCAGGACGATGATCGGGCTGATGTCGACGCCGCCGATGGCGGGAATGAGCCGGCGGAACGGGCTCAGGATCGGATCGGTGATCCGATCGAGCACGGTGGCGATGTTGTAGACCACCTGATTGCGGCGGTTGATTACGTCGAACGCGAACAGCCAGCTCAGGATCGCCGAGATCACGATGGCCCACCAGAGGAGGTCCACCAGCGCGTTGATGATAAAGAAGACGAGATGGATGATCGGGGCCATGGGTTTTCCGTCGAGACGCCTGAGCTTCTTGCCCCGCCGCGACGATGCTGACAAGGCGGCGTGAAAACCCGGTTGACGAGACGGCTCAGGGGCCGTATCTCCGCCGCTCCTTGGGGCCGTAGCTCAGATGGTAGAGCGCCTCGTTCGCAATGAGGAGGTCAGGGGTTCGATTCCCCTCGGCTCCACCAAGGACCTCTCAAAAGCGTGACGATGGACGGGGCCTTGAAGGGCCTGACCTGTGCGATCATGCGCTTTAGGATCGGCGCCTATCTTCCTGCGACCACGCGCCACAGCCCAGCTTAACCAGATAGACGAGATCGAAACCTAACGTTCCGACGCGCCCAAGAGATTGGCGTCGAGGGTCGAATGCGTCAGCGCCACCATATCGCGCTCCGGCTTGGAGCGATCATTTCCACCGTCTTCGCAGCGATTGCTGGCGGGCCGGCCTTCGCGGGCGATACGTCCAGCAAGGCGATCACCTTCAGCGGCGGCTACACGGTCGACGTGGCGGGCGTCGTGAGCGGCGGCTTGGCCAAGCGCGGGCGGGTGTTGGACGATCTCCAGGTCGGCGCCGACGTTGACCTGGACAAGGCTGTCGGCTGGAAGGGCGCTAAGGCCCACATCCTCCTGCTGAACAACAGCGGCGCCATGCCCAATGACGACGCCGGCACGCTGCAGGGCGTCGACAACATTGAGGTGTCACGCCAGCGCGCCCGCCTTTTCGAGGCCTGGGTGGAGCAGAATGTCGGCGCCAACGCCTCCGTGCTCGTCGGTCTCTATGATCTCAACAGCGAATTCTACGCCAATGAAAGCGCCGGCCTGCTGCTGGCGCCGGCCTTCGGCATCGGCTCGGAGCTGGCGGCGACCGGGCCGAACGGGCCTTCCATCTTTCCGTCGACGGCGCTTTCGGCGCGTGTGCGCTGGACGCCGAACGCGCATGTCTATGTCCAAGCCGCCGCGATCAACGCCCATGCCGGCGTCGTCGGCGACCCTGGCGGGATCTGCACCCATTTCGAGCACGGTCTGCTGACCATCGCCGAGGCTGGCTGGCAGGGGCGTGGCAAGGTCGCCGTAGGGGCCTGGCGCTACACCAAGAAGCAGCCGGACATTCGGGATGTGACCGCCGCCGGCTACCCCGCCGCCAAGACGGCGCAGGGGGCCTATCTGCTGCTAGAACGCCAGCTGACCGGCGAAGGCGAAGACGCGGTGCGCAAGACGACCGCGTTCGCGCGGCTGGGCCTGTCCGACGGCGACACCACGGCGTTCAAGGGAGGCTGGCAGGCGGGATTGCTTGTCGAGCACGTCTTCGAGGGGCGTCCGGACAGCGCCTTCTCGATCGGCTTGAACCAGGCGCTTCTCACGGGGAAGTTCCGGGCCAACGCTTTCGATGAAGGTCAGCGCCTGACCCGCGCGGAAAGCGCGATCGAAGTGACCTATTCGGACAAGATCGGTCCGGTCACGATCCAGCCGGACCTGCAGTATGTCCGCAATCCCGGCGCCGACGGCGGCGTCGGTCACGCCCTGGTCGCTACGGTGCGGTTCGGGGTGGCGTTCTGACGCCACCCCGTCCGTAATCTAGGCCAAAGCCGCTTCGGCGACGGCCTCGGCGGTGATGCCGAACTTCTGGTACAGAACCTCGAACGGAGCCGAGGCGCCGAAGCTCTTCATGCCGACGAACTTGCCGGTCTCGCCGATGAAGCGCTCCCAGCCCATGCGCACGCCCGCCTCCACTGCGATGCGGACCGGCGCCGTGCCGATGACGGCGGCCTGGTAGGCGGCGTCCTGCTTTTCGAATAGCTCCCAGCAGGGGGTCGAGACGACGCGGGTCGGCTTGCCGTTGGCCTGCAGGATGTCGCGCGCGGCGACGGCGACGCCGACCTCCGTGCCCGAGGCGAAGATCGTCACTTCCGCCTCGCCGCCGTCGGCCGACAGCAGCTCGTAGGCGCCCTTGGCCGACAGGTCGCCGCCTTGCGCGCGCACGTGCGGGGTTTTCTGGCGCGACAGGGTCATCACGGACGGCGTACGGGCCTGCTGCAGGGCGACCTTCCAGCATTCGGCGGCTTCCACCGCGTCGGCCGGGCGGAAGACGAGCAGGTTCGGGATGGCGCGCAAGCTGGCGACATGCTCGACCGGCTGGTGGGTCGGGCCATCTTCGCCGAGACCGATGGAGTCGTGGGTCATCACGTGGATGACGCGGGCCTCCATCAGGGCGCCCAGGCGGATCGCGGCGCGGCTGTAGTCGGCGAAGGCCAGGAAGGTGCCGGAGTAGGGGATCACGCCGCCGTGCAGCGACATGCCGTTCATGGCCGCGGCCATGCCGAACTCGCGCACGCCGTAGTGAACGTAGCGGCCCTTGTAGTCAGGCGTGTCGAACGCGCCCATGCCCTTGACAAGGGTGTTATTCGAGCCGGTCAGGTCGGCCGAGCCGCCGATCATCTCGGGGATCGCCGGGATCAGGTGATCCAGGGCCGACCCCGAGTGAACGCGGGTGGCGTTGACAGGCTTGGTCTCCAGGGCCTTGTCGATGTGGGCGTCCAGCGCTTCGAAAGCGTTGGCCGGAAGTTCGCCCGCCATGGCCCGCTTGAACTCGCTGGCCTGGATCGAGGCGGCCAGCTTGCCTTCCCAGGCCTTGCGGACCTTCGCGCCGCGGCGGCCGACGCTCTTCCAGGCCTTGGCGATGTCGTCGGGCACGGTGAACGGCGCGGCGTCCCAGCCCATCGCCTCGCGGGCGGCTTTGATCTGGTCGTCGAACAGGGTGTAGCCGTGGCTGTGGGGGTCGCCTTCCTTGGGACCCGCGCCCTTCGAGATCAGCGTCTTGCACGCGATCATGGTCGGGCGGTCCTGCTTGGTCGCCCAGCGCAGGGCGGCGGCGATCTTGCCGTGGTCGTGGCCGTCGACGACCTTCACCGCCCAGCCGGCGGCCTTGAAGCGGGCGACCTGGTCGCCGGTCTCCGAGATCGTGGCCTCGCCGTCGATCGTGGTGTTGTTGTCGTCGAACAGCACCGTCAGCTTCTTCAGGCGCAGGCGCCCGGCGATGCTGATCGCCTCGTGGCTGACGCCCTCCATCAGGCAGCCGTCGCCGGCGATCACCCAGGTGCGGTGGTCGACGAGGTCATGGCCGAAACGGGCGGCGAGGTGGGCTTCGGCCATCGCCATGCCGACGGCGGTAGCCAGGCCTTGGCCAAGCGGGCCGGTGGTGGTCTCGACGCCGGGCGTGTGGTGGACTTCCGGGTGGCCGGGGGTCAGCGAACCCCACTGACGGAAGTTCTCGATCTCCTTCATCGTCACGGCCTTGAAGCCGGTCAGGTGGAGCAGCGAATAGAGCAGCATAGAGCCGTGGCCGGCCGAGAGCACGAAGCGGTCGCGGTCGTGCCAGTGGGGCTGGCTCGCGTCGAACTTCAGGAACTTGCTCCACAGCACCGTCGCGACGTCGGCCATGCCCATCGGCATGCCTTGGTGTCCGGACTTGGCCTTGTGCACGGCGTCCATGGAAAGGACGCGGATCGCGTCGGCCATCTTGATGGGCGAAACGGGCATGGAAGTACCGTCTTATCGTTGTTTTGCAGGTCTGCGCGACGGGCGCAGTCGCATGGGAACCCGGAGGGGTCAACCCGCGACAAAGTCATTGTCCGGGAGCCGAACGTCCGCCGTGGGCGCTATGCAACAGCCTTCGCAGGCATTATAGCTGGAGCGCGCCTTATGCTCACTTTCAGCATAAGGCGGCCGTCATATGGGAAAGGCCGGTCGCTTGGGTAGTCCGTCGTTCTTCTCGCCCTACCGTCACGGCTTTGTCCGGGTGGCGACCGCCGTGCCGAAGGTGAAGCTGGCCGATCCCGCCATGAACGCCCAGAGCGTCCTGGCCCTGGCGCGCGAGGCGCACGAGGCGGGCGTCGCCGTCATCGTATTTCCCGAGCTGGGCCTGACCGGCTACACGATCGACGACCTGCTGCAGCAGGAGGTCCTGCTGGACGCCGTCGAGGCGGCGATCGCCACATTGGCCGAGGAGAGCCGCAAGCTCTCGCCGATGATCGTCGTCGGCGCGCCCCTGCGCGACGCGGGCCGCCTCTACAACACGGGCGTCGCCATCCAGGGCGGGAAGGTGCTGGGCGTCGTGCCCAAGAGCTTCCTGCCCAATTATCGCGAGTTCTACGAGCGGCGCTGGTTCACGCCGGGCGCGGGCGTCGCGGGCAAGACCCTGACTCTCGCGGGCCAAGCCGTTCCGTTCGGGACCGACGTCCTGTTCCGCTCTGGCGGTTCGACGCCGTTCACCGTCGGCGTCGAGATCTGCGAGGATGTCTGGACGCCCAACCCGCCCAGCACGGCCCAGGCCCTAGCCGGCGCCGAGATCCTGCTGAACCTGTCCGCGAGCAACATCACGATCGGCAAGTCCGAAACACGCCGCCTGCTGTGCGCCAGCCAGTCGGAGCGGGCGATCGCGGCCTATGTCTATTCGGCCGCCGGGGCGGGCGAGAGCTCTACGGACCTAGCCTGGGACGGCCATGTCGACATCCACGAGATGGGCCACCTGCTGGCCGAGACCACCCGGTTCTCGACGGGACCCGCCTGGACCTTCGCCGACGTCGACATCGAGCGGATCCGCCAGGAGCGGATGCGGGTCGGCAGCTTCGGCGACTCCATGGCCCTGGCGCCGCCGAAGGTTCCGTTCCGCGTGGCCACGGTCGACTTCCAGCCGCCGGCCGGGGACCTGGCCCTGACGCGGGGCATCGAGCGGTTCCCGTTCACGCCGTCGGATCCCGCCAAGCTTCGCGAGAACTGCTACGAGGCGTACAATATCCAGGTCCAGGGCCTGGCGCGCCGCGTCGAGGCCACGGGCTCGAAGAGCCTGGTGATCGGCATCTCGGGCGGGCTCGATTCCACCCATGCCCTAATCGTCACCGCCAAGGCCATGGACCAGCTGGGCCGCCCACGCTCGGATATCCGCGCCTACACCCTGCCGGGTTTCGCGACCTCGGATCGCACCAAGTCGAACGCCTGGGCGCTGATGAAGGCGATGGGCGTCACGGCCGAGGAGATCGACATCCGTCCGGCGGCCCGGCAGATGCTCGCGGATCTAGGCCACCCCTTCGCCAAGGGCGAGCCGGTCTATGACGTGACCTTCGAGAACGTCCAGGCGGGGCTGCGCACGGACTACCTGTTCCGTCTCGCCAACCACTTCAAGGGCATGGTGGTCGGGACTGGCGACCTGTCGGAACTGGCGCTGGGCTGGTGCACCTATGGCGTCGGCGATCAGATGAGCCACTACAATCCCAACTGCGGGGTTCCCAAGACGCTGATCCAGCACCTGATCCGCTTCGTCGCCCATTCCGGGGATGTTGACGCCGGCACGACAGCCCTGCTTGAAGACATCCTGGCGACCGAGATTTCACCGGAGCTGATCCCGGGCGAAGAGGTTCAGGCCACGGAGAGCTTCGTCGGCCCGTACGCCCTGCAGGACTTCAACCTCTACTACATGACCCGCTACGGCATGGCGCCGTCCAAGATCGCCTTCCTGGCCTGGAGCGCCTGGCACGACGCGGAGCAGGGCGGCTGGCCGGTCGGGCTGCCGGAAAACGCCCGCCGCGCCTTTGACCTGCCCGAGATCAAGCGCTGGCTGGAGCTGTTCCTCAAGCGGTTCTTCGCCAACCAGTTCAAGCGGTCCGCCGTGCCGAACGGACCGAAGATCTCGTCGGGCGGAGCGCTGTCGCCTAGAGGCGACTGGCGCATGCCTTCTGACGCCACGGCCGAGGCCTGGCTCTCTGAACTGCGCGCCGGCGTTCCAGACTGACGAAAAATCTTCGTGACTCGCTGGTTTGCCTTTATGCACCCTTCGCAATAGAGCCCTATTGGGACAATGACTTCTACGTGTGGGGATGACTTTTGGCTGCGATCTATCCGGTAATCTTGTGTGGCGGTTCGGGCACGCGCTTGTGGCCCGCCTCGCGGAGCGACCAACCCAAGCAGTTTCTGAAGCTGCTGAGCGAGCGCTCCTCGTTCCAGGACACTGTGTTGCGGGTGAAGGACATCCCCGGCGTCGCGGAAGTGGTGGTCGTCACGGGCGAGGCCATGGTCGGCTTCGTCGCCGACCAGACCGCCGAGATCGAGGCCTGGACGACGATCCTGGTGGAGCCGGAGGCGCGCGATTCCGCGCCGGCCGTCGCCGCCGCCGCGGCCTATGTCGAGCGCCAGGACCCGGACGGCGTCCTGCTGATGCTGGCGGCTGACCACTACATTTCGCAGCCTGAGATTTTCCAGCAAGCGGCGCTCGCCGCAGCGCGCGCCGCCGAGCAGGGGCTGATCGTGACGTTCGGCGTCCAGCCTACCGTCCCGGCCACCGGCTTTGGCTATATCCGCCCGGGTGAGCCTCTGCTGGACGGCTCGGTTCGCAAGGTCGCCGCGTTCGTCGAAAAGCCGGATCAGGCCACCGCCGAGCGCTACCTCCAGGAGGGCTATCTTTGGAACAGCGGCAACTTCGCTTTCAAGGCCGCGACACTGATCGGCGAGTTCGAGGCGTTCGAGCCCACGGTGGCTGAGGCCGCCAAGGCTTGCGTCGACGGGCTCGAGCTCGAAGCTGGCGTCGCGCGGCTGAACCGTGAAGCCTTCGCCCAGGCCAAGAAGATCTCGCTCGACTACGCGGTCATGGAGCGGACCCAGAAGGCGGCCGTCGTGCCCGCCGCCTTCGCCTGGTCGGATCTTGGCGCCTGGGATGCGATCTGGGAGGCCTCGGCCCAGGACGAGAACGGCAATGCGCAAGCGGGCGATGTGGACCTGCTGAAGACCTCGGGCGTCCTCGCTCGCTCGACGGGCCCTTATGTCGGCGTGATTGGCGTCAGCGACCTGATCGTCGTGGTCGAACCTGACGCTGTGCTGGTCTGCCATCGCAACGACAGCCAGGCGGTCAAGACGCTGGTCGACGGCCTGAAGGCGAAGGGGCGTTCGATCGCCGTGCGTCGCAGCGCCTCGACGCAGGGCGCCCAGCCGCTGGTGTCCACCCAAGGCTTCGATGTCGCTTTGCATCGTGTGACGGCGGGCGAGACGATCACCTTGCCCAGGTCGACTGTTCAGCTGCTCGAAGGCGTGTTCGAGCTGGACGGGGAAGTCTATGCGGCCGGCGCCGTACTGTCGCTGGAGGGTGAGGTCAACCTCCGGGCGATCGGGGCGGCGACGCTGCTGGTGACCAGCCCCAGATAACATATGTCGATCGGAGGCGAGCGGTCAGCCCGCTCGCCTCCTGAACGCCTAGGCTGTCCGCGAATTGACCATCTGGTCCAGCTCCCAGATGGCCAGGACGATGTGGTAGAAGGAGCTGGCCGGCGCCGGTTCCTCGACGAAGGTTCCGTCGGCCTGGTACTTGTCGCGCCAAAGGCCCGGGACCGGCGTCCGTAGATAGGCCAGCAAGCCCTCGGCGCCTGCGGCGGCCATTTCCCAGTACTTCTCGTCGCCCGTGGCGTCGGCGGCCTTGGCGGCCGCCTTGATCCGCTCGGTTTGCGGCCACAGCCGCGCACCATTGTCGTGGATCGAGAAATCGTCGAGCAACGCATTGATCGCCACGCCGCGCGCCGGATCGACCCCACGCGCCTCTGCGTCGTCGATCATGCGAAGCGCCGCCTTGATGGCGTCGGGACGACCGGCCAGCTTGGCCCAGCGGAGCAGCAGCCAGCCCCACTCGAACTGGTGACCCGGCTCGCAGATGCGGC
This sequence comes from Caulobacter segnis, assembly GCF_003243465.1. Classification (GTDB taxonomy): domain Bacteria; phylum Pseudomonadota; class Alphaproteobacteria; order Caulobacterales; family Caulobacteraceae; genus Caulobacter; species Caulobacter segnis_A. The sequence continues at coordinate 43,263 of NZ_QFQZ01000014.1, forward strand.
CTTCGACACCCGGCGCGGCGTTCCAATCGACGTCGAAGAACTCGCGAAGTTGCCCGCTTTCCGCCTGGATGAACTTGGAGAGCGCGAGCTCGGCGATCTCGTCGGCCAAGGCTCGCCAGGTCGGATCGGCGTCGATCGCGTTCCAGGCCAGCATCGCTTCGAACAGGTGCATATGCGGGTTCGACTGCAGCGGCGTGGTCGGTGGGTTGGACAGATGGAAGCCCGCCACCGGGTGCCGACGCTCGGCGGTCAGTTTTCCAAGCACTTCGAGGGCGATGGCCTTGGCCTCCTGGGCCCGCGCCGGCAGGGCGGTGGCCACCGCGGCGAGCGCGAAGATCGCGAAGGCCTGATCGTACAGCTCCGCCGTCTCGTCCAGGCTCTCGCCGTTCGGGCCGATCAGGGTGCGGAACAGGCCGTCCGGGCGGCGGTAGGCTGAGAGATAGAACGAAAGGCCATGCTCGACGGCTTCGCGCCAGGGGCCCTGCCAGCCCAGGTCGCCGGCGATGGCGAAGGAAAAGATCTGGCGCGGCAGAACGCGACCGCGGCGAGGCCCCGACACCGGCGCGCCGTCCAGATCCAGCTTCTCGAAGAAGCCTCCCTGGTCGCGATCCGCGCCAGCCTTCCACCATAGGGGATAGGCCGCCTCCGTCACCCAGGTCTTGAGGCGGTCGCGAAGGCGGGCGGCGTCGGCATAGGCGTTCGTCATCGTTCGTTTCCCCAGGGAGATGTGGCTCTTCTAGAGCGCAACCGGGCTCCAGGCCAAGACGCTGGTCTGGCGAAATCGAGCGGCCCGCGTTACTGCTCAAGGCATGACCGGCGCTCCTGACCTTCCGCCTCTGAAGGCTGTCTTCCTTGATCGGGACGGCGTGCTGAACATCGATCATGGCTATGTCCATGATCCGGCGAAGCTCGACTGGATCGACGGCGCGCGCGAGGCGGTGGCGGCGATGACGGCGGCGGGCCTGAAGATCCTGGTCGTCACCAACCAGTCGGGTATCGGCCGCGGTTATTTCGACGAGCTGGCGCTGGACCGCTTTCACGCCGCCATGCAGGCCCAGCTGGCCGAGCTGGGCGGCCGGATCGACAGCTTTTACCATTGCCCGTTTCACGAGCTGGCGGTGATCGACGCGTTCCGCGTGCCGGATCATCCCGATCGCAAGCCCAATCCGGGTATGGTCTTGCGAGGCCTCGCCGACTGGGATCTTAGGCCCGAAGAGGCGGTGATCATTGGCGATCGGCACATCGACGTTGAGGCCGGGGCGCGGGCGGGAATGGCCGGCCACCTGTTCAAGGGCGGAAACCTGCGCGCCTTTGTCGGACAGGCCCTGGGCGAACGCGTTCCGGCGCTGAAATGAGGGTCCTGCAGTTTGGCCGGACCGGCCAGGTCGCCACCGCGGTTCAGGTTGCGGCCCAGGAACGGGTCACGCTGACGGCGTTGTCGCGCTCCGACTGCGATCTGGAAGACGCCAGCGCCATCCGAAGAGCGATTCTGGACGCGAACTGCGATCTGGTGCTGAACACCGCCGCGTTTACCCAGGTGGACGCCGCAGAGAGCGCCGCCGACCAGGCTTTCGCCGTCAACGCCGTCGCGCCTGGGGTGATGGCCGAGACCTGCGCCGCGCGCGGCTTGCCCTTCGTCCATCTTTCGACCGATGCGGTGTTCGACGGCCTGACGGATCGCGCCTATGTCGAGACGGACGACGCGCGGCCGATCAACGTCTACGGCCGCTCCAAGCTGGCGGGCGAGCGGGCGGTGCTGGACCATCCCCGTACGGTGGTCCTTCGGGTCTCGTGGGTGTTCTCGCGCTATGGCCGCAATTATGTGAGCTTCATGCTGCGCCTGGCCCGGGAGCGGGAAGCGCTGAAGATCGTCGCCGACCAGTTTGGCACGCCGACGGACGGCGAGGCTCTGGCTGACTTCCTGATCGAAACGGCGTCCCACTGGCGAGCCGCTCCGGCGGACGACGCGGCGTTCGGCCTGTTCCATTTCGCCAATGCGGGCGAGACCAGCCGCTACGAATTCGCCTGGGCTGCGATCAGCCGCGATCCGCACGCCCGCGCCCGGATCGAGCCGACGACCCAGGCGGCGTTCGCCGAGCCGGCGCCGAGGCCGCCACGATCGCCTCTCGACACCACGAAGCTGCGAGCGGTGTTCGGCTTTCATCCAGAGCCCTGGCGGGACGCCGTCGAGCGGACCGCCGACCGGCTTGTCGCTTCTGGACCGCTCCCCTAGCGCCCGCGTCTCACCCTGATCGTTTCGGGCGCGTCGTCCGACCCGCTTGAGCGAAGCAGCAGGCGATCTGGACGCATGCGCGCCCGGCCGGCTCTAGCGGCTGGCGTGTCGCGCGCGCCCGCGATAAACCCGAGGCCGCTTCTTCCCAGAAAATCAGCGCGAGCGACCATGCAGATCTTCCTCGACAGCACCGACACCAAGGTCATCGCCGACCTGGCCTCCACCGGCCTGATCGACGGCGTGACCACCAATCCGACCCTGATCGCCAAGTCGGGCCGGCCCATGCTCGAGGTGATCGCTGAGATCTGCGACATCGTTCCGGGCCCGATCAGCGCGGAGGTGGCCGCCACCACCGCGGACGCCATGATCGCCGAAGGCAAGAAGCTGGCGGCGATCGCGCCCAACGTCGTGGTGAAGATCCCGCTCACCCGCGACGGCCTGATCGCCTGCGCGGCCTTCGCCGACGAAGAGATCAAGACTAACGTCACCCTGTGCTTCTCGCCGACCCAGGCTCTGCTGGCCGCCAAGGCCGGGGCAACCTTCGTTTCGCCGTTCATCGGCCGCCTGGATGACTATGGCTTCGACGGTATGGACCTGATCCGCGACATCCGCACGATCTACGACAACTACGGCTACGAGACCGAAATCCTCGCCGCTTCGGTGCGCAACGCCGCGCACGTCAAGGAAGCGGCTATCGTCGGCGCCGACGTGGTGACGATTCCGCCGGCGGTGTTCACCGATCTCTACAAACATCCCCTGACCGACAAGGGATTGGAGCAGTTCCTGAAGGACTGGGCCTCCACGGGCCAATCGATCCTGTAACCGCGCGGCGCCTCGCGAACGGGCGTTGCGCGCTCGCGAGGCGGTCGTCTGGGATCAAAGTTTATTTTGCAATAGCGAAGCTGCTTCGCAGGCGCGAACTCATGCGTTAAGGGTGATCCGCTTACGAAGGGCCACGCTCATGGTTCCCCAGATCGCTGAGACCGAAGTCCGCCTGACCGGTCCCGAAGAAGCCGACCGGTTCTCGCGCTTCCTGCACGACTTCCTGTCCGACAATGGCTTCCCGTTCGTGATCATCCACGATGCGCCCGAACGCCTTGGCCAGCTTCGCCGCGTAGTGTTCGAAGAGGTGGGCCTCAGCCTCAAGTTCGCGCGCGAATGGGCCCACGGCCAAGGAACGGCCTGACCTCAAGCCTCCGGCGGCGTAGAGCGACGCGAGCGACGACGCCCTGGCTTTATAAGGTTCAGAAGATGATGCTCGCCTTCCCCCGGCATCGCGGGCGAGGGATCGGCGGCCTTGGCGGGGCGTGGCGGCGGAAGGTCTTCGCGCAGCGGGTTCTCGGCCAGCAGGTGCGCCGAGAGCATCAAATCTGTCTTCACGGGGCCGAAGTCCGCCGCGGCGGTCCACACGCGGATGGCGGCCTGGGCGAACAGCTCCGACAGGTCGGTCACCTCGATCATCGGCGCGGGGTCCTTGCGGATGCGCGGATCGTTCTCGGCCCGCTCGCGCAGGCGCTTGAGCACCAGGACAAGGTCGGTCTTCAACGGCACCTTGAACAAAACGTCGGCCCTGCGGTGGCGGTGGGTCGAATAGTTCAGGATCACGTCCCCGAACACCTTGCTGTTGGGGATCATCACCTTGACGTTGTCAGGGGTGGCGATCTCGGTAAACAGCAGGTCCAGCGACTTGACCGTGCCCTGGCGGGTCGCGGTCTCGATCACGTCGCCGACGCGGTAGGGGCGGAACAGCAGGATCATCACGCCCGCCGCGACATTCGACAGGGCGCCTTGCAGCGCCAGGCCGATGGCCAGCGAGGCCGCGCCAAGGACCGCGAGGATCGACGTGGTCTGGACGCCCAGCTGCTGAAGGACCGCGACAAGACCCACCGCGATGATGGCGTAGCGGGCCAATGAGGCGCTGAAGCTTTCCAGCGTCGGGTCGGGCGAGTTGCGGTGAACGCGGCTCAAGGTGCGTCGCATGAACCGCGCGGCCCAGCCCGCCGCCCAGAACGTCACCGCCAGAGTCAGGCCCGCGACCACCAGATTGACGGCGAGGCCGCCCAGCCAGTCGAGGAAGTGGCCGAACATGGTCTCGTCGGCCCTCACGTTCATGAGCGACGGCAACGGCGTATTGGCCGGGATCGGGCTGGGCTTTGTCTGCATGAAGGTCTCGATAGGCGCCCCCGCGCCTTCGGGTCAACGACAGGCGCCGTCAATGGTTCCGCTTGCGCGCGTCGGCCAAGCGTGTGGAAACAGTCGGTTACATCAATTGGCTCGAATTCGTCATGAACGAAGACTAAGAGCGCCGCCCATGAGCATGCCCTTCATCGACCTCGGCGCGCAGCAGCGCCGGATTCGCGACAAGATCGACGCCGCCATCGCTCAGGTGCTGGACAGCGGCGCCTATGTCATGGGCCCGCAGGTGCGGGCGTTCGAGGCCAAGCTCGCCGAATTCGGCCAGGCCAAGCTCGCTCTGTCCTGCGCCAACGGCACCGACGCCATCGCCCTGCCGCTGATGGCTTGGGACATCGGTCCCGGCGACGCGGTGTTCTGCCCGTCCTTCACCTTCGCCGCGACCCCGGAAGTCGTGCCGTGGGTGGGCGCGACCCCGGTGTTCGTCGATATCCTGCCTGACACCTACAATCTCGATCCGGCCAGGCTGGACGCGGCCATCGCCGCCGTGAAGGCCGAGGGCAAGCTGACGCCCAAGGTCGTGATCGCCGTCGACCTGTTCGGCCAGCCCGCCGACTATCCGGCGATCAAGGCCATCTGTGACCGCGAAGGCCTGAAGCTGATCGCCGACAGCGCCCAGGGCTTTGGTTGCACGCTGGACGGCAAGCACCCGCTGCACTGGGCGGATGTCGCCACCACCAGCTTCTTCCCGGCCAAGCCGCTGGGCTGTTACGGCGACGGCGGGGCGGTGCTGACCAATGACGCCACGCTCTGGGACCTGATGGACAGCTACCGCGTCCACGGCAAGGCCGTCGGCCCCGACCTGGCCGGCAAGACCTTCGACCATGACCCCAAGTACCTGAACACCCGCATCGGCATGAACTCGCGCCTCGATACGATCCAGGCCGCGATCCTGATCGAGAAGCTGGCGATCTTCGCCGAGGAGATCGCGCTGCGGCAGGTCGTCGCCGACCGCTACGCCGAAGGCCTGAAGGGCGCGGTGATCTCGACGCCGGCGGTGATCGAGGGCGGCGTTTCGGTGTGGGCGCAGTACGTTATCGAGCACCGCGACCGCGACGGGCTGGCCGCGCACCTGAAGGCGCAAGGCGTTCCGACAGCCGTCTACTACCCCGTCCCCATGCACGTGCAGGCGCCTTACGCGGCCTTCCCGCGCGGCGCCGGCGGCCTGCCCGTGACCGAGGCCAGGGCCGAGACCGTGCTGGCGTTGCCGATGCACCCCTACCTGGGCGAGGCGGACCAGCAGAAGATCATCGACGCCATCCGGTCGTTCGAGGCCTAAGCGACTTTCAAGCCGCGCCGACGGACGAGGTTGACCAGCTGGAGAACGGTCGCCGCCGCCGTCAGGCCGACGCCGAGGGCGCAGACACCGGTCCAGCCGGCGCTCTTCCACGCGAAGGCGGCAGCGGCCGAGCCCGCGGCGCCGCCCAGAAACATGCCGCCCATGAAGACGGTGTTGATCCGGGAGCGGGCTTCGGGCCGCAGCGCGTAGACGACGTGCTGGTTCGAGACGAGGGCGCTCTGCACCGCGAAATCCAGCAGGATGACGCCGGCGACCAGACCCGGGATCGCATTCCACAGGCCGAACACCAGCCACGACACCAGGGCCAGGCCCGCGCCGAAGGCGATGATCGGGCGGGGACCACGCTTGTCCGCGATGCGACCCGCCATCGGCGCGGCCAGAATGCCGACCGCGCCGATGACGCCGAACAGGCCCGCGACGTCGGCGCCCAGATGGAAGCGCGGCTCCTGCAGGTGCAGGGCCAGGGTCGTCCAGAAGGCCGTGAAGGTCGCGAACAGCAGCGCTTGGGTGGCGACGGCGAGGCGTAGCGCGCCGAACTCGCCCCACAGGCGACGCAGGGAGCCAATCAGGGCGCCGTAGGACAGGCCTGCCTGCGGATGGCTGCGCGGCAGCTTCAGCGCCATCCAGCCGCCCGCAGCCAGCGCCATGGGCGCGCCCAGCCAGAACATCGCCCGCCAGCCGGCGTGCTCGGCGACGAAGCCGGCGAGCGTCCGGCTCAGCAGGATGCCGCACAGGAGGCCAGCCATGACCGTGCCGACGGTCGCGCCGCGTCGCTCCGGCGAAGACAGGTGCGCGGCGAAGGGCACGATCTGCTGCGCCACGGTGGAGGCCGCGCCGACCAGCAGCGAGGTCAGGATCATAAGTCCGGCCGTCGGCGCGATCGCCGCCGCGACGAGGGCGACCGCCAAGGCCAGGAATTGCAGGACGATCAGTCGCCGCCGCTCGACCAGGTCGCCCAGCGGCACCAGCAGAAACAGACCTGCCGCGTAGCCCAGTTGCGTTGCGGTCGGGACCATCGCCGTCAGACCGCTGGGCACGTCGCGCAGCATCAAGCCGAGCATCGGCTGGTTGTAGTAGATGTTGGCGACGCCAATCCCCGTGGCCGCGGCCATGGCGAGGGTCAGTCCGACGGTTTCCGAGGCTTGGGTCATGCGAGACTCCGGGCGAGCGCCTGGCGGCCGATCCAGCCGCGACGCGAGGCGACGCCTGGCGGCCTATATAGGCGCCCGCGCCCTGTCGCCTAGTCGAGCATCGCCTCCAGGGTGGCGAGTTCATCGGCTTCGCGGGCGGGTTTGTCCCAGCGAATGCGATTGATGCGTGGAAAGCGCATGGCGACACCAGACTTGTGGCGGGTCGAGCGCTGCAGGCCTTCAAAGGCGACTTCGAAAACCAGTCCGAAGTCGAGGTCGGCGCGCACCGAGCGCACGGGGCCGAAGCGCTCGATCGTGTGGTCGCGGACGAACTTGTCGATCTGCTTCAGCTCCTCGTCGGTGAAGCCGAAATAGGCCTTGCCGACCGGGGTCAGGCTGCGCCGGCCCTCCTCGTCCTCGCGCCAGACGCCGAAGGTGTAGTCGGAATAAAAGCTCGAGCGTTTGCCGTGGCCGCGCTGGGCGTACATCAGCACCGCGTCGATCAGATGGGGATCGCGCTTCCATTTGAACCAGGGACCTTTAGGGCGTCCCGGCTCGTAGACGCTGTCTCGCCGCTTGAGCATCAGGCCCTCGGAGAGGCGGGCGTCGCCTTCCGGCGGCTTGAGGCGCAGGGCGGCGAGTTCCTCCCAGGTCGCGAACGGCTGGAGGGGCGACAGGTCGATCCGCCGGGTCTTCAGGCCGCCGACGAAGGCCTCCAGCCGCGCGCGACGCTCGACGAAGGGCAGGCCGCGTAGGTCTTCCTCGCCGTCGAGCAGCAGGTCGTAGGCGCGGATGCCCGCCGGGAAGTTCGCCAGCTGCTTGCCGTCCACGGTCTTGCGGTTCAGGCGCTGCTGCAGGTCGCCGAACGGGGCCAGGGCGCCGTCGCGCAGGACCAGCAGCTCCCCGTCGATCGCGCCTTCGAAGTCCAGGGCGTCGATCACGTCGGGAAAGCTGGCCGAGATGTCGTCGCCGGTGCGGGTATAGAGCTTGCGCTGGCCGCGCTCGCTGACCGCCTGGACGCGGATGCCGTCCCACTTCCACTCGGCGATGTAGTCGGCCGGGGCGAGCTTGGCGAAGTCGACGGCCTCGTCGATCGGCTGAGCCAGCATCACCGGCCGGAAGCGGCCCGGCGCGTCGGGCGAGGGGCGCTCGGAGCGGCCTTCCAGCCAGGCGAACAGGTCGCCATACGGCGGACTCATCGCATGCCAGACCTCCTCGATCTCGCCGATCTCGACGCCGCCGAAGTTAGCGCAGGCCTGTTTGGCCAGGCGCGAGGACACCCCAACCCGCAAGCCGCCGGTCATCAGTTTCAACAGCGCCCAGCGCCCGTCGGGATCCAGGGCGTCGAGCCACCCTTCGATCAGCCGCTGAACCTCGGCGCGGGAGGCCGAGTGCAGGGCGTCGATCACCTCGGAGAGCTCGGGTGGTCGGTTCGCCCCGGGCTTGGCGGGCCAGACCAGGGCGACGGTCTCGGCGAGGTCCCCGACGTAGTCGTAGGACCAGCCGAACAGCTGGGCGTCCATCCTCGCCTCGACCGCCTTGCGGATGAAGGCGGGCTTGGCGGCGTTGAACGACAAGGCGCCCGTGAGCGCCGCCAGGGCGTAGCCGCGATCGGGATCCGGCGTCTGGCGCAGGTGGTCCTCGATCAGGGTCAGCTTGGCGTTGCGCGAGCTGGTCAGGGACAGCCGGTCGAGCAGGTGGGCGAAGGCGCGCATGGACATGGAATGTCGGACGGCTCCGTTCGTTCAGCCAGAGCCAGTACGCACAGTTCCTTCGCGCGCGGGCAAGGGTCAGCCCCCCCCCCCGCGCTGAAACGAAAACCGCCGCGAAAGCGGTGAGGCTCTCGCGGCGGCTTCGGTCTCCAAGTCTTACGGATCAAGCGCGTTCGTGAACGGCCTCTTCCGCCGCCAGGGGCTGGGGCAGGCGGCTCACCATCTCCTTCGGGCAGACCTGCCAGAACTGGTCGCGGACGCGGTCCCAGTCGCGCAGCAGCGTGGCCGCGAACACCGAGTCGGTCTCGCGGGCGTGCTCGGCGATCAGCGAGCGCAGCACGCCTTCCCAATAGGGCGAGGCCAGGCGCTGAACGAGGATGCTGTCGGGGTTGATGTTGGCCTGGAAGCGATCGTGCTGGTCGAGCACGAAGGCCATGCCGCCGGTCATGCCGGCCCCGAAGTTGTTCCCCGTCGGGCCCAGGATCACCACCTGGCCGCCGGTCATGTACTCGCAGCCGTTGGCGCCGCAGCCTTCGACCACCGTGACGGCGCCCGAGTTGCGGACGGCGAAGCGCTCACCGGCCTGGCCCGCCGCGAACAGCCGGCCCGAGGTGGCGCCGAACAACACGGTGTTGCCGATCAGGGCGTTGGTCTCTGGCGCCGCGAGGCCGCGCGCCGGCTTGATCACGATCGTCGCGCCCGACAGGCCCTTGCCGACATAGTCGTTGGCCTCGCCGGTCAGTTCGATGCGCAGGCCCTGGACCGCGAAGGCGCCCAGGCTCTGGCCGGCCGAGCCCTTCAGCTGGACCGTCAGGTGGCCCGAGGGCAGGCCCTTCATGCCGAACTTGCGCACGATGTGGCTGGAGGTGCGCGTGCCGATGGTGCGGGCGGTGCTGCGGACCGTGTAGGTCAGCTGCATCTTCTCGCCGCGCTCCAGCAGCGGCGCGGCGTCGCGGACGATCTGGGCGTCCAGCGTGTCCGGCACCGCGTTGCGGCCCTCGACCGTGCAGTAGGGCTTGTTCGCGCCAGGATCGGCGCGGACCAGCAGCGGGTTCAGGTCGAGGTCGTCGAGGTGCTCGCCGCCGCGGCTGACCTGGGCCAGCAGGTCGGTGCGGCCGACGATTTCCTGCAAGGATCGGAAGCCCAGGCCCGCCAGGATCTCGCGCACCTCTTCGGCGATGAACGTGAAGAGGTTGATGACCTTGTCCGGCGTGCCGGTGAACTTGGCGCGTAGGGCCTCGTCCTGGGTGCAAACACCGACGGGGCAGGTGTTGGAGTGGCACTGGCGCACCATGATGCAGCCCATCGCCACCAGCGAGGCGGTGCCGATGCCGAATTCCTCGGCGCCCATCATGGCGGCGATGACGATGTCGCGACCGGTGCGCATGCCGCCGTCGGCCCGCAGGACGACGGAGTGGCGCAGGTTGTTCAGCGTCAGAACCTGGTTGGCTTCCGACAGGCCCATCTCCCACGGACCGCCGGCGTACTTCACCGAGGTCTGGGGCGAGGCGCCGGTGCCGCCGACGCCGCCGGCGACCAGGATGACGTCGGCCTTGGCCTTAGCGACGCCGGCCGCGATTGCGCCGATGCCCGTGGCCGCGACCAGCTTCACCGTCACCCGGGCGATCGGGTTGATCTGCTTCAGGTCGTAGATGAGCTGAGCCAGGTCCTCGATCGAGTAGATGTCGTGGTGCGGCGGCGGGCTGATCAGCATCACGCCGGGCGTCGAGTGACGCAGGCGGGCGATCATCTCGGTGACCTTGAAGCCGGGCAGCTGCCCGCCTTCGCCGGGCTTTGCGCCCTGGGCGACCTTGATCTCCAGCTCGACGCACTGGTTCAGGTACTCGGCCGTGACGCCAAAGCGCCCCGAGGCCACCTGCTTGATGGCGCTGTTGGGGTTGTCGCCGTTGGGCAGCGGCTTGTACCGCGCGCTGTCCTCGCCGCCCTCGCCCGAGACCGAGCGCGCGCCGATGCGGTTCATGGCGATGTTCAGGGCGCCGTGGGCCTCGGGGGACAGGGCCCCCAGGCTCATGCCGGGCGTGACGAAGCGCTTGCGGATCTCGTTGACGCTCTCGACGTCGTCGGTCGAGATCGGGTTGCGGTCCGAACGCCAGTCCAGCAGGTCGCGCAGCTGGATCGGCTTCTGCGTGCGCAGGCCGTTGGACCAGCGGCGATAGAGCTCGTAGTCGCCGGTGTCGCAGGCCGTCTGCAGGGTGTGCATCAGGCGCGCTTCGAAGGCGTGGGCCTCGCCCGAGCGGCGGGCCTTGTAGAGGCCGCCGACCGGCAGGGTGACGGCGGGCGTCCCCCAGGCCTTGCGGTGCAGCTCCACCGACTTGCTCTCGATGCCGGCCAGGCCGATGCCCGAGATGCGCGAGGGCATGCCGGGGAAGAACTCGGCCGCCAGGGCGCGCGACAGGCCGACGGCTTCGAAGTTGTAGCCGCCGCGGTACGACGAGATGACGCTGATGCCCATCTTGGAGATGATCTTCAGCAGGCCGCCCTCGATGGCCGTCTTGAAGTTGATGCAGACGTCGCGCAGCGACTTGTCGCCGACCAGGCCGCGCTCCAGGCGGTCCTGGAAGCTCTCCTGGGCCAGATAGGCGTTGACCGCCGTGGCGCCGACGCCGACCAGCACCGCGAAATAGTGCGTGTCCAGGCACTCGGCCGAGCGCACGATGATCGAGACGTACGACCGCAGGCCCTTGGCGACCAGGTGGGCGTGGACGCCGCCGGTGGCCAGAATCATCGGCAGGGCCACGCGCTCGGCGTCGCTGTTCTCGTCGGTCAGGACGATGGCGCCGCAGCCGCGCAGGACGGCGTCCTCGGCCTCGGCGCGGATGCGGTCGAGGTTGGCGCGCAGAGCGTCGCCGGCGCGGGCCTCCTCGGCCGGCAGCGGCATGGTGCAGTCGATGACCGCGACGTTCTTCTCGCCCAGCAGCGCGTGGACGCGCTCGTACATGCCGGTGGTCAGCACGGGGCTTTCCAGCACGTAGACGTCCGCCTGGGCCGCGTCCTGGGCCAGGATGTTGCCGAGGTTCTTGAAGCGGGTCTTCAGGCTCATGACGCCGGTCTCCCGCAGGGGGTCGATCGGCGGGTTGGTGACCTGGCTGAAGTTCTGGCGGAAATAGTGGCTGAGCGGACGGTACTTCTCCGACAGCACCGCCAGCGGCGTGTCGTCGCCCATCGAGCCGACGGCTTCCTTGCCCTCCTCGACCATGGGGGCGAGGATCATCTCCAGGTCCTCGAGGCTATAGCCCGCGGCCGCTTGGCGACGGGTCAGCTCCTCGCGGCCGTACTTGCGCGGTTCGGGACCGGGGCCGATCTCCTTTTCGAGGTCGACCATGTTGCCCAGCCACTCGGTGTAGGGGTGGCGGCCAGCCAGTTCGTCGATGATCTCGTCCTCGCCGTAGAGGCGGCCTTCGGCGAGGTCGATCGCGATCATGCGGCCCGGCGAGATGGCCAGCTTGCGGGTGATGCGGGCTTCCTCGACGCCGCACATGCCGGCTTCCGAGCCCATGATCACCAGCCCGTCGTCGGTATAGGCCACGCGCAGCGGGCGCAGGCCCGAGCGGTCCTTGCCGGCCACGACCCAGCGGCCGTCGGTGGCGCACAGGGCGGCCGGACCGTCCCACGGCTCCATCACCGCGTTGCAGTAGGAGTAGAGCGCCTTGTGGGCGTCCTTCATCTTGGGGTTGGAGGCTTCCGGGACCAGCAGGGCCTTGGCCATCGGCGCGTCACGACCGGCGCGCACCAGCACCTCGAAGGTGTTGTCGAGGTTGGCGCTGTCCGAACCGCCCGGCTGGATCACCGGCTTTACGTCGTCCCCGAACTCGCCAAAGGCCTGGGCGGCCATCTTGATCTCGTGGGACTTCATCCAGTTGATGTTGCCCTTGATCGTGTTGATCTCGCCGTTGTGGGCGAGCATTCGGAAGGGCTGGGCCAGGCGCCACTGCGGGAAGGTGTTGGTCGAGTAGCGCTGGTGGAAGATCGCCACCGCCGCGGCGAAGCGCTCGTCCTTCAGGTCGGGATAGAACTCGTCGATGTGCTCGGCCAGGAACATGCCCTTGTAGATCAGCGACTTGGCCGAGAACGAGCAGATGTAGAAGTCGGTGACGTTCTGGCCGTGCACGCGCTTTTCGATGCGCTTGCGGCACAGGAAGAGGGCGCGCTCCAGCGCCTCGCCGTCCATGCCGGCGGGGGCCGCGAGCATGATCTGCTCGATTTCCGGACGGGTGGCGTTGGCCTTCTCGCCGATCACGGCGGTGTTCACCGGCACCTGGCGCCAGCCGTAGATGTAGAAGCCAAAGCGCAGGGCCTCGGCCTCGACGATCGTGCGGCACAGCTCCTGGGCGCCCAGGTCGGTGCGGGGCAGGAACACCTGGCCGACGGCGATCGGGCCGGGACGCAGGGCGTGGCCCGTGCGGCGCACCTGGTCGACGAAGAAGTCCTGCGGGACGCTGACCAGGATGCCGGCGCCGTCGCCAGTCTTACCGTCGGCGTCGACCGCGCCCCGGTGCCACAGGGCCTTCAGGGCCTTGATCGCCAGCTCGACGACCTCGCGGCGCGGCTGGCCGTCGATGGCGCAGACAAGGCCGACGCCGCACGCGTCGCGTTCGGTCGACGGGTCGTAGGCGTGGCCGTCGATCAGGGCCTGGCGGTTCTTCAGATAGAGGTCCATCGCGGTCATGGTCTTGGGTCCTCTCTCTTATTCCGCCGCGATCAGCGCGGGCGCGCCGACCTTGGCCTGCAGGTAGCGGTGGATGGCGTCGGCGGCGTCGCGGCCGTCCTTGATCGCCCAGACGACGAGCGAGGCGCCGCGCACGATGTCGCCGGCGGCGAACACGCCGTCGAGATTGGTCATCTGGTTGCGGACGTCGGCCTTCACCGTGCCCCAGCGGGTCACCTTCAGGTCCGGCGCCGACCACAGCTCGGGCAGGTTCTCGGGCTCGAAGCCGAGGGCCTTGACCACGAGCTGGGCGGGGCGGTCGAAATCGCCGCCCGGGATTTCCTCAGGGCTTTGGCGGCCCGAAGCGTCGGGAGCGCCCAGGCGCATGCGGATGGCGCGGACGCCGGTGACGGCTTCGGCCTCGCCCGACAGGGCGCGCGGCGCGGCCAGCCATTCGAAGGTCACGCCTTCTTCCTCGGCGTTGGCCACTTCGCGCATCGAGCCCGGCATATTGGCCTTGTCGCGGCGGTAGAGGCAAGTGACCGAGGCCGCGCCCTGGCGGATCGCCGTACGAACGCAGTCCATGGCGGTGTCGCCGCCGCCGACCACGACGACGTCTTTGCCATGGGCGTTCAGTTCGCCGGAGTCGTAGGCCGGGACGCTGTCGCCCAGCGACAGGCGGTTGGAGGTGATCAGGTAGTCCAGCGCGGGCACCACGCCCTTGCTGCCGCCACCGGGGACGGTCAGGTCGCGCGCGGCGTAGACGCCAACTGCGATCAGCACGGCGTCGTGCTGGGCGCGCAGGTCTTCCAGCGTCGCGTCCTTGCCGACCTCGAAGCCCAGCTTGAAGACGACGCCGCCATCGGCCAGGCGCTTGGTGCGGCGCTCGACGACGTCCTTCTCCAGCTTGAAGCCGGGAATGCCGTAGATCAGCAGGCCGCCGGCGCGGTCGTGACGGTCGTAGACGGTGACGTCGTAGCCAGCTTCGCGCAGCTTCTCGGCGGCGGCCAGGCCCGCGGGGCCCGCGCCGATGACGCCAACCGACTGGCCGCGCGCCTCGCCGGCCACGAGCGGCTTCACCCAGCCATTCTCCCAGGCCTTGTCGGTCAGGTAGCGTTCGACGGAGCCGATCGTCACGGTGCCGTGACCCGACTGCTCTATGACGCAGTTGCCTTCGCACAGGCGATCCTGCGGGCAAATCCTGCCACAGACTTCCGGCATGGAATTGGTCGCCTGCGACAGGGCGTAGGCTTCTTCCAGGCGGCCCTCGGCCGTCATCCGCAGCCAGTCGGGGATATTGTTGTGCAGGGGGCAGTGGGTCTGACAGAACGGCACGCCGCACTGCGAGCAGCGCGACGCCTGCTCGCTGGCCTTGGCGTCGATGAAGTCGGCGTAGATCTCGTGGAAGTCGCCGGAGCGCTCACCGGCCGCACGCTTTTCGGGCGTGTTGCGGGGCACCGTGATGAATTTCAGCATGCGCTCGGCCATGCGACTTCCCTCGTCTCCATTGCGGGAGAAAAATTGCTCTGGCGGGCGTCTTACGGACTCTTCAGCGCAATAAGAATGTGTTGGTAAAAAATATAGACTTATATGTGCGGGGTTTAGGTGCGCTCGTTGAGATCGAGTCGCATCTCAGGCGGAATATGGTCCACTTTGTGGATTTACGACCTGTTTACCCTCTTGGGTGCACGCCGAACGTCCATCTGGAGCCGAAGCATGCCTGACTGGTTGAGCGCCATCATTCTGGGTCTCGTCGAGGGGTTGACGGAGTTCATTCCCGTCTCGTCGACCGGCCACCTGCTGCTGACCAAGACGGCCATGGGATTGAAGGATCCGTCCTGGGACACCTTCATCGTCCTGATCCAGCTGGGCGCGATCCTGGCGGTGGTGGCTCTCTATTTCCAAAAGCTGTGGGGCGTGCTGGTTGGCCTTCCCACCAAGCCGGAAGCGCGCCGCTTCGCGCTCAGCGTCATTGTCGCCGTGGCGCCGGCCTTCGCCGCCGGTCTGCTGCTGCACGACGTGATCAAGAAGTTCCTGTTCGAGAGCCCGCTCATCATCTGCTGGTCGCTGCTGATCGGCGGCGTGATCCTGCTGTTCATCGACAAGAAGGCCCCGCCCGCCGTCGATCACGACGCCATGGCCCTGCCGCTGCACAAGGCGCTGATCGTCGGCCTCTTCCAGTGCCTGTCGCTGGTGCCGGGCGTGTCACGCTCGGGCTCGACGATCGTCGGCTCGATGCTGTTCGGCATCGAGCGCCGGGCGGCCGCCGAATTCAGCTTCTTCATGGCGATCCCGATCATGGTCGGAGCCTTCGTCCTGGACGTCTACAAGAACCGTGAAGCGCTGGACGCCGGCCACGTCAGCATCGTCGCGATCGGCTTCGTGGTGTCGTTCCTCTCGGGCCTGGTGGTCGTAAAGTACATGCTCGACTTCGTCGGCAAGCGCGGCTTCGCGCCGTTCGCCTGGTGGCGGATCGTCGTCGGCCTCGGCGGCCTGGCGGCGCTGTACCTGCACCACTGAGGCGAGACCCCAGAAAGCAAAAAGGGCGGACGCTTCGCGGCGTCCGCCCTTTTCATTTGTCTATGGCCGTAGAGCGCTAGAAAGCGCCCGCCGGGGTCTCGGCGTACTGGCCGCCCTTGCGGTAACGATAGAGATAGGTCGGGACCACGGCCTCGACGGCGGTCGCAGCGACGCCAGCCTCCGCCAGGCCCGGCAGGCCGTGGTCGGCGACATTGTCGCTCTTGAGCATCTCGACCTGGTCGGTGGTCAGCGGCGGGGCCAGCGGCAGCACCGAGGCCTGGAGGTCGCCCAGCGACCCGATCAGGCCGGCCAGCGGCCACGGCACGGGCAGCAGCGGACGGTTGCGGCCCGTCTCGGTCAGGATCAGCTCGAGGATCTCGCGCATCGTGTAGACGGTCGGACCGCCGAGCTCGTACGTCACGCCAACCGAGGCCGGGGTGGCGACGGCCTTGGCGATCACCGCGGCGACGTCGCCGACGAACACCGGCTGGAACTTCGTCTCGCCGCCGACCAGCGGCATGACCGGCGCCAGGGCGGCCATCTGGGCGAAGCGGTTGAAGAAATCGTCCTCGGGGCCGAACACGATCGAAGGGCGCACGATGGTCGCGCCGGGGAAGGCCGCGCGGACGGCCGCCTCGCCCTCGCCCTTCGAGCGCGCGTACTTGGCGGTGGCGTTGATGTCGGCGCCGATGGCGCTGACGTGGACCAGGCGCGTCACGCCGGCCTTGGCGGCCGCCTCGGCGACGTTGCGCGCCCCCATGGCGTGGATCGACTGGAATTTCTGGCGGCCGCTCTCCCAGAGCACCCCGACCAGGTTCACGCAGGCCTCGGCGCCGTCCAGCGCCCGGGCGATCGAAGCCGGCACGCGGACATTGGCCTGGACCACCTCGATCTGGCCGACATCGCCCAGCATACGCATGCGATAGGCCAGATTCGGCTGGCGCACGGCTACGCGCACCCGATAGCCCGCCTTGGCGAGCGCCCGCACGACCTGGCCGCCCACGAAACCGGAGCCGCCGAACACCGTGACAAGACCCTGCATCTTCATTCCTCGTCGCATGCGATGACGCGGGAATTAGACGACGAAGCGCGACGACGCAACGAAATCACGATTTGTCGTTTTTTCGCTGTTGACGTGGCCGAACGCTTTCCCTAAACGTCCCGGCCTCGCGGCGACCTAACCGGTTGCGACAGCGGGCCCAGGTGGCGGAATTGGTAGACGCGCTGGCTTCAGGTGCCAGTGACCGAAAGGTCGTGGAGGTTCGAGTCCTCTCCTGGGCACCACCCCTAGATTAGGCTTCTTGCGAAGCTTGGGGTGGTGCCGAACTATCCTCCCGGATAGCTAATCCGTTCATCGCGAGTATAAGTGGCGCACGCTCTAGATGGGCGTGATCCGGCGCGCCTGCATGACGCGACGGAACGTGGCGATCGAAAGCGGATCCCGGTTTCAACGCCTCGCACGCGCTAAAACTGGATTTTCGCCGGAGGCTTCTGAGACTTGGCCAATTTCGTTCATGAGGGCGACCTGCCCGATGGCGTGTTCGCGGGCGCGAACATCGTCGCGATCGATTCGGAGACCATGGGCCTGCGCCTGGGCCGCGATCCGCTGTGCGTGGTGCAGCTGTCTTCCGGCAATGGCGACGCCCATGTCGTGCGCCTCGGCAGGCCCGCTTATGACTGTCCCAATCTCAAGGCCTTGCTGACCGATCCTGCCGTTCTGAAGCTTTTTCACTTCGGACGCTTTGATATCGCCATGTTCGAACTCCATCTGGGAGTCGTGACCGCGCCCGTCTACTGCACCAAGATCGCCTCGAAGCTGGCTCGCACCTATACGGACCGCCACGGCCTGAAGGACGTGACGCGCGAGCTGCTGGGCGTGGAGCTGTCCAAGGCGCAACAGTCCTCTGACTGGGGCGCGCCGGCCCTGAGCGCCGACCAGGTCGCCTACGCGGCTTCGGACGTGCTGCACCTGCACGGGCTGCGCGAGAAGCTGAACGCCATGCTCGAGCGCGAGGGCCGCATGGCCCTGGCGCAAGCCGCCTTCGACTACCTGCCCCACCGCGCCTCGCTGGATCTGGCCGGGTGGGAGGACGTCGACATCTTCGCCCATAGCTGACGGGCGGGACGATGCAGCCTGCCGCGGCCATGACCGGAAGAGCGATCAGCGCCGACCTCGCGCGCTGGCGCCGCCGCTCGCGCCGCGTCCTGGCGGCCCGTATCGTCCTGCCGATCGCGATCGGCGCGCTCCTGCTGGTGGTGATCTCGCAGGTCGGCTGGCGCACCTACATGGCCGCAACGCATCCCCCGACCGAAGCCAAGACCGAAATCCGCCTGATCACCCCGCGCTTCTACGGCCAGTCGACCGATGGGCGGAGCTTCATGATCACCGCGCGGTCGGCGATTCGCGACGACGCCGACCCGCGTCGCATTCTCCTGGACCAGCCGGCCCTGACCCTGGACCTCGGCTCTCCCACGCCCACCCGGATGACCGCCAAGAGCGGCGTCTATCGGCAGGACAACTTCGGCCTGGCCCTCAAGGACGATGTGCGGCTGGACGATGGCACGGGCTACCGCTTCGCGTCCGAAGAGTCGTTCGTCGATACGCGGACCGGCGACGTGACCGGCGAGAGCACGATGAATGGCGAAGGTCCCAGCGGACAGGTGCAATCCAGCGCCTACTCCGTATATGACAAGGGCGACCGCATCGTTTTCCGGGGCGGGGTTCGCGCGCGGCTAGAACGGCAGTAAAGAACATAAATGCGCAGGTTCGCCGAGGCGGCCGCGACGGATGAGGACATGGTTCTGATGAAGCGATGGACGGCTGCTGCGGCGACCGCTTTGGTCCTGTCTGGGCTTGGCCCTGTTGCGGCCCACGCCCAGCAAGGCGATTCGAGCGCGCCGATCGACGTGGCCGCTGACTATCAGGAAACGATCAACAGCAAGTGCATCATCATCTTCCGCGGGAACGTCGAGATCCTGCAGGATCGCTCACGTCTCCGCGCCCGGCAGGTGACGGTCTACAATGCCAAGCGGGCCGGCTCCGAAAGCGGCTGCGGTAACGCCCAGCGGCTGGAGGCCGAGGGCGACGTCTATGTCGTCAGCGAGAACCAGAAGGCGCGCGGCGACCGCGCGGTCTACACCTACAGCGACAGCACGGCGGTTCTGACCGGCGACGTCATCCTGACCCGCGGCAAGGACGTGGCGCGTGGCGATCGGCTGACGGTCAACACCAAGACCAATGACGCCAAGCTGGAATCCACGGCCAAGGGACGCAGCGCGCCGCGCCGGGTTCGCGCGGTGTTCTACCAGGAAGACAGCAAGAAGAGCGACACGCCGGCCGTGGCTGATCAGCCGGCTCAGCGCTAGGACCGTTTCATGACCCTGACCTCCAGCGACATGGACGGCCTGTTCGTCGATTCCGTGGGCAAGTCGTTCGGCGACCGCCCCGTCGTGAAGAACGTCTCCCTGCGCCTCAAGCGCGGCGAGGTCGCGGGCCTGCTGGGGCCGAACGGCGCCGGCAAGACGACGTGTTTCTACATGGTCACCGGCCTGATCGCCGCCGATTACGGCGCGATCTACCTGGACGGCGAGAACATCACGGCCCAGCCGATGTTCCAGCGCGCGCGCCTCGGCGTCGGCTATTTGCCGCAGGAGGCCTCGATCTTCCGCGGCATGACGGTCGAGCAGAACGTCATGGCGGTGGTCGAGATGCGCCAGAAGGACGCCCGCAAGGCTCGCGAGCAGGTGACCAGCATCCTGGAAGAGCTGCGCATCACCCACATCCGCAAGTCGCCCGCCGTGGCCCTCTCTGGCGGCGAGCGTCGTCGCGTCGAAATCGCCCGGGCCCTGGCGAGCGAGCCGTCGTTCATGCTGCTCGACGAGCCATTCGCCGGCATCGACCCCCTCGCGATCGCCGACATCCGTGAAGTGATCGGCTATCTGAAGAGCCGCGGCATTGGCATCCTGATCACCGACCACAATGTCCGCGAGACGCTCGACATCATCGACCGCGCCTCGATCATCCACGCGGGCGAGGTGCTGTTCGAAGGCTCGCCGCGCGAGATCGTCGACAACCCGGAAGTTAAGCGGGTGTATCTGGGAGACAGCTTCTCCGAACCCAGGTTGGGGGCGTAACGGGCCCCCAAGCGGGCCCGTTAAGACTTTCCGGGGTGAGCTCCGGAACCAGAAACCCTTCTGTAACAGAAGGTTATGGGCTGGCACGATAATTGTCCGAGGCGGAAGGTCGCACCGGCCCGATAATTGCAGGCGTTGGCAAGCCGTTAACCAAAGCGGCCCTTCAATGGCGATCGACATTTGTTCGTTCGTCAGGAGGGCGCATTGGCGCTCAGCCACAGACTTGAGCTCCGGCAGGGCCAGGGCCTCGTCATCACCCCCCAACTGCAGCAGGCGATCAAGCTTCTGCAGCTGTCGAACATCGAGCTCGACGCCTTCGTCGAGGCCGAACTCGAGCGCAATCCGCTGTTGCAGCGCGATGAAGGCGAGGGCGAGCCCGCCTCGGACGGCGAGGGCGAGCGCGACCCCAGCCTGACCCAGGTCGACGTCGTGGCCGACACGGCGGCCGGCCGTGAGATGGACGCCCCCGCCGAAGACGTTTCCCCCGGAGAGCGCGCCACGGGCGATGGGGCGGAGGCCGAACACGCGGGCGGCCAGATCGACTGGTCCCGCGCCGGGTCCGGCGGCTCCTTCGATGGCGAGGACGGCTACGAGCACGCCCTGGTTGAGGTGCCGACCCTCTCGGCCCACCTCCGCGCCCAACTCGTCCAGGTGGCCCTGTCGCCAGCGCGCAACGCCATCGCCGAGGTCCTGATCGACGCGGTCGACGAGGGCGGCTATCTGCGCCTCGACGTCGTCGAGCTGGCGGTTCGGCTAGGCTGCGAGCTGGAGCTTGTGGAAGAGGTCCTGAGCGTGCTCCAGGGCTTCGAGCCCGCCGGCGTCTTCGCGCGCGATGTGCGCGAATGCCTGGCCCTGCAGCTCAAGGATCTGAACCGCTACGATCCCGCCATGGCGGCGATGCTCGACCACCTCGAGCTGCTGGCCAAGCGCGATCTGGCCGGCCTACGGCGCGCGTGCGGCGTCGATGACGAGGATCTGCGCGAGATGATCGCCGAGGTCCGGGCGCTCAATCCGCGTCCTGGCGCGGCCTATTACAGCGAGCCGGCCGAGACGCTGGTGCCTGACGTGATGGTCCGCGAGGGCCTGGGCGGCATGTGGCATGTCGAGCTGAACACCGACACCCTGCCGCGGGTGCTGGTCGACCAGCGCTATCACGCCCGGGTGGCAAAGGGCGCGCGCAGCGACCAGGAAAAGACCTTCGTCGCCGACTGCATGGCCTCGGCCAACTGGCTGGTGAAGAGCCTGGACCAGCGCGCCAAGACCATCCTGAAGGTCTCCAGCGAGATCGTGCGCCAGCAGGACGGCTTCCTCGCCTACGGCGTCGAACACCTGCGCCCGCTGAACCTGAAGACGGTGGCCGACGCGATCTGCATGCACGAAAGCACCGTCAGCCGCGTCACCTCGAACAAATACATCGCCACGCCGCGCGGCGTTTTCGAGCTGAAGTTCTTCTTCACCTCGGCCATCCAGTCCTCCGAGGGCGGCGAGGCTCACTCGGCGGCCAGTGTCCGCCACAAGATTAAGGGCCTGGTCGACGCGGAAAAGACCGAGGCCGACGTCCACTCCGACGATCGCATCGTCGAGATCCTCAAGGCCGCCGGCGTGGATATCGCCCGGCGAACGGTCGCCAAGTATCGCGAGGCCATGCGCATCCCCTCATCGGTCGAGCGTCGCCGGCTGATGAAGGAAATGGCCTGAACACCTTATATGAGCGTTCGACGTCGCCCAGGCCCCTCTGGCGCGCGGCCTAATCGGCTCCCGCGCGTTCCTGTGCGGGCGTGACGAGGAACCGATGAGCGAGAAGAGCCTGGCGGAAGTGATCGAGGGGTTTGGCGAGGACGAGCGCCCGACCCTGACCGTCGGCGAGATGCTGGACGCCTTCGACAGCCGCGCGTTCGGGGCCATGCTGCTGGTCTTCGGCCTGCTGAACACTCTCCCTCTGCCCCCGGGGTCATCGACGATCCTGTCCCTGCCGATCCTGTTCCTGGCGCCGCAGATCGCGATGGGCGCCGACCATCCTTGGCTGCCGAAGAAACTGACGGAAAAGCCTCTCAAGCGTGACGACATGCGGGGGCTCTTCCGCCGGTTGGCGCCGATCGTGCGGAGCATGGAGCTGATCACCCGTCCCAGGTTGCGGCCAATGTTCGCACCGGTGGGCGAGCGCGCCATCGGCGTGGTGTGCACGCTGCTGGCCCTGGTCCTGGTCTTGCCCATCCCACTGGGCAACCTGGCGCCCGGCGCGACGGTGGCGATCCTGGCCCTGGCCCTGCTGCAGCGGGATGGAATCCTGGCCCTGGCGGGCTACCTGATGGCGCTGTTCAGCGGGGGGCTGCTGTTCCTCAGCGCGCACGTGGTGATCATGGCCGTCCGCAAGCTCGCGGTCGTGTTTTCAGCCCTATTCTGACGGCGCCTTAAGGGGCGTTGCGACCGCTTGACACCTGTTCGAGACAGGCGCGTTGTATCGGTATGCAAGTCCAAGTTTCCGGCAAGCATGTCGACGTTGGCGAGGCTCTGCGAGCGCGAGTCTCCGACGAAATCGCCCTAAGCATCGGCAAGTACTTCGATCGCGGCGGCGCCGCCGAGGTCGTGGTCAGCAAGGAGGGTTACGCCTTCCGTGTCGATTGTTCGGTCAAGCTGGCCTCGGGTCAGCAACTGATC
The DNA here is from genome assembly GCF_003243465.1 of Caulobacter segnis. Taxonomy (GTDB): domain Bacteria; phylum Pseudomonadota; class Alphaproteobacteria; order Caulobacterales; family Caulobacteraceae; genus Caulobacter; species Caulobacter segnis_A. The sequence goes on from NZ_QFQZ01000014.1 coordinate 65,809, forward strand.
AGCCACGGGTCCGGAGGCGACGCTCACGCCGCCTTCGACGCCGCCCTGGCCAAGATTGACACGCGGATCCGACGATACAAGCGACGCCTCAAGAGCCACTCGGCGGCGGCGACGGCCAAGCAGGTCGAGAACGCGGCCATGTTCGTCCTTCGGTCGCCCGAGGCCGACGATGGCGAAGATCACGACTGGGACGTGGATATCGACCACCCGACGGGTGCGCCCGCGGCCATGGTCATCGCGGAGACCCAGGCCGCATTGAAGACAATGACCGTTTCCATGGCTGTCATGGAACTGGACTTGACCGGCTACCCGGCAATCGTGTTTAGGAACGCCGCCCACGGCGGATTGTCCGTGGTTTATCGGCGTCCAGACGGGAATATCGGCTGGATCGATCCCGAACGCACGAAGTCGCTGAACGGGCACGGGTCAACCGCGAGCTAACCGGACCGTGTCACGGTCGGTGGCGCCGTCGGCGGATCTGCGGCGACGGCGCCAAGGCGGTCGACAACGAGCAGGCGTTAGAAGCTATGACCATTGGCGACCTTCTAGATCCGGGGGCGGTGGCGTTGCGCGCCGGTGCGCCGGGCAAGCGTCAGGCGCTTTCGCTGGTTGCGGACGTGGCTGGGCGCGTGCTTGGCGTCGACGCCGAGGCTGTCCTGGATGGACTGCTCGAGCGCGAAGCTGTCGGCTCGACGGGCGTCGGCGAGGGTGTGGCCATCCCCCACGCGCGTATCGACGGCGTTGACCGCGTGCGCGCGGTCGTCGTGCGGCTGGACACGCCGGTCGCGTTCGAAGCGCTTGATGACAAGCCGGTGGACCTGATGATCGCGTTGTTCGCGCCCGCGGACGCCAGCGCCCAGCATTTGCGCGCCCTGGCTCGCGTGGCCCGCGTGCTGCGCCAGCCCGAGATACGCCTCGCCTTGCGCCAAGCCCGCTCGGCCGACGCGATCCATGTGTTGCTGACGCAGGAAACGACCGGCGCGGCCGCCTGAGGCGACCCGCCGGCCGGCAGGCTTAGTGTACTGAAACGGGCGCCAGTTCGTGCGCCAAGGCGGCCGCGATCGCGGTGTCGCGGTCGATCATCACGGCCAGGCGCGCGCCGTCCGCGCGGCAGACTGCGTAAAGGGTCTGGTCTGGCGAGAGGTTGAAGTCCTCGACGCCCTCCGGCGCATCCGCCAGCACTTCGGCCGCCTTGATCGGCCGCACGTAGACGAGGTCCGGGGCGCCGAGCGCGGCGAAGGCTTCGCTCGTGAAGAGCGTGCTGTGATGGGTGTTAGGCGTCATGATGACCACCTCCTTCGATTAGGGAACGCGCCTTCCACCGGCCGGTTCAGCCCGCGCCGGGAGAGGTTCGTTCCACGCGGTCGTTTGACCCGCGAAAATTGGCGTTTGAGCGCAGTCAGCCCGCGCTTCGGATCGGAATGCGCCTGACCAGCCGCTCGGGCTCCGGCCGGGCGAGATCGATATGCAGGAGGCCGTGCTCCAGGGTCGCCGCCTGGACCTCCATGCCCTCGGCGAGCACGAAGGTGCGCAGGAAGCCGCGGGCCGCGATCCCGCGATGCAGGAAGGCGCGCTCGGCCTCGCCGCGGCCATCGGCGTCGCGTTTGCCGGCCACGATCAATTGGCCGCCCTCGACGGTCACCTGGAGCTGTTCAGGCGAAAAACCCGCCACGGCCAGGGTGATCCGCACGCCGCCGTTTTCGGCCTGTTCGACATTGTACGGCGGATAGCTTTCGGACGCGGCCTTGGCGGCGCGCTCGATCAGGTCTCGGGTGTGCTCGAAGCCCAACAGGAAGGGGCTGTCGAACAGGATCGTCCGGGTCATCGCGAAGTCCTCGCTCAAGCGACTTCGTTCGCGGCGACAAACCCGAGGATCGGCGCTTCTCCCCGCGACACGCCGCTAGAGATGGCGAGCGGGGACGAAGGGTTCAAGAGGGAACGGGCTTTGGGGAGGTGGGCTGCTTCGCCCACGTGAGGACGGTCAGGTCCAGAAATGGACAAGGCCCGGACGTTCCCGTCCGGGCCTTGATGGTGGAGCTAAGCGGAGTCGAACCGCTGACCTCTTGAATGCCATTCAAGCGCTCTACCAGCTGAGCTATAGCCCCAAATATTTCTGAGAAAACCTAGCGGTAACTCTCGGAAATCCTTGGTCTCTTCGGCGTTTCAGACTTGCGTCGCCCCCCGAAGAGGCGCGGAAACTAGTCCGGGATTTTTTTGGGATCAAGCCTCTTCTCGAACTTTTTTCGAGAAAAATGTCGCGGCCCCAAAAACGCCTGTGGACAGCCGGTTTCGACAGGATCGAAGCCGGCTGTCCGCTGGATCAGTCGTCGTCGCCCTCGCCGGGCAGACCTTCGATTTCCTCGTCGAGGATATCGTCGTCGTCCTCGTCCTCCAGGAACGGCACGTCGTCGGCTTCGTCTTCGGCGAGGTCATCGTCCTCGGCGAAGTCGACGCCCAGGTCGGCGTCGCCAGCGGGCGTGGCGCCCGGCTCGGCGTCTTCGTCGTCCGTCTCGACGACGTCGGCCTCGGCCGCCTCGTCGATTTCCGGAGTTTCGTCGACTTCATCCTCGAAGCCGTCCTCCTCCTTCGGAGCGACCGACTCCTTTTCGTCGTCGGACTCATAGTCCGGCGTGATGGCGCGAGCGCGGACGCGACGCGACTTCAGGGCCTCTTCCGGGTCGAACTGCTCGCCGCACTTGGGGCAAACGGCCGGACGGCGGTTGAGGTCATAGAACTTCGATTGGCAGTTGGGGCAGATTTGTTTTGCGCCCAAGTCGGGATTGGCCAAGGTGGCGACCCTTTGATCCGGATGGGAAAAGCGGCGGGTGACTTGCCATGTCGGGAGGCCGCTGTCAAAAGCAAACCCCTTCGCGAAAACCACCAAGTACTAAGGAGCCGGTTTCGGCATGTCGTCGGCTGGATTGAAGAGCGCCCCCGGAAGCGCTCTGCGAGGGATCGTGCGCGCTCCGGGAGACAAGTCCATATCGCACCGTTCGATGATCCTGGGCGCGCTCGCGACCGGAACCACGACGGTCGAGGGTCTTCTCGAGGGCGACGATGTCCTCGCCACCGCGCGGGCCATGCAGGCCTTTGGCGCGCGGATCGAACAGGAAGGCGTCGGTCGCTGGCGCATCGAGGGCCAGGGCGGCTTTTCGGAGCCCGCTGACGTGATCGACTGCGGCAACGCCGGTACGGGCGTGCGCCTGATCATGGGCGCCGCGGCGGGCTTTGCGATGTGCGCGACCTTCACCGGCGACAGCTCGTTGCGCGGACGACCGATGGGCCGGGTTCTGGACCCGCTGGCGCGGATGGGCGCGACCTGGCTCGGCCGCGACAAGGGGCGGCTGCCGCTGACCCTGAAGGGCGGGAACCTGCGCGGCCTGCAATACACCCTGCCCATGGCCTCGGCCCAGGTGAAGTCGGCGGTGCTGCTGGCGGGCCTGCACGCAGAGGGCGGCGTCGAGGTGATCGAGCCCGAAGCCACGCGCGACCATACCGAGCGCATGCTGCGCGCGTTCGGCGCCGAGGTGATCGTCGAGGACCGCGTCGCCGGCGATAGGACGATCCGGCATATCCGCCTGCCCGAAGGCCAGAAGCTGACCGGTACCCACGTGGCCGTCCCGGGCGATCCGTCCTCGGCCGCCTTCCCGCTGGTCGCCGGCCTGATCGTTCCGGGCTCCGAGGTCACGGTCGAGGGCGTGATGCTCAACGAACTGCGCACCGGTCTCTTCACGACCCTGCAGGAGATGGGCGCGGATCTGGTGATTTCGAACCAGCGCCTGTCGAGCGGCGAGGACGTCGGCGACATCACCGCGCGCTACTCCAAGCTCAAGGGCGTCGTCGTCCCTCCCGAACGCGCGCCCTCGATGATTGACGAATACCCGATCCTGGCGATCGCCGCGGCCTTCGCCGAGGGCGAGACGATCATGCGCGGCGTCGGCGAGATGCGGGTCAAGGAAAGCGACCGTATCGCCCTGACCGCCAATGGCCTGAAGGCCTGCGGCGTCGCGGTCGTCGAGGAGCCGGAGGGCTTCATCGTTACAGGCTCGGGCCAGCCGCCGAAGGGTGGCGCCACCGTGACCACCCACGGCGACCACCGGATCGCCATGAGCCACCTGATCCTGGGCATGGCCGCCCAGGCGCCGGTCGCCGTCGACGAGCCCGGCATGATCGCCACCAGCTTCCCGGGCTTCGCCGAGCTGATGCGTGGCCTTGGCGCGACTCTGGCGGAAGCCTGAGCCGTGGCGTTCGTGATCGCTGTCGACGGGCCCGCCGCTTCCGGCAAGGGCACGATCGCCGGACGGCTGGCGGGCCTCTACGGCTACCCGCTGCTGGATACGGGCCTGCTCTATCGCGCGGTCGGCCTCGGCGTTCTGGCGGGGACGGGCGACCTGGACGACCCGATCGCCGCCGAGGCCGTGGCGCGCACGCTCGATCTCTCCGAGCTCGATCGGGCGGAGGTGCGTACGCGGGCGGCGGGCGAGGCGGCCAGCCGCGTCGCCGTGCACCCCGGAGTCCGCGCGGCCCTGTTCGACCTGCAGCGCGATTTCACCCAGCGCCAGCCGGGCTCCGTGCTCGACGGTCGCGACATCGGCACCGTGATCGCGCCTCACGCGCCGGCCAAGCTCTATGTCACCGCCAGGCCCGAAGTGCGGGCCGAGCGGCGCTGGAAGCAGCTTGTCGGCCAGGGCGAGGCGGTCGATTTCGAGGATATTCTCGCCGACATCCACAAGCGCGACGCGCGCGACGGCGGTCGAAAGGACGCGCCGATGACGCAGGCTGCCGACGCCGTCTTGCTCGATACGTCGGAAATGACTATAGAGCAGGCCTTCGATGCGGCCCGCCGTATCGTCGAGGACGCGCGCGCCCGTCACCGGCTCTAGCCGGAGGGGCAAATCCACCGCCGGCCTCGCCGCGATCAAGACCATCGCGGGCCCGCCTTATCAAACCCACTTCATCCGGAATCCCGAGAACCGTCTCGCGACGGGGCTCATCGCAGGGGTTCCCCCAACCTAGAGACCAAAGATCAGCATGGCTGACGATATGAGCTTCAACCCGACGCGCGACGATTTCGAAGCGCTCCTCAACGACTCGATGGGCGGCCGTGACTTCGCCGAAGGCACCGTCGTCAAGGGTAAGGTCGTCGGGGTCGAAAAGGACTTCGCCATCATCGACGTCGGTCTGAAGACCGAAGGCCGCGTCCAGCTGAAGGAATTCGGCGTCGACGAGAACGGCAAGCCGACCGTCAAGGCTGGCGACACCGTCGAAGTGTTCCTGGAACGCCTCGAAAACGCCATGGGCGAAGCGGTCATCAGCCGCGAAAAGGCCAAGCGCGAAGAAGCCTGGACCCGTCTGGAAGGCGTCTACGCCCGCAACGAACCCGTCATGGGCGCGATCGTCGGCCGCGTGAAGGGCGGCTTCACGGTCGACCTGGGCGGCGCCTCGGCCTTCCTGCCGGGCTCGCAAGTCGATATTCGTCCGGTCCGCGACGTCGGCCCGCTGATGGGCAAGGAACAGCCCTTCGCCATCCTCAAGATGGACCGTCCGCGCGGCAACATCGTCGTCTCGCGTCGCGCCATCCTGGAAGAAGCCCGCGCCGAGCAGCGCACCGAGCTGGTGTCGCAGCTGCAAGAGGGTGAAATCCGCGAAGGCGTCGTCAAGAACATCACCGACTACGGTGCGTTCGTCGACCTGGGCGGCATCGACGGCCTGCTGCACGTCACCGACATGAGCTGGAAGCGCGTCAACCACCCGAGCCAAGTGCTCGCTGTGGGCGACACCGTGAAGGTCCAGATCGTCAAGATCAACCCGGACACCCAGCGCATCAGCCTCGGCATGAAGCAGCTGCAGTCGGATCCGTGGGACGGCGTTGAAGCCAAGTACCCGGTCGGCGCCAAGTTCACCGGTCGCATCACCAACATCACCGACTACGGCGCCTTCGTGGAGCTGGAAGCCGGCGTTGAAGGCCTGGTGCACGTCTCGGAAATGTCCTGGACCAAGAAGAACGTCCACCCCGGCAAGATCGTCTCGACCTCGCAAGAAGTCGACGTGGTCGTGCTGGACGTCGATCCGTCCAAGCGCCGCGTTTCGCTGGGCCTGAAGCAGGCCCTGGCGAACCCGTGGGAAGCTTTCCTGGAAGCGCACCCGGTCGGCTCGACCGTCGAAGGCGAAGTCAAGAACGCGACCGAATTCGGTCTGTTCATCGGCCTCGACAACGACATCGACGGCATGGTGCACCTGTCGGACATCGACTGGAGCGTCCCGG
>NZ_QFQZ01000015.1 GCF_003243465.1 Caulobacter segnis
AGCGCCTTCGCGAGTACAGCCTCGGAACGTCCCATGCCGTAGACCCTGGCGGTATCCCACCAAGTTAAGCCCGCCGCCAGGGCCGTATCGACGATTGCCTCCAAACCATCCGGAGTCAGGTGAGAGCCGAAGTAGCCGTCACCGAGCTCGCCGCTGTCGCCCCATGCCCACGTGCCAAGGGCGACCGTGGGGATTTTCAGATTATCGATTGTCATGTCTGGTCCGTACCTGTTCCGCGGCGAGGTGGGGTGACCAAGCGCCGGCGCCACATTGAGGTCCGGTGAGGCTGGATCGTGAGCCTGATGCGCCGAAATATCTGCCCGATCCTCCCACAGTGCCGAGTTGACGTTGCCGCTGCATCGCGCGCTTGCGATGATCCGATCCATGGAAACATTGCATGAAATTGCGGGTCTAATTGCCCGGCATGCCTCCGCAGATGGCTTCCACGCCACCCCCATCGAACGCCTAACGCTTGTTCGATCCTCCACCACGACGATGCCGATGCCGAGCGTTTATCGGCCGCAACTGTGCCTCGTCGCGCAAGGACGCAAGGAGGTTAAGTTGGGCGACTGGGTGTTCAGATACGGGCCGGGGCGCTATGGGGTCGTGACGTACGACCTGCCGGCCACCGGCCACGTCGTCGAGGCCAGACCCGACAAGCCCTATCTTTGCCTCTATCTCGATTTCGATCCGGTCATGCTTGGGGACATGGCTTCGCGTGTGTCGCCGTCGCCGACAGTCCCATCCCCGCCCATAGGCAAGACCGTGTCAGACGCCGGCTCCGATCTGCTCGATGCGGCGACGCGTCTTCTGCGGTTGCTCGACAATCCCATAGCCCAGCCCGTTCTCGGGCCGCTCGCCGAACAGGAAATTCTCTATCATCTTCTTGCTGGCGCTGATGGCGCCAGGATGCGCCACATCACCGCCAGCCAGGGACGGGTTGCTCAGGTCGGCCGAGCCATAGCCTGGATTGGAAAAAACTTCCGGGAACGGTTCAGCGTGCGGCAACTCTCCAGGGAAGTCGGCATGAGCCCGTCGACTTTACATGAGCATTTCCGAGCGGTGACAGCGATGACGCCGCTTCAGTTTCAGAAGCAGCTTAGGCTGCAGGACGCGCGCAGCTTGATGCTGGCCCAGGACATGGATGTGGGGACCGCCGCCTTGCGTGTCGGCTATGAAAGCCCGTCGCAGTTCAGTCGCGAATATCGTCGCCATTTCGGAGAGCCGCCGGCGCGCGACATCGCCCGATTACGGGCCTCACAAGGTTTGGCCTTGATCGCCTGAGCCTTGATCATCCGGCTCGCTGCGAGCGGCGCTGACCTCATCGCTGCCGGCGGCCCTGGCATCATGCCGTGCTCGGCATTTTGCTGGCGCGTGTACCGGCGCGGCGGAGAATTCATGACCCGCCTAAACGCGGTGCTGAACGACTTTTCGGACCCATAAGCCAAACGCCAACGCGATTTCGGCCAGGAATGGGCTAGCTGTTCGGCGGCCCGCATCATGCGCCGGCGTTTGGGGACCAGCGGGTCAGACCTGGGGCTTAACCATCAGCATGACAACGCCATGCGGTGCGACGGCGGCCTCATGGCCATTTCGGGAAACGCCCAGGTCCCTACCGGCCCACAGATCGCGAACCCTGACCTTCAGTCCAGCAGGATAATCTAGCTGATCCCAGGTCACGCGGATCGTGGCTGGGGCCTCGCCGCGATTGAGCAACACGACAGCGCGCCCGCCGCCGTCCAGCGGCCTAGACCAGACCTCCAGAGCGCCTTGCTTGGAAATGCGGCGTCCTTGGACGCCCAGGGCGTCCTGGTCGATGGCGATGACCTCGCGATTGGTCAGGATCGCCTTGGTGTCGGCGTCCATGTTGGCGATGTCGTTGCCGGCGATCAGCGGCGCGGCCAACATGGCCCATAGGCTGAAGTGGCTGCGATACTCCTCGGTGGTCATGCCGCCGTTGCCGACCTCGAGCATGTCGGGATCGTTCCAGTGGCCGGGACCGGCATAGGGATGAAGCTCGGCGTTCTTGTCGACGATGTTCATCATGCCCAGGCTGTAGTCCTTCACGCCTTCCCAAGCGTCATAGATGTCGCCGGTCGTACGCCAGAGGTTGCCGACCTGCGGCCCCCATAGCCACGGCTTGGAGTTTCCCCATTCACAGATGGAGAACACGATGTCCCGGCCGCTTTCCTGCAAAGCGCGCGACATGATGTAGTACGAGGTTGGGGCATGCTGGTCGCCGGCCATGCACCAGTCGTACTTCAGGTAGTCCACGCCCCAGGCGGCGTATTGGCGCGCATCCTGATACTCGTGGCCCCAACTGCCTGGCCTGCCGCCGCAGGTCTTCAGGCCCGCATCCGAATAGATACCAAACTTCAGGCCCTTGGAGTGGATGTAGTCGCCCAGCGCCTTCATCCCGCCAGGAAAACGCTCGGCGTCGGGCTGGATGTCGCCGTGCGCGTCACGCGCCCCCTGCCAGCAGTCGTCGATGACCACATATCGATAACCGGCGTCCCGCATGCCCGAGCTCACCAGGGCGTCGGCCGTCTTACGGATCAGGGCCTCGTCAACGTTGCAGGCGAACTTGTTCCAACTGTTCCAGCCCATCGGCGGGGTGCGCGCCAGCCCATTGTCGGCAAGAGCCGGCGGCGCCTCGTCGGCCAGCACGGGCGAAGTGACGCAAAGGGTAAGGCCAGCGACAAGTGCGACGATGGATTTCACGATGGGTCCTTTATATTCGGTGGTCTAGCGCGCGGCGAGAAAGGCTTCATGCGGCACGGCCAGCGCCTTGGCGCGGTCGATCGCCTCACGCATCCTGCGCATCGCGCTATCCAGTTCGGTCGGGGTGAAATAATCCGCCATCGGATCATGGGCCGGTGGCAGGCGCTCGAAGCCGGCGAACATCGAAAGCCAACTGGGGTCCTGGAACGACTCCCATTCGTAGCGAACGAACGTCCCGCGACGCTCGAACATCCGCATCTTGTGGGCTAGGGCCTCAGGCGGGTTCAAGCTGCGCACGGCGTCCCACATCGGCTCGCCGACGCGGCCATTGGCGATGTAGTGAAGCAGGAGGAAGTCGCGGATCCGAGCATATTCCAGGCGGGTGATACGGTTGTATTCCTCGGCCAGGGCCGGATCGAAACCACGATCTGGAAAGAGCTGGCCCAGACGTTCCACGCCGCTCTGGATCAGGACGATGCTCGTCGATTCCAGCGGCTCGAGGAAGCCCGCGGCCAGGCCCAGGGCGACGCAGTTTTTTCTCCAGAACGTGCGGCGGTGACCCGTGCGAAAGCGCAGGAAATTGGGCTCGGCCAAGGCCCGTCCTTCCAGGCGCGAGGCGAGCGTGGCGGCGGCCTCGTCGTCGGAGATATGCGCGCTGGCGTAGACGTAGCCATTGCCGACGCGATGTTGCAGTGGGATTCGCCATTGCCAGCCCGCGGCCAGGGCCGTGCTTCGCGTATAGGGCGTCAACGGGCCGTCGCGCTCGCAGGGCATGGCCACCGCCCGATCGCAGGGCAGAAGATCGCTCCAATCGTCGTAGTCCACACCCAGCGCCTGGCCCAGCAGCAGGCTGCGAAAGCCAGAGCAGTCGATGAAGAGGTCCGCCGCGAGCGTCTTTCCATCGGCAAGCGTTACGCCGGTCAGGAGACCACTTTCGCCGTCTCGCTCGACTTCGATCACGGCCCCCTCGATGTGGGTCACGTTCAGTTCGGACGTCGCCTTTTGCCGCAGGAAGCCGGCGAAGAGGCCGGCGTCGAAATGAACGGCCCAATTGAAGACGCCCAGGTCGTTTGGCGGCGAGGCAGGCGGATCCATCATCTGGTTGGCAAGCGCAAGCTGCGTACAGAGGCTGTAGGCCTCCAGCGGGGTGGTGTCGCCCTCGGCGCGGCGGCGCAGCCAGAATTGGTGGAACGGGGTGCCGCGTGAGGGCATGCCGTAGAGGCCGAAGGGATGAAAGAAGCGGCCGCCGGGCCGGTTCCAGCCTTCGAATTCGATTCCGAGCTTCACCGTACCCTGGGTGGCGGCCATCACCTGCGCCTCGGTGACCCCGATATCGCGGAAATAGTCGCGGATCGCCGGAACGGTCGCCTCACCCACACCGACGGTGCGGATATCAGGCGACTCCACGACGGTGATGGCGATGTTCTGGCGCGCCAACCGGCCAGCCAGCCAGGTCGCGGCCATCCAACCGGCCGTGCCGCCGCCGACGATGAGGATGGATCGGATTGGAGAAGGTTGATCGCTCATGGTCGCCCCAGAACAAAAAGGGAGCCTGCCGGCCGCAGGATGCCGACAGGCTCGCAGGGGGGAGAGTTTAGATCAGTACTTGAAGCGCACGCCAGCCACGTAGCGGGCCTCAAAGACGTTGTTGTAGGCGTGCTGGTCTTTCCAGGTGAGGTAGTACTTCTCGTATTCGCTGGTCAGGTTGGTGCCCTGGACATAGACGGTCAGGTTCGGCTTGACGTCGTAGCTGACCGAGGCGTCCAGATAGTTCGTCGGCGCCTGATACATCTCCAGTCCCGAGATGCCGCCGAAGTCTTGCGAGACCGCGCGCTTGGAGCGGTAGTTCCAGGCGATGCGAGCCTGAAGCCTGTCGTCCTGGTAGTAGGCAGCGAGGTTGGCTTGGTACTTGGAGTTGTCCTGGAAGGGGATGGACGCTCCGGCCAGGTCGGTCTTGCCCGACTTGGACGGCGAGTAGGTAAAGTTGGTGTCGACGCCGAAGTTCGACAGCATCGATGGCATGAACGGCAGGTCGCTGAAGGCCAGCTTGGCCCCGGCCTCCACGCCCTTGAGGGTGCCGCCGTCGCCCTGCACCTGGGTGCTGATCGAGACGGTGCGATTGCGCACCACTCCGTCGTTGTCGGGCAGGTCGGTGCGCACGATCGTGCCGCTCTGAATGAAGCTATCGACCTCGATGTAGAAGGCGCCCAGGCTCAACAAGCTGCCGCGACCCAGATAATATTCCAGCGAGCCTTCGAAATTGTTGGCGCGCCATGGATCCAGGTCCGGGTTGCCGTTCTGACTGCCGCCGGTGACGCGGAACACCGGAGACCCCGGATTGGACGTGTCGATGGCGTAGGTCGGGTTCAGGCCGCCGCCCCACTGGTTGAGATCCAGGAGCGTCATGGTCTTGGAGGCCGCGACGCGAAGCTTCAGGTTTTCGCTGAGGTCGAACGCCAGGTTGAGAGCCGGCAGGACGTCGGTGAAGTCGCGCTTGGTTTCGACGGTGCCGGCCAGCAGGTTGGCCACGCCGTAGGGGCGAGGGCTGCCGGTGACGTACTGGGTAATGTCCAGCTTGGTCTGGATGACCTTGACGCCGGCATTGCCGGTGAACGGCAAGCCGAAGACCTCGCCCTTGAAGTCGCCCTGGATGTAGCCCGAGGTCTGTTTGACGCCGACATTGAACGAGGCGCCGGGGTTCATCACCTCGACATTGCCAGGGTAGTAGCTGTTCTGGAACGCCAGGGCGTTGTCCATGGCCGCCGGGTCAAGGACGTACATTGAGGGCACGCCCGCGACACCCGGGCTGAACAGCTTGACCTGGCCGTTGAGAGTCGGGTCGTTGGCCTTACGGGTCAGCCCGGCGGTGTAGTAGCCCGACGCATCGCCGGCGCTGCAGCTGCTGTCGCTGACGGGGACGTCGAAGGCCTTCCACTTGACCAAGCAGCCCGTGCCGGTCGAGCTGCTGCTGGCGTAGAGCGGCGCCACGCGGTCGAATTCGAAGTCGTCGACCGAGCGCTCGGAATAGCGCGCGCCGGCCGAGAGCTTGAAGCTGTCGTTGAGGGCGTACTCGCCGTCGGCGCGGATGACCTTCAGGTCGCCCTCGCGGCGGTAGTTGCCTTCCGAAGACATCGTCTTGAGCGCATAGCTGTTGATGTTGCTCAGCTCGGACAGCAGCTGGCTGGGCAGGGTGAACACCGGCTTGTCGCCCGTATAGTTGACCTTGGCCTGCAGCGACGAGGCGCCGGCCACGGTGTTGACCTGGTAGCCCCCCGCGTTGAAGACGCGGTCGCCGCCCAGCGAGGTCGGATAGTGACCCACGCCGCCCGGTTGCCATTGCGAGCCGTCCGAGAGGCTGAACTGCAGGTAGCTTTGGTCGTAATACTGGTGGGCCTTGCCGTAGATGCCGCGCACCGAGCCGGTGAACTTGCCGCCGTTGTCGTACTTCAGTTCCAGATTGTAGTTCTGGGACTTGGACTGGTAGCGGTCGTTCTGGGCGTAGGAGTCGAAATTGCCCAGGTCGTAATTGTAAACCTGGGTGGTGTTGACATGGTAGCCGCCCACGACCGCGCCGGTGTCGCGCGACTGGCCCGGCGTGAATTCGGCGGCCTGCCAGTTGACGTTCTGCATCTGGAAGCCGGCGGTGCGGTCGTGCTCGTCCTGGTCGGTGAAGAACGCCTCGCCCACCAGTTCCAGCGCGTCGTTGATCTTGAACTGGACCGCGGCGTTGACGCCCAGGCGCTCACGTTCGTTGATCTTGTTCCAGCCGGTGAAGCCCTGGGGCACGATGAACGTGTCGTTGGCGTCGCCGTCGCCGTTGACGTCGATGCCGCCAGTGACCGGCGTCCCATGCGGACGGTTGGTCGGCGAGAAGCCGTTGCTGGAGGTCGCGTCGGCGGTGCCCTCATTGTGCAAGGTCGCGCCGTAGCTTTCCTGGATGCCGTTATGGGAGTTCGACAGCCGCACGTCCGAATAGGCCGCCGACAGCAGAGCGCCGAAGCGATCGTTGCGGAAGGAGATCAGGCCGTTGACGTTGGGGTCATACTTGCTGGTCTTGTCGCCGTAGGAGCCTTCGACCGCCGCGGCCAGCGTCACGCCGTCCTTCAGGTCGAACGGCCGGCGGGTCTTCAGATTGACCGTGCCGCTGATGCCGGCGTTGAGCTCGTCCCCTGTCGTCGACTTGATGACGTCGGCGCCCGAGAACAGCTGGGAGGGAATGTCGTTGAAGTTGGGTTGCACCGTCGTGATCGACTGCGCGCCCAGATAGACCTCGCCGTTCAACAGGGTCGAGACCTGGGGCAGACCCCGGATGTTGATGGTCGAACCTTCGCCGGCGCTGCGCAGGATCTGCACGCCGGGAATGCGCTGAAGCGAGTCCGAAATCGTATTGTCGGGCAGCTTGCCGATGTCTTCGGCCGAAATGGCGTCGACCACCGAGGCGGCGTCGCGCTTGATGTTCACCGCGCGCTGTTGCGAAGCGCGGATGCCGGTGACGACCACCTCCTCGACGGTGGAGGCGTCGGTCGTCTGACCCGCCGCCGGCCCGTCCTGGGCTGTCGCCAAGGCCGGCGCCGCCATCGCGATCATCGAGACCGCCGCGAGTAATCCGCTCCGGCGCATATTTGTTGAATGCTTCATTTCCCCTGGTGCTCCCTACCTCGTTTTCGAGGGCGATCCGCAATCGACGGAGGATGCGGACGACGCTGGGCGCAGTCTCGTTCCCTCCCCGCCGCGGCTTGTTACCGTCTGGCTTGGGCAACATCGTTCGGAGCGCCCCGGCGGTCAACTTAAATATTTTGTTTTTTCTTTTTCTGCCGTACGACCGTGGCAAGGGCGCCGCGTCACTTCCCGGCCGCTAGCCAAGTCGCCCATCGGGAGCCGTCAATAATGAACAATCAGACCCCTTCTGAACCCGGCGCGCTGACGCCCGCCTTACTGGGCGCTGTCGGCGCGGCCGCCCTGGCGGGCCTGCTTTTCGGCTTCGACACGGCGGTGATCGCCGGGGTCACGGGTGATATCCGTCGCGTGTTCGATCTCTCACCCGCGATGCTGGGCGTGACGGTGTCGAGCGCGCTGTGGGGCACGCTCCTGGGCGCGGCCTTCGCCGGAAAGCCCGGCGACCGGTTCGGCAGCCGCGACGGGCTACGCGCCATGGCGATCCTCTATCTGATCTCGAGTCTGGGCTGCGCGCTCGCCTGGTCCTGGCCCTCGCTGCTGATCGCGCGCTTCATCGGCGGGCTGGCGATCGGAGGCTCATCGGTGTTGGCGCCGATCTATGTGGCCGAGATCGCCCCGACTCGGCGGCGCGGGGCGTTGGTGGGTCTTTTCCAACTCAATATCGTCGCTGGCATCCTCCTGGCCTATCTAAGCAACGCCCTGATCGCGGCCGCGGATCTTGGTGCTTCGGCCTGGCGCTGGAAACTGGCAGTGACCATCGCGCCGGCCGCCCTGCTGTGGCTAGTCCTTGGACCCGCGCCGCACAGTCCGCGCTGGCTGGCCGCGCGAGGGCGAACCGCCGAGGCGCAAGAGGCGGCGCGGCGGCTGGGCGGCGGCGCGCCTTCGGCGGGAACCTTGATCCCCGGCGATGGCGTGCGGTTGTCGTGGCGTCGCCATCGCACCCCCATCCTGCTGGCGGTGGGGCTGGCGATGTTCAACCAGTTCACCGGCATCAATGCCCTGCTCTACTATCTCAACGACATTTTCGCCGACGCCGGATTCGCGGCCGCCTCGGCCGATCTGCAGGCGGTGATCATCGGCCTGACCAACCTGATCTTCACCCTGCTGGCGATGGCCGTGATCGATCGCTTCGGACGCAAGCACCTTCTGCTCGTCGGTTCGGTGGGCATGGCCGCTTGCCTGGGCTTGGCGTCCTACGTCCTGTCCACCGGCCAGCACGCAGGCTGGCTGCTCTACGGACTGATCGGCTTCATCGCCGCCTTCGCCTTCAGCCAGGGCGCGGTGATCTGGGTCTATCTGAGCGAGATCTTCCCGACCGCCGTGCGGGCCAGGGGCCAGGCTCTGGGCAGCAGCGTCCACTGGCTGGCCAATGCGGTGATCTCCGGACTCTTCCCGATCATCGCCGCCCGCGCGCCAGGCGCGCCGTTCGCAATCTTCGCCGGCTTGATGTTGGTCCAATTCGTCGTGGTCGCCCTCCTCTACCCGGAAACCAAGGGCGTGGACCTTGAAACGCTCGCGGCCAGGCTGGCGCCCAGCGACGTTGAAAAACAAAACTGAGTATTCTTAAGGCGACGCATGGTGGTATCGATCGGTCCACAGCTTGAGGATACGGACCGATCATGCCCGACGCGCCCAGCCGCCGTTCGCGCGGCGCCAACAACGACCGCGCGAATCTCTCCGGCACCAACCTGGAGCGGGCCGGCGACTATAATCAGCGCGTGGCCTTGCAATCGATCCGGGTCGGGCTGGCCAAGACCAAGCAGGACGCCGCCGCGTTCACCGGCCTATCGGTTCCGGCGATCACCAACATCACCAACCGGCTGCTGGATGACGAACTGATCATCGAGGCCGGCAAGTTGCATGGGGCCCGCGGCCAGCCGGCCATGACCTTCGCGATCAATCCTGACGGCTGCTATTCCATAGGTCTCAACATCGACCGTGATCACGTGACCATCGTCCTGCTCGATCTGGCGGGACAGGTACGCGCCCGCGCGACGCACGAGTGGGCCTTCGCGAGCCCGGAGACGGTGGCCGAATTCTTCGACCATCACTGCAAGGCGTTTCGAAAGATCAAGGGCGTCAAGCGCGACAGGATCATCGGGGTGGGGATCGCCATGCCCGACGATCTGGCCAAGAGCGACCTACCCCATCGCCCGTCCGAATACGAAGCGTGGAACAGGGTCGATGTCCGCGCGCTGCTGTCGCGCTCGCATGATTGGCCAGTCGTGCTTGAGAACGACGCCGCCGCCGCGGCCCTGGGCGAGCTGCATTTTGGCCACGGCATGCGCAACCAGAGCTTCTTCTACATGCTGGTCAGTTCGGGCCTGGGGGGCGGACTGGTCATCGACGGCGAATATTTTCGCGGCGCGCGCGGCCGTAGCGGCGAACTGGGCTTCCTGGGTGTTACCGGGTCGCAAACCGCGACCTTGGAAGACTTCGTATCGCTCTCGGCGCTCTACGAACGCCTGCAGGATCTGGCGCCGGACAACCCCGCCGACCTTGTCGATCTGCCGCCCAAGGGCCAGGTGCGGCTCAATGCCTGGATCGAGGAGGCGGCCGAGCGCCTTTGCGACCCGCTAAGGTCCATCAGCTGTCTGATCGATCCGCAGGCGGTCTATGTCGGCGGCCGTCTGCCCGAGCCGTTGATCGACCGGCTGGCCGAGGCCGTGAACACCAAGCTGGCGTCCCGGAACCTGCCCCTGACCATGGCGCCCGTGCGTCGAGCCGCGCTGGCGTCCGACGCACCGGCCATGGGCGCGGCGATCATCCCGATCATCGCTCGCTACCTGCCGTCCCGCTCGGCTCTGCGCAATACCGATCAGGCCTAGACTAGGTACGGCTCCAGGGCGTCCAGAGGCGATTGCTTTAGGGAACCGAGCATTCCGTCAAAAAGGGTCGCGCGGGCGACCGGCGCAGCCGCTGGCCGATCAAGCCCAGGCCGGTGAACCGGCTTGATGCTTGTCGAACCAACCTGGGCGGAGGCGCCGGACTCGCCACGCCCTACCGGGACAGCGGCCAACACCGCCCCTCGCCCCTCCCCCCGGCTCTCCCGCCGGCCTCAGCGCACCGCGACGACCGCCGGTCGGACATTCCAGCCTCGCAATTCGACCTTGGCGCCGGCCACGACCTTGCCGGGGTAACGGATTTCGACCGTCCGGCGCTCGCCCGGCAGCAGCGAGACGTAGTTGTCGGCGTAGTAGGCCGGCAAGACCCGATTTCCTTTGGCGTCGATCAGGGTCAGCTTGGCGTTCAGCGCCGGCCCCGAGCCCGTATTGGCGAGATCGACGGCCAAGACGTTCTCTTCGCCGCTAGCGGCCGCGGCCTTGACCGCCAGACTGACCGGCTGGGCCGACATGGCCGACAGCTTGCGCTCGCCCGCCGCGTCCGCGCCCACCCAATAGAGGTTGCGCGACAGCACCGCGCCGTCGGCGCCGGTCAGATCCAGCCGCACGACCGCGGCGTCTCCAGACGACAACCCCAGTTCCAGCGTCCGGCCCAGGGTCACCGCGTCGGCCTTGGCCTCCACAGTGTCTGTCTGGTCGACGCGCACCTTGCCCGACAGGTCCAGCACCCGTGCGCGCAGCTTGGCGCCGGTCACGGGCGTAGTGGTGTTGTTGACGACGGCCAGCCGGTGATCGGCCAGGCTCATCTGCACGTGCACCGGCTCGGACGCGGCCTTCACGCCATAGAACGAGCCGTGGGTGTCATAGTCGTGGCTGAGGATCTGCCACATGGTCGAGGGCCAGGCCGGCTGGGTCATCCACAGCATCCGGCCTGAGGACTTTGTCCAAAGCTCCTGGTTCATGCCTTCGAAGATCGCCCGGTGCGTCTCGTAGTTCATCAGCTGGGCCTTACGCTCGAAGTCCTCGAGGCTGGTGGGCGCGCCCAGCTTGGAGGTCATGGCCTGCATGAACGACGTGGTCGCGCCATTCCCGGTGGGGTGCCAGTCGTGATAGGCCCAGACGTCGCTGATCGGCCAGCGGTCGGGCGCGGGCACGGCGGCTTCGAAGGCTTCCAGGGTCGGGAACGATGGCGTGCCGACCTCCACCGAGAAGCCCTTAGCGTGCTCGGTGAAATAGGTCTCCGGCTCACGATAGTTGTAGGGCCCGCTGTTCTGCAGGTTCACCCGGTTGGAGCTGCCGGTGTACCAGCGTGTGCCGTCCAGGTCGTGGACCAGCGTCTCCAGACCCTCGTTGAGAATGGGCTGCGGCACGCCCTCGTTCCGCCCGACCCACATCGCGATCGAGGGATGGTTGCGGTAGCGGTCGATGACGTCGGCGGCGTTGGCCAGGAACAACGGCACATCCTGGATCTCGAGATTGTAGTCCTGGGTCGATTCCCAGAAGTCGTTGATCACCAGCAGGCCGTACTCGTCGGCAAGGTCGTAGAAGACGTCCTCGGTGTTCTGTCCTACCCAGTTGCGGATGATGTTGAGGTGAGCCTCCTTGTGCAGGCGGAAATAGGGCTCCAGCCGCTCTCGCGACACGCGCTTGCGCCAATCGTCCATGCCCCAGTTGCCGCCGCGCGCCGCGATCTTCACGCCGTTGACCTTGAGCACAAGATGCGGTGCCAGGCCGGTCTCGGGCACGTCCTTCACGGCCGGCGAGGTCTCGCCTTCCTTGGTCAGCGACGTGGCCCAGCCGCCCTCCACCTTGCGGATGCCCTCATGGCTGCCGTCGGTGATGTCCTGGCCGAGCTGCCGGGCCTTGGCGTAGTCGACCTCGACGCGCCGCAGCTCGCCATGCGAGTCCATCAGCGACAGCTCGTAGGTCATCTGGCGCAGGCCGATGCGGCTGTCCTTGCGATCGGATTCGCGGCCGTCGACGCTGACCGTCAGATGCAGATCATAAAGCGTCTGCTCGCCATATCCATTGGGCCACCAGAGCTTGGGATTGGCGATCGACAGCTGGGGAAATTCCGCGGGCGTCAGCACCACCTTTCCTTGCCCGGGCGCCAGGATCACGGTCTTTTCGACCACGACCGCGCCGAACGCGGCCCGCACGACCGCCTGGACCGGCTTGTCGCCCAGGTTCTCGACGGGCACGGTGATTTCAACCTCGGCGACGCTGTTGGCGGGTTTGCCGGGCGCCTGGGGAAGCGTGGTGACCACCTGGCTGTCGCCCAGCCGGGCCACGCCCGAGGACCGCAGGACCACGTCCTGCCAAAGGCCGGTATTGCGATCGCGGACGCTGGGGATCCAGTCCCAGCCCTCGGTCGCTACGAAGGTCGGCCCATCGAGCACCTGCAGGCCGCCATTTTCGCCGACGCCGGCGGTCAGGGACTCCTCGTGCGCCAGGCCGGGATGAGGCGGCGGAGAGACGCGCACGGCCAGGGCGTTGCGGCCGGGCTTCAGCTTGCCGGCCACGTCGAAACGCCCGCGGATGAAGGCGCCCTTGATCGTGCCCAGCCTCTCGCCGTTCAGCCAGATTTCCGCGGCGTAGTTGACGCCTTTGAAGACCAGTTGCGGGAAGGCGGCCAGATTGGCCGGGGCGTCGAACTCAGTTCGATACCAGTAGTCTTGCTTGTTCAGGCTCTCGGGGATGGCGGTGTTGTTGAGGCCGTATTCCGGATCTGGATAGACGCCCCGGTCGACCAGGGTGGTCAGGACCGTGCCGGGCGTGGTGGCCCGATACCAGGTGCTGGCGTCATATCCCGGCCGCGACAACACCGCGCCCTTCTCGGCGACCTTGGGCGCCTCGGCCAGGGTCCAACTGGCCAAGGTCCAGGCCGCCAGACCGCCTTCGGTCGCCGGCGCGGTGACCAGCACGGGTCCAGCATACGGCGGCTTGGTGACCGGTTTGGAGATCGGGGCCTTGGAGACGGGTCTCGTCCAGGCATCCTGGGGCGCGGTCTGGCCGAGCATCTGGCGTGTCTGCACCGGCCAGACTGGACTTCCCGCCTCGAACGCGGTCAAAGCTTCGTCCGGCGGCGTCCTGGCCAGGGCCAGGAGTTCGCTCGGCGATAACGCGCGCGCGGTGAAGGCCAGGCCCGCGATCTTGCCGCCGAACGCCTCACCCGATCCCCGCGGCGCCAGCTTGATCACGGGGGCGGCGGCGAGCGGCGTCACGACACCTTCCCCGGACTTGACCCCGTCGACGAAGAACACGACGCGACCCGCGTCGGCGACCGCCGCCAGGTGTCGCCAGGCTCCGGACGCCAGGATCGCGCCGCCGTGGACGACCGCGCCGCCGCTGACCAGGGCCGGCGCGCCATCGATCAGGGCCAGGTAACGGCCCGATGCGGCCGCTTCCCCAATGCCGGCGATCAGCACCTGGCCCTTCGGGACCTTTGATGGCTTGATCCAGCCCGAAAGCGTCCAGGCCCCATCCGCCGGCAGCGTCGGGCCCGCCTGGGGCGTCGCGATCGGCTTGATGAGCTGATCACCGCCCGCCGGAAGGTCGGCGTTGTAGGGCCCGTAGGCCGGGGGCGTAACCTGGGCGAACGCGGCCTGGCTCAGCGCCAAGGCCGACGCCGCCAGCAGGGCGAGCTTGAAAGCGCTTAGGGTCATCCTGGTTTCCTCCGCGGCTTTCTTGCCGCCGCTTGATTATTTCGCGTGTAGGCGATCAGGCCGTTCGCTGGATGGGCAAGGCGCGGGGGCCAGATGATGCTTCATCTCCGTCCCGCGCGGCTTCGTCGAGCGCATGGCCCAAGGTCTCGATGGCGCAGACGATGTGATAGAAGCTGCTGGCCGGAGCCGGCGCTTCGACCAACGCGCCGCCCACGGTCATGCGATCGAACCACAGGCCAGGCGTTGAGGTCTGCAGATAAAGCTCCAGCCCTTCGATCGCCATGGCCACGGTGTCCCACCAAGGGCCGCCGACCTGCGAGGCGGCCAGCGCCCACGCCTTGATCCGTTCCGTCTGCGGCCAAAGGCGGGCCTCGCCATCGAACCTGGAAAAGTCGTCGAGCAAGCCGTTGAGGGCGACATTGCGCACGGGATCAACGCCGCGTTCCTCGCCAATGCGGATTAGCCGCATCGCCGCGACGCGCGCGGCGAGCACGTGAGGACGCCCGGACGCCAGCCGGCTCCAGCGCAGCAGCAGCCAGGCCCACTCGAACTGGTGTCCAGGCTCGACGACACGGCCCGGCTGGCCCATGGCGGGCGCCCAGCCGTCGGCGAAGAATTCCTTGAGGGCTCCTCCGCACATCGGATCAATAAATCGATCGAGCGCTAGTCGGACGATGGCTTCCGCCGCCTGCGCCCATTGCGGGTCTCCGCCGGCCTCCATCCAGGCAAGGCACGCCTCGAGCAGATGCATGTGCGGGTTAGAGAGCAGTTCGGCCGGCGGCGGGTCCATCGACCAGAAACCGGCGTCGGCATGGCGAAAGGCGGTGAAGATCGCCTCGCGCAGGGCGATGGCGCTGGCCTCGGCCGGCGGCCCGACCAGGGCGCGAAGATTGGCCAAGGCCAGGAGCACGAA
Source organism: Caulobacter segnis (assembly GCF_003243465.1). Taxonomy (GTDB): domain Bacteria; phylum Pseudomonadota; class Alphaproteobacteria; order Caulobacterales; family Caulobacteraceae; genus Caulobacter; species Caulobacter segnis_A. The sequence goes on from NZ_QFQZ01000015.1 coordinate 14,820, forward strand.
AGCTTGGTCATAGAGCGCGGCCCGGTCATCCAGAACACGGCCGTCCGCGTCGATCAAGGTGCGGACCAGACCGTCGGAGCGAACATAGCGAGCCAGGAACGCGCGCAGTCCTCGTTGCAGGAGGGCCTGGTCGATCGACGCGCCAAGCCGTCGGGCCACGGTCAGGGCATAGAGCTGGCGCGGCTGGACTCGCGCCCGGCGCGGCGCGCTGACGGGCCGTCCATCCAGTCCGATCAGTTCTTCGAACAGGCCGTCGGCGTCGACGCCCGCGGTGCTCCAGAGCGGCGCGGCCTCTTCCAGGAGCCAGGTTCTCAGGCGATTGAACCCCGCCTGCGCGCGGGCGTGGTCTTCAGGCGGCGACATGGTTGGTCCAAGCCCCCGGCTCCCAAAGCCTGGCCGCACCGCGCACGCCCGAGGAGTCGCCCCAGCGCGCCTTGGCGATGCGGGCGGTCCACTGGTCGGCGAAAACTCGCGGGGCGATCAGCGATGGCAGGCGGTCGTAGAGCGCATCGATGTTCGACAGGCCGCCGCCCAGGACAAAGACATCGGGATCCAGGATGTTGCAGAGCACGGCCATCGCTCGCGCTAGGCGATCGACGAGACGGTCGAAAGCCGCGTCAGCCTCGAGATCACCGTTGCGAGCGGCTGAAAGGATGGCTTCGCCCGTCCAGTCCAGGCCGGTCCTGGCCTTGAAGTCACGCCGCAGGCCCGAACCAGACACCCAGGTCTCAAGACAGCCCGACTGACCGCACCAGCACGGCGGTCCGGGATTTTCCTCCGGCGTGGGCCAGGGCAGCGGGATGTGGCCCCACTCGCCGGCCACACCGTTGACGCCCTCCACCAAGCGGCCGTCGACCACCAATCCGCCGCCGCATCCAGTGCCCAGGATGATCGCGAAAGTGGTGTGGGCGCCCATGGCCGCGCCGTCCCAGGCCTCGGACAGAGCCAGGCAATTGGCGTCGTTGGCCAGCCGCACCGGCCGCCCCAGCGCATGGGTGAGATCCTCGCGGAACGTGCGTCCATTGAGATAGACGGTATTGGCGTTGCGCATCAGGCCAGAGCGCGGCGAGATCGAGCCGGGAGCGCCGACGCCGACCGATCCCTGTTGGCCCACCTGCTGCTCGACCTTGGCGATGAGATCGCAGACCGCGCCGATGGCGCTGTCGTAGTCGCTAGGAGTTGGAACACGAGACGAGGCCAGGACATGGCCGTCCTGCGATAACGCAGCAGCCTCGATCTTTGTCCCCCCGAAGTCGACGCCTATCCGGATCATTCCGTCCTCCCACCGCACCCTTGGCCGGGTGTCACCCTTCGGCATTAGCGGGGAACACGGCGGATTCCAACATAAAATAAATATTTTTGTTTTTCTAATTCATTTACAACGCGGGCACGAGGAGCGGATAGATGCTGTTTGATCCTGAAAAGGCGCATCGCGCCAAAGAAAGGGAGGAGGATGCGCGCGGGAGCTCTCCAGAGGTTTCGGCGCTGCGAGCCTGGATGTCGACCCGGGACTGGCGCGGTCAAGTTCCGCTCTACGTCCGCATCTCGGTCGCGATCTTGCTCCAGGCTCCCTCGGAGGGAGAATTGATGCGGCTTCCCCCCGAGCGTGAGCTTGCAGATCGCTTTTCGGTCGCGCGGGTGACTGTGCGCAAGGCGCTTGACGTTCTCACCCACCTTGGATTGCTGGAGCGGCGCCGGCGCACCGGGACCTTTCTGAAGGGATCATCGCCGCCGCCGTCCCATGTATGTCGCTCAATCCTGACGTCCTGAGCAGCGCGGCGCATCGAGAGTGGAGAGTAAAGTGGCGACACAAGATGCTTTCAGCGGCGCGTTCGTGAATCCCCGTCTGAGTGTTCTGAATTCCGCCGCCAGCTTCGCTGGGCGGGCGGCTGCATGGTGTGGGGCGGCTTGGCACCCGCCACCGTCGTGGCGATCGGCGAGACCTTGAAGCGGGGCGGAACCCCTCAACGTCAAGGGCCACGGCCGACATCGTCAAGCTCTGTTCGACAAGATCCAAGCCCACGGCTTGCCTCGAACTCGCGGAGAAATTCGCCCCCGAAGCGAATTTGACGATTCCAGCCGAGTACACGTCTAACGACAACGAGCATGACCCTAAGGATATCGTTTCGATAAAATTGAGCCGAGTCCGCGTCTAGGTGGAGTTTGGCGAGCAACGCCGCGTGAGAACGGTTTTGTTTAGAGCGCCGTCTCTGAACTGAGCAGACCGGTCGGTTCCAACCGCCGGAGTAATAGTTTGTCCCGTCGTTACCTTCTCACACCCCGCCAACGTGAATGCCTTTCTCTAGCCCGCGACGGTAAGACCGCCGCCCAGATCGCCCACCAGCTCGGAATCTCCGAGCATACCGCCAACAGCTATCTTTCAGAGTCTTACCGACGTCTCGGGGCGCGCAATCGCGCCCATGCCGTCGCCTTGGCCGTCCAACTCGGCGAGATCTGAGGTCGCTCGCCGGCGGCGCCGGCGTCCTGGCCGCCGATATTTTTGTCAGGTCCGGCCGCCCTGGCTCGTCAGAAGCCTGGCGGCCGCGTGGCGCCGCGCCAGCGGCGGAGCAGGCCTTGGACGACGAGGACAAAAAAGACCCGGCCCGACGGGTCGATCGCCATGCCGGCCGGCGGTTGCGTTTGCGACGAAGACAGCTGGGCCGCTCTCAAGCCAGGCTGGGGCAGGCGCTCCGGGTCAGTTTCCAGCAGATCCAGAAGGACGAGCGCGGCGCCAATCAGCTGACCGCGACCCGGCTGCACGACCTCTCCGAGGCGCTGGGTGTTCCGATCGGCTACTTCTTCGAGGGTCTTTCCTCGTCCACGGGCGGAGCGCTTGAGCTTTGGGGCGACGGCGCATTGCTCTCTCGGGACGTTCTCGGCGCGGCGGACAGCAATGCTTGTGCCGTCGCGGTCACGGCCATCCGTTCCCCAAAGCTTCGCCGCGAGATCCTCAAGCTCGTCAAAGCCTTGTCCGAAGCCGAATGATCCGCGCCGGCCGGCCTTGTTACGCTCAAGTCCCGGAGGTTTTCGCCCGCGAAATCCTCTCGATTGCGACGCAAACTCAGGCTGTGCACGGTTTGGTCGTCAACCGCGAGGACCCGGCCATGCGATCGCCCACCCTTCCGCCGCGTCCCGTCCGCCGCGTGCTTGGCCTGCTGGTCGTGACGGGGCTCCTGGTCCTGGCCGCCGAGCCGGCCTTCGCCGCCGGCGGGGGCGGCGCGGCCATGCCGTGGGACGACAAGCTCAGCGCCGTGGCCGACTCCATCACCGGGCCCGTGGCCAAGGCCATCGGGGTGATCGCCATCGCCCTGACCGGCCTGGGCGTGGCCTTTTCGGAGGGCGGGTCCTGGGTCCGGCGGGGCCTCAGCGTGATCTTCGGCCTGTCGATCGCCTTCACCGCCTCTTCCTTCGCCCTGTCGTTCTTCAACTTCACCGGCGGGGCGGGGTTCTAGATGGAGCGCGTCGAGGGCTTCGAGATCGATTTCCATGGTTCGCTGGCCGAGCCCATCACCCTGGGCGGGGTGCCGCGCGGCCTGGCCGTGCTGATCGGCACCCTGACGGCGGTACTCGCGCTCGGACTCCAGGCCCCGCTGATCGGCGTGCCGCTCGGCCTGGCGCTCTGGGGCGGCGCCTACGCGCTCGCCCGCCAGGACGCGTACGTCTTCGACATTCTTCGCCGGCACGTGCGCCAGCCGGCCTGGCTCGACGGATAGGACCAGGCCGATGCTGTTCCTGGGCGAGTACCGCAGAAAGTCCAGCCGCCTGTTCGACCACCTGCCCTGGGCGCTGTTGATCGCGCCGGGCGTGGTGCTCAACAAGGACGGCGCCTTTCAACAGACCCTGGCCTTCCGGGGCCCGGACCTGGCCAGCGCCACCGACATCGGCCTGGTGGCCGCGCGCGCCCAGATCAACAACGCCCTGCGCCGTCTGGGCTCGCGCTGGTGCCTCCATGTCGAGGCTGTCCGCCGGCCCTCTCGCGCCTACCCCGCCGCGGCCTATCCCGATCCGGTCAGCCACCTCGTCGACGAGGAGCGGCGTCTGGATTTCGAGGCCGAGGGCGTTCACTTCGAGAGCCGCTATTTTCTGACCCTGTGCTTCCTGCCGCCGGAAGACGCCGTCGGCGCGGCCCGCAGCCTCCTGGTGGAGAACCTGCCCGACGGCAAGGGCGCCGACGCGTTCTACCGGGCCGCGCTCGAGGAGTTCCGGGCCGCCGTCGCCAGCCTGCGCGACATCCTCGCTAGCGTCCTGCCGATGGTCGCGCCGCTCGACGACGCCGAGACCCTGACCTATCTGCACGCCTGCGTCTCGACCAAGGCCCATCCGATCGTCCCGCCGCCGGCGCCGGCCTATCTCGACGCCTTCCTCACCGACGACGACCTTCAGGGCGGTCTCTACCCGCGACTGGGCGGCCACTACCTGCGCACCCTGTCGGTGCGCGCCTACCCGGCCGCGTCCTGGCCGGGGATCCTCGACCAGCTCAACGGCCTTGGTCTTTCCTATCGCTGGGTGACCCGTTTCCTGCCGCTCGACAAGGAGGACGCGCGCAAGGCCGTCACCACCTTGCGCAAGCGCTGGTTCGCCAAGCGCAAGGGCATACTGGCGCTTCTGAAGGAGGCGATCACCAAGGAGCCGTCGGTCCTGGAGGATCCCGACGCGGCCCAGAAGGCCCATGACGCCGACGCGGCCCTGGCGGTGCTCGGCGACGATCTGGCCGCCCTCGGTTACCTCACCCCCACCATCACCCTGACCCACCCCGACCCCGACGTGTTGGCCGCCCAGGTCCGCCAGGTCGAGAGCGTGGTCAATCGGGCCGGCTTCGTGGCCAAGGTCGAGGACCTCAACGCCGTGGAGGCGTGGCTGGGGAGCCTGCCCGGCCATGCCTATGCCGACCAGCGCCGGCCCTTGGTCAGCACGCTCAATCTCTGCGACATGCTGCCGGTCTCGGCGATCTGGCCCGGCCCCGACCGCAATGGCCACCTGACGGCCGAGTGCGCCAAGCGCGGCGACCCCGGCCCCCAGCCGCCCTTGATGCACGCCCTGACGGGCGAGGCCACGCCCTTCCGGCTCGACCTCTTCCAGGGCGACGTCGGCCACGCTCTGGTCGGCGGCCCCACGGGCGCGGGCAAGTCGGTGCTGCTCAACACCCTGGCCCTGCAATGGCGACGCTATCCGCAGGCTCAGGTGCGCATCTTCGACAAGGGTTTCAGCGCCCGCGCGCCCGCCCTTCTGGTCGGCGGCGACTGGTACGACCTGTCCGGCGGGGCGGACCTGGCCTTCCAGCCGCTGGCCGAGATCGACGACCCGGAAGAGCGGGTCTGGGCCCAGGGCTGGATCGAGGATCTGCTGGTCGCGGGCGGGGTCGTCCTGGAGCCGGCCGTGCGCGAAAGCATCTGGACGGCGCTGGCCAGCGTCGCGGCCGGACCTCGCGAACAGCGGACGCTGACCATGCTGGCGGCCACGCTGCAGGACCGCGGACTGAAGGCGGCGCTGGCGCCCTTCACCCTGGCCGGACCCTATGGGCGGCTGCTCGACGCGTCGCGAGCGACCCTGAACGCCAGTCCCTGGCAAGTCTTCGAGATGGGCGAACTCCTGGCCAGCCGCACGGCCGCAGGTCCCGTCCTGACCTATCTGTTTCATCTCCTGGCCAAGGACTTCGACGGCCGGCCGACCCTGCTGGTGCTCGAGGAGGCCTTCCTGCTCCTGGAGTCGACGGCCTTCGCCGCCAAGATCCGCGAGTGGCTGCTCACCCTGCGCAAGCGCAACGTGGCGGTGATCTTCGTCACGCCCAGTCTGAAGGCGGTGCTGGAGTCGTCGATCGCCGGGGCGCTGCTGGAAGGGTGCCCGACCCGGATCTTCCTGCCCAATCCGGACGCCCGCGCGCCTGAGATGGCCAAGCTCTATGCCGCCTTCGGCCTCAACGCCCGGCAGGTGTCGATCATCGCCAGCGCCAGTCCCAAGCGCGAATACTACTACCAGAGCGCGGCCGGAAACCGCCTGTTCGAACTGGGCCTGGGTCCAGTGGCGCTGGCCGCGGCCGGGTCGGCCTCGCCCGGCGACCAGGCCCTGATCGGCCGCCTCCTGGCCGAGCACGGTCGCGCCGGCTTCCCCGCGGCCTTCTATCGGGCCAAGGGCCTGGCCGAGGTCGCCGAGTTCCTGGACCAGGTCCGCCATGCGGCCTGATCCGCGCCTTGGGCTCTGGGGGCGGCTACCGGCCGCCTGGACGGCGAGCCCGCGTCGGCGACGCCTGGCCTTTGTCGCCCTGGTCGCGCCCGGTGCGGTGATGGCCGTCGCCGGCGCGCAGATCCTGGTCAGCCCGCCGCTGCTGGCCGCCGGCGTCGCCTGGCTGGCGGCGGCGCTCGCGGTGCGATGGGCGTCCGAGCCGCGCTTCCTGGCCCTCGAGGCCGAGGACCTGTCCACGCCCGAGGAGGAGAGGGTCTCATGATCGTTTGTCGCCGCCGCGTGCTGCGTCTGGCGTTGGCTCCGCTGCTGAGTCCGCTGCTGGCGGGAGCCTTGGCCGGGACCGCCCACGCCCAGGTCACCGTCTATGATCCCGCCGCCGTCGCCCAGATGCTCAAGCAGGTCAGCCAGGGCCTGCAGCAGATCCAGGCCCTCCAGGCGCAGCTGGCCAACTCCCAGCGCATGCTCCAGACCCTGGGCCTGGACGTCACCGGTCCGCTGCGCGAGATCGCGGGCCAAGCCACGGCCCTGCTGCGCCAGGCCCAGGGCCTGGGCTACACCGCCGCCGACATCAGCCGCGACTTCTCCGCGCTTTATCCGGGCGACCTGGCTGGCCTGACCCCAGCAGCCCTGGCCGACAAGCTGAAGGCCTGGAGCCAGGCCAGCCGCCAGACGCTGCAGGACGCCCTCCAGGTCCAGAACCAGATCGCCCAGGCCCAGGGCGCGACGGCCGGCGCGGTCGGCGCGGCGGTGGACGCCTCCCAGGCCGCGGCCGGGCAGACGGCCGCGGTCCAGGCCACCAACCAATTGCTGGCGGCGCTCTCAACCCAGCTCACCCAACTGCAGACCCTGCTGATCACGCAAGGTCGGCAGGCCCAGACCTATGAGGCCGAGCGCCGCGCGCTCGTCAGTAAGGGCGAGGCCGACCGCCAGCGCGCATCGGTCCTTCCCGCCCCGCCGCCCCGCAACATCCGGACAGCGTTCTGATGCGCCCCTCGATCCTCATCCCCGTCCTCTTCGCCCTGGCCGCGGCCCTGGCCGCGTGCGTGCCCGACACCCCCTCCAAGCCCAGCGCCGCCGGCTGCACGGCCGAGGAGATGCGCACGCGCAAGGCGACCACTGCGGCCTGCGAAGCTGAGTTCAAGGCCCTGCTCGACCAGGCCGAGGCCGACCGGCGGCGCAATTCGCAGATCCCGTCCTCGGCGCCGGCGCCGACCCGCGACCGGTTCTGAGGGCGGCGATGACGACCGCCTCGCCCGCCGCCATCGACGACCTGCTCGACCGCTACACCAGCCAGGTCGGCTCGGGGTTCGGGCTGATCCAGGGCGACGTGCAGACGACGTTCGGCATTCTGATGATCATCAGCCTGGGGCTGTCGGCGCTGCTGTGGGCCCTGGACGAGCACCAGAACGTGCCGGCCGCCCTGGTGCGCAAGATCCTCCTGTTCGGCTTCTTCGCCTGGCTGATCTCGGGCTGGAAGGCGCTGACCCTGACGGTGATCAACGGCTTTGCGGCCCTGGGTCTGAAGGCCGGCGGCGGAGCGCTGACGGTCGGCGACCTGATGCAGCCCTCCAAGGTGGCCATCGACGGGATGAAGGTCGCGTTCGACCTGCTCAAATATATCGGCCGGCTGGCGAGCGAGGGCATGGGCGTGGGGTTCTTCACCCACATAGACGCCATCCTGATCACCGCGGTGGCGGCCATCGGCGTGATCCTGGCCTTCATGGTGCTGGCCGTGGAAATCGCCGTCACCATCGTGGAGTTCTACATCGTCACCCTGATCGGCTTCGTCACCGTGCCGTTCGGCATCCTGACCCAGACCGCCTTCATGTCCGAGCGCGCCATCGGCTATGTCGTGGCGGTCGGGGCCAAGGTGATGGCCCTGGCCCTGGTGGTCTCGATCGGCGAGCAGATCTTCGCCAGCTACACGGTCTCGGCCGAACCGACCTGGGCGGAGTCCTGCGGACTGCTGCTGGCCGCCCTGCTGATCGTCATGCTGGCCTTCAAGGTTCCGGCCGTCGCCGCGGCCCAGATCACCGGCGGACCCCAGCTCAGCGCCGGCTCGGCCGCGGCCGGAGCCGTGGGCCTGGCGGCGACTATCGGCGGCGCGGCCCTGGTCGGTCGCTGGGCCATGGGCGCGGGCGCGGCGGCCGGCTCGGCGTCATCGGCCCGGTCGGCTTCGCGCCTGCCGCCCGGCGGCGGTGCGGCTCGCGGCGGTTCTGCGGGCGGGCCCACGGGCGGATCGGGCGGCGGCGCAGGCGGCGGTTCGGGGGCGGGCCCGGTGGCCGGGGCGCGCAAGGCCGCGACGACCAGCGCCGTCGTCGGACGCGCGCGCGCCGCCTATCCACCGCCCTCTTCGGCCTCGCGCGGGGCGTTGGACGAGCCGCCGCCTGAACCGCCGGCCGGCGAGCCCACGCCGCCCGACGAGTGGGAGCCAGATCCGCCCCGTCCGCCCAAACCGTGAAGGGAGCCACGATGTCGTCCAACGCCTTCAAGCGCCCGCAGGACCGCTACGGCGCGTCCACGCCGGCCGAGACCCCCTATCACCGCGCCGCCCAGGTCTGGGACGAGCGCATCGGTTCGGCCAGGGTCCAGGCCCGGAGCTGGCGGATGATGGCCTTCGGCTGTCTGGCCCTGGCGGGCCTCAGCACGGGAGCCTTTCTCTATGTGCAGCTCAAGCGCCCGATCGCCACCTACGCCATTCCGTTCGACCGTTACGGTCAGCCCGGTCGCGTCGAACTGGTCGACCGCGCCTACCGGCCGGACGACGCGATCAAGGCCAGCTTCGTGCGCGAGTTCGTTGAGCGCGTGCGGTCCAAGAGCACCGATCCGGTGGTGCTGCGCGACAACTGGACCCGGGCCACCCGGATGACCAACCAGGCCGCGCGCGCCAGCCTGGTCCAGTACGGCCAGGACCACGATCCGGCCGCGCGGCTCGGGCAGGAGGCGATCGCCGTCGAGATCGCCTCGGTGCTGCCCCGCAGCCCGACCACCTTCCAGGTCCAGTGGCGCGAAACGACCTATCTGCAAGGCGTGGCCGGTCTGCCGGTGCGCTGGACAGGCCTCTTCACTCTGGGGCCGCGGCCGCCGAAGACCGAGGCCGAGCTCTTCGGCAACCCCCGCGGCCTGGAAATCACCAGCTTCCAATGGAGCCGCGACCTATGAGCTTGCGCCACAATCGGCCGGCCCGCGCCCTGGCCCTGATCGCCGCCCTGTCCTGCGCGCCCCTGGCGGCGGCTTCGTCCCCGACGCCCTCTCCTGCGGCTTCGGCGCCTTCGGTCAGCCGCCCCGCCGTTCTGCCGCCGGTCCCTGTGGCCGTAAGTCCAGGCGATCCTGCAACGCCCGGCGTCGGGCGCGCCGCGCCAACGGGGCAGGCGCAGGCGGGGGCCTCAATAGCGACGACGCCACGGGCGTCGACGACCCGCAGCGCTGGCGGCGTAGGAGGCGAGCGCCGTCCGCCATCGCGGCGGCGCGCCGCGCTCGGCCCGACCCTGGCGCGCCCTCTGGCGGCCCTGCAGCGGGCCAACGCCGTGGCGCGTGACGGTCCGTCCAGCGGCGTATTCGTCAACTCGGCGCTCTATCATGCGTTCGAGCCGGGTCGCCTCTATGCGATCCACACCAGCCCCAGGTTCCTGACCACCATCGCCTTGCGACCCGGCGAGAAGCTGATCGCCAAGGCCGCCGGCGACACCGTGCGCTGGGTGCTGGGTGAGACCGAGTCCGGCGCCGGCGAGGCCCAGCAGGTGATCGTCCTGGTCAAGCCGATGCGCAGCGGTCTGCGCACCAACCTGGTGCTGACCACCGACCAAAGGACCTATCTGATCGACGCGGTCTCCACCGACAGCGGCGCCTATACCAGCGTCCTGTCCTGGACCTATCCGCAGGAGGAGGCGCGAGAAAGGGCGGCCGAGGCCGCGCGCCGCGCGGCGGCCGCCGAGCAGATGGCGGCGGTCCAGTCCGCCGTGCCCGTCGAGCGCCTGGATTTTCGCTATGCGATCACGCCGCTGAAGGGCCGCGCGCCGGCCTGGACCCCGGTGCGGGTCTTCGACGACGGCGCCAAGACCTATATCGAGTTCCCGCCCGATCTTGCGGTGCGCGAGGCGCCGCCCGTCTTCCTGCTCGACGCCGATGATCAGGCCCAACTGGTCAACTCGCGACTCGCGGGCCGCTATCTGGTGGTCGACCGCGTCATCGATCGGGCCGAACTGCGCCTTGGCGACAAGAAGCCGGTGATCGTGCGGCTGACCCGACAGGGCGACCGGCCGTGAGCGTCGAGCCGCCTATCGCCGAGCCAGGTGGGCCGGACGCCCCGCGCAGCCGTCAGCCCCCAAAATCCCCGGCCGAAGGCGTGCTCGTCGCGCCGCGTCGGCCCATCACCCGCTATCGTCCGGCGGTGATCGCCGCCGTGGCCGGCGCCGTGGTCCTGGTGATCGGGGCCGGGTTCATGCTCGGCATGGACCAGACCTCGGCGCGCCGCGCCGCCACGCCGGAGCCGCCCGGTCCAGGACCCGAAGGACCAAGCCTCGTCGAGGAGCGCCTGCCGGCGCGCTACGATGACGCCGCCGCCCTCCCCCCGCCGGCGGGGTATGCCGTCCCTGGCGAGACGGCCACGGGTCCCCAGCCGTCCGCGACGCCGGCGTCCCCGGCCCCGCCGCCGGTGTCGCCCGAGGTCCAGCGGGCCCGCCAGGAAACCCTGGCCGCGCGCGCTTCGGCGCCGTTCTTCGGCGGCGCGGGCGGCGGCTCGACCGTGCGGGCCGCGGCCGAGGCCGCGCCCCCGGCCATCCCGGCGTCTTTCGCGCCCTCGCCGGCGCCCAGCGCGGCGTCCCCCAAGGAGCAGTTCATCGCCGCGGCCGCCGCGCATGGGCCGCAGGCCCCGATCCTGCCTCGGCCGCCCCTCTCGCCCTACGAGGTCAAGGCCGGCTCGCTAATCCCGGCCGCCCTGGTGACCGGCATCAATTCCGACCTGCCCGGGCCGGTGATCGCCCAGGTCACCGAACCTGTCTTCGATCATCGCACCGGCCGCGTCGTCCTGATCCCCCAGGGCGCGCGGCTGATCGGCCGCTACGACAGCCAGGTGGGCTATGGCCAGGAGCGGGTGCTGGTCGTCTGGACCCAGATCGTCTTTCCAAGCGGTCGCAGCGTCGATCTGGGCGCCATGGTCGGGCTGGACGCGGCCGGGATGAGCGGGCTGACAGGGAAGACCGATCGCCATCTGCCGGTGCTGGCGCGGGCTATCGGTCTTTCCACCCTGATTTCGATCAGCGGGGCCGCGGCCCAGAACAGCGCAGGCCGGAAGGACGACCAGGTCGTGCTGCAGGACGCGGCCGGCGGGATCGCCGCCTCGGCCAGCCAGACCGGTCAGCGTCTGGTCGAGCGCGATCTGCAGAGGGCGCCGACCTTGCGCATCGCGCCCGGCCAGCTCGTCCGCGTGCTGATCGATCGCGATCTCGTCCTGCCACCGGAAGGCGCGTCATCCCCTTGAATAACCAAGCAATGGAGCGCGCCCCGATTCCCAGACAGATCAAGGGTCATTATTCGCTTAACGCGGGTGTTTCGCCGTTCACCTTTATTAGTTGGCCGGCTGGAATCGCGATCTTATCGGCGACGCCATGAAGACCGCTCACGATCTTGCATATCAGGCTGAATACCAGAAGCGCCTTCGCGCCGCGGCCCGCGCGGCCGGCAAGACGCAACTGAACGGCATGGTCGGCAAACGCTTCGTCGAACTGCTTGACGCGATGAAGGCCGAGCGGGGCTTCGCCAATCGAATGGAGGCCCTCGAGCACGTGTTCGAGGTCTATTTCGATGGGGGCGACGAGGAAAGGAAACACGCCGTGAGCGCATAGAAAAACCCGGCTCGCTGTAACGCGCCGGGTTCTCCAGGTCATTCGCTAGACGGGGCGCCAACCCCGACCGAGCTCTGCTTCCTGCTCTTTCTAACCGAATCACCGACATCGCTGCAATCCAAAAACGCGCGTTCGCGCGACGGGAACCTGTGCGCCTGCGGCCTCTCCAAGGAGGAGCAGAAGATGCAGACCGTCTCGAACGGGGTGGGAGACGTGCGCCGTCTGGCGGACGCCCAGTGGGCGGCCGCGCGGCTCGCCGACACCTACCAGGGCCTGCCGGAGGGAATCTCCAAGGCCATGCTGCTTGACCGGTTCGAGCGCGCCGCGCCCCGCCTTGGGTACGGCGACGGGCTCGTGCGCCTGATCCGCGCCCTGGTGCGGGTCACGGCCGAACAGGACTGGACCGGCCGCACCCATCCCCTGGCCTGGCCGTCGAACGATGCGCTCTGCGAAGAGCTGCAGCGGTCGCGCAGCTGCGTCCAGGGGCTGATCCGCCTGGCCGTGCGGGCGGGCCTCGTGCACATGAAGGACAGCGGCAACGGCAAGCGCTGGGGGTATCGCGACGAACGCGGTCATATCGTCGAGGCCTTCGGCTTTGACCTGGCGCCCATGGCCGCGCGCTGGGACGAGTTCGCCGACCTGGCCGCCGCCCGCAGTCTCGAGCAGGCCCAACGCCGGCATCTCAAGCGCAAGCTGGGAGAGATCCGTCGCGAAATCCGCACCGTCTGCGCCGACGCCGTGCATCGGGGCTTTACGACCTACGACTGGACCGCCGCCGTCGACCAGGCGCTTGGCCGCCTGCCCCGCACCCCCAGTCTCGGAGAGCTTGAGGCGCTGCACGAGACCTTCCAGGCGCTGTTGGCGTCCGTGGACGCAGCCTGGGTGAAGGCTCGGAAATCCACTCAAATTGAGCCCAGGGGCGTCGTGGACGAAGCCCATAAAGAACCTACAACCCAGCCTAGATCCGCAGGAGCAACGTATTCCTCTCCTCGACAGGAGGTAGTCGAGCCCTCAGCGCGGACCCCCGACAAACCGGCGCGGGCCGACCGGACCCAGGTGGAGGCGGTGATCAGCGAGGAGGTCATCCCGCTGTCGCTGGTGCTCGAGGCCGTGCCCGAGCTGGACGACTTCCTTACCGATCCTGCCGCGGCCCAGTGGGAGGACCTGATCGACGCGGTCGGCCGGGCCGCGCCGCTGATGGGGATCAATCTTTCAGCCGTGCGCGAAGCCCGCGACGCCATGGGCAAGACCCGGGCGGCGATCGCCCTGGCCACCGTCCTGGCGCGCTGGAAGGACGGCGAAATCCGCAGTTCGGCCGGGGGCTACCTGCGCGCCATGTGCGAGCGCGAACGGTTCGGAGGCTTGAAGCTCCTGCCCAGCCTCTACGGTCTGAAGGAGCGATCGGCGCCGCCGGGACGTCGCGCCAGACGCGCGGGCGAACAGCGGTAGCGCGATGAGCTGCGCTGTGCGCGACAGGGCCGATTTTGACGGCGATTTGCACGGTGGCTTCGGCCGGCGGGTGGGTCCGAGTCCTGAGCGGGAGGCAGGGACCGGTGAGGCGGGCCGCGTTCCGGCGGCCAAGGAGTTCCACGGCCATGTCCTTGCGCGCCATCGTTCGCCGTCTGGGCGGCGACCTCTATGACGAGGGTCGCCGCGCCAACATTCCTGCGCCAGGTCACAGTCGGCGCGATCGTTCGGTGTCGCTGCTGGAGCGCGACGGCCGACTGGTCATCCACACCTTTGGCGGCAGCGACTGGCGCGCCGTGCGCGATCATTTGCGCGACCTTGGCTTGTTGGGACCGTCCGGAGCTCGGCCCCCGGCGCCGCCAGCGGTCGAGACTGCGTCGGACCATGAACGGACGGCGCGCCGCGACGCGGCCCTGCGGCTTTGGGAACAGGGCCGGCCCGTCGCGGGCACGCTGTCCGAACGCCACTGCCGAGGTCGCGGTGTCGTCGGCGTCATCCCCGGACCTGAGGCGCTGCGCCATCATCCCGGCGCGCCGCTTGCGGTCTATCGGCCCACCCGGGCTGCGCGGCCGGCCCTGATGGCCGGGGTGCTCGACGCGGACGGGACGGTCACCGCCATCGAGCTCACCTATCTCACGCCGGGCGGTCGGCGCGCCTTCGACCTTGCCCTGTCGCGCAAGACCGTCGGTCTGATCCCGGCCGGCAGCGCCGTCCGCCTCGATGCGGCGGGGCCGGACCTGCTGGTGGCCGAAGGGGTGTTCACCGCCCTGGCCGCCCGACGTCGGTTCTCCCTTCCGGCCTGGGCGCTGCTGTCGACCTCGAACCTGCGGCGCTGGCGGCCGCCATCGGGCGTGCGCTTCGTGCTGATCGCCGCCGATCGTGGTTTCGACGGCGAGGCTTCGGCCCGGCATCTGGCCCAGGCGCTGGGCCGTGCCGGCGTGAAGTCCCGGATCGTGCTGCCTCCGCCCGCCTTCGGCGACTGGGACGAGGCGGCCGGCGGGGGGTGCTGAACAAAAAGGGAAAAGGCAGGGCCGGCGCGGGCGCGCCGAGGATCCAGGATGGGCCTGGCCCGGCGCGGGAGTCTCGACATGACCAAGACCCGCACCCCCCCGATCGCCTCTGGCGAGCCCGCCGCTTCAGCGGCCAAGCTCCAGGACTTCCAGACCCTCCGTGTCCGTCTGGTGGACCTGGGCCTGGCGCCGGAGAACCTTCGCTTCGACGAGCCGGTGGATGATGACGTCCCTCAACTGGCCGACACCATCGGCGCTGCCGGGGTCCTGATCGCGCCGATCGTGCGGCCCGGCCGCAAGGACGAGGCGCCGTTCATGGTGCTGGACGGGCGCCGGCGGCGCATGGCCCTGCTGCTGCGGCGTGATCGCGGCGAGATCGACGATGATCATCTGGTCACCTGCCAGGTGGCGGTGAGCAAGGCGGCTCAGGCCGCCGCCCTGGTCCTGCCCAACACCGAGCGGGCGCCGATCCACACCGCCGCGGTGATCCTGGCCATCGGCAAGTTCCGCAAGGCCCGCATGGACACCGCCGCCATCGCCAAGGCCCTGGGCTACGACGTCGTCGAGATCCGCCGCCTGGAAGCCCTGGCCGGCGTCCACGCCAAGGTGCTCGACGCCTTCCGCCAGGGTCGCCTCACGCTCAAGCAGGTCAAGCTCTTGGCGCGCATCGACGACAAGACCCAGCAGGGCCAGCTCGCCCAGGCCGCCCTGGACGGCCACCTGCAGGACTACCAGCTGCGCGCCCGCGTCGAAGGCGGGCGGGTCAGCGTCAAGGACCCGCGCGTGGCCCTGGTCGGCATGGGCCGCTATGCGGCGGCCGGCGGCGGCTCCAGCAGCGACCTCTTCGGCGAAATGCCCGACGTGGTGCTTGACCCGGACCTTCTGCAGCGGCTGTGGCAGTCGCGGGTCGATGAACTCGGCGAAAAACTGGTCCCGCTGGGGCTGACGGTGTTCAGCGGGCCGGACGGCGGCGTCGCCGCGCCCGACGGCTTCGAGACCCTGCCTTATGTCTATCACGGCGACCTCACCGACGCTCAGAAGGCCGCGCGGGCCAGTGCGCGCGAGGCCCTCGACGCGGCCAGGGTCCGGCTGAAGGCGATGGCTTTCGACAGCGAGGCGGCTCTGGACGTCATGGTCGAGCTGATCACGGCGGACGCTGCGCTGGCCGCCGCCGGTCTGGGCCGCGGCCAACTGGGCGCGCTCTTGCTGTCGCCCAGCGCCGATCTTGGGGTCGAGGCCCGCTTCTTCCGGACGGAGATCGAAGAGGTCCTGGACGATGAGGACGAGACCGATGCCGAAACCGCGCCGCGTATCGCCGCCCCGGCCAGCCCGCCGGACGTCGCCGAAGCCAAGGTGAGCGTCGAACTGGACGGGGCGGGCCACCGGCTGCATGAGACCCGGACCGATATCGCCACGCGCGGCCTGATCCGGGATCTGGCCGACGATCCCGCCGCGGCCCTCACCGCGCTCCTGGCCCAGCTCTTCAAATGCCTGGCCTTGCGCGGGACG
Source organism: Caulobacter segnis (assembly GCF_003243465.1). GTDB lineage: Bacteria > Pseudomonadota > Alphaproteobacteria > Caulobacterales > Caulobacteraceae > Caulobacter > Caulobacter segnis_A. The sequence continues at coordinate 30,829 of NZ_QFQZ01000015.1, forward strand.
GGCCGCGTCAGCGAGTCGGCACTGGCCGTGGAGGCCAGCGCCTATGCCCGCAGCGGCGCGCCGCCGATGCCGGCCCTCGACGGCGAGGTGTTCGAGCGCCTGGCGGCGCGGCGCGAGGCCTATCTGGCCTCGGGCCTTCGCCCGATCGGTTTCATCGACGGCCTGCCGCACGGCGAGAAGATGGCGCTGCTGGCCGAACTGGTCGCGGTGTCCCTGGACCTGAAGGAGGTGCGCAACACCCTGATCAGGCGCAGCGCCCGGGCCGAGGCGGTCGAGATCGCCGCCCTCTGCGACGCCGACCTCGCGGCCCACTGGTGCGCCGACATCCCGTTCCTGGCGCTGCATTCCAAGAAGCAGCTCCTGGCCATGCTGTCGGCCATGGAGGTCGAGGACGATCGCGCCGCGGGTCTGAAGAAGGACGACCTGGTCACCTTGGTGGGGGACGCGGCCGCCCAGCGGCGCTGGGCGCCGGCCGCCCTCTCCTGGGCGTCGGCCGAGCCGGAGGTCGAGGCGCCGGAAGACGGTCCCGAGACCGCCGTCGGCGCAGACGCCGGCCCTGTGACCGGCCAGGCGCTCGAGGCCGCCAAGGTCGAAGGCGACGCCGTCGCCGGGGAAGAAGACGAGGCAGCGCCAGCGATCGCGGCCTGACGGCGCGAGCCCCCGCCTTCCGGGCGGGGGCTCGCGTTGTGCTGGTCCGGCCCCGGGCGGTTCCGCGAGGAGAAGGCAGGGCCGGGGCGGGCGAGCCCGCCGGGTCTGGGAGGAGGAGCCTTCCGCGGCGGGTGAGCAAAGACCCTGTCCGATGACCGCCTCGTCCCCTTCGCGCCTGTCGCTGTTCGCCGACGACACCAGCGACGCCGTCGCCAATCTGTTGGCGGCCGCCCGCGCGCTGGTTCCCCACCTCAACCGCTCGCGCCGCCTGGACCGCAAGCTCCTGGCCTCGGTGATGACCCTGACCTTCGGGGCCAGCGACGCCGAGGGCGCCTGGTCCTGGCGCGACGCCTATGATGCTTGCGAGGTCGCCCTGGTCCTGCAGGTCCGCCGGCTCGCGGCCCAGGTGGCCCGCCTCGAGGACGCCCCCGCCGAGATCTGCGCCCTGCTCGAGGGTCTCGCCGCGCTCTGTCCGACCCAGACCCGCCGCGATGACGAGCAGGTGGCGCTTGATCAGTTCTCCACCCCGCCGCAGCTTTGCGCCCTCGCCGCCCTGGCCGGTCAGGTGCGCGGCGGCGACAAGGTGCTCGAGCCCTCGGCGGGCACGGGTCTGATGGCCATCCTGGCCGAAGTCTGTGGCGCGAGCCTGACCCTCAACGAGCTTTCGCCCCAGCGGGCGGGCTTGCTGGACGGCCTCTTTCCGGCTGCGCCGCGCACGCGCCACGACGCGATCGAACTGAAGGACCGCCTGCCGGGCGCGGGCGCGTTCGACGTGGTGCTGTGCAATCCGCCGTTCGGGCCGCTCGACCAGCATCTGCACGCTGCGCTCGACACCCTGGCCGACGGCGGGCGCCTGGTGGTCATCGTGCCGCTGCGCCGACTCGAAGCCGAGGCCAGACTGGCGGGCTTGGCCGCGCGCGGGACGATTGTCGGCCGGATCGCCCTGCCCCCGCGCGCCTTCGCCGGCCAGGGGACCTCGGTGGAGACGGGACTTCTGGTGGTCGACCGCGGCGCGGCCGGACCGATCGCGCCGCTTCAGGCCTGTGACGACTTGGCCGAAGCGGCCGGCAGGGTCGCCGCCTTGCCCGCCCGGCCGAGCGCCAAGCCGAGGGTCTTCCGCACGGTCGTCCAGCCGGCGGCGTTCGTCGGACGCGAGCGCGGACCGGCCGGTCCGGGTCGTCGCCTGGCGTTGCTGGCGCAGACCCGGACCCTCGACTACGCGGTGATCGACTGGCGTGGCGAGGGTGCCGATGTTGGCCTCTATCAGGCCTACCGCCTGGGGCGCATCGCCATCGCCGGGGCGGCTCCCCATCCCTCGCCGCTCGTCGAATCCGGTCCGATGGCCTCGGTCGCCCCGCCGGTCCCCACCTATCGCCCGCTCTTGCCCACCAGCCTGATCGACGCCCACGGCCTGTCGGACGCCCAGCTGGAGACGATCGTCTACGCCGGCGAGGCCCACGCCCAGACCCTGCCGGGCCGCTGGCGGATCGGCGAGGCGGCCCACCTGGCGGTCGCGGTGGGCGCCGAGGCCGGCGATGCGGTCAGCTTCCGGCGCGGCTTCTTCCTGGGCGACGGCACCGGCTGCGGCAAGGGCCGCCAAATCGCCGGGATCATCGCCGACAACATGGCCCAGGGCCGCCTGCGCGCCCTGTGGCTCTCCAAGAACGACGCTCTGCTGGAAGACGCCCGTCGAGACTGGGGCGCGATCGGCGGCCAGGCCCAGGACATCGTCCCGCAGAGCGGCTGGAAGCAGGGCGAGGCCATCCGGCTCGAGCGCGGCGTCCTCTATTCGACCTACGCCACCCTGCGCCAGCCGGCCCGCGGAGACCGGCCCTCGCGCCTGGACCAGATCGTCGCCTGGCTGGGCGAGGACTTCGACGGGGTGATCGTCTTCGACGAGGCCCACGCCATGGCCAACGCCGCGGGTGGGGCCAAGGGCGGGCGCGGACCCAAGAAGGCCTCGCTGCAGGGTCAGGCGGGGCTGGCCCTGCAGAACCGCCTGCCCAACGCCCGGGTGCTCTATGTCTCGGCCACCGGGGCGACGACGCCGGAGAACCTGGCCTATGCCGGGCGCCTGGGGCTGTGGGGCGGGACCGAGGCGCCGTTCACAACGCGCGAGGCCTTCCTGGAAGCGGTCGAGGCCGGCGGTGTGGCGGTCATGGAGCTGATCGCCCGAGAATTGAAGGCGCTGGGTCTCTATATCGCCCGCTCGCTGTCGTTCGACGGCGTCGAGTACGAGGCCCTGCCCCACGCCCTGTCGGCCGACGACATCCTGATCTGGGACCGCTGGGCCGACGCCTACCAGCTGATCCATCGCAATCTTCGCCAGGCGCTCAAAGCCACCGGCGTGCTCGACGCGAACGGAGCGGCCCGCAGCGGCCAGGCCGCCTCGGCGGTGATGTCGGCCTTCGAGGGAACCAAGCTTCGGTTCTTCGGCCACCTGCTGGCCGGCCTGAAGGCCCCCAGCCTGATCGCGGCGATCCGCGCCGATCTCGCCGCCGGCCGCTCCAGCGTGGTGCAGGTGGTCAGCACCAACGAGGCGGTGATGGAGCGGCGCCTGGCGCAGATCCCCGCCGAGGAATGGAACAACCTGACCGTCGATCTCACCCCCAAGGACCAGGTGCTCGACTACCTGATGGCGACCTTCCCGATCCAGGCGATGAGCATCATCGAGGACGAGGACGGCGGGGTGACGCTCGTGCCCATGGTCGAGGACGGAAGGCCAGTCTACAGTCAGGAGGCCCTGGCGCTGCGCGAGCAGCTGGTGAGCGAACTGGCCTGCCTGCCGGCCGCGCCGGGCGTCCTGGACGCGGTGCTCGACGCCCTGGGTCCCGATCTGGTCGCCGAGGTCACCGGTCGGGGCCGGCGGATCGTGCGGCGTGACGATCGGCGCGTGGTCGAGCGGCGTGGCGCCTCGGCGGCCAAGGCCGAGACCGACGCCTTCATGTCGGGGGTCAAGCGCGTCCTGGTGTTCTCCGACGCCGGCGGCACCGGCCGCAGCTATCATGCCGACCTGTCGGCGGCCAACCAGCAGCGCCGGGTCCACTACCTGGTCGAGCCAGGCTGGCGGGCCGACGCGGCCATCCAAGGCCTGGGCCGCTCGCACCGCACCAACCAGGCCAGCGCCCCGCTCTTTCGGCCGGTGACGACCGACATCCACGGCGAAAAGCGTTTCCTGTCGACCATCGCGCGGCGGCTCGACAGTCTGGGCGCCCTGACCCGGGGCGAGCGGCGCACCGCCGGCGCCGGGCTCTTCCGGGCCGAGGACAATCTGGAAAGTCCGTGGGCCCACCGCGCCCTGCAGGCCTTCTATGTCGCGCTCCACCACGGTGAGGTGGAGGCCATGGACCGCCCGACGTTCGAGACCAAGACGGGCCTGTCCCTGCTCGACGGCGAGGGCAATCTTCGGCCTTCCGACGATCTGCCGGCCATGAACACCTTCCTCAACCGGCTGCTGGCCTTGCGCATCGCCGACCAGAACGGCCTGTTCGCCGCCTTCGATGTCATCCTGACCGGGATCCTCGAACGGGCCGCCGCGGCGGGCGCCCTGGACCGGGGCGTGGAAGACATCGTCGCCGACGAGCTGGTGGTGCTGGACGAGGAGACCATCCGCACCGACGTCATGACGAGGGCGCAGACGCGCCTGGCGCGGTTCTCGCTACGCACACGGCGAAGCCTGGCCAGCATCGAAGACGCCCTGGCCGGCTTGGATCCGGCCGCCCTGCTCTACTGCGTCAACCGAAAGTCCGGCCGCGCCGCCCTGGTGGTGCAGGGCCTGACCACGACAGACGACGACGATCGCCTGACCCCGGCCGTGCGCTTGGTGCGGCCCGAAAAGCGCGTCACCGCGCCGCTCAAGACCTTCGAGGAGTCGGCGTGGGAGGGCGTTGACGAGGCGACCTGGTCGGCGGCCTGGCGCGCCGAACTCGAGGCGGCCGACCCGTTCACCACTCGTGAGATCGTCCTGGTGACGGGCCTGCTTTTACCGGTCTGGTCGAGCCTGCCCGGCCGCCAGGCCAGCGTGCGGCGCATCAAGGCCCCGGACGGGCGCCGGTGGCTGGGCCGGGTGCTGGACCCCTTGCAGGTCCCGCCGCTGAAACTGGCCCTGGGGCTTGGCGACGCGGCCCAGACCATCGGCGAGCCGGGGTTCGCGCAGCGCTCGGTCCTGCAGGACGGGGCGTCGCTGGCGCTGGCCGGCGGCCTGTGGCTGCGGCGGGCACGGGTCATGGACCGTTGGCGCCTCGAGGTGGTCGGGGCCGGCGCCCAGCGGCAGGTGTTCGTCAATCTCGGCTGCTTCGTGGAGATCATCGCCTACACGCCGCGGGTCTTCGTGCCCGTCGACAAGCCGGCGGTGCTGTCGGCGGTCCTGGCCCGTTGGCCGGCCCAGAGCCTGCTGCCGGCGGCGGCGTGAAAGGAAAAGGCAGGGGCCAGGCGGTCGAGCGATCCGGACATGGGGTCCGGCGCCGTCAGATCGGAGGACGCCATGTCCGCCTCCCCTGCCCTCACCGCCGTCGCCATCGAGACCGCCAACCTGGTCGAGGAGACGGCCACGCCCGGCGCCTTCGCGCCCGAAACCCTGGGACGATGGGCGCCGTCGCGCGAGAAGGTCCTCGACTTCGCCGCGCGCTTCGGGGTCGACGTCATGCAGGACGCCGAGATCCTTCAATTACACCTGGCCGAGGACGAGGCGGCCGAGGGCTTTGGCTTGGCGCTGCGTCTGGTCGAGCGGTTCGGCGGCTTGGCCGGCGTGCTCGCCGCCGACCGCGCCGAACTGCGCCGCCACGTCGGAGACGCGACCATACTCAACTTCAAGATCCTGCGCGAGGCGGCCGGTCGGGTCAGCCTGGCGGCCTTGGCAGCCCGGCCGGTGCTCTCCTCGTTCGGGGCCGTCGCCGACTTCTTCCGCGCCAAGCTGCGGGGCCTGCCCCGCGAGGCGTTCTGGGTGGCCTTCCTGGACAAGAAGAACCAGCTGATCCTGGTCGAGGCCCTGAACGAAGGCACTGTCGACCACGCCCCCGTCTATCCGCGGGAAGTGTTGCGCCGAGCCCTGGAGGTCGGCGCCACCGCCCTCGTCCTGGCCCACAACCACCCCTCCGGTGATCCCGAACCGTCCCGTCCCGACATCGACATGACCAGGGTCATCGTCGAGGCCGGGAAGGTCCTGGGCGTGCTCGTCCACGATCACCTGATCGTCGGGGCGCGGAAGGTCGAGAGCTTCCGCGCCCTTGGCCTGCTTTAGGTCAGGGAAAATCCACCCCCCAAAATTCGCGGGGGAATTTTGGCGAGGTGCCATCGCCGGTCGATGCTTCCATCCTCACGCCCCTTTGGCGGGCCCCGGACGAAAGGACCTGGCGCGACAGGACCTGACGACGGCGGCTCGCCTTTTGGCGTGCTGCATTGCGTGGCGTCCAGGGAGTGAGCCTGATGATCGATCGGCCCGGTACTGGTGAGCGCGTCTACCTCTCGATCAAGACCTTCCTGCTGTCTGAAAGCGCGCTTCGGCCTGGCGAACGCGTCGACGTCCCTGATCTATCGCGACGGTTTGGGGCCAGCGCCACGCCGGTCCGTGCGGCCCTGCACCGCCTGGTCGGCGAACGTCTGCTGACCGCCCTGCCCGGCGAAGGTTTCCTGGTCCCGCGGATGAACGAGCCGGACCTGTCGGACCTCTACCAGTGGAACGCCGCTCTGCTGGTCAACGCCGCTCGAGCCGCCGATGTGGAGCCGGCCGTCCCCGTCGAGCCGCCAGCGGGCGATGGCCCGATCGCCGTTCTCGAAGACCTTTTCGCCCGCCTGGCCGCGCGCAGCGGCAATGTCGAGATGGAATGGGCCGTGGCCGGGGCCAGCGACCGGCTGCATCGTCCCCGCTGCGCCGAACTGGATCTGATCCCCGAATTCCTCGACGAGGCGCTGGAACTGCGGCGCCTGGCCGCCATCGGGTCGGCGGGTCCGCTGCGGCAGGCCATCGTCACCTACCATCGCAGGCGGTTGCGCGTGGTGCCCGCGATCGTGCGCAGCCTGCACGGCTTGACCGATCGCGACCCGCGTCGACCGGCGGAATAATCGGAAAATTCTGGCGTTATTCTCTTCGGGTTCTCCACCTCCGGTCGCACCGTACAACCGTCACGGTGGGCGTGACTTAGAGAAGGAGACCGTCATGGAACGGATCGAAGACCACATCGAAGACGCCCTGATCGACCTGGGCGCCGTCAGCGTCCAGACCAAGGGCCTGCCCGGCGACTACACCGAGGTGATCGGTGAGAACGATCGGCCGCTCGGCCTGGCCGACGACTGATCGACCGGCGGGCGTCCTCACCGGGCCGCCCGCCTGGCTGTCGCGGCCGGGCCTGACTTGCGTCCGGTCGCGGCGTTCGAGGTGTCACAAGCTTTGTGACGGAACCGAAAGGACGAGCCGATGCAACGCATCGAAGATTCCATCGAAGACGCCGTGGTCGACCTGGGCGCCGCCAGCGTCGAGACCAAGGGCATGCCGGGCGCCTTCGTCGAGATTCTCGGCGAAGACGACAAGCCCGCAGGCCTGACCCAAGAATGACGTCCAGCCGGGCGCCCCTGCGGGCGTCCGGCCCTGTCCGGAGGCCGCATGGCGCTCGCTCTGAATCCTGGCGTGTCGTTCTGCCTGGTGGGGACTCGCGCAATCTTCTTTGACCGTCGCCGCGACCGATATCGCGCGATCAACGCCACCCAGACGGCGGCCTTCCTTGCCGGTAACCCTTTCAAGGTTCTGCTGGATAGCGATCTGGTCAAGGCGACCGACGACGACACGCGGCCACAACCCTGCAGCGCCCCTCGGGCCACCCGCGACCTCTTCTGCCGGGAGGCGGCGCGGCTGCGCCTGGCGGACGCTGTCCAGGCCGGACTTGCGAGCGCTTTGGCTCGCCTGATCCTGGCCACTGGCGGGCTTGATCGGATGTTGCGCGGGCTGGAGCGGAGAACATCAACGTCCTGGCAAGTTCAGGACCTTGAGGTAATCGAGAACCAGGCGCTCCGTTTCAATCGGGCGCGCCCCTGGGTGCCGATTTCAGCGGTCTGCCTGGTCGATAGCCTCGCGCTCATGTTGTTCCTGGCCTGGCGCGGCTGCGCAGCCACACTGGTCTTTGGCGTCGAGATCCCACCCTTCACCGCCCATGCCTGGGTTCAGAGCGGTGACTGCGTGTTGAACGACGCGGTCGAGCGTATCGTCGTCTACACCCCCATCCTGGCTGTCGGGTCGTGAAGTATGTCGCGATCGGGCGCGCGGCCCTGCGGTTTCCGCGCGATCCGTTCGACGCGGTCGTCGCCAGGGCCGCAGGCCTTGGTCTGGAGCATTTGGTGGACGGCGAGACCTTCGCCGTCTTTGTGGATGGGGCGACACCGAGAATTCCGATCGAGGGCGGGGGCGGGGTTGTGCTCGGGCGGGCCTGGAGCCGCGAAGAGCAGCCAGCGCCGGTTGAACTGATCGACGCATCGATCGCCGACCCAGCGTCATTGCTTCGGGAAATCTGGGGCGCGTATGTCGCCTTCACCGTCGCTCCCGACAAGGCCACGGTGCGAGTGCTGCGCGATCCTTCCGGGGCTGTCGGCTGCTATCGGCTGTCCTCGCGGGGGCTGGTGATCCTCTGCTCGGATTTGGCGGTCGCCGATGCTCTTGGGGTTATCGAGCCGCATGTGGATTGGGGGTTCATCGGGCCACACATCGCCTATGGCGGCTTGCGGTCGATCCGCACCGGCTTGCGAAGCGTTCGAGAGGTCCTGCCCGGAATGGCGATCGCCCTTGGCCAGGAGGATCTGGGGCCGACCCCGGTCTGGACGCCCGCGCCGTTCATCGCCTCCGATCAACAGATCCTCGAGCCAGCCCGCGCCGCGCACCTTCTGGCCGACGAAGTCAAACGCTGCGTGGGGGCCATGGCGGACGCCGAGAAGACCCTCGCACTCGAACTGTCCGGAGGGCTGGACTCGTCCATTCTGTGTGCGGCTCTGGCCGACCGCGCCGCCGTCTTCGCCGTGAACTGCGCGACCCGGCGGCCGGAGGGGGACGAGCGACGCTATGCCGAGACGGTTGCCCAGGCCACGGGAACCTCGCTCACCGTCGTCGAGCTCCAACAGGCCCAGATGAACCTCCTCAGCCCGGCGGCGAAACTACTACCACGTCCGGGACGATCGAGCGGTTTGGACGCCATCGATCAGGCCTTTCTCAAATTCGGCCAGTCACACAGGGTCAGCGCCTTCTTCAGCGGCGGCGGAGGCGACAACGTCTTCTGCTCCCTGCGCTCAGCGGGGCCGGTCGTTGACCAGATGCGAAGTCAGGGTTTGGGCCCAGACGTTCTGCAGACGGCCCTAAGTGTCGCCAAGATTCATCGTACGACCCTATGGTCGGTGCTGGCCCAGGCCTTGAAACTGGCGCGGCGACCGGATGCGGCCATGCGTCCCGTTTTGCGTGACGGCTTTCTGCGTGCTGATGGAGGACTGTCGCCGCCCGACCCTCACCCTTGGCTTGACCTTCCAGGGTTGAATCTTCCGGGACGCTACCGACACATCCATAGCCTTGCCTGGATCCACGGATTAATCGAAGGGCACGACCGTGCGGCCTACGCCCCCATGGTGTTCCCTCTGCTTGCCCAGCCGATTGTCGAGCTTTGCCTGCGCATCCCAACGTGGCTTTGGGTAGAGGGGGGAATCGACCGGGCCATAGCGCGCCGCGCCTTCCGGGGTCAGGTCCCCGACCTGGTCCTTGAGCGGCGGACCAAGGGCCGGATCGATCGGGAGATTGCCGGCGCTTTCGACGCGCAGCGTCCCGCCCTGCGCGACCATCTCCTGGGCGGCTTGCTGGCTCAAAACGGGGTGATCGACGTCGAAGCGGTCGAGCGTTTCCTGCGTCGGCCGTTGAAGGACAGCGAGGCGGGGATCACCGCGCTGGTAGCGCTCGCCGATGCAGAGACCTGGGCTCGTGGCTGGGAGGCCTATCGGCCGCCCGACTATGGGCGGGCGGACTGAAGGGACCGCCACCGGGCGTACTGCTCGTTCTTCTTCGGGTCCGGGTCTTCCTGGCCAAGGAGCCAGAACCGAAACCAGTCGAGATTGCGCTCGTAGATCGCACGACGGTGGCGCGGTTGGATCTTGATGTGGGGTTCGCCAGGGAAGGCGTAGAGCTCGACCGGTGTGCCGGCCGACGCCGTGCGGGCTATGAGCTCCGGGATAAACCGAAACTCCTGCTCGGGCAGTTGCAGCAGCAGCGGCGCCTTAAGCTGGTCGGTGTTGAGCGCCGGCGACATCCGTCGCCAGGCCTCTGGGGTTTCCTCGGGCCGGCCGAGTTTCCAGGTCCGCTTTAGGGTGGCTGGCGTCGTTCGACCCGGGCCACTGTTCATCCAGTAGTAGGTCGGCTCAAGTTGGCCCGACGAGATCGACAGCGCGGCGATGAGATCCGAGTGGGTGGCGATCCACAAGGCTTGCTCGCTGCCGAAACTGAGACCGCCCATGCCGACCCGGCCTCGGTCGACGAGACCCCTCTGGTCGAGTTGATCGATGAGAGCGCGGATTCCGGCGAGCGCCCTTGCGCTGTCGTCGAAGGCGTCCTGTTCAAGCGGCTTTCCTGGCCGAGCAATCTGGTTGGCGCATACGACGGCCATGCCGGCCGCGGCCATGGCGGCAAGCGGCCATTCATCGCCGGTGCCGCCGCGCGGATACCCAGGACAGTTGTAGTAGGTGATGAAGAGCGCAAGGCGGCCTAGACCCTCGCGCGCGGGGCGCAGCAGTTGGCCGGTCAGGACATCGCCGAGCGGCGATCGCCAGGTCATTTGTTCTGTCGCCAGTTCTGCCGGGAGATCGAGCGACCGGTTCGGGCTGTACAGGTCCACCAAGGCGCCGGTTTCAAGGTCGATACGACTAAGGCGCGGCGCGGTCCTGAGGTTGCTCCGCACGCAGACGGCCCATCTGGCGGTGATCGCGCAACTAGGCCGGGCTCCGCCGCTCAGCAAACCTTCGGTGGGACCGATCGAGCGCGCCGTCCCGCTCTGGACGTCCCAGACGAGCAATCGAGTGTTCAACGCCGGGTCGCGCAAGGTGATGACCAGCTCTCGGCGGCCGGGCCGCCAGGCCAGAGCGATCGGACGACCCGGACACGTCGTGGGTGGGCAGGACTGAAGCCGCCCTGTGGCGTCGACGAGGTTCACCACGTCCCGTCCGGCTTCCGAGGCGACGAAGGCCTCGTCGCCTTGCCGAGACCGTATGACAAGGCGGCGGTCCGAGGGCTTCGGGGCCTGACCGAGCGGCGTACGGTCCTGGACAGGACCTCTGCCGTCGATGGCGACGCCGCGCCCCCTGACGGCCGTCATGCCCAGGACGCCGGTGCGGGAGAACCAGGTCCCCGTCAGACGCTGCGCGCGCCAGCGCCCGTTAATCAGGGCGGCGCCGAACAGGTTCTGACCCCAGTCGACGGACGGGTCGATCCGGACGCCGCTCTCGGCCTGACGCTGCTCTTCGGCGTCGATCGCGGCCCGGGTCGCCCGCACCTCGTAGTGCAGGCCACGCCCATCAGGATCGAGCGCGAAGCGTTCGACATCCGCCGCGTCGTGCGTGACCTGCCGGGCCTTGCCCCGCAGGTTCGACCGCCAGACCTGCACCGCGCCGCCGAACAGGGCGCGGTAGTAGATCCAGCGTCCGTCGGCCAACCATTGGGCTGGCTCATCGTCCATTGTGCCATAGCCGCCCCAGATCGCGTCCCCGCCGTCCGTCAGCCGGCGAGCCGGTCCAGGGCGGTCAATATCGAGCGTCCACCAGTTAAGATGGCGCCGGTTCGTGGCCAGCGATGCGGCGTCGACCCGGAACACCAGGCTGTGGCCGTCCGGTCCGACCGATAGGCTGGAGATATCCTGCATCGACACCAGAGCCGACAGGTCCTGGGGTCCTGCGGACACGGCTGGCGGCGCGGTCGCCAGAGCCGCCGCCGCGAGCGCGGCGATCACCATGACTTTGTCGCCTGCACGCCGATCAAGCGGCCCACTGGGCTCGCCGCCTCGCTGTCGAAGCCGACGCCGGAGATATTGACGCGCAGGTCGGCGAACGGCGGGTCCTTGTCGAAGACGTTCGAGGCGGTCAACGCCAGCCGGACGCCATCGAGCGGACCGGTGCTGGCCCCGAAACGATAGCCGAGTTGGAGATCGACCGTCGTCCAGGCCTTGATGGTCTTGGCCGGGGCCACCGTCTGGTTGGTGTAGTGGTTGTAGAAGTTGACGAAGGCGGCTGTGTCCCACGACCCCCGAGACAGGATCGCGCGCCCGCGCAGTCGCAGGTCGACGGGATTTCCGACTGTCCCGACGACATCAGTCTTGGGGGCGTCGGGCGTGACCTTTTGATCTCGGTTGAAGAGGTAGCTCCCCGAAAGGCCCAGTTCGAGCCGGTAGGGACCCATCTCCGGGGCGTACCGGGCGTCGAAGTCGAGGCCGGTTTCGACCACTGAGGCCAGGTTGGTGTTGCGGCTGTCGACGATGGCTCCGATCGCCGATGCCGGGATGTTCGAGGGATTGCTGAAGAACGGGCTGGCATAGAGCTCGCTCAGGCGCGCGGCCGATGGGCTGTTCTCGATCAGGGAGGTGTAGAGCGCGCGGTTGACCAGCACGTTCAACAAGTCGGCGTTTATGCTGCCGATCCGGTCGCGATAGTCGACCTTGAACAGGGTCGTTTCCAGCCGTGCGCGGGGCGCCCAGGTCGGGCGGAGGTCAAACCCGACCGTCCAGGTCCGGGCTCGCTCCGGCCCGATGTCGGCGGTGTTGCCGACTAGGGCGACGACATTGGTGGCGCCGGTGGGGGACTTTGGATCGGTCAGGCGGATGGGTTGATAGAGCACGTAGCCGACGGCGATCCGCTGATCGGCGAACGACGGCGCCCTGAAGGACCGACCGTAGGATCCGCGCAAGCTCAGGCCTTGGAATGGCGACCATTCCAGACCCGCCTTCGGAGTGGCGGTCGTGCCGAAGTCACTGTAGCGCTCGACACGACCGGCCAGCGAAACCGCGAGGTTGCGGACGCCGGTGACGCCCATGGTCTCGGCGACGAGCGGAACGCGGACCTCGGCATAGGCCGCCAAGATCTTGCGGGCGCCAGGATAGAGCGATGACGAGGGCGCCGGCGCCGCCGTCGTTCGATAGGTCAGCGAACCGTACTTGAACCGCTCGGCTCGCCATTCGCCGCCGATCGCCAGCTTCACCGTCCCAGCGGGCAGGTCGAAGAGCGGGCCGTCGGCCCGCAGGCTCGAGGTCCAGACCCGCCACAGACCGCTGTTGGCGCTCCACCCCCGGATCGACTCTATGGTGGCTGGATTGGTCGATCGGGCGTCCCCGAAGAGATTATAGGCCGTCGCTGGATTGGTGTCGGCTAACGCCAAGCCCAGACGATAGGTGTTCACGTAGTTGTCGTAGCGGGAATACTCCCGCTGCTGACCGAAGCCGACATCGGCGCTGGCCGACCAGTCGCCGAGCGTGCGGGTCAGCCCGACCACGCCGTTGTAGGCGCGTACATGGCCAAGAAGGGCCATCGGCCCGAGGTCCTGGCTGAAATCGTACTGCACGCGCACTGGCGCACGCGTCCCGATCGGGTCGACATAGAAGGGGTTCGCGACGGGAACCGTGACAGCAGACTGCGAGACGTTCATCACGCGGCTATTGAAGCGACGATCGGCGGCGAGCAGTTGGGCCTTCAGGGTGGTCTTGCCGTCCAAGGCCTGTTCGGCCGCGACGAACATCGACTGGCGGCGCTGCCGCGGCAAAAGGTCGGTGTTCAGGCGCGCGTCCCGGCGATTGATCTGATCAGGCAGTAGTTGAGAGGGCGTCAGCCCGACGCCGTTCTGTCCCGCCGGGATCGCGAAGGTGCGTCCGCCCGCCACGATCGTCCCCGGCGTGCTGTAATTGGCGCGATAGTCACCGCCGCCGAACGGACGAAGGTCCTCTCGGGCATAGTCCCGATCAGCCGCCGCGAGGCGACCCTTGGCATGGTACTCGTAGGCCAAGATGAGGTGACCGCTGTCCCAGGCCTTGCCGAACAACTGGCCGGCCTGAACCTCATCGAAATCGCCGTCGGCCGTGGCGTAGCGCAGCCGCGTCTCCGCGCCTTCGAAGCGATCCCGAAAGACCACGTTGACGACGCCGGCGACAGCGTCCGAGCCGTACAAGGCCGACGCGCCGTCGGGCAGGACCTCGATACGTTGCACCGCACTGGCCGGGATCAGGGACAGGTCGGCAAACGTCCCCGAAATACCGCCCATCGCGGGACGCTCGCCGTTCAGCAGCACCAGCGTCGAGGTCGTACCCAGGCCCCGAAGGTTTACCCCCGATCCCATCCCGGTGTTGGAACCGGCGCCGCTGCGCGTGCTCAACATCGTGGTGGCCTCGTTGGCGCCGCCGCCGAAATTCTGCGGCAAGGCCTGCACGATCTGCTGGGTGGTCGCGTAGCCGCTGGCCTCGATGTCCTCTCGGCTGATCGTGATGACCTGCGCGCCGGCCGGCGCGGCCCCCCGAATCCGCGTGCCGGTGACGACGACCTCGGCGACCTGCTCAGCGTCGCCGGCCGGGGACTCCCCCGTGATTGGCGCGGCGACCCCCGTGTCGGCGGGCTGGACCACCAGGTTGTTGCCGACCGTGACCAGCTTGAGTCCAGAGCCGGACAGCAGGGCAGCGTACGCCTGGTCGGGCGTGAAGCGGCCCTTCAGGGGCGGGGCGGTCTTGCCGCGCGCCAGGCTCGTGGAGACGACGATCGGCCGGCCGCTGATCCGCGCCACTTCGGCCAGTGCGGCGGCCAACGGCTGGGCCTTGAGGTCATAGGTCTGGTGCTCGGCCTGGAGCAGCGGCTGCGCGGCCAGCGCGGGCGCGGCGGTCGCGAGGACGAGCGTGGCGGCCGTGGCCAGCAGGCCGCGGCGGAGATGAGAAGCGTGGCGATACATGAGGGCCCCCAGAACCCGGACCGCGACGGTCGCGGTCGTTCGGGGGGCTCTGACGAGCTAGGCGCCAGCGACCTCACAAAAAACTTTCATCGAGTTGTCGCGCGTCGGTCAGGCGTCGGTACGGGCCAGGACTAGGTCGCCGCCCGGCGCGGCCGATATGGTCAGGCCGAGCGCCGCGGCTAGGGCCCGGGCCAAGCCGTCCGGATCGGTCACCTTCAGCCCACCGCTGACCTGCAGGCGGCCGAGCGCCGGGTCGGCCAAGCGGATCTTGCGGTAGCCGTATCGATTGGCCTCGGCGACCACCTGGCCCAGCGGCGCGCCGTCGAACACCAACAGGCCCGTGGGCCATTGCCGATCGCGCGTGGGCGCCGGGGTGGCCAAGCCGGGGCGGCCGCCCGTCAGGATCAGCCGCTGTCCGGTCCCAACCCGCGTCCGGGGGCGTCGCAAAAGACCGCCGCCCTCAGCCTGAACCTCGCCCTGCAGGATCGAGAGCTCGACGTCCTGGCCGCCTTGGCGGCGCATGTCGAAAGCGGCGCGCGCGGCGACCACGCGCGCGCCGTCGGCGTCGACCTCAAGGGGGCGTTCCGCCTGGACGCGGACCCGCCCGCGTTCGAGCACCAGGCGCTGGCGATCTCCACGGGTCGAGGCGGTCAGGACGGTGTCGGTGTCGAGCACGACAGTCAGATCGGGGGCCAGGGCGATGGTCCGGATCTGCCCCGGCGTGGAAACATAGCGGGCGCCGCCTACGGCCTCGGTGACGGGCGCGCGCAGGGTCTGTGTCAGAGCGACAGCGCCGAGGACGAGGCCGGCGGCGGCGGCCGTCCACCACACCGCCGGCGGCGGGCCGCGACGGGCGGCGCTGGTGCGCAGACGCAGGTCCGAAAGTCTTGAATGACCCAGGACCGCCGACTCCTCGAAGCGCTGGACCAGGCGGTCATAGGCGCCCTGGCGACCGGGTCCGGCGCGCCAGGCGTCGAACTCGGAGCGCGCGGCTTCGGCGCCGGGTCCGCGCATGCGCGCGAACCAGGCGGCCGCCTCGCGGCGCAGATGCTCTTCGTCCCCCGGGGTCATGTTGCGATCCTAGGGCCGGCCGAGGCTGCGGTCGACGGCGGCGATCGCCTTCATCATGTGCTTTTCCACAGCACTGACGCCGATCCCGAGGGCCTGAGCGATCTCGGCGTAGGATTGGCCGTCCAGGCGATGGCGCAGATAGACCTCGCGGGTCTTGGGCTTGAGCTTGAGGACGGCGGCTTCATGGCGTTCGAGCAACTGGCGCGCCTCCAGCACGAGATGCGGGTCGCCGTCGTAGGCCGCGTGCAGTTCCGGCTCCAGGACCGCGTGGGTGCGTTCGCGATGACCCGAAACGCTCTTGGCCCGATCGCGCAGCAGGTTGCGGGCGATGCGCGCGAGGTAGGCTTCGGGCTTTTGCAGCATCTTCCGCCCGGCCGCGTCGGTCAGGCGCAGGAAGGCCTCCTGCGCCAAGTCCTGGGCTTCCTCGCGGCCGGTCCGCCGGGACAGGAACCGCACCAGCGCTGGAGCTTGGCGGCGGAAGAGCGCGTCGAGCTGGCGATGCGTGTCGGTCTCAGCCTCGGCCAGGACGGGGTCGACGGTGTCCATGGTCATCGGCGTGAGATCGCGCGCCGAGGGTCGTTAGTTCGAAGTCTGGTCTCTGCTCGCCTAGCCACGTCCGCCTCCAGGAGAGGCGGCGGCTCCGGCGACGCCGGATCCCTGAGACCGAGCTTGAGTGTGGAGCGGCCGTCATCGACGGCGCCGCCGGCGCAGCACACCGGTCGCGCCGGGGCGGAGCCGAACGCGAAGCGGTTGGTTCAAGCGAGGTTCTCACGCCTCGACGCCGCGCTTTCAGCGGCGTGCGAAGAGTCTAGAACGCGGTTCGACCAAATGGCAAGGCACAGCCAGCGGGCGCGGGCGTCATTGCCGAACTGAGCGCCGCCGGCGGGATGTGGCGACGTCAGACCAGGCGGGTAAAGGCGCTTTTGCTGTTGCGGGCCTTGGCGGCCGCCTTTGCCAGGACCGGCTTCAGGTGCTCGGCCTGGGCTAGCGCCAAACGCACGCAGGTCACGCCGCGGGCGCCGGCCCCGCCGGCCTGAGGCGAGAAGACGCCGGGCGCCGCGGCCAGGGCGGCCGCCTGGTCCTCGGGCGAAAGGCGCAGCACAGCGAAGGCTGGGTCGGGCGCGCCCAGGGTGGCGAACACCTTGTCGCCGACCAGGAACTCGATCGTCCCCAGGCGCGAGGCGACGCGGGCGTTGAGTTGGCTGAGCGCCAGTTGGCGAAAGTCGTCGGCGGTCATGGGGCCCGGCGCTGGCATGGTTGGTATCGAGCGCGGCGATGCCATAGCTTTGTTCGCGCGCCAAGCTGCGACGGCGCCCGAACCGACCAGCCGACGCAGCGCCCGGTTTTGACCTCTGATCGGCGCCTTGGGCGCCATCTGCCCGATACCGTCGTCAAGGTCGCCCCGCGCCGGGGATCTTGCTGAGGGCCAAGGCGACGACCGCGAGCGCGGCTAGGGCGACGACGATCGCGCCGGCGGGGCCGGCGGCGGCGGTCACGACGGTGGCGGTCAGATCGATGAGGGACATGCGAGGGCCTTTCGTTGCTGCCCCGACGATCCGGCATCGGGCCGGCGGCGTCAGGGGCGGTTGGATAGCCCTGGTCACTAAAATCACGACGTCGCCGACGCAACACGGCCTTGTTGTAAAGCCAGGCCCCACAACAACAGGCCGGTGGCCTGGACCGGATGGCGCGGCGCAACCGATGGAATTTCGGTTTGCCGATGGAGAGGAAGAGTTGCAAAGCAAACCGCCATAGGACGGAGAAGCCTCGGAGGGCAGCATGCACATCGCCAAGCTGAAGCTTTGGAACTTCCGAAGCTTCGCCTCCACCCAGCCCGACTTCGAGGACGTGCTTGGACCGTGTCCGGTCGAGGTCGATCTGGAGGCGGCCACCAACGTTTTCATCGGCCGCAACGGCGCGGGCAAAAGCTCTCTCATCCAGGCCGTGCTGCGCCTCTTCGGCGAAACTCGCGATGAGCGCGCCGTGCAGCCGGCCGACTTCTTCGTGCCGCCCGGACAGCGCCTGGACAGTGTCGTGGAGCGGCGCCTGTTCATCGAGGCGACGTTCCATTTTCCCGAACTGGCCAAGGATGGCGAGGCGGCCGACAGGACCGTGCCGCCGACCTTCCGGCACATGATCGTCGACAAACCGGGTGCTGCGCCGTTCGCGCGCGTGCGCCTGGAGGCGACCTGGCAGCAGGCCGGGACCCTGGACGGGGTGGTCGAGGAAGCTCTGTACTGGATCCTGGGCTCGGATTTCGTCGACTTCGGCGACATCGACCCCCTGCGAAAGAAGAAGGTGACGGCCGGCGATCGCGGTCAGGTCGTGGTGCGCTACATCCCCGCGTCGCGCGACGTCACGGCCCTGACCCAGCTGACCGTCCGCAGCTTGGGCCGAAGCCTGATGCGGGCGGTGAAGTGGGAACAGAAGGCCAAGATCGACGCCCTGATCGCCGAGGCCTCCAAGGAGCTGGACCAGGAGGCCGCGCTGGGCCAGGTCAATGCCGCTATCAACGCCTGCTGGTCGCAGCTGAACACCGCCGAGACCGGCACTGTGGCCAACCTATCGGTCCTGGCGCCCGACCTCCAGCAGATCGTCAAGGCCGCGACCATGATGTTGACCCCCTCGTCCACCGGACGGGTCATGGGGGTCGAAGATCTCAGTGACGGGCAGCGTTCGCTCTTCCACTTCGCCCTGGTCAAGGCGCTTCTGGACCTCAAGCTGGATCTGGAAAAGTCCGCGGCCGGCGGCGAGGACATCCCCTTCCAACCGGAGTTCGCCAGAGCGCCGGCCCTGACGGTCTTCGCCTTCGAGGAGCCGGAAAATCACTTGGCTCCCTATTTCCTGTCGCGGCTGCTGACCCAGCTGGAGGTGCTGACGCAGACCGAACGCGTCCAGGGAGTGGTGACCAGCCACGCGCCGGCGATCGTGGGCCGGATCGAGCCGACGGCGATCCGGCATGTACGCCGCGTCCAGGCCACCGGCGCCTCCACCATCACGCGCCTAGCCTTGCCGAAGGGCGACGCCGAGGCGTCCAAGTTCGTGCGCGAGGCCGTCAGGGCCCATCCGGAGATATACTTCGCGCGCCACGCCATCTTCGGCGAAGGCCCGTCCGAGGAGATCGTCATCCCACGCCTGGCCGAGGCCCTAGGCGTGCCGATCGACCGATCGTTCGTAGCCATCGTCCCGATCGGCGGGCGCCACATCCAGCACTTCTGGCGGCTGGTCGAACAGCTGGGCATTCCCCATACCACCCTGCTGGATCTGGACCTGGGTCGCAGCAGCGGCGACTTCCAGCAGTTCAAGGCCGCCGCCGCTGCGCTGCGCGACTCCGGGCGAAAGCTGCCCGAGACCGACCAGACCAATGTGGACCTGGCGTTCACCCTGGTGCGTCCCGATCCGGCGACGGGCGGCGCGATCGATCGCGCCACTATCGAGAACTGGGCAAAGGCATTCGAAGGTCAAGGGATCTTCATGTCGTCCCTGCTGGACCTGGACATGCTGATGCTGAAGGCCTTCCCGGCGGCCTACAAAAAACTGCCGGCCGGCGCACGGGGGCCGCAGACGCCAGACGACCCGACGCGCCAGCAAAAGGCGGCCGAGCGGGTGCTGGGCGAGGACGGCCTGGGCGTGGCGGCCTATGCGGGCACGCCGGAAATGGCTCTTTTTGCCTGGTACGCCTATCTCTTCCTGGGCGATCGGGGCAAGCCAGCCGTCCACCTGGCCGCGCTCGGCGAACTGAACGACCTTGAAGACGTCGATATAGAATTGGAATGCCCCTCGGTCTTGCAGCGGCTGATCGCCCACGTGCGCGCCTCGCTCGCGGCGCCGCTGGCATGATCGACCGCCAGGCCTGGAAGCCGATCGGCGTGGCGGCCATGGAGGCCGCCGCGCTCGACACGGTTCGGGTTCGCGGCAGCGCCCTGGTGGTGGCCGGCCCGGGCACCGGCAAGACCGAACTCCTGGGCCAACGGGCCGCCTATCTCCTACAAACGGGCGGCTGCATTTTTCCAAGGCGTATTCTGGCTATCAGCTTCAAGCGCGATGCGGCCAGCAACCTGCGCGACCGGGTCGAGCGCCGGTGCGGCCCGGCGCTGGCCCGACGCCTGGATTCGATGACCTTCGACGCTTTCGCCAAGCAGATCCTCGATCGGTTCTGGCCCGCCCTGCCCGCGCATCTGGCGTTCAAGGGCGCCTACGGCATCGCGCCCTTCGTCAACAACGCCGCCTTCTCCGACTTGCAGCGCTCGGCCACCTGGGGGCTTTACCAGGAGGGCCATCCCGCGCATTGGGCCAAAGCCCTGATCGGCAAGGACGTGACGACCAGCGGCATCAACGGGGTGACGCTGGACGCGTTCAACAAGTCGATCCAGGCGCTCAGGCTTGAGCCTCTGACGATCACCGACTACGCCCAATATCTGCAGCTGGTGCAGCTGCGCGCCACCCTGACCAGCCCGACGCCGCAGTTTGGCTTTGCGATGATCGGCCGCCTGGCCCAGGCGATCGTGGCGGGCAATCCGCAGGTGCGGAGGGCGCTCTGCGCGACGTATGGCCAAGTGTTCCTAGACGAATTCCAGGACACGACCTCCGTCCAGTACGATCTGATCGCGACCATCTTCAAGGGGACGGAGACCTCCCTGGTGGCCGTGGGCGACGACAAGCAGAGGATCATGGGCTGGGCCGGCGCGCGGGAGGATGTCTTCGCCGCCTTCTCGGCCGACTTCCTGGGCGGCCCGGATGATCTAGGCCGCGTCGTCCTGACCCAGAACTTCCGCAGCAACGCGCGTATCGTGGAAATCCTCAACGGCCTGAAGCAGCGGCTGGCGCCCAGCGAGCCCGACTTCATCGCCGCCCGTCCCGCACCGAACCTGCCTAGCGCGGAGATCTGCTCGATCCTGGTGGCCGACGACGAGGACGCCGAGGCCGCGGCCGTGGCCAAGCGCGTGGCCGCAGCGATCAAAAGCGGCGTGGATCCGCGCCAGATCGGGCTCTTGGTCCGGCAGAAGGCCAACGACTGGGAGGCGCGCCTTTCGGCGGCGTTCTCGGCCGCTGGCCTGGCCTTCCGTAATGAGGACCGTGATGTCGGCGGGGCGGCCATCCAGGACCTGATGACCGAGGCCTATTCCCGGGTCGTGGTGGACATGCTCGAACTGCTCTGCCGACGGCATGGCGGGGTGCTGTGGACCACGGCGCTATCGCACCTGGCGACGGTGGCGGGCCTGTCGCCGGACGATGATCCGGAGATCGAGCGGGTCCTGGCCCTGTCGCTAGCGGACTTTCACGACGCCCATCGGCTGACCGGCCTGGCCACGCCGGCGGCGATCGAGGCGGCGCTGGGGCAGATCGAGAGCTTCCTGCAGCTGCCCCGCCTCAAGTCGATCATGCCGCAATACGCGGTCGGCGACTTTTTCGAGCGCATCCGCAGCGCCACCAAAGCCTTCCTGATCGAATGCGCCAAGCCCGCGGGGTCGTGGCTGGAGGTCATCGCGCGGTTCCGGGGCGAGGGTCAGACGCCGCTGCTGACCATAACCAAGAGCAAGGGCCTCGAATACGACCTGGTGATCTTGCTGGGCCTCAACGACGATCAGTGGTGGAGCTTTTCCAAGAACCCGGCCGAGGGGCGTTCGGTGTTTTTCGTGGCCGCCTCGCGGGCCCGCGACCGGCTGCTGATGACGCGGTGCGGGACTGACCGTAACGCCAGCATCGCGGAAATCTTTCATGCCCTAGCGGCGGTCGGTGTGACTCAGCAGAAGGTCTAATAGGCCCCGCCGCGTCGGCTATCGTCAGATAGTCAAAATAGTTGACTATTATTTGCGGCGGAAGGGCACGACGTCGCCACCGCCGATCATCGGCGGGCGGCTGGTGGGCTTGAGCCGCACCACCTCAGCCGGATCGCGCTCGAACCATCCCTGCGGCAGGCCCACCAGGTTGGTGATGTCGTCCGGGGCGATTGTGAACTCGACGGCCAGCAGGTCAGCCTTGGTGCGCACGCGCTCGTCGACGATCAGCTGTAGCGCCTCGCGCAGGACCCGGGGCTTGCTGGGCTCCCATTGCCGGTCCAGCGGTTCTTCCTTGGTCCAGCCCTTAGCCGAATGGAGCTTGTACATTTGGGTGGCGTATTCGGGCGAGATCAGCCGCATGTCGGCCAGGCGCCGGATCTGCGCCTTGACCGACACGCGCCAGCGCTCCTTGAGCAGCAGCAGCTGGGCTAGCGAGGCGGACTTAACCTCCATCGGATAGGTGGCGGCCGGCATCAGAAAGGCGCTGGCTAGGCGAAAGGCCTGGGCCTCGATGGCCTTCAGGTCGGACTGGAACTCTTCTTCGGACACGCCGCGGTGCAGCAGGGCGTGGGCCATTTCGTGGGCGGCGTCCATTTGCCGGCGCGGGAACGACATCTTGTCGGTAGCCAGCAGGATATGGGGGCGGCCGTCGATCGGCGACCAGCTGCACAGCCCATCGAGCTTGGCAGTGCCCATTTCGATCGTCCCGACTACGAACCCGACTCGCTCCAGGACGCTGACGACGTCCGTGCAGGGGCCCTCTCCTATGCGCCAATGGCGACGCAGGTCCAGGGCGATGGCGTCCAGGTCGGAATCGCGCAGCTGCCGCCAGCTGGCCCCGCCCAGCACGTCGGGCAGGTTCAGGTCGGGCAGGTCGACATAGTTTTCCAGCGTGCTGCTGATTTCCTGCAGCCAGCGCATCTGGGCGCGCTGGTAGTTCAGGTCGCGCGTGAGGGTGCTGGCGAGAGAGCGGAAGAACACCGGCTCCTTGGCGGCCAGGGGGTCACGCAGAAAATACTCGGGCCGAAGATCAAGTTCGGCCGCGAGACGGCGAAGTGTTTCGGGGTCGGGGGAGCTGTCGCCATCTTCCCACCGGGAGACGGTGCTGGGGTTGATGCCCAGCTGGCGCGCCAGCGCCGACATGCTCGGAATCCGTCTAGCATCCCTGGCCTCCGAGAGACGGCCAGGGATGAACCCAGGTGTGCCTACGCGCATGGCGTCGTTCCCTACTGCGCCCGGCCCCGAAAGGCCAGAGGGGCGCCCCCACCAGAGACGAGCGGCCGTTCCGGCCTAGCCCTCGCCTTCGTCCTTGCGGTCCTTGGCCGCCTCGTCGGTGTCGTTGGCGGCGTCGAGCGGCTTCTGCTCCGGCGGGGTGAAGGGCTTGCGGCGGCGCTTGAGGCTGACCAGCGGCGGCTCGGACGGACCGTCGGGGCTGTCCGGCGCGTCGCCGACGCCGTAGCCGTCCAGGAACGTGGCGATCGGCTCGTAATGCACCCAGCCGTCATAGGCGCTGCTGATAACCCCGATGGCCACCTCCTCGATCAGGCCGGGGCTGTTGCGGTCGCGCGCGACCAGGAAGCACACGAAAACGTCGCCCTCGCGCGGCGCGTCGGGCTCGGGGAAGAGGCTGCCGGTGAGACCGGGGTTGAGCGTGACGGCGGCCAGACGCGAGCGGTTCTTGGCCGGCAGCTCGTGCGGGACGGGCATGGTGGCCAGGCCCAGGATCACGCCGGGACGGTCGCCGCCGAAACGGGCGAAGGGCTGGAAGGCCTTGGCCGCCGCGCCCGGGATGACGCCGTCGGCCAGGATCACCCCGCCGTGCTTCTCGCAAACTTCGACGAAGCCCTTTTCCTGCATATGGAAGCGGATCCAACCGACCGACTTGCGGGCGCGTTTGGTGTCCAGGTCGGTCCCGTCGCGGATCAGTTCGAACGCCTTGAGCGCCATGGCCGCGGCCATGTCGAAAAGATCGATCAGCAGATCGCGCGGCAGGGTCGAGATCAGGCGCTTCTTCAGGTCGGTCGGCATCGAATCTCTCCGTCCGCGTGTGCGTGAACCCGGAAACAATGCCATATATTATGCATAAAGCAAGATCAGTGAGGGCGGCGATGTGCAAAAAGAGGGATAAGTTCAAGAGGAAGGCGATGGCTTGGCCAGACCGGCGATAGCGGCGATGGCCGCGTCGAAGCCATGCACGACCCGGCAGTCGAAAAGCTGGTCCAGCTTGAGGTTGCCGGCGGTGATCATGTGGTGCAGCGGCCGCTCGGTGAAGAACATTTGGCAATAGCCTAGGGCTGCTGCGGCGTGCTCGAAGTCGTAGAGGTCATTGACCTCGAACTTCTGGCCCTTGTTCCAGCGGAAGGCCGCGTGGAGGGCGGCCAGGGCGTGAAGGGTTCTCAGGCGCTGGCGAGGCTTGGGGCCGTTGGTGAGCGCGGCGACGAGCAGCGCGCACCATCGCCCTCGGGCCTGGGTCCAGGCTTCGGTTCCGGGCTGCGGCGGCTCGATGCCGGCCGCGCGCGCTTCGTCGGCGAAAATCTCCATGCTGACGTCGCCGGCCAGGTCGGCCACCCCGCCGGCCTCGGCCCCGTAGGCGGTCTTGAAACTGTCCAGCTCGCCGCTGTGCTTGGCGATGCGCAGATTGAGTTCGACGACCAGCTTGTGGAAGTCTTCGTCATCGAACGCGTCGAAGGCGGCGATGACCTCCTCGGCCCCGATCGAGCGCCAGAGGTGGTCCAGGACCCGGCGCTGCAATCGCACGGCCTGACCGGGATCCATGCCGGGCACATAGGGGCAGTCCATCCCCGCCATGCCGAGGCCCCGGCTCCAGACTAGGTGGCGCAACGGATGAAACTGATCGGGATCCAGCTCCGGCCGTCCGGTCTTGACCAGGTGGCAGATTTCCGTGGCCATCCGGCGATGGGTGTCGACGATGGATACGCCCTGGCTCAGTTCGGCGATCAGGGCGGCCGTTTCGGCTCGTGACGTGGGCGACTGCTTGAGGACCTCGAAGACTGTCATGTCGCTGATCGGGAAGATCGCCGCGCCGGTGGCCAAGGCTCCGCGGACCCGGCCTAGGAGTTCACCGCCCCGGACGCCGTGGTCGCCGCGCTGGGCGTCGCGCAGGTGGATCCAAAAACAGGTGTCGAGGTAGACGACCGTTCGCCCGTCCAGGCTCTCGCCCAGCTCCACGGTCAGCGCCTTGAGCTGACGGTCGCGATCGCGCCGGAGTAGTTCGACCAGGGCGGCGTCACCTGGGTCGTTGGGGCCTGAGTCGTGGCAGCCCAATTGACCGTTCGGGGAGAACGATCGATCGCCAAAATTTTCGCCCGCCGATTTTTGGAGGTCCGGATCGGGCGTTTCGGTGATCAGATCGGTCATGGCGGACCACTCTGATCTGGTTTGGCCCAACCTGCGGGGTCCAGTGGACGCTCAACTGGACGCATCGGTGCGGGGCTGGAGAGAACTGTGCAGTTCACCGTCAGGCCTAGGGGGCGGTGATTCTCTTCTGGTGCGATTGCGATGATTTTAGGAACGTCTGGAACATCCAAGGACCGGACGGAGAACATCGCGCGAGGCGTTCTCGGACCCAGACGTGGCTGGAGGCGCCGCTCGAGCAGGTCCGCCGCTTCCAGCCGGTTGCGTGCGCGACGAAGCCGGCGTTCGTCCCAGGTTCCGAACGGGCCGCCGCGCTGGGCGCACATGCCCCGGACGCTCAGCTCGGCGGTGGACGGCGCGCCCCATTGTTCGGCGACGATGGCGTAGAGCGTGGCGGCGTCGGCGTTTCCGTCCAGGCGCGCTAAGAGGTTGGTGATGTTCAGGGACGAAACGAGCGGCGAGGCCAGCCGGTAGGTTCCAGTCCTGCCACGGCCGCGACGCGCCCGCTCGGTGATTCTCAGCCGGCCCGTGGCGACCAGGGCGTCGATCGCGGTGCGATAGTGCGTCTGGCTCCAGGTGGGCACCAAGCACTGCTTGACCAGGCGGGAGGGAGTTAGCACCAAGTCCTCGCCCGGCACGGAGGTCTGCGACAGCAGCAGCAGAAGCGTGACTGCGCGGGCCTCGCCCTGGTGGTCGATGAGGGCCTTACGGATCTCGCGCGCCCGGTTGGCGGGCAGGCGGATCATGTTGGCCAGCTCCCAGCGCCAGGCGCTCTGGGCGGTCTTTTCGACCTCCGCATCGTCGAGCGGCGGATCGCAGGCCATCTGATTGTAGTGCGAGACCCGGGCCAGCAGGACCTCCAGGCCGGCGGCATCGGAGACTTCGCGGCGGACCTGCCGACACTGACGCCGGGCATAGGCGAAGACGGCCTGATTGCGATGTCCTTCGGGCACGCGGTCTAGGGCGAGCAGAGCGACGCTGTCCATCGCGATCGGCGCTTGGCCGAATCGGCGGCTCGCGGGATCGAGGCCGCCTGGGCCCATGAGAGTCTCGTAGGCGTCGTCGGTCAGCGGTGTGAGGCGCCGCAGCCGCTCGGCGAATAGGCCGGGGACGTCCCTGGAGCCACCGTCGGCCAGGGTGTAGACGCCGTTGGCCGAGACCGAGCCGGGTAACAGCACGAGGTCGCAGGATTTGGCGCCCTTGATGTCGTAGGCGCGATCGGTGGGACGGTTGCCGCCCCGGCGGCGTCGGCCCGGATCGGTGAACCACCAGTGTTCGCCTTTAGGGGTCAGGGTGCGCAGAACGGGAGGCCCGGCGTGCTCGCGAAAATAGGCCAGCGCCTCGGCGTCGTCGGCATCCAGCACCACAACCCCGGCGCGACGCGTCGCGAAGCCGAGGCTGGCGTGGGGGTGGCGCTGCGCCCAGGTCTCGATGGTCGTGGTGGACGGGATCCGCTTCGCGTACTGGCGCACCAGCGGTTTTTTAGTCTGGGGACAGACGGGAAAGGTGGGCACGCCCGCGACAGCATAGGCGTAGGCCAGCCGTCCATACGGGCCCAGGTCAGGTCGTGCCGCCTTGCTTCGTTCCGTGCTCATGTTCGCCTATGATGGGACGAGGGGTACGCACGCACACTAGATCTTGTGGGTACCACAAATCGGGCGACCGCAGAACGTCGTTAGCGGCGCTGGGCTCGGTTTGCTGGGGACAGGCCTGTGGACGGTCGCGGCCGGCGCGGAGAAGGCTTGAGCCAGCGTCCTCTATCGAGCGTTCAGCCAGTATGACGCAACCGCGGCCGTAACCTGAAAGACGAGCCGTGCTTCTTCGCGAGAGTAAGTATGTTCGCTGCTGTCGGCGCCATCGTCGTGGTGCGGAAGGTGAGTGCAGTGCCGGGCCGAGGCGACCAGCAGATCGACACGTTCGGAAAAGGACATGTCGAACTGCTTGTCGGGAAGCTTGGTCTTGGGTGTTGAGGTCAGGCCCAGGCGATCATACGCCAGCCGGCAGTCGCCGATGCACTTGGCGTAATTGCCGTTGTGAAAGGCGGCTTCGGCGGACAACAGTCGGCGGGCGATGCCCTCATCCCCGGGGCTGGAGGCTACGGGGATCGAGGCTTCCATCAGCAGGACGCCTGCGGCGGAGGACCCCTTCAGTTGATCGATCCACGCGGAGCGCTGAACGGTGAGCGTGTGCTCGACACTGATCGCCACGCGTCCTACCCCGTCGTCCACCACACCCCCGACGCCCAGGATCGAAAGGCGCAGCGAGAGATCCCTTCCGTCACGTGCGTCCTCGAGCGCCAGCAGCTGACGGTGCTGCAAAGTGGCCCGGTACTCCAATTGCTGGGTCAAGGGGTTGTCGTACTGTTCAATGCGCGCCGTGGACGCGGATCGAAGCGTGGCCAGGTGATCGGCGCCGGTCGCCGGCTGCAGGTAGAGGCCGATAGAGTCGATTCGCGCCCAGCGGCGCGGCGAAGGCGGGGGCGGCGGAGAGCAAGTGATATCGATCAGGAGCGCCAGTTCGAAGGCTCCCACACCGCGACGCAACTGAACGGCCTGGACATTCAGGTCAGCGATGATGTTGTGTTCGACGGTCAGCTTCATGAGGTCCTGGCCAGTCCGGGTCGTAACCGTGGCAGGGTGTGCTTTTCGGGACCCGCCGTCGAGGCCCCGATCGAGGCTTGTGCTCGACCTTAGCCGCGCTCGGAGAACCGCTCGAACGTGGTGATCCGTCTGGGGGTGAGGCCAGGATCGTAGCCGTAGATCTCCTGGGTGAGGAAGGTGAGTTCGGCTTCGAGGTCGCGGTCAGGCACGTCGGTAAACCAAGCCTTGGGGCCGGCGACGTCGTCGCCGTTCCAGCGATAGCCGCGGGCCTTGAGCTTGTCTTTCTGCTCGAAGGGGGAGCGGTCGGCGACGATGCGCCAGGTGGGGGCGCGGGCGGCGTCCAGCAGGTGGGCCAGGGCCGTGCGACCGTCCTGCAGCGGGCGGGCCAGGACCTCCAGGCCCGCGAGGCAGTCGTTCTCGGCCCGGTGGCCGTCGAAGAAGAAGCCACGCCAGTGGGCCAGGACCGAGAGCTTGGTCCCCTCAGCCCCCTGCCCCTTCCAGTCGACCTGGCTCATCGAGCAGGCCCAGCCCTTGAGCTTGAAGGCGTCGGTCAGGCGCTCGGCGAAGGGCCGGTCGAAGGCGGCGTTGTGGGCGATGACGATCACCGCCGAGGCGATGAAGGCGTCGACAGCCTCTGGGTCGAGGACCTGGCCCTCGACCATGGCGTCGGTGATCCCGGTGATCTGGGTCACTTCGGCCGGGATCGGCTTGCTGGGCTGGTTGAGGGCCACGAACGGGGCGTGGACGGCGCACAGGCGGCCTTCGGGGTCGTAGTCGAAGGGGATCATCGCCAGCTCGATGATCTCGTCGCGGCGCGTGTCGGTGCCCGTGGTCTCGGTATCGAGGAAGACGCCGCGCTTCAGCGTGGCCGGGTCGGCGCCGGCGTGCAGGGTGCAGCCCTCAAACCGGCGCAGCAGACGATAGCGGCCGCTGGCTTCGAGCTGGGCGGCCATGACTTCCAGGGCGGCGAGGTCGGGCGTGGCGTCGGGCATAGGGGGTCCGAAGAATCGTCGAGGCCATCCTGCCATACCGGCGGAGGTTGGGTGCGCGTGATGGATGGCCGCATAAGGTGTCGGTCGTGTCGGCCGGCTGTCGGGTCGATGTCGTGGCCGCCGTGGCGATGTTGTTTATCGTGCTCAGGGAGAGGAGGGGCCGATGTCCGACGATCCCGATTTTGAACTGCGTGCGCCGACTAAGGCCGAGCTGGCCGTCATCCTCAAGACCTTCCGAGATCTCCAGGGCTGGACGCAGGAGACCTTGGCCGAGCTCGCCGGCGTCAACGTCCGGACCATCCAGCGCGTCGAGGACGGCAAGGGCGGCTCGGCCGACACCCTGCGCGCCGTCGCCCGCGCGGTCCAGGCCAAGGATCTCGACTTCCTGGTCAGGCCGCAGCGCTTTCCGACCGAGGCGGGCCTTCGCCGACAGCAGGAGGCCTTCGACCGCGAGAACATGATGCTGCCGGCCACGACCATCGCGTCCGGTCGCGCGCTCGAGGGCTTCATGGGCGGGGTCAACATGCTGTCCTGCGCGGATGACGAGCTGCTCGACGAGGACCGTGAGAGCCTGGCCGACGCCGCGCACCTCTTCGACTACCTGCGCGACTATCTCGATGTGAAGGGCGAGATCAGCCACCAGGAACGGCTGGGCGTCGCCGATGATCTGGATGCCATCTTGCGATCCCTGCGAGGGCGCGGCGTCAGCGTGGCGGTGGCTACTCGGGAGACCAATCTGACTAACGACAACTGGGTGGACAAGCGGCCCTGGCGGGTGAAGATCGGCTATCTGGCCCTGCTGCCGGCGGGCCGAACCGTCACCAGCCTGGCGGTTTCGCGTCGCATTCGCCTCGAATAGGCGGAAAATGCGATTTGAGGTGGGTCTTTGTGGTGACCTACGGTGGGGTCGCCGATCGACCTGACCTGGGGCCGTCAAACGACCACTGAACTAGCGCCACCGAACCAGCGCAAAGGCTAACGAGCCCAAGTACCATGGGTCGGGTGGCTTTCTCCATGACCCACCCCCTTCCGCTCGCGCCATTGCGCGTCAGGGCCGGCGGCCTCAGTTTGATCGACGAAAGGACTTCGCTCATGGCCGACACCGCCACCCCCGCGCCGACCGGCGCCACCGTCGTCGATTTCCCCAAGGCTCCCAAGAAGGTCGCTCCGACCGAGAAGATCTGGGGCAAGGCCGTCACCAGCCACGGCTATGCGGGGGTGCCCAACATCCTGATCCGCAGCCAGGCGCGCCTGGGGCTCTCGCCGCTGCAGTTCAACATCGTGGTTCAGCTGCTGGAGTACTATCACGACCCCAGCCGCCCGCCCTTCCCGTCCAAGGAGGAGCTGGCCGGCCGCATGGGCGTCAAGGCCAAGACCATCCAGACCAACATGCGCGCCCTGGAGAAGGCCGGGCTCGTGCGGCGCGAGCTGCGCAAGACCGCGGCCGGCGACTGGAACTCCAACCTCTATCACCTCGACGGTCTGATCGCGAAGGTGATGGCCTTGGAGCCGGAGTTCGCCAAGGTCCGCGAGGAGCGCAAGGCGGCCAAGCGGGCGGTCGAGACGCCGGCCGGCAAACGGGCGGCGGCCAAGGCGGGGACGGAAGCCTGATGCCTGACCGTAAAGCCATGCCGCCAGCCGCCCCGCCGGCCCTTGCCGAGCCGCCGAAGCTGTCGGTGTCGTTCTTCGGCTTCAAGATCGAGGGCGCCGGCGCGGCGGGAGCCCGCTTCGCGTTCTGGATCGCCCTGGCCGTCTGTGGCCTGGCGGCCTTGAACCTCTTGTCCCATCTCGCCTGACCGGGCCCGGCGACGGCCTGTCGGAGGCGGCGCGCTTTAGAGAGGCTCCTCCGGATCGAGCCTGTCGGCCTCGGCGATCAGGAAGGCCAGATACTCGGAGGTCTCCTGGAAGGATTCTCCCGCGGACTTGTTGCGCTCGACCAGGCGTCGCCAGGCGAGGTTGGGGTCATCCGGCGTCAGGTT
The DNA here is from genome assembly GCF_003243465.1 of Caulobacter segnis. GTDB lineage: Bacteria > Pseudomonadota > Alphaproteobacteria > Caulobacterales > Caulobacteraceae > Caulobacter > Caulobacter segnis_A. The sequence goes on from NZ_QFQZ01000015.1 coordinate 61,198, forward strand.
CAGGAAGTATTGGCGGCTGCGCCGGACGCCGACGGCCTCGCCGAGGTAGCGCTCGTAGTTCCGGATGGGAGAAAGCCGCGGGGCGCCCAGTCGGATCCGTTCGCGCAGCATATCCCAATCGACGACATGCGGTTGGTGCGGCGTGGCGGTGACCGACGCGCGGATGTCGTCGAGCTGCAGCACAGGACATGCCGGAGACGGTGGGATCGCGCGCTCGCAGCTGCGGGCCGATGTTGTTGCAGTCCTCGCAGATCAGGAGGCGCTCGTGTCGGAGCGCCATGTCCTCCAGCTGAGCCCCTTCCGGGGTGGCGACGTCCTGCAGGACGTATTCCTTGTGTGCGCACCCCGCCCGACCAGCGCCGGCCGGGCTTCTTGGACCGCCGCACTAGGCCCTTGCGATCGCGGTCGCATCCGGGACAGCGCCAGCCCGCATCGAGTTTCTCCCAGAGCTTGGGCTCGGCGCCGCCATCATGGGCCTCGACCTCGGCGTCGGTCGGCGGCGTGGTCGAGCGGCGTCCTTTTGATCCTGCGTCGACCTGGGCCCCGACGCCCTCGCGCGCGACCGACCTTTGTCGCAGGACCTCCAGGTCGTCCGAGACGCCGGATGGCCGCGGGTCCAGGCGCATCCAGTATTGCATGTGGGCCTGGGCTTCGCTGATCGGCGGCCGATAGATCGACCGCTCCTGGGTCATCCGGCCGGCGAGGATCACACTGGTCAGCTGTTCGGCCAGGGCCAGCCGTTCCAGGAAGTCGCTTTCCTGGGCCTTCCAGATCGCGTCGGCCGTCTCAAGGTCGACCTGGTGGCCGCGGTGGGCCGCCACGGTGATGAAGGTGGCGATCTCAGAAGGCCGGAAGCTGAAATCGCGATGGATGTGGCGCAGCCTGTTCTTGGCCGAGCCCTCCGCGCCGCTGCAGTCGGCGCAGACGATCGTGGGCTGGAATCTCGCCAGCATCCGTGACCCCAGGTGTTCGAGCTCATAGGTCCCTTCCGGGATATGCTTGACCCAGGGATGAGGCAGCTGGCTCTGCAGTGTGCGGCCGATGACGTCCTGCAGGTGGTCGTGGTGGTCGTGCAAGGTGGCCAGCAGCACGCCCTGGGATGAAACCCGGAGAATCTCGATCTTGCGGCGTTGGCAGCAAGGGCAGGTCCAGTCCTGCGACGTGTCCGCCCATTGGCTGTTGAGGTCGAGCTTGGAGGCCTTCAGGGCGGCCATGCCCCAGGCGATGGCCTCGCTCCAGCGACCATCGCGGTTGGGCAGCAGGGCGCGCAACTGCGCGTCGGTGAGCGCGGCTATGTTGGGAACGCGGAAGGTGATGTCGCGCCAAGGCTCCATATCGCCGAGTCTAGGCCGATTTCTGATTCGAGGCCGTCTTCGTCGCCGCCGACGGCTCGCTGCCTTCGGCCAGCCACGGTCATCCACACGCCCCTGACGTGTGACCAATTTGCGCTGGGACGCAGTTGACTCTTCGGCGCTCCGGAATGAGAACATTCCAGGAACACGGAGATTGTCATGCCCACCCAACGCGCCGGCCAGCGCGCGAGCCCGCACGCGCCTAGGCCCGAGAGGATCATCAGCCGCAAGACCGTCAAGTTGCGGCGCGTGCGCCAGTACGGCGGCGCCGATCACGGCGTGACGCTGATGTTCGCCTTCGAGGGGGCGCACGCCGCGGCCAGCGCAGCCGCAACAGCTTCATCGACAAGGAGCGCGTGCCCGATTTCGAGGGCGAGGAGGCCTGGTTCGAGGTCGAGGAGGTCAGCGCCAGGCCCTGGCCCTTCTGGCGCGCCGTGCGCCAAGTGGCGGCGCCGGACGATGCCTGAGCTCTCCGACCAGCAGCGGCGCAAGATGGCCGAACTGGAGCCTCGGTTCGCCGCCCTGCGGCTGGTCGACGCCCTGGAGCTGAAGATGGATATCCGTTTCCGGTGCGTCGCCTGCGGAACCTCGCGCAGCTGGCGGCGCGACACCATGCTGGGGCGGGCCCGGCGCCTGCTGGGCGCGACGATGGCGCAGATCCAGCGGCGCGCGCCCTGCCCGCGCTGCGGCTATCGGATGCCGGTCATGGTCGCCGTCGGCGGCGTCCTGGACCCCGGCCCCCTGGCCGAGCAATTTCGCTGGGAGGCGATCACCGCCCTGTCCGAGGCGGGCCTCAACCCCGCCGACTACGGCTATGGCTGGCGGCCGCCGCCGGCGGGACGGTGAGCCTTGGCCGACATGGATCCCAGGATCGGCAAGCTGGCCTGGCTGACCATCGCCTGCGCCTGCGGCCATCGGGTTCACTGGAGCCGGGCGGTGATTCTCACCCGGGCCGGGGAGTGGATGCGGCCGGCGCAATTGCGGGCGGCCTTGCGCTGCACGGTCTGCGGCGCCCGGGGCAAGGGCGTCACCGTGGACGGCCGCCGGGCCTGAGCGCGGGTCTGGCCGTGCGCCCGGGCCTTCTCACCACCATACCTTCGGGTGTCCGGAACTGCCCAGGCCCGCGGTCAGGTTTGTGATCGCGGGGCGGGCACTGGCGGCTCGGCCATCATCAGGTCGTGTATGCGCTGGGAGAGCTCGTCATAGATCGCGCGGGCGGCGGGCTTCTTGCGGCTCCAGGCGAAGAAGCCGTTCAGGTCCTCATTGGAGATGGGAACCTTCCAGAGAATGCGCAGCCAGGCGACCGCCTCGTCCAGGTCGGCCTTGTCGGGGCGGGCGGCGGGCGAGAGGGTCGCCATCGGGGCCTCCATCCGGGCGTTGAGATCACGCTTGAACCGTGCGCTGGCGCCTTTAGCGAGCGCCTGGACATCCGCGCCAGCCGCCCGGACGGGGGCTTTCGGTTGGGCGGCAGGCAACCAGGATAAGGTGGACCTGCGCCGAGTGATAAGCCTTAAAGGGAGGCGCCGCTGCAGGCAATCTTCAGGCGGCGAGGGGGCTGGGGTTGATGACCGCCTTGGCGGCCTCGACCACCTGGCTGCCCATCACCGGCTTGCACACATGGCCGATGTGGCGCCAGCGGGCGGGTAGGATCGCCCGATCATAGCCGGTGACGAACAGGAACGGCACCTTCTGGGCCTCGAGGGTTTCGGCCACGGCGAAGGACGGGCCGTCGCCCAGGTCGATGTCCACCAGGGCGATGTCGGGGGTGCGGGCTTGGAGCTGGGCGGCGGCGTCGGCCTCGCCGCTGGCGCAGGCGACCGCGAAGCCCGCTTCGCGGAAGGCCAGTTTGAAGGTCTCGGCCTGGAAGAAGCAGTCCTCGACCAGCAGGACGTGACCTATGGCGGGGGGCGTCGCGGAGCTGTCGCGTCCGTGGACCGCGATCAGCCGCTCGCCCTGCCACACCGCCACCTCATCGGCCGAGGCGTGGTCGGCCAGCACCTGGGCGGCATGGCGCACGGCTTCGGCGTCGTCGGCCAGGCTGGCGCTGACGAAGGTCAGGCAGGCGCCGTCGGGGGTTTGAGGATAGAAGAGGAAGACAGGCATGAGACCTCCCGCGACATTCAGGCGGGAGCGTGGGGCAAGGCCAGGTCTCTCAGCCGCCGGCGCCCAAAGGATCGTGGCCGACGATGCGGCGACCCTAGGCTGCATATGGCGGGTATGCGAGCTGCGCTGGAGGCACGAATTGTTACAGCCCATGGGGCTGGTCCACGAGGGCGTCCCGCCTGCGGCGGCCGGGCTCTAGGCGGACAGGCCGCCCCGAGCCCCCTCCCCTCTCCGAGGGATCGGGGTCTCGGCCCGTTCGGGTTGCGATCCCTGACGCGGGTGGCGTGGCGGGGCTCAGGTCCCCTCCCCGGCCTCCCGGGCGAGCTGGGCCAGCCGGTCGTCGCAGACGGCCCGCACCAGGGCGATCAGCTGTTCCACCGCCAACTTCAGGTGCTCCAACTCGGCCAGAGTGATCTCGAAGCTGTCTTGGTTGTAGCGGGCGTCGACATAGGCCCGCTTGAGCTTCTGGAACGGCTTGCGCAGGGCCCGCGTCTCGCGCGGCCACACCGCCGCCAGGGCGGGGGCCTTCGCCTCGGCCTGGGCGCGCAGGAACTTGATGTTGTGCGAGCGCGGGGCATAGAAGCCGTTGAGCAGCAGCACGGCGATATAGGCCGCCTCGGTGGCCTGGTGCAGGTTGAAGGCGGCCTTGTGCAGCCAGTCCTTCACATCACCCTTGGACATCGCATACTTCGCGATGTCGAGCGACGTCTCGATCGTATTGAAAATCTTCTCGTAGTGCCGGCGTCCGAGGGACAGAGCCGCATCTGGCGTCAGAGGGCGCAGCGGACTGAAGGCGTGGCCCGGGATCTCGTAGAGCACGATCCCCTGGTCGAGCACCTCGCGGAAGAAGTGCAGGCCCGCGTCCAGGCTCCGATTGATGTCGGCCAGGTCGTTGACCATCAGGTTGACGATGCGTCCGATGGTCGGGTCGTGCTCGATGCGCTGCTCGGTCTCGAACCAGTAGTCGGCGATGTCGGTCAGCTTCTCGTCGCTGACCACCACCAGGATGTCGAAGTCCGACTGGTAGCCGGTCTCGGGGGCGTCGACGAAGTCGCCCCGCGCATAGCTGCCGAACAGGATGATCTTGTAGATCTTGGCCCCGCGTCGCCACGGCTGGGTGCCGCCGGCCACGGCCGCGTCGAACCCGCGTAGCAGGTGGCCGGTGATGGCCTCCAACTCGGCTTGCTGGCGTTCGGGCAGGTGGTCGAGATTCGATTTCATCAGGTGCGAGTCTCGCCGAGCGGGCCTGGCGGGACAAGGCTTTTGACGAGGGGCCGGCGGGGCCGGGGCGTCACGAAGCCGGGTGTTGAGAACGCGTGAACCACGCGCGCCGGCGCCTTTAGCCCGAAGGCTTGGACATAGCGCCGACCACCCGGCAGGGCCGTTGTCGTTTGGCCGCCGCTGGCGCGGCGGCGGGGATGTCCACGACCGGTTGGGACAAGTCGTGTTTCCGACAATGCGACGTTAGGTTGCGATGCAGCATGGCGCAATACCCGAATTTTGGGGGGTTGCCAAAGCCGGAGTCAGGGACGCGGCGGGCGCGCCGATCGGGCGCGCTGAGTGAGCATCGACCATGTCATCCGCCGTAGAATCGTCCCTATCCGCTGGAGTATCCGAACCTGCCAACGGCTGGTCGCAGGCTCGGGTGGAGCGCCTGAAGGCGCTCCTGGGCCAGGGTCTGAGCGCCAGCCAGATCGCCAAGCCCTTGGGGCCGTGAGCCGCAACGCCGTGATCGGCAAGATCCATCGCCTGGGCCTGGCCGGCCGAAGGCCGCCCTCGGCGCCCGGGCGGCGCGCTGCCACACCGGCCAGGGCCGCGCCCCGGCCCAAGGCCCCGCCCCTTCTCCGCCACGGCCGTCTGGCGGTCCGCCGGCCGCCGCCGCGGCGCTGGCGCGGCCCCGGCCCGCGCCGGTCGACCTGATCGGGCTGGTGGTCGACCTGGCCGTCCTGCCCCGCCAGGCCTGCCGCTGGCCGATCGGCGACCCCAAGGACGCGGCCTTCGCCTGGTGCGGGCGGCCAGCGCCCATGACGCCGGCGGGGCGCTCGCCCTATTGCGAGGGCCATCGCCTCCGCGCCTATCGGCTGGCCCCGTGCCGCATCGCGGGGGGACCAGGGCGGCGCGCGGCCTGACGGCGTGGTCAGGGGGTGGGCTTGGGCGGAGACGGCCCTGCGGCTCGAGCGACCTCGCCACCGTCCGGAGGCCGCCGCAAGGGACGCTGCGCTCAAAGCCCCTGCGGCGGCCGCCGGGCCGGCGGCGCGGGGGGCGGTCGCGAGCCGAAGGGCTCGTTCCGACCTCAAGCCCCGGGAGCCTTCCCATGACCTTCCAGCCCCCTCCCCTCACCGGTCCCCAGATCACCGGCCCCATGACCCCGCTCGAAGCCCAGGCGCTCGACCTTGACGATCCGCGCCCGCATCCGCCCGAGGACGCCCTCGTCCAACTGGGCCAGGCGCTGATGACCGAACTACTCGACCTTGTCGGCGAGACCGCCCTTGAAGACTTCCAGGGCGTGTTGTGCGAGGCCCTGATCGGCGCCTTCCACTCGGCCTCCCAGCGTATCGACCGCGAGGCTGATCGCGGCCGTGACGAGATCAACCGCCTGCTGCGCGACTTCGACGCCTCGGAGGTGGCCGACACCGACCTGCAGACGGCCACGGCGAGGACGCGCGCGGCCGACGTGGCGGTCCTGGCCGCCGACCTGGTGCGCGACGCCGCCGCCGAGACCTACCGGGTGGCCACCGGCGAGGTGTGGACGCCCTGGCGCGGCAGCGTGCGCGGCTCGCGGGTCACCGCCGCCCAGGTCGAGGCCCGGGAGGCCCTGCGGGCGATGAAGGCCCGTCGTCAGCAGGCCGTCGATCCGGGCTGCGCGGTGATCGCCTTCCGGGCCGCCCCGGGCGCCGACACGGCGGTCGACGGCGGGCGGATCTTCGACGCCCTCAACTGGGCCCATCAGACTTGGCCGGATATGGCCTTGGCCACCTGCGGCGCGCGCGGCGGCGAGAAGCTGGCCATCAGCTGGGCCCGGCAGAAGCGGGTCAAGCTCGTCCTGGCCAAGCCGGATTTCGACGGCGCGGGCCGGGCCGCCCCGTTCAAGGCCAACGACGCCTTGCTCGACCTGGAGCCGGTCTGCGTGCTGACCCTGGCGGCCAGCCTGCAACCCTGCCAGGGCGAGGCGGCGCGGCCCTTCGGCCCGGCCCTGAACCTGGCCCAGAAGGCGGCCGAGCGCGGCATCCGCTGCGTCCCGATCCGCAGCGCCCGCTAGCGGGCCTGGTCGGCGCGGCGGCGACGCCGCGGCGACCAGGCTGTCACTTTCCATCGGGGTGGAATGAACCCGGAACGGCCGCCCACATCTTGCGACCGCCGACAAGCCGGCCACGACGGATTGGGGTTGGCGATTCGTTAGCGCGACCCCTTTCAGGGGACCGGCGACGCCCTTGGTTCAGGGCCCCTGCGATGTCGGCGGCGTTATGGCCTGCGCCTCGACAGGGAGATCGAGCCTTGGCCGCCCTGCCCGTCTCACCGTTCTCGCGCCGTGGTCGACGGCGCCCGGCGACGGCGGCGGCGTCCTGCGCGGTCCTGGCCGGCGGCGTCCGAGGACGACCCGGCGGGCGCGGTCCTTAGCCTCTCGGGCGGGGTCCGCGGTTCGCGCCGGTGACGCCGGTCGCGCCCTGGTCAGCGGGTCTTTCGCGCTCTGCGGGGGAAGGCCTTGGGGTCTCGCCGCCACGCCGCGATCGATCACGTCGTCCCTAGGGCGGGGCGGGCCGGGTCCAAGCCGACCTGGCGGGGCCAGGCGCTCGGGCCGGAGCCTCCGGCCTTCCTCCGCTGCGCTGCGTGCAGGCCGGCATCCAGCCGTCGCGGGCTTGGGCCCGTCCCTGCGTCCCCGCCCTGGCAGGGCCCGTGATCGCGGCGAGGGCCGCGGACCGCCGGGGCTTCTCCCGGCGGGAGACGGAGAAAAACCATGCTGAACAAGGCGCAACTGATCGGCTTCACCGGCGCGGACAGCGAGATCCGCACCACCCTCAAGGGCAAGAAGTACGCGGTGCTGCGGGTCGCCACCAGCCGCTACACCAAGAAGGACAACGAGCGTCAGGACTTCACCACCTGGCACCAGGTCGAGGTCTGGAGCCCGGGCACGGTGAAGTGGCTGGAGGGCCGGGTCCTGGCCAAGGGCTCCAAGGTCTATGTCGAGGGCGAGATCCGCAACGAGCGCTACACCGACAAGGACGGCAAGGAGCACTACTTCACCAAGATCGTCGTCGCCGGCCCCGGTCACGAGTTGAAGTCGCTCGATCGTCCCGAGGCCAACCCCGAGCCCGAGCCTGGCGAAGAGGGCTAAAGCCGGCAGGCCCGCCCCGATCCGGGGCGGGCCGTTCCGGTCACTGATCCCCCGAGGCGGCGCCCGGCGGTCACCGATCCACCGACAAAGGCGGAAGTTGCCACGTGGCAACTTTCCGGTCGGCGGCCGCCTCGTCATCAAGGGCAGGGGTGTTGGGCGCGCGGAGTTGCCACGTGGCAACTCGAGCGCGCCGGCGCCGGCGCCGGCAAGGCCAAGGGCAGGGCGGTCCTTTGCGTCGGCCGGGCCGGGGGCGCACAATGGAGCCAGCCATGTCCAAGCGCGCGATTCGTAATCAAGAGTTCGATCTCTTCATCCCCCAGGTCGCGGACCTGGCGTGGAAGGACCAGCGCGAGCTGATGGAGCGACCGTTCTTCTCGCTGGGCAAGCGCAAGCGCCTGAAGCCCATCGAATACGTCTCGCCCGATGGCGACGTCCACGTCCGGGTCAGCGCCAACCCCCAGTTCGGCATCGCCACCATCTGGGACGCCGACATCCTGATCTGGGCGACCTCGCACCTGAACAAGCTGCGCGACCGGGGCGACAACGACATCCCGCGCACCATCCACACCACCTCATACGACCTGCTCAAGGCCATCCACCGCGACACCGGCGGCACGGCCTATCGCGAACTGCAGGCGGCCCTGGAGCGGCTGCAATCGACGACCATCGAGACCAGCTTGCGCGCCCCCAAGCGCAACAAGCGGGCCCAGTTCGGTTGGCTGGACGAGTGGACGCTGGAATCGGATCCGGTGACCGGGGCGCCGCGCGGCCTGACTCTGACTCTGTCCAACTGGGTCTATGAAGGGCTGATGCGCGACCGGGCGCTGCTGACCCTGCATCCGGACTACTTCCTGCTGACCGGCGGTCTGGAGCGGGCGATCTACCGCATCGCCCGCAAGCACGCTGGCGACCAGGAGGGCGGCTGGACCTGCCGGGTCAGCGTCCTCTACGACAAGTCCGGCAGCGAGGGCCCGCTCAAGCAGTTCACCTACCTGCTCAAGAAGATCATCGCCGCCGACACCCTGCCCGACTACGCGCTCGCCCACGCCACCACCCGCGACGGGGCCGCGGCCGTCCACTTCATCCGCCGCGACGCGGCCGAGCGCGCCCGAATCAAGGCCGAACTCGAAGCCATGGCGGCAGCCGATTCTCGCCGGGCCCGGGAGGACGCTCGGGCGCTGGCGGTGGACGCGCGGGTGGAGGGGCGACGCATCCCGTCGGGGGATCAGTGACCTTTTCCTCGGGGGATCGGTGACCGATCCATCGGGGGATCAGTGACCCGGGTGTCGGGGGATCAGTGACCGGCCGGCCTTGCAAACCCTTGTGGGAGCAGGCGTTGAAGGCGGTCGCGGGCCGCTTAACCCTTCTAACTTTCGTCGATAACGATTTCTTCTAACGGGGCGAGGGGAGTCGTTGCGAGCGCGACGCGCCTCGAGCCTTGCGGGGCTCGACGCATCGCTTGACAGTTAAGGTTTTGTTTACGCTCTCGAACGACAACTTTGCAAATATCGTCTAGTATCGTCGAAATTTGCAAAGTGGAGGGGGTGATGACCGCGACCGCCATGGCGACCGAGCCAGCCACCGGACCGGTGCTGCTCGACGCGCTGAACAACCTGACCAATCGGGCCGACGACGTGATCACCCGCCTAAGGGCCACGGTGTTCGCCCCGGGCGTCGAGAAGATCGTCGACACGCGCTTTCCGATCAGCAAGGCCGCCGAAATGGTCGGTAGGACTCCGGAGGCCATACGCCAGGCCGAGGCCGAGGGCAGGCTGCCCGCGCCGCGTATGACCGAGATCTTCGGCAGCCGGCCGCGCCGGGCCGAAGGCGATCCGCCGATCGTGTTGGCCGTCCAAAACTTCAAGGGCGGGGTCGGCAAGTCGACCCTGACCTGCCACATCGCTCAATATCTCGCCCTAAAGGGTTATCGCGTCGCGATTATCGACTGCGACAGCCAGGCCTCCTCGACGACGGTGTTCGGGTTCAACCCCGACATCGACATCGACGACGACGACACCCTGCTGCCGTTCTTCGAGCATGGCGGCGCCCCGACCCTCGACTACGCCATCCGGCCGACGGCCTGGGCCGGCATCGACCTGATCCCGGCCAATCTCGGGCTCTACCAAGCCGAATACGAGGCCGCCGCCCGGATGAAGGGTAGGCCCGAACTGCTCGACCGACTGCGCGACGGTATTGCCGGTATTGCCGATCGGTACGACGTTGTTCTGCTCGATCCGCCGCCGGCCCTGGGCATGATCTCGCTGGCGGTGCTGCGCGCGGCCAACGCCCTGCTGATCCCCACGCCGCCGTCCACCGTCGACTTCGCCTCGACCGCCCACTTCCTGCGCATGATCGTCGACACCGTCCAGGTCCTCGACCAGTACGGTCTGAACAAGAACGGCTTTGAGTTTCTCCGCGTCGTGGCCACCAAGGTCGACGAAGGCAAGAGCGCCCACATTCAGATCCGCGAGATGATGGCGGCCGTGTTCGGCTCGGACATGCTGACCAACTCGCTGCTGGACTCGGCCGAGATCGACAACGCCAACGTCCAGCTGCGCACGGTCTACGAGGTCGCCAGCGGCGGACGGGTCCACGAGCGCTGCCGCAACAACCTGGATCGTCTCAACAGCGAGATCGAGATCCTGATCCGCAAGGCCTGGCCGAGCCATCGCGCCGAGCTGCGGCGACTGGGCGTCGGCTAGGAAAGGGGAGGGGACGATGGCGTCCACCACGGGCAAGAACCGCAACATCCTGGCCAGCCTGGTCGGCGACACGCCGCCAGCAGCGGTCACCAATCCCCCGAGAACCAGCGTTCCGGCGGCCGAGGCCGTCCAGGCCGCGCCGACGTCGGCGCCGGCCGCCACCATACCGCCGCGCCTCAACGACCGGATGGCGGGCCTGTCGCGCCTGGCCTCGGGCGACCTGCAGGAAAAAACCCTGCGGCTCGTCGATCCGGCCCGCTGCCGGATGTGGGCGCGTCATAACCGCAAGTACGACCTGCTCACGCCGGAGAACACCGCCGAGCTGCTGGAGGGCCTGCGGGCCCAGGGCAAGCAGGAGTTCCCGGCCATCGTGCGCCGGGTCACCGACGATCCGAACTTCGACTACGAGGTCATCGCCGGGGCCCGCCGCCATTGGGCGGTCAGCTATCTGCGCGCGGTCGAGCACCGCGAGATCAAGTATCTCATCGAGGAGCGCGAGCTTTCCGACGAGGCGGCCTTCCGCCTGGCCGACATCGAAAACCGCGCCCGCAAGGATCTCTCCGACTATGAGCGGGCCGTCGACTATCTGAGCGCCATCGACCTCTACTACGGCGGCGTGGCCTCGCGCATGGCCGAGCGCCTGGACCGTCCCAAGGCGTGGCTGTCGCGTTTCCTGGACCTGGGACGGCTGCCGCTCGAGGTCGTCGAGGCCTTCGGCGACCACCTGCAGGTGCTGGAAAAGCACGCCCGCGACCTCAAGCCGGTCCTGGCCCAGAACCCCGAACGCGGCCGGGTGATCGCCGCGGCCAAGAAACTCGCCGGCGAGCAGGCCCGGCGGCGCGAGGCGGGCCAGGCCTATATCGACCCGGCCAAGGTGATCGCGACCTTGCGTAACGCCGGCTTGGGCAAGGCCGAGGCTCCGGCGGCCGCGGGTGAGACCCGGGTCGTCAAGCACGGGGCGGTGACGCTCTTCACCGTCAAGCCGAAAGGCCCCGGCAAGGCGGTGCTGGAATTGGCGCTCGACGCCGGCGCCTCCAACGCCGACTTCATCGCCGCCCTGGAAGCCGAGCTGGTTCGGCTGCGCCCCAGCGCCTGAGGCTGGATCGCACCTCGCATTTTGAAGCCCCGTCGGCTCGGCCCGCGGGGCTTTTTTGTTGTCGGGCCTCCGAGTTGCCACATGGCAACTTTGTCGGGGGATCAGTGACCGGGCGGGCATAGGCCCCACAAGTTCGTCCGCTTGAGCCACGTCGCCCCCGGGCCTGAGCGGCGCGGACGTGCAGGCCAAGGGCCTTGGAGACGGCGAGTTGCCATGTGGCAACTTCCACGGTGGATCAGTGACCGCGCCGCCCGACCATACCGCGGCCAGACCCCTGATTTCTGGGGGATTGCAACGGATGCGCGGGGTGAGGGAGGCTGGGCGCATGCGCGTCTCCGGTGCTCTCGTCCTGGCCGCCCTGATCCCCGCGCCCCTGGCGCTGGGGTCGGCCTTGCTCGATGCGCCGCTGGTGCTGCTGAACACCTCGCCCAGCGAGCCTGTCGGGCTCTACCGGCGCGTGGCCGCCGAGCCGGCCCCAGGCGCGCTGATCGCCTTTCGGCCGCCGCCCGCCGCCATGCCCTATCTGCGCCTCGCCCAGCCGGGTCGGGCGCGGGGCAGCATCCTGAAGGCGGTGGCGGCCGGGGAGGGGAGCCTGGCCTGCGCCGATGGCCTTCTATCCATCGACGGGCGAGCGCTTGGGGCCATCGCCGATCATGATCGGGGCGGACGGCCGTTACCGCGTTGGCGCGGTTGCCGGCGTCTGGGCGCGGGCGAGTACGTCGTCTTTTCGGGACGAATCCCCAACAGTTTCGACAGCCGCTACTACGGTCCAGTCCGCGCGACGGATATTCTCGGCGTTTACGCCCCGATCTGGACGCGGGGCGCGTGAGGTCGCGCGGGGCGCTTCTGGGGCTCCTGGGGCTGTTCCTGAGCCTCCAGGGCGGGTTCGCGCGCGGAGAGGACCTGCCGGGCGGCGCCCGGGCCGATCTGGCCGTCGCCCTGGCCGCGCCGGGGGCGCGCGAGGCCATCACCCGCGTCACCGTGGCCGAGGCCGCCAACCAGGGCGACAGCGGCCTCCTGGCCGTCGTCTGCACCATCCTCAATCGCCTCGCCGACGGGCGCTGGGGAACGAGCGTGGATCAGGTGCTCAACGCCCGGGCCCAGTTCGAGCCGGTGCTTCGGGCGGGCGGCGACTGGCGGGCCTTGCCGGCGGCCACGTCCGTCCAACGGGCCCGCGTCGATACCCTGGTCAATCTGGTGCTGGAGGGGCGCCTCCCCGACCCCACGGGGCGAGCGCTCTATTTCCAGAACCCGCGCATTGTCGCGGCGCGGGCCGCCGCCGGCCAAGTCTCGCCCAGGCTCGTCCATTTCGGCGGCCGCACGCCCAGCGCGGTCATCGGCGACCATGCCTTCTATGCGGCCACAGGCCCGGCCCCCCAGGCGGTCGTCGCCGCCACATCGCCGATCGAGGCGATCTTCGTGCCTCGACCTTCGGCCGAAGCGGTCGCGGCGGAGACCGACGCGGTGACGGGGACACGGGGCATGTTCGTGCTTCGTGACGGCCGCCGGCGGTGAGGGAGCGGGGCCGGCCGGGCTGACGTGATCGCCACGCGATCTCGCCGCCGTCGCCGGGCGACGGCGTGGCCCGCCCTACTGAGCCTGGTGGCGACGTCTTCCCATCGTGTCACGGACGACCCGAAGTCAACGGCTGCGCCGTTTCCCTTCGCGGCCTCCCGGCCGCTGCGGTGACCGCGGGACCCCGTCCGTGGCCCTCGGGTTCAACGTCGCTCACCAGGAGCGGCGGCCTGGAGGCTTCACGATGTTCAAGCTGATCACGAACCTGACCGCATGCCCTGCACGGCGCGCTCCGCTGGTGCTGAGCGCGGCCGAGCCCGTCCTGGGCTATGACGAATTCGACGAGCACGTCTGGGCCTGGCAGGTCCATCTCAGCGATCTGGAACGGGCCGGACACATGGCCGAGGCCGAGGATCGCGACCGGGAGCGGGCGCGCGTGCAGGCGCTGTGGGACGCGATGGACGCCGAGGAGGCCTGGGCGATCATGGATGAGTTGGACATGCTCAACGCCCGCGGCGTCCTGGTGGATCATCTGTTCTTCGAACAGTGGCAGCGCAGCCGCATGCAGGGCTACGTCGGCGACTGACCCGGGGGGCCTTGGCCCCCCTTTTTGTCGCCGACGGATGGCCTGGCGTGGTGCTCGCTCCCGGCGCCCGGCGGTCGGGCCTAGCGGCTCCCCGACCGCGGGGCGCAGGGAGCGTCCGGCGCGGTTCGAGCGACCCCGTCTGTCGACTTGGGTCGCTGGGCCTGGCCTTGGGCCAGGCCGCCGCCGGTCCGGGCGGACCGTCGCTCGGCGCGCCGGCGTGGCCGGCGCAGGGGTCGCGCGCTCGTCCCAGTCTGTCTCGTCACCCGCGACGTCAACCCGCCAAAGCGGGTTTCCCGCCCCTCGGGGCGGTGACCTCGCGGGACCCGACGAGCGGCTGGGGGCCTGTCGCGCTTGGCGACGTGTCCCCATGGGAGCTTACGATGTTCAGCCGTCTCATCACCTTCTTCCGCCGTCTGGATCCGGCGTGGGAGTACAGCCTTCGGTTCGCCCCGGCGGTCGATGATTTTTCCTGGGCCCAGATCCTCGACGAGCGCATGCAGGGACCGCAGAACGGCTCTTACCTCGTCACGGCTTGCGGCGGTCTGGTTGTGCTCGCCGAATATGGGCGCAAGACGCTGGCGCGCGAGCATCTCATCCGCGCGGTCGTTCAGAGCCGCACGGTTCGGCGGTTCTTCACCTACAACGGCTGGCGTCTGCGCCTGTGGTGCGAAGCCCGGCTTCGCCGTCTATCAAGCCGATAGGCGCCGCGCGCGAAGGGCCCGTCGTCGCGGCGGCGGGCCCTTTGCTGGTCAGCGCGACCGGGGCGCGGCCTGAGGCGCGATCCCGGACTGACGGGCCCGGCCCGCTTGCCTCGGCAGGACCGGCGCGTCGCGCCAGGACCTGGTCGGCGCGCGTCGGGCGGCGAGGCCGGCCGGGCTGACACGATCGCCACGCGATCGCGCCGCCGTCGTCTGGCGACGGCGTAGCCCGGCCTACCGACCCTGGGGGCGCCTCTTCCCAGCATACCCCGTCACCCCGCCCGTCAACCCGCTGGCGCGGGTTCCCCACCGGGCGCGGGGCGCCTGGTGGTGACGGCCCGGGACCCGACGGGCGTGCTTGGGGCAAGGCGCTCACGGGGAGCGTCGATGGAGACCAAGATCATGACCTTCTCGCGTACCGAAACCCTGATCATCAGCATCGGCCTG
>NZ_QFQZ01000111.1 GCF_003243465.1 Caulobacter segnis
GCCCGAGCAGATAACGCTCACGCCCGCCGTCCTCATGGAAACAACAGCCTGGCGGAGCGGTCGACGAGCCGAAACGCAAACAAACCTTACGGTCTCCGGGTTCGCCCGGCCGCTCCGTCGCCTCCCCAACCTTCAGCGAGCGATCGCGTGAAGCCGATGAGACACGTCCCCTCCCCTCGATGGGGAGGGGTAGGGGTGGGGTGAACACCGCGTCAGATGCAGCGCGAGTCGGCCATGTCAGCATGTCACCCCCATCCCCGATCCTTCCCCCATCGAGGGGGAAGGGAGGCGGCCCGCGCCGAAGGCAGGCCGCGAGTCCTAGGCCGCCGTCTTCTTGCGCAGGCGGGCCAGGCGGCGCAGGCGGCGCCAGAAGCGGGTCTTCTCCGGCTCGGGATAGGGCTGCAGGTTGCGGAAGAACTCCTCGGCGCAGGATCGCCACGAGAACTTCTCGGCGAACTTGCGCACGACGGTCTTGTCGAGCTCCAGGCAGGCCAGGCACGCTTCCTTCAGGCCGTCGGTCTGGCCGGGCGCGAGGACACCGGCGTTGGAGCCGGGGATGATGTCGACGGGCCCCGGGGCCGAGAACGCCGCCACCGGCACGCCGGCGGCCATGGCCTCCAGAATCACCAGGCCGAAGGTGTCGGTCAGGGACGGGAAGCAGAAGACGTCGGCGCCGGCGAAATAACGGCCCAGCTCCTCGCCAAACTTGGCGCCCAGGAACTTCACCTCGGGATACTTCTCGGCCAGCTCCTCGCGCTGCGGGCCGTCGCCGATCACCACCTTGGTGCCGGGCAGGTCCAGGCTGGCGAAGGCCTCGATGTTCTTCTCCACGGCCACGCGGCCGACATTGAGGAAGATCGGGCGGGCCAGGCCCTCGAAGATGTCGGGGTCGCCGGGCTGGCGCGGCTTGAAGATGTCGGTGTCGACGCCGCGCGACCAGGGCGAGAGGTTGCGAAAGCCGTGCTTGGCCAGCTCGTCGCGCATGGTCGGCGTGGCCACCATCAGCCGGCCCGACGGCTTATGGAACCAGCGCATGTAGGTGTAGCCGGCCGCCAGCGGCAGCGGCAGGCGGGCCGAGACATATTCGGGGAACTTGGTGTGGTAGCTGGTCGTGAACGGCAGCTTCCATTCCAGGCAGATGCGGCGGGCGGCCAGGCCGATCGGCCCCTCGGTGGCGATGTGGATCGCCTCGGGTTCGAACAGCTTGAAGCGCTCCTGCACCGGCTCATAGGCGCCGATGGCCAGCTTGATTTCCGGATAGGTCGGCAGCGGAAAGGTCGGGAACTGGTCGGGGCTGACCACGTCCACGACGTGGCCCATGGCGCGCAGTTCGTCGACCACCCGGGTCAGGGTGCGAACCACGCCGTTGACTTGCGGTTCCCAGGCGTCGGTAGCGAGCAGTATCCGCATCAGGCGACGGCGGGCTCCGGCAGGGCCTCGTCGGTCGGGCTCGGCAGCTTGCGGCCGCGATCGATCACCGACCAGGAGCGCAGCTTGGCCCACTCCAGGATCTCGAGGCGGCCGTCGGCGTGCTCGGCCACGGCCGTGCAGCTTTCCACCCAGTCGCCGTCATTGACATAGGCGATGCCATCGATGTCGCGCATCTCGGCCTTGTGGATATGACCACAGATCACCCCGTCCACTCCCCGACGTCGGGCCTCGTCGGCCACGGCGGCCTCGAAGTTCTCGATGAACTGCAAAGCGTTCTTCACCTTGACCTTCAGATAGGCCGAAAAGCTCCAATAGCCGAACCCCAGGCGGCGACGGGCGCGATTCACCAGGGTATTCAGCATGAGGATGGTTCTATAGGACCAATCCCCGAGGAAGGCGAGCCACTTGGCGTGCTGGACGACGCCGTCGAACTCGTCGCCGTGGACGACCAGATAGCGCTTGCCGTCGGCCGCCTCGTGGATCACGTCGCGGGCCACCACGACGCCGCCGAAGTGGACGCCGCAGAACTCGCGGACGCGGTCGTCGTGATTGCCGGGGATATAGATCACCTCGGCGCCCTTGCGGGCCATGCGCAGGATCTTCTGGACGACGTCGTTATGGGCCTGGGGCCAGTGCCAGCCGCTGCGCAGCTTCCAGCCGTCGATGATGTCACCGACCAGATAGAGCTTCTCGCACTCGATGTGGCGGATGAAGTCCAGCAGCAGCTCGGCCTGGCATCCCCGCGTGCCCAGGTGCAGGTCGCTGATGAAGATCGATCGATAGCGGCGGACGGCGACGTCGGCGCTCATGGTCGTACCCCCGTTTGCCGCCGCAAGATCGCTCCGTCCCCGGATCGGCGCGATGGCGGCCAACGGCAGGCGATTAAGCTGATTGCATGTCGCTTTGATGAAGCGGGCGGGGCGGAACGGCGACGAACCGCGGTTCGGGTTCCCTTGCGGCAGCCTGCGGATTGACCATTTTCGGCGCGGAGGTCAAAATTCTTGGGGAATAAGCAACCGCCTTGCAGGCTTGGGATTGCTCAAGCTGTTGCGGCGCAGCATCGCTCGCACTAGATCACGCCGATGGACGCCGCCCGCCTCGCCAAGGACACCCCCAAGTCGCAGAAGACCCGTGCGCGGATTCTGGACTGCGCGATGCGTCTGTTCGCCGAGATCGGCTATCACGCCGCGACCAATCCGGCCATCGCCGACGCGGCCGGCCTGACCCGGGGGGCGATGCTCTACCACTTCCCGACCCGCGAGGCCCTGGTCGAGGCGGCCGTGGCCCACATCCAGGCCGAGCGCTCGACCCTGTTTCGGGCGGCCGCCGACAGCCTGCCGCCGGGCGCGGACGTCACCGAGCACGCGATCGACAGCTATTGGGACCTGCTGCACAGCACGCCGTTCCAGGCCTTCGCCGAGCTGGAGGCCGCCGGCCGCACCGACCCGGCCATCCAGGCGCTGCTCAGCCCCGCCCAGGCCGAGTTCGACCGCGCCCAGGCCGGCGATCACTTCCTGAAGATCCTCCACGCCGGCGCCGGCCCGCGCTTCCAGGCCAGCCGCGACCTCGCCCGCTTCATGCTGGAGGGCCTGGCCCGCACCACCCTGACCTACGACAAGGATGGCCGGAAGGAGCGCCTGCTGGCGGTGATCAAGCGCGCCACGCACATGCTGAACCGCAAGGGCGACATCCAGGACCTGTGGCCGGAATAGGCGGCTATAACGCCAGCTTCTCCGCCAGCGCCCGGCGCAGGCTGCGGGCGTCGTCCTCGCTGAGCGCGCCGAGCATGCCGTGAACGTTCCCGGGCAGGTGTGCGGTCGCCGCTTCCGGATCGCCGAACACATAGTGGTCGAAGGCGCTCTTCCAGGCCGCCCGCTGGTGGGCGGGCAGGGCTCGCAGGGCCATGACCGCGTGCAGGAAAGCGTCCATGGCCTCGCCGCGTCCCGCCGGCGCGCTGTCCCACCAGTAGTTGGCCAGCAGGTTCACCGGCTCCAGGGAGCGCACGTGGTGCCACCACAGGTACGGGATGAACAGCGCGTCGCCGGGCGCCAGCTCCACGACCTCGGCGACCGCCAGCGCCTGGGAAAAGCGCGGGTGACGCGCCAGGTCGGGCGCGTCGAAGTCGACCAGGCTGATCGGCGGGCCGCCCGGCGTTTTCTCGAACGGACCGATGGCGAGGTCGGCGACGGCCTGCGGCGGAAACAACGTGAAGCGCCGACGGCCGGCGACCACGCAGGCCAGATTCTCGTAGGGATCCTGGTGCGCGGCGACGATCACCCGGTTGCCCAGCCACAGCAGCGGCTCGACGTCGGGCGTCAGCGGCGAGACGTTCTCGGCGCGAAAGCCGGGCAGATGCATATCGGCGGGGATCGCCTGGGCGGCCAAGGCGGCGGGGCGCTCGGTCTCGCGATTGGCCAGCAGGAAGTCGAAGCTCTTGGACAGCCGCGCGCGGCCGCCCTGGAAATTGAAGCCGGTCAGGGCGTCGTCATAGAAGAAACGTCCGCCGGTGTCCGGGGCGGCGATCAGCGTCCCCACAGGCTCCTGCCGGTCGAACCGCGCCAGATAGGCGAACAGGGCCTCGTCCCCTCGTCGGGCGGCTGTGACGGCCGGCCAATGCGCGACGAGGCCGCGAAACACCACGGGCCGGGACGCTGGGACGATCTTCTCGCGGAAGCGATCGGCGTCGACCCCGTTCATCTCGACAATACTCATGGGGGCGCCACCGATCCGAACTTGCCAAGAGCCATAGGGCGTTCGGCGCGATCTGCCTAGGGTCGCATAAGGTCACGCTTCCAACGCCTGCGGCAGTTCGCCGGCGAAACGGCCGAGGCTCAGGTCGGGGCGACCGGCAGGGCGGTGGTGAACTTGATCTGCTCCATCGCGAAGCTGGACGACACGTCGCTGAGTGGGGCGGTGGCGATCAGGCGCTTGTAGAAACGATCGTAGGCGGCGATGTCCTTGACCACCACCTTCAGCAGATAGTCGACCTCGCCGCTCATCCGGTAGAACTCGATGACCTCGGGCAGGGCCTTGGCGCCCTCCGCGAACAGCTTCAGCCACTCCTCGTCGTGACGACCCGTTTTCACGGCCACGAACACGGTCAGCGGCAGGTCCAGGGCCTCGCGGTCCAGCAAGGCGACCCGGGCGGTGATCACGCCCGCGTCCTGCAGCCGCTTGATCCGCTTCCAGCACGGCGTCTGGGTCAGGCCCACGCGTTCGGCCAGTTCCGCGATCGGAACCGTTGCGTCCTCCTGCAGGATCGCCAGCAGGCGTCGATCGATATGATCGAGATCAATCATCTCTGCGTTCCGCATTGATCGAGAATGGAATTCTCTCTACGCCGCGTTTGGCGCGCAATCCAGTAATGCCTTTCCTCGAATCCTCGCCATCCTAGGGAGCCTCGGCAAACCGCGAGGCCTTCATGCTGGCGTCCTTCACCCGTCACCCCCGCTCGGTCGGCGAAAGCTATGGCCAGCACATGGGCGTGGCCTGGAGCTTCGGCTTCACCCTGATCGGCGCGGGCCTCGCCTGCCTCGTCCACGGTCTCCTGCCGTTCGCGTTCGAGCGGACCGGCAGCCGCACCGTTCGCGCGCTGAACGAGCGTCTCTCGAACCGCTGCGCACGCGCCGACGCCCACTTCGCGGCCGCCCCGATCAATGGCGAGACGGTCCGCGGATGACCGCGGCCGCCCTTCGCCTGGAGGCCGGCAAGCTGGCGCCCGGGCTGGTCGCCGGCCTGGCCCTGGCCGTACTCGCCAAGCTGCTGTCGCAAAGCCTGCATGCGCCCGCGCCGCTGATCGCGGTGGTCCTGGGTATGATGCTGGGGGCGCTTGGCCTGCAAGCTCAACTGGGCGCGGGGCTCGACATCTTCGCCAAGCCTGGCCTGCGCCTGGGCGTGGCGATGATGGGCGCCCAGATCAGCTGGGCGGAGTTCGCCGCGCTCGGCGGCCCGGCCATCCTGGCCAGCGGCGTCGTGGTGTTGGGCGGCCTCGCCATCGGCGCGGCGGCGGGCCTTGCCTTGGGCTTGCCCTTCGCCGAAGCCCTGATCGCCGCCGCCGCCTGCTCGATCTGCGGCGCCTCCGCCGCCCTGGCCGCGTCGCAGGCCGCGCCGGCCAGCCCCGCCAACCAGCGCACGACAGCGCTCGTGATCGTCGGGGTGAACCTGCTCTCGACCGTCGCGATGCTGGCCTATCCGCCGCTGGCCAACGCCTTGGGCCTGACCGCCCACCAGGCCGGCGTCTTCTTCGGCCTGTCCATCCACGACGTCGCCCAGGTGGCCGGCGCCGGCGCGTCGGTCTCGCCCGAGACCGCCAGCACCGCGGCCCTGGCCAAGCTCGCCCGCATCGTCTGGCTAGGCCCGGCGGTGGTGCTGATCGGCCTGATGCTGACCCGCAGCGCAGAAGGCGGGCGCGTTTCCGGCCTGCAGGCGCCGCCGGCATTCGTGCTGGGCTTTGCGGCCCTGGCGGCAGCGCGCGGCCTGAACCTGATCCCTCCGGCCCTGGTCTCGACCCTGGCGGCCTGCTCAAGCTTCCTGCTGTTGGCGGGCGTGGGCGCGATCTCCGCCAAGCTCGGGCCCCAGGCCCTGCTCCAGGTCAAGCCGAAGCTGGCGGTGATGCTTGGGACGGTCACGATCGCCGTCGCCGTGCTGGCCTACGCCCTGACGAGAATATTCTTCTAACCAGGGGTTCTTGGCGGAGCACGAAATGAGCTCCATGGTCGCCGAAATGAGTCGGAGGACCCCTCAAGTGAGCTTCTGGACGCGCCGAAAGAGCATCGACACCATCACCGCGGGACACGCGGACAGCCATCAGCTGAAGAAGACCCTAAGCTGGCCCCATCTGGTGGCCCTGGGGGTCGGGGCCATCGTCGGCACCGGCATCTACACCCTGACCGGCATCGGCGCGGGCCTGGCCGGGCCGGGCGTGATCCTGTCGTTCCTGATCGCCGGCGCGGTCTGCGCCTGCGCGGCGCTCTGCTACGCCGAGCTTTCGACCCTGATGCCGGCGGCGGGCAGCGCCTACACCTACAGCTACGCGGCCATGGGCGAGCAGGTCGCCTGGTTCGTCGGCTGGAGCCTGATCCTAGAATACACGCTGGTCTGCGCGGCGGTGGCGGTGGGCTGGTCGGCCCACGCCCATGGCCTGTTCAAGCTGATGGGCTTTCCGGACGCCTTGCTGGCGGGGCCGCACGCGGGCGGACTGATCAACCTGCCGGCGGTGATCATCTCGATGGCGGTGGCGGGGCTGCTGGCGATCGGCACCCGCGAGAGCGCCGTGGTCAACATGGTGCTGGTCGCCGTGAAGATCATGGCCCTGATCGTCTTCGTCGTCCTGTGCCTGCCGGCCTTCGACGCCAGCCACTTCACGCCCTTCATGCCCAACGGCTTCTCGGCCACGCCGGGCCCCGACGGGGTGAAGATCGGGGTGATGGCGGCGGCCAGCCTGATCTTCTTCGCCTTCTACGGTTTCGACGCCGTCTCGACCGCCGCCGAGGAGACGAAGAACCCGAAGCGCGACCTGACCATCGGCATCGTCGGCTCGATGGCCGCCTGCACGGCGATCTACATGATCGTCGCCGCCGTCTCGATCGGCGCCTCGCGCGCCGAGGTGTTCTCAAAGAGCGAGGCGCCGTTGGTCTTTATCCTGGAAAGCCTCAGCCATCCCAAGGTCGCCCAGCTGGTGGCCCTGGCCGCGGTGATCGCCCTGCCGACCGTGATCCTGGCCTTCATGTACGGCCAGAGCCGGATCTTCTTCGTCATGGCGCGGGACGGCCTGCTGCCGCGCGCCCTGTCGCGCGTGAACGCCAAGACCGGCACGCCGGTGATGATGACCCTGCTCACGGGCGCCCTGTCGGCCCTGCTGTCGGGCCTGCTGTCGCTGAAGGACATCGCCGAGCTGGCCAACGCCGGCACGCTGTGGGCCTTCATCGCCGTCGGCGCCTCGGTGATCCTGCTGCGACTGCGCGAGCCCAACCGCCCCCGGGTCTTCTCGACGCCGATCTGGCCGGTGGTGGCTCCCGCCGGCATCCTCGGCTGCCTCTACCTGTTCGTCAGCCTGCCGGTGAAGACCCAGGTCTACTTCGTCTACGCCCACCTGATCGGCGCGGCGATCTATCTGGCCTATGGCGCGCGCAAGAGCGTGCTGGCTCAGCAAGAGAAGGCCGCAGGGTAAGGCTTCCATTCTCGAAGGTCATCGCTACAGTCTCGGTCAAAACAAGTGTTTGACGCCTTCCCTCGCGGTTCGCGAAGGGCCGGACAACGGGAGAAAGCGCATGGCCCTCGACCTGGAGACCCGCGAGCAACTGATCGACACGGTCGCCCGCTTCGTCGCCGAGCGGCTGCGGCCGATCGAGGCCAAGGTCGCCGAGGACGACGCCGTGCCCGCCGAGATCATCGAGGAGATGAAGGCGCTGGGCCTGTTCGGCCTCTCGATCCCCGAGGAATACGGCGGCCTTGGCCTGGGCATGGAGGACGAGGCGCTGGTGGCCATCGAGCTTGGCCGGGCCTCGCCGGCCTTCCGCTCGGTGTTCGGCACCAATGTCGGCATCGGCAGCCAGGGCCTGGTGATGTTCGGCGATGACGCCCAGAAGACCAGGTGGCTGCCCGGGGTCGCCTCGGGCGAGGTCATTACGTCCTTCGCCCTGACCGAGCCCGAAGCGGGATCGGACAGCGGCGCGGTGCAGACCCGCGCCACGCTGGACGGCGACTCCTATGTGCTGAACGGCGCCAAGCGCTACATCACCAATGCGGGCAAGGCTTCGCTGTTCACGGTGATGGCCCGCACCAATCCCGAATTGAAGGGCGGGGGCGGCGTGTCGGCCTTCCTCGTGCCGCGTGACCTGCCGGGGCTCTCGGTCAGCAAGCCCGAGAAGAAGATGGGTCAACAGGGCGCCCACATCCACGACGTCACCTTCGACAACGTGCGCGTGCCCGTCGAGAACCGCCTGGGCGCGGAGGGCGAGGGCTTCAAGGTCGCCATGCAGGTCCTGGATCGCGGCCGCCTGCACATCGCCGCCGTCTGCGTCGGCGTCGCCGAGCGCCTGATCGCCGACTGCGTGGCCTACGCCTCCGAGCGCAAGCAGTTCGGGCAGCCGATCGCCAACTTCCAGCTGATCCAGGCGATGATCGCCGACAGCAAGACCGAAGCGCTGGCCGCGCGCGCCTTGGTGCTTGAAACCGCCCGCAAGCGCGACGGTGGCGTGGGGGTCACGCTGGAGGCGGCGGCCAGCAAGCTGTTCGCCTCGGAGATGGTCGGCAAGGTCGCCGACCGCGCCGTGCAGATCTTCGGTGGCGCCGGCTACGTCGCCGACTACGGGATCGAGCGCCTCTATCGCGACGTGCGGATCTTCCGGATCTATGAGGGCACCAGCCAGATCCAGCAGCTGATCATCGCCCGCGAAACGCTCAAGCAGGGCGGATGATCGCGCTGGACGCGTGGCGGTTTGTCACAGATGAGGCGCGCTCGGCCTGCGTCGCGCCGCATCGCGTGGCTGGAATCCCTTCTAATTTAGGGTTTTCGCCCCGGAGCGGGTTTTCGCGCTTTGGCCTTTAGTCTGCGATAGCGCGTCAAGCTGACGCGCGTCTGGCGAGTATATTTAAGCCGACATTAAGCACGCCGCCGCGAGATTGTCCGTCCACCCAGCAAACGGATGACGGCGATGAGCCACGATTACGCGATCAACGAGCGAGTGGCGTTTATGGGGATCGACGACAGGGCGCGTGAAGCCCTGCGCGGTCTGAAGCCTGTTGTCGAGAAGGCGATCGGCCCGGCTCTGGCGAACTTCTACGCCAAGGTGGAGGCTACGCCCGAGACGCGGAAGTTCTTCAAGGACGACAAGCACATGGCGGCCGCCAGCGGTCGCCAGCAGGCCCATTGGGCCGGCATTGTCGAGGCCAAGTTCAGCGAGGATTATGTCCGCGCCGTCCGCACCATTGGCGAAACCCACGCCCGTATCGGGCTTGAGCCCCGCTGGTACATCGGCGGCTATGCCGTGGTCAGCGACCACCTGATCCGCTCCGTCCTCGAATCGGTCTGGCCCAAGGGCTTCATGAGCAAGGGCGGCGTCGCAGAGGCCGGCGAGGCGCTCAGCGCCCTGATCAAGGCCGTGCTGCTGGACATGGATTTCGCGATCTCGATCTATCTGGAGACGATCGACAACGAACGCCAGCGGCTGGAAGCCGAACAGCGCGAAGCCCAGGCGTCCCAGGCCGAGATGGTCGCCGCGCTGGGTGAGGCGCTGGATCGCCTGGCCCAGGGGGACCTGCGCTCGCGCCTCGACATCGACGTCAAGCCGAACTTCCAGAAGCTCAAGGACGACTTCAACAACGCGGCCAAGCTGCTTGACCAGGCCATGGGCGGGGTCAACGTCGCGACGGACGGGATCCGCTCGGGCACCGAGGAGATCAGCATCGCCGCCGACGACCTGGCGCGTCGCACCGAGCAGCAGGCCGCCAGCCTGGAAGAGACGGCCGCCGCGCTGGACGAGATCACCCAGACCGTCCGCCGCGCCGCCGACGGCGCCAAGCAAGCCCAGGACGTGGTGGCCGGTGCCAAGTCGGAGGCCGAGCGGTCGGGCGTGGTGGTCGACCAGGCCGTCGCGGCCATGGGCGAGATCGAGACCAGCTCGCGCGAGATCGGCAACATCATCGGGGTGATCGACGAGATCGCCTTCCAGACCAATCTGCTGGCCCTGAACGCCGGCGTCGAAGCCGCCCGGGCCGGCGAGGCGGGCAAGGGCTTCGCCGTCGTCGCCCAGGAGGTGCGCGCCCTCGCGCAGCGCTCGGCCGAGGCGGCCAAGGAAATCAAGGCCCTGATCGGCGCCTCGACCAAGCAGGTCGAGGCCGGCGTCGGCCTCGTCGGCCAGACGGGGGAGGCGCTGAAGGGCATCGTCGGCAAGGTCGCCGAGATCGACGAACTGATTGTCCAGATCTCAGCCTCGTCGCAGGACCAGGCGCGGGGCCTTTCGGAGGTGAACACGGCCGTCAATCAGATGGACCAGGTCACCCAGCAGAACGCGGCGATGGTCGAGCAGACCACGGCCGCGACCCACTCGCTGAAGACCCAGACCGCCGAACTGTCCCGGCAGGTGGCGACCTTCTCGATCTCCGGCCGCGCGGCCGCCCAGGCCGCCCAGGCCGCCCCGGCGTCGCAGCCGGCTGCGCCCGCTCCCCGCTCCACGCCCGCGGCGCGTCCCGCGGTCCGACCCGGCGCCTCGGCTCCCGTATCGCGTGGGGGAGCCGCTGTCGCCCTGAAGGACGAGTGGGAAGAGTTCTAGAGCGCTCTACCTGGCGTCCGAGCGGTTCGGCTGCTCTGACGCTTGTCCACGCTCGGAGCGGCGAGCCGTTCTATCGAGAGGTGTTCTCTACAGATGATACCGGCGCCTGGCGGTCACGCCTGGAGCGCCTTGCAAAAAAGACGCCCCCGCCGAGCGATCGGCGGGGGCGTTCTGTTCTTCCGGCTTGATGAGCGATGCTTATGCGCCGCCCGGGAAGCGGAAGGGAACCTTGACGGTGCCGGTCTTGGCGCCCATCGGCAGCTTCTCGGCGATGCACATGGCGGCCTTGTCGAAGCCCTTGCCGGCGGCGCTGTTG
>NZ_QFQZ01000016.1 GCF_003243465.1 Caulobacter segnis
CGCCAGCCCGGCCCGCCCGCCGGGGGCCTCTTTCGGAAGCGGGTTAAAACCCCGCGCGTCGAAGGCTCACCGGATAACGACTGCGCGGAGCGTCTGGCTTCGTCGAAACGGTACACACACTCAACACTCCGGACGAACGTCCGGCGCTCCGCATACCCTTCCGTCCCTTCAGCGAGCGATCGCGTGAGGTTGATTTCACTTGCCCCCACCTGGCCGCTTCGCGGCCGTCCGCCCCCATAGGGGGCAGAAGGCGTGCGGCGCCCCTTCTTCCCCCTCCGGGGGAGGAGCGCGTCAGCGCGGAGGGGGCAAGTGACACAACGCCGCTCTTTCAACCCCTTGCCCCGCCCCTCGCCCCGGCCCACCGTGGCCCTGACTCGGGAGGGGCGGATGAACGAAGACTGGAGCGCCGGCTATGTGGTCGAGACGGGGTACACCTACGGCGCCTATCCGGAGCTGAACCCGGTCCGCGCGGCCTTCCCCCTGCTGCTCAAGGGCCTGCGAGCGCCGAGGATCGAGACGGCCTGCGAGCTGGGCTTCGGCCAGGGCTGTTCGGCGGCGGTGCATGCGGCGACGCAGGCCGGGATCGACTGGTGGGGCTGCGACTTCGCCCCGGCCCAGGCGGTGTTCGCCCGCGACCTGGTGGCCGCCAGCGGCGCGCGGGCCAATTTCTTCGACGACGCCTTCGACGAGTTCGCCGAGCGGCCGGGGATGCCGGAGTTCGACTTCGTGGCCCTGCACGGCGTCTGGAGCTGGGTCAACGACGCGGCCCGCGAGAAGATCGTGGCGTTCCTGCGCCGCAAGCTGAAGCCCGGCGGCCTGGTCTACATCTCGTACAACACCCAGCCGGGCTGGGCGATGGCCGGGCCGCTGCGCCACCTGATGAAGCGCCACGCCGAGACCCTGGGCGCGCCGGGCCTGGGCCCCGCCGCCAACCTGGACGCGGCCCTGCTGACCATGCAGCGCTTCTTCGCCGAGGACCCGGTCTATTCGCGGCTCAATCCCGGCGTGATCGACCGGCTGGAGGCCCTGCTGAAGCAGGACCGCGCCTACATGGTCCACGAGTACATGAACCGCGACTGGCATCCGATGTGGTTCGCCGACGTCGAGGCGCGGCTGTCGGGCGCCAAGCTGTCGTTCGCGACCTCGGCTTACATGCCCGACCAGGTCGAGGCGCTGAACATCTCGCCGGGCATGGCCGGCTTCCTGGGCGAGCTGCCCGATCCGTCGCTGCGCGAGACCTTCCGCGACTTCGCCGTCCAGGCCCAGTTCCGCCGCGACTACTGGCTGCGGGGGCTCTCGCCCCTGGCCGCCGCCGACCAGCGCCGGGCGCTGCGCGACCTGCGGGTGGTGCTGGCCAAGCCGGCCGACCAGCCGCTGGACAAGGCGCGCGGAACCTTCGCCGAGGTCGCCATCGGCGGGCCGCTGTACGAGACGATCCTGGCGGCCCTGGGCGAGGGCCAGCCGCGGCCGATCGGCGAGCTGGAGGCGGCCGCGCCGGAGGGGGTGGCCTTCTCGGAGCTGACCACCGCCCTGGCGCTGCTGATGGCCCAGGGCGTCGTGGCCTCGGCGCAGGACGCGGAGACGGCGGCGCGCGGGGCGGGGACGGCGCGGGCCCTGAACCTGGAGCTGGCCCGGCGGGCGGCCGAGACCACGGACCTGGCCTTCCTGGCCTCGCCGGTGACCGGCGGCGCGATCCCGGCCCAGCGCTTCCACCAGCTGTTCTGGCTGGCGCGCGAGCGGGACGGCGGCGGACCGGCCGACTGGGCGGCCTTCGCGGCGCGGACGCTGGCGGCGCAGGGCCAGACCCTGGTCGCCGGCGGGGCGGCCCTGCCGGCGCAGGCGGCGCAGGCGGCGCTGGAGGCCCAGGCCATCGCCTTCGCCGACACCCTGCTGCCGGTCTGGCGCGGTCTGGGAATCGCCTGACCGGCGCGAAATCCGGACAGAAGGTCGCGGGGGCGAAGGGGCGCTTGCGGCTGTCATCGTCGGCGTGTCTCCTCGTGGGGAAGATCGACTCGGCGGAGCGGCCAGCATGGCGGGCGTGGACGTTGGTGGCGTAGAGCTTGAGTTCGCCTGCCCCCGCTGCGGCGGGGCGGCGCGGGCGACGATCGAGGCGGTGCGCTTCTTGCCGGTGGTCGAGTGCGCTTGCGGCGAGCGGTTCGGGATCGACCTGGACGCCTTCGCCGAGCAGGTCACCGCCGCCGAGGTGGCGGCCAAGGCGGCCCGCAAGGCGCGCCGGCGGGCCTAGAGGCTTCGGCTTCCCTCCACGTCAGGCTTGCCGCCCGGCGCGTTTGGCCTCACCGTCAAGAGAACAACGATAACTTGAGGGAGTGAGACCATGACGCCGCCCGATGGCGGCTCGCCCGTGCGCGAGCCTTCCTCCGCCGCCGCCCCGTTCAAGCCGCTGCCGATGAAGGGCCCCGACGTCAGCGTCGAGCGCCGGCCCGACGGCGCGATCGTCATCACCTCGAACCATCCGCCGGGCGAGGGCCCGCGCTCGATCGCCCACCTGCTGGCGCAAAAGGCGGCCGAGCATCCGGACCGGCCGTACCTGAAACAGCGCGAGCCGAACCACGGCCCTTGGCGGCAGGTGACCTACGAAGAGGCCCTGCGCCAGGTCGAGGGGATCGGCCAGTGGCTGCTGGACCGGGGGCTCACCTCGGCCGACAGCGTCATGATCCTGTCGGCCAATTCGATCGAGCACGCCCTGATGACCCTGGGCGCCTACGCCGCCGGCGTCCCGGCCGCGCCGGTCAGCCCGGCCTACAGCCTGATCTCGACCGACCACGCTAAGCTCAAGCACTGCTTCGAGCGCGTGGCGCCGCGCGTCGTCTTCGCCCAGAGCGGGGCGATGTTCGGCAAGGCGCTGGAGGTCCTCAAAGGCCTCGACCCGAGCCTGCTGGTCGTCACCGCCGACGGGACGGGCGAGGGGGCGATCGCCTACGTCGACGTGGCGGCGACGACGCCGACCCCGGCGCTCAAGGCGGCGCTGGAGGGCGTCGGGCCCGCCACCGTGGCCAAGTACCTGTTCACCTCCGGCTCGACCGGCCTGCCCAAGGCCGTGCCCCAGACCCACGGCATGATGGCGGGCGTCATCGCCGGCCAGGAGGGCCTGCGCGCCGACGAGCCCGAGACGGACGAGGTCCCCCAGAGCCTGGAGTGGATGCCCTGGAGCCACATCTCGGCCGGCAACATCACCTTCAACGCGGTGATCTGGGGCGGCGGCACCCTGCACATCGACGAGGGCAAGCCGCTGCCCGGCATGTTCGAAACGACGATCAAGAACCTCTACGAGGTCTCGCCCGTCGTGTTCGGCTCGGCCCCGATCGCCTTCTCGATGCTCGCCGAGGCGATGGAGAAGGACCCCGCCCTGCGGCGCTCGTTCTTCAAGAACCTGCGCTACATGGGCTATGGCGGCGCGACCCTGTCCAACGACGTCTATGAGCGCATCCAGGCCCTGGCCGTGGCCGAGACCGGCCATCGCATCCCGCTGACCACCATGTACGGCGCGACCGAGACCCAGGGCGTCACCGTCACCCACTGGGTGACCGAGCGGGTGGGGCTGGTCGGCCTGCCCCTGCCGGGCATCCAGCTGAAACTCGCCCCCAGCGGCGCCAAGTACGAGGTGCGGGTCAAGGGCCCGACGGTGGCCGCCGGCTATCACAAGGATCCGGAGAAGACGGCGGCGGCCTTCGACGAGGAGGGCTTCTACCGGCTGGGCGACGCGGCGCGGTTCGTCGATCCGGAGGACCCGTCGAAGGGCCTCGTCTTCGACGGCCGGGTGACCGAGGACTTCAAGCTGGACACCGGCACCTGGGTCAGCGTCGGGGTGCTGCGCCCCGACCTTGTCGCCGCCTGCAGCCCCTACATCCACGACGCGGTGATCACCGGCCAGGACAAGCCGTTCATCGGCGCCATGCTGTGGCCCTCGCCGGCGGGCCTGGCGGCCCTGGTGGCCGATCCCGGGCCCGGCACGCCGCTGGAGAAGCTGGTGGCGATCCTGCGCGAGCGCCTCTCGGCCTTCAACTCCGCCGCGGGCGGGTCCTCGCGGCGCGTGGCCCGCTTCACGATCCTGACCGAGCCGCCCTCGATCGACGCCGGCGAGATCACCGACAAGGGCTACGTCAACCAGCGCGCGACGCTGGAACGCCGCGCCGACCGTGTGGCCGCCCTCTACGAGAAGGAGCCCGGCGAGGGGGTGTTCGCGGTCTGAGGGCTCACCAGCGCGTCCGTCCGCGCACCAGCACCGCCGTCTTGTCCGATTGACCGAAGGCCATCAGGCCGGCGGGCTTGGGCGGCGGCGCCTTGGCGAGGGACGGCCAGCCGTCGTGATACTCCAGAGCCGCGACCTCGACCTGGCCTGGCCCCCGGGTCGTGAAGCTGAGGGTGACGCCGTTCGGATCGGGGGCGTGATAGGTGAGGCTGGACCACTTGCCGGCCTCCATCTTAAGGCTGATCGGCCGTCCGTTCAGGCGGGGCTGGCTGAGCGCGACGCCGGGTTTCAGGCGCAGCCTGACCATCTCGGCGCCGGGGGCGGGGATCAGGCGGACCAGCAGGCGGTCCTCGGCGCGGTCGATCGAAAGCTGCGGGACCTCGACGGGGACGGTGCGGGTCTCCGACATCCAGGTGGGCTGCTCCCAGAACGGCGCGAGCGTCCGCTGCGTCGGCGCGGCGCCGCCGTCGTCCGGAAGGGCGGCCTTGGTCCAGGCGTCGAGGCGCGGATGCTCGGCGACCCGCCAGGCCTTGCCGCTCGAGAGGTCGGCCAGGTGCAGGGCGCCGGTGGGGGCGGGCCGCGAAGCGGTCCCCTCCGCCACGGCCGCGTAGCCGATCAAGCCTCCGCCGGCCAGGACCAGGACGAGGGCGGCGCGCCAGGCCCAGCGGGTGGCGGCGAAGTCGTGGGTCAGGGGCGACAGGGCCGGGGCGGCCAGCAGGACGAACAGCGCCAGCACCGCCGGTTCCTGCACGCCCAGCCCGGCGAAGGTGAACGCCGACCAGGCGGTCAGCTGGGCCACCGTCAGGGCGGCCAGGGCGCCGATCACGACGGTCAGGGCCAGGGCCACGCGCTTGTCGCGCGTCCCGCCGATCCCGATCACCAGGGCCAGGCCCAAGGCTCCGACCAGCAGCGGCCAGGTCAGCATGACCGTCGCGCCCGGGGCCAGGACCTGGGCCGTAGTCGCCAGGACCAGCAGAACGACCAGGCCGCCGATCCAGCCGCCCAGCGCGTCGGTGCGATAGCCCAGCGCCAGGGCCGCCAGCACGCTGGTCGCGACGCCGAGGCCCAGCCCGACCGGATCGAAGCCGCCGACGAGGCTGCAGGCGCCGCCGAGGGCGAGGGCGGCCACGCAGGGGATGATCCGTCCGGCCCCGCGCGCCATGGCGGTCGCGACGCCGAGGCCCGCGGCGATCGCCAGCAGGCCCGCGCCCCAAAGCAGATGGTCGAACCTGACCAGCAGGTCGAAATAGCGCTGGATGTCCTGCACCTTCAGCAGCCGGCCGGCCAGATGCAGGATGAGCGCGGCGGTCGTGGCCAGCAGCAGCAGGCACGCCGCGCCGCGGGCGATCTCCCAGCCGCTGGCGGCGCCCAGGCTCAAGGTCCGCCAGGCGGCGAACAGCAGCAGCGCCGCGGCCAGGCCCAGCAGCGCCCAGCCGGCGACGGGCGGGTAGCTGACCATGAACTGGCCCAGCACGTCGGAATAGATCGCATCCGGAGCCGGCGGCGGCAGGGCGGCGGCGTCGGCCAGGGCGCGGATCGTCGGCAGGGTCTGGTCGCCGACGTGCTGCAGGCTGCCCTTCTCCAGGTGGTCGGGCCTGGCCAGGGGCGTGTGATAGGCCAGCTGGTCGTCGATGAAGGCCAGGTTCAGGCCGGGCAGGCCCTTGCGAACCGCGTGGGTGAAGTCGGTGTCGTTGGGCATCTTCGCATAGACCGCCGAGGCCAGCGAATTGGCCGAAGGGCCCTTGGCGGCGCGCGCGAAGACGGGGATCAGGGCGCCATTGCCGGGGCCGGTCTGGAACATCGACGCCCGGCCGGCGTCGCCGCGCGCTTCCAGGTTCACGACCAGGCCGACGCGCTTGGCCATCGGGTCGCGGGCGAAGAAGGCCTCGGCGCCCAGCAGCCCCGGCTCCTCGGCGTCGGTGAACAGGAAGATCACGTCGCGCCTGGCCGGCCCGCCGGCCTTCATGGCTCGCGCGATCTCGAGGGCGGCGGCGACCCCGGCCGCGTCGTCGGCGGCGCCGGGCGAGTTGGGGACCGAATCGTAATGGCTCATCACCAGCACGGCGGGCAGGGCGCGGTCGGCGCCGGGCAGCACGCCCGCCAGGTTCTGCACCGAGGCCACGCTCAGGAAGTACGGGTCCCTGGCATTGGCGTAGAAGCCCTGGTCGGGGCGGACGGACACCTCAAGGCCCAGCTCGCCCATCCGCATCAGCAGGTGGTCGCGCACCTTGGCGATCTCAGCCGAGCCGGTGGGATGCGGCGCCTGAGCTATCGCCGCAACGTCGGCCATCGCCCGCTGGGCCGAGAAAGTAGCGGGCGGCGCGTCGGCCGGCAGCGGGGCGGGCGTCCGCAGGCTCCAGACGCCGACGGCGACGCCGATCACGAGGCAGATCCAGACGCCAAGGAAGCGGATCGTCTTCATGCTCGAGGCCTCCTGGCGTCACCCCTGGTCCCCGCCATGCTGAGGTGATGCGCGCTCGTCCGGAAGCCCCGAAAATGGTCGCGGAACGGAAAAGGGCGACCCGGTCGCCCGGATCGCCCCCCTCTTCCGAAAGCCCCCGGACCTTGGCGGTCCGAGGGTTCCCCCTCCCGGTCAGAACTTCGAACGCAGGGTCACGCCATAGGTCCGCGGCGCGCCCAGGAACGCATCGTAGGTGATCGTGTCCAGCGCCGGATTGTAGGTGCTCTGCGCGGCGCTGAGGCCCGAGGAGCCTTGCAGCGGCCCGTTGAAGCCCACCTGCATGTACTTCTCGTTCAGCAGGTTCTGCGCCCACAGCTCGGCGGTCCAGCGATCGTCGGCCGAGCCCAGGCCGACGCGACCGTTCACGACCGTGTAGGCCTTCTGGACTTTCGGCGGGAACAGGTCCGAGCCGGTGTTGTAGGACGACGAGTACTTCGCGCCGATGTTGAACCGCGCCTTCATGTTGTCGCCGACCGGGGTCTCGTAGGTGAGCGAGCCGGACGCCGAGTACTTGGGCGCCAGCGACAGGCGGCTGCCCGGCAGCAGGGCCAGGGCGTTGCCCGGGTCGTTCGGGATCGGCTGCTTGCCGTACTTGGTGTCGGCGTAGGTGAAGCCGCTCTGCACCACCAGGCCGTGGACCGGGGTGAACCACAGGAAGTCGGCGTCGACGCCCTTGGACTTCACTTCCGGGATCGAGCGGACCACGAACGAGGTGCCCAGGAAGGTGTTCAGCTGGAAGTCGGTGAACTTCTGCTGGAAGGCGCTGACGTTGAACAGGACGGTGCGGTTGAACAGGGTGTTCTTCAGGCCGATTTCGTAGCTGTCGACGAACTCTGCCGGGAACGAGGTGTCATAGATCGGCGTCACGCCCGCGCCGCCCGACGGCAGGCCGTTGGACGACTGGGTGCGGTCCAGGTTGAAGCCGCCGCCCTTGTAGCCGCGCGCGAACGAGGCGTAGCTGAAGACCTCGGGCGACAGGCGGTACGACGCCTTGATCGTGCCGCTCCACTCCTTGTCCGTGCGCTCCTGCTTGGTGCCGCGGCCGTTGAACAGGGTGTTGGCCCAGGGCAGGCAGAGGTTGGCGACCACCGTGCCGGTGGCGGCCGCGCCGACGATGCTGGCGATCCGGGCCTGGCCCGCCGGGGTCAGGGCCGTGCCGCAGCCGACGCCGCCGTCGGTGTTGGTCTGGTAGGTGTCCAGCTTCTTGTTCTCGGAGGTGTAGCGCAGGCCGGCGGTGATCTCGAAGGCGTCGGTCACGTGCCAGGTGTCGTTGGTGAACAGCGCGATCGTGGTGGCGCGCTGGTCATAGCGGTCCTTCAGGCCCTGGCCGCCCGCGAACGAGGTGTTCGGCGCGCGGTTCAGCAGCAGGCTGATGAAGTTGGGGATGCCCGCCGGGTTGGCCGCCGAGCGCGACAACAGGCGGCCCAGATACTGTTCGTAGTGGTTGCCGAAGTAGAAGTTGGCGCGGTTCGCCAGCCGCTCATCGGCCAGGAAGGCGCCGACCAGCCAGTCGAACTTCTCGTTGCGGCCGGCGAGCCGCAGTTCCTGGCTGTAGGTCCGGAACTCGGAATAGTTCGTGCCGTCCTTGTTGCGATAGGTGATGTCAGCAGTGCTGAAGTCGGAGTCCTGGCCGTTGTCGGTGCGCCAGTTGCGGATCGCCGAGATGGTGGTCAGCGAGCCGAAGGGCAGGTCGATATCGCCCTGCAGCGAAACGCCTTTGTCTTCGATCTTGGCGGGCGCGCCGCGGTTCGAATAGGCCACGCGCTTGAACGGATCGGCGGTGGCCGCCACCGGGGTCGTCTGGCCGGAGGCCGCGGCCAGGATCGCCGAGGTCGGGCCGGTGCGGATCTGCACCGCGCCGCAGCAGTTCTCGTCGC
Organism: Caulobacter segnis; assembly: GCF_003243465.1. GTDB lineage: Bacteria > Pseudomonadota > Alphaproteobacteria > Caulobacterales > Caulobacteraceae > Caulobacter > Caulobacter segnis_A. The sequence goes on from NZ_QFQZ01000016.1 coordinate 8,549, forward strand.
GGCGGCTGTAGTCGGCGATCACGCGGAAGGTGGCGTTGTCGTCCGGGACGAACAGCAGCTGGCCGCGCATGGTGTAGAAGTTCTGGTCCGCGTCCTGGTCGCGCTTGGACGGACCGCCGCCGGTGATGACGTCGTTATAGCCGTCGCGCTTGCGGGCCGCGAAGTACAGCCGGCCGGCCAGCTTGTCCTCGTACAGCGGGCCGGTCACCGAGGCGGCCGCGCCCTTGGCGCTGTAGTTGCCGAAGGTCAGCTCGGCGTTGGCGCCGAAGCCGAATTCCGGCTCCTTGGTCATCACGTTGATGACGCCGGCCGAGGTGTTCTTGCCGAACAGGGTGCCTTGCGGCCCCTTCAGGACCTCGATCCGCTCCATCTCGCCAAGATCGCCGAAGCCGACGCCGTTGCGCGGGCGATAGACGCCGTCGATCACGACGCCGACCGAGCTCTCGAGGCCCGGGTTGTCGCCGACCGTGCCGACCCCGCGCACCCGGGCGGTGGTCGAGGCTTCGGACGAGGTCGAGGTCACGGTCAGGCCGGGCGTCAGGATCGTCAGGTCCTTGATGTCCTTGACGCCAGTGTCCTGCAGAAGCTTGGCGCCGACGGCGGTCACCACGACCGGCACGTCTTGCAGGTTCTGTTCCCGCTTCTGGGCGGTGACGATAATGCTGTCGACGGTTTGGACGTCGCTCGTTTGAGCCTGAGCGGCGCTGGAAGCGCCAAGACCAGCGAGGACGACAGCGGACGCCGTGCCGCAAAGCACCTGGGTGAATCGCATTTCCTACCTCGGTTCGTTGGCCCGGAGACGCTTGCCCATCCCCAGGCTTGTTTTTCGTTGTCCCGCTCGAACGACTGTTCGAATGGATGTCCAAGGGTTAGGCGCCACCAGAGCGTTCGGCAAGCAAAATCCCTTGTGACAAAAAGGCCTAAGCCCTCCTGTTGCCGGGATGTGACAACGTTCGGCGGCCGTCATCGACTTTCGAAGAAGGGTTGCGCCGCGGTCGCCGCGACCTCATTTGGCGGTCATGTCGCTTTCGCCCGCCTATCGCCCCGATCCCCGCTTCCAAGCCTTGGGGCCGGATTTTTCCGACGCCGTCGAACCGGCGGACTTTCCGCAGACGATCCTCCGCCATCGGAATGCGCGCGCGGCGGCCAGCGTCGGCCTGGACGGGCTGTCCGAGGCGGCGTGGATCGCCCACTTCGGCCGCTTCGCGCCCTTGCCGGACAACCAGCCGACGCCCCTGGCGATGCGCTATCATGGCCATCAATTCAGGTCGTACAATCCCGATCTGGGCGACGGCCGCGGCTTCCTGTTCGCCCAGCTGCGCGAGGCCGGAAGCGGCCGCCTGCTCGACCTCGCCACCAAGGGCTCGGGCCAGACGCCCTGGTCGCGCTCGGGCGACGGGCGGCTGACCCTGAAGGGCGGCGTGCGCGAGGTGCTGGCCGCCAGCCTGCTCGAGGCTCTGGGCGTTCCGACCTCCCGCGCGTTCTCGCTGGTCGAGACGGGCGAGGCCCTCGTGCGGGGCGACGAGCCCAGCCCGACCCGGTCGGCCGTGCTGACGCGGCTGTCCCACAGCCACATTCGCTTTGGGACGTTCCAGCGGCTGGCCTATTTCGATCGTCGCGACCTGATCTCGGTCCTGATCGATCACGTGGTCGAGACCTATTATCCGTCGATCGCCGACGCGCCCGACCGCCCGGCCGCGCTGCTGGAGGCGGTGGTCGCCGCCAGCGCTCACCTGCTCGCCCGCTGGATGGCGGCGGGCTTCGTGCACGGCGTGCTCAACACCGACAACATGGTCGTCACCGGCGAGAGCTTCGACTACGGACCCTGGCGCTTCCTGCCGCGCAACGACCCTAACTTCGTGGCCGCCTATTTCGATCATTCGGGTCTCTACAGCTTCGGCCGCCAGCCCGAGGCGGTGTTCTGGAACCTGCAGCAACTGGCCGCCTGCCTGACCTTGGTGGGCGAGCAGGCGGGGCTGCTGGCGGCCCTGAACGGCTTCTCGGACGCCTATCGCTTGGCGCTGCGCGAGGCGATGCTGGACCGGCTGGGCCTGGAAAGCCTGGGCGCCGATCGGGATCTCGCCCTGGTCAACGCCGCGTTCCGCGCCCTGGCCGAGGGCGGCGAGACGCTGCGCTGGGAGCCCTTCTTCTTCGACTGGTTCGGCGGAGAGGCCTCCGAGGCCCGGGCGCTGGGCGGCCCGCGCGCGGGGCTCTACGAAGGCGAAGCGTTCCGGGCTTTCCGGGCCGGCCTCGCCGACTACGCGCCGCGCCGCGCCGAGGGCCTGGCGTCCGCCGTGTTTCAGCGTGACGAGCCGGAAGAGCTGATCATCGACGAGGTCGAATCCCTCTGGGCCCCGATCGACCAGGACGACGACTGGACGTCGCTGAACGCCAAGCTGGAACGGATCGAGGCGGCGCGGCAGGCCTACGGCCTGGACGTCGCGCGTGGCGAAAAGACCGCCTCCTGAAATTTTCCGTTCGCGCCCGGAACAATCGTCAAGGTTCCGTCTTACTGTTCCGGCACAGTGCCCTAGACGAACGCCGTGCGGAGATTCCCGATGCGCATCTTCCAACCGATCATGCTGGTCTGCGCCGTAGCCATGTCGTTCGTGGGCGCCCTGGGTCTGCCCGGTTGCGCCCGGGCGATCGGCGAGTGCCTGCGCGACCGCCCCGAGCTCGCCTAGGGCCTTAGGCTGCTGATCAGGCGCTGAGCGCCTCTGGCTCGCGCGGGCTGGCGGGCGTCAGGCCCTGGCGCGCGCGGACGGTGAAGGCGGCGAGGAACTGGTCGAGGAACGCCCAGGTCGCGGCGTCATGATCCAGGTGATGGGTCAGCAGGCCGATCGGTTCGTCCCAGCAGCCCGACAGCCGGCGTCGCGCCAGCAGCCGCCGCAGCCGCGACAGGAATCGCCAGCGGCCGCGGAAGCGTCCGCCGCCCTTCCAGCGCAGCACGTCCAGATGGGCGTCCAGCCGCGCGACGTCCCCGGACGAAACCTGGTCCTCGGCGAAGGCCGAGATGGCGGTGATCGACGAGTCGCGAGCCGCCTCGGTCAGCTGGGGCGCCAGATTGTTCCAGGGGGGCACGAAAAGGGTGGGCTGGGTTCCCGCCCGATGGAACGCCATCACCGTGGCGCGCAGCTGGGCGCGAACCCAGTCCAGGCTGTCTTCGGCCACCACCTCGCCAAAGCCCTGGCCGGGCGGCTGGCGGTTGATGTGCTTGAAGCCGTGGACGGCGATCTCCACAGCAGGCTCGGCCTCGACCCGCCGCACCAGCGTCGGCAGATGCGGACTGGCGATCGCCGCCAGCGTCAGCGGCGCATCGTGGCGTCGGGAAAGCTCCAGAAGCCTGTCCAGCGGCTCGCTGGGGGCGCGCGCGTCATCGTCGCGCCACCAGAGGACCGGGGCGTGGCCCGCCTTCGCCCACAGCCGCAGCTCACGGCCCAGGATCAGGTGAAACACCAGAGGCGCGGCGCTCCGCATGGCGAGCGCCGCCTAGACGCCGCCGGCTTCGACGCGGCGCAGCGGCAGCGGCGCGGTGGGGGGCGCCTTGGCCATGTCCCGCGCCCTGTCTCGCAGGATTTCGCGGGCGCGCAGGTTCGACAGGATCGGATAAAGCCCCGCCATCAGCGAGATCAGGAAGCCCAGGTCGCCTTCCCGATAGCCCTTGCGCGACACGTAGCACTTGAAGAAGCGACGCACGCCCCGGAAGGCGTCGTCGGCGATCCCCTTGATCTTGCCACTGTCGGCCAGGTCCTGGGCGCGCAGGGCCGTGTAGCGCGACAGGCGGGCGAACATGTCGCCGATGTCCTCGTCGACCATGTGACGCAGCGGCTGGGTCAGGCGACCGCCATAGACGCCGTCCAGCTTGGCGCCCGGATGGACGCGCTCGGACTTCCAAGACTTCACGCCGGGACGGAACAGGCGGGCGGCCGAGGACGTGCCGAACGAGCCGCCCCAGCCGTGGCGGACCAGCTGGTCGCCGACATAGTTGTCGATCGGAATCTGGTACCAGTCGGCGGCGCCGGGGCGGGCGATAGTCTCGCGCACTTCCTCGGCGAAGGCCGGCGTCACGCCTTCGTCGGCGTCCAGCTCCAGGATCCAGTCGCCGGTGCAGCGCGCCAGGCCGGCGTGCTTGCGGGCGCCCTCGATTGGGAAGATCCCCGCAACCACCTGAGCGCCGTACTGGCGCGCGATCGCCTCGGTGCCGTCGCTGCAGCGGTCGGCGACCACCACGATCTCGTCGCAGAAGGACAAGGCCGCCAGGCAAGCGGGCAGCCGTTGTTCCTCGTTGTGAACGCAGATCAACGCGGAAAGCTTGGTCATCAGTCGAAACCTCTGATCGAGCGGCCCGCGCCCCGCGGTCGCTCTCACAGGACATGACGCCACGGGGGGAGCCGGCCCCCCGCTCACGCGCTAAGAAATGTGTAAGCTTTGCAACAAAGCCTCAGAAGTTGGCCGAGAGCGCGAGGCTCCAGGTGCGGGGCCGCTGCGGGGTGACCTGGCGCACCTGGCCGAAGCTGAACGGATTTCCGTAGGCGAAGGTGTCGCTGGAGCTGTTCCAGGGATTGCTGACGAACACCGCCGCCCGCCAGCGGTCAGTCATCACCTGGGCCGAGATCTTGCCGGTGTAGTAGCCGCCCATCGAGGGCGAGTAGCGGGGATCGAAGGTCAGGCGCGAGCGGCCGATATAGCCGGTCTCGGCGGTGAGCATGAGCGAGGCGGCGGTCGTCAGCGGGCGGTGATAGGTGACCAGGCTGCCGAAGGAGACGTCCGGCACGCCCGGCAGACTGGCCGTCTCGCCGATGCCGAAGCCCGGCTCGATCCGCCTCAGCTTGGGCTCGTTGAACAGGGCGTTGCCCGACACGGTCAGGCGGCTTGTCGCGCGCCAGGCGGCCTCGATCTCGACGCCGCGGTTGCGGCCATCGCCGATATTGGCCGTGAAGGACAGGCCGGAGCTGAAATACTGGTCCGTCTGGATATTGCGCCAATCGTCGTAGAACAGCGCCGTGCGCAGGTTCAGGCGTCCGCGGAACGGCGTCAGCGTGGCGCCGAGCTCATAGTTGCGCAGGTGGTCGGGCCTGAAGACGCGGCGGCTCTCTGGCGGGATCGCCAGGCCGCCCGAGTTGAAGCCGCCGGCGCGGTAGCCTTCCGAGGTCAGGACATAGATCATGCCCCCGCCGGACAGGTCGCGCTGCAGCGACACCTTGGGCGAGAACCCGCTGAACGTGGCCGAGCGATCGAGGTCCCGCGAGGCGCCCGGCGCGGGCGCCAGCACGTAGGACCGGGTGTGAACGGTGGTGCGGAAGCTTCGTCCGCCCAGCGCCGCCTTCCAGCCGCCGCCCAGGTCGTAGCTGGCCTCGCCATAGACCGCGTATTCGTTCAGGAGGTCCTTGCGATCCTCGTTATAGATGCTGCGGGTGACATTGGCGGTGCGGGCCCGCAGCTCGGCGTCGCCCTCTTCGATGCTGTTGCTGGTGAAGAGGCCGACCATCCACCGCAAGCGGCCGCGGTCGGGCCCCGTGTAAAGCGCGTCCTCGACGAACATGCGGACCCGCGAGGTCTCGTCATACAGGCCAAGCTCGAGGCCTTCCTCGGCGAACTGGGTCAGGGCCAGGGTGGCGTCGTAGCGGCTGGCGAACTTGTGGGCCACATAGCCGCTGACCGACTCGAAGCGTCCCCAGTCGCCTGACCCGCTGATCCGCACCGAGGTCTGGCCGAGCCGGTTGCGGTGCGTTTCGCGCACCTGGTTGGCGCGCCGCGGTCCGCCGGGGGCCAGGGTGACGTACTGGGTGTCCTTGGACGAGACGCTTTGGCCCGCCGCGCCCAGCCGCACCTCCCATTGGCCGAGCTCGGCCCGCCAGGCCGCCCGGCCGCCGCGGCGGGTGGTCTTGTCGACGTTCGACAGGCGCAGGTTCACGTCGTCCAGGTAGCCGCCGTCGACGTCGTGATAGAGCGTCGCGCGCAAGGCCGACTGTGCGCTGGTCGGCACATTGACCACGCCCTCGAAGCGATAGCTGTTCGAGCCTGACTCGGTGTCGGCCACCGTGACTCCCGCCGAGGCTGTGTAGGCGCCGATCTCCGGCGGCCGGGTGACGATGCGGTAGATGCCGCTGAGCGAGCCTGCGCCATAGAGCGCGCCCTGGGGGCCGCGCAGCACCTCGACGCGCTCGACGTCGATCAGCCGCAGGTCGGGGTCGGGCGCGTTGTAGTTGACCGGCAGGTCGTCGAGATAGGTGCCCACCGTCGACTGGGTGCGGCCGGTGAACGTGCCGTCGGACAGGCCGCGGAGCAGGATCTTGTTCCGCGCCGCGCCGAGATTGGTGGTGATGAAGCCGGCGGTCTGGCGCGACACCGAGCCGGTCTCGCCGACCCCCGTATCCTGCAGCTGCGGCGAGCCGATCACGCTGACCCCGCCGGGCAGGCTGCCCAGCCGAACGGGGCGCTTGCCGGCGGTGACGATCAGCGGCGACAGGGGGGCGACCGTCTCGATCGCGGCTGGCGCGGGCGGACGGACGGCGATCTGCGGCCGGGGCGCGGGTCTGAGCGGTGAGAAGCGGACCGTGCGCGCGTCGATGAACCCATAGCCGCAACCGCCTGGGGCGGCCACGCGATCGAGCGCGTCGCGCAGCGTGAACAGGCCGACCAGCGGGACGCCCGGTCCCTTGCAAGCCTCGACGCCGCCGAGGCTGACGCCCATGCGGACGCCGAGTTCGATCAGGGTTTCGGCGGCGGTGGCCTTGCGAATATCCAGGCGCGTTCGCGGTTCGGCGGCGGCGATCGCGCCCCGTCCGCTAAGGCCTAGTCCCAGAATACTGGCGGCGAAGAGAAGAAGGGCCCGCTTCAGAGTCGGGCCCGCCTAGGCGCGTCAATTCGAGGCGGACGGCCTTCCGCGCAGGACAATGGCATCATTGGTCGGCGTCGCCGAAAGAGGCATGAGGCTGGTCAGGCGGCGAACCATCGCCTCCTGGCCGTCCACGATTAATACGCCGGAAAACCGAAGTGTCGCGGTATTTTCGCCGTCCAGGCGAATGGGTCGCACGAAATAATGGTTCAGGTCGCTGACGATCCGGCCCAGGGGCTGGTCGCGATAGACCAGGCGGCCGGACCGCCAGCCGATCTGGTCCTCGGCCGCCACGGATCGGATGGAAACCCCGGACGCGCCCTCGACATGCTCCAGCATCTGGCCCGGATGCAACCGGATGGGATTGTCCTCGCCGTCGGTCGAGACCTCGACCAGGCCGCGCAGCACGGTGACGCTGAGCTGGCCGTCGCGGCGGCGGACGTCGAACTTGGTGCCGACAACCCGGACCGTCTCGTCGCCGGCGGTGATCAGGAACGGCCGGGCGCGGTCGTGGGCGACGTCGAACAGGGCCTGCCCCTCGTGCACGGTGACCCGGCGCGCATCCTTGTCCAGCCGGACGGAGAGGTGGGAGTCGGTGTTCATGTCGACCCGGCTGCCATCCGCCAGCTCCAGGGTCCGGCTTTCACCCTTGTCGGTGGTGTAGAGCGTGTCCGGCTGGGGCAAGAGATCGCCCCAGGGCGCGATCGCGATCGCGACGGCGGCCGCGGCGGCGGCTGCTCCAAGACCGCCCAGCCAGCGCCAGTCGATCAAGAGCGTCCGCTTCGCCGCGACGCGCCTAGGCTCGGCCAATTCCCCCCGGACGGCCGCGCCTCGCTGGAAGATTTCCTCGTCGACGGCTTGCACGGCGTCATAGGCCGCCTGCGCCCCCGGATCCGAGAGCCAGGCGTCGAACGCCAGCCAGTCGGTCTCATCGACCTCTGGCCGCTGCAGGCGGATCAGCCAATCGGCCGCCTCTTGCAGGTGCTGCGCTGACCGGCTCATCCGGCGTTGCTCCGACGAGGATCCATCATCCCCCACGGGTTAGACGTCGCCACGACGGTCCACCCTCCACTGAAAGATGCATAGATCAACGCAGGCGCCTCGTCAGCGTCTTTAGGGCCGAGCTTATGTGCTTTTCCACGGTGCTGGTGCTGATGCCCATGCGACGCGCCGTCTCTGCATGGCTGAGCCCCTCCAGCTTGTGCAGCTGGAAGGCGTGGCGGGTCTTTTCAGGAAGGTCGTCGACCGCCTCCACCAGCGCCCGCAGCCGCTGTCGCGCGTCGACCACCTGGTCGGCCGACGGCTCGTCCGCCACCTCGTGACCGGCCAGCAGGGTCGTATGGGCTTCGCGCCAGTCGTGATCCCGCGCGCCCGAGCGCTTCTGGCTGCGCAGACGGTCCAGCATCAGGTTTGAGCCGATACGGTGCAGCAGGGCGGACGGGTTGTCGATCGGGCTGTCGGGATCCATGGCCGTCAGGCGAAGATAAAGATCCTGCACCAGGTCTTCGGCCTCGGCGCGCGAGTTCAGTCGCGCCGCGAAGAAGCGCACCAGATTGGCGCGCTTTTCCGCGTAGAGGCTCAGCAGCACGGCCTTGTCCGAGCGTGTAGCGCTCAAAAGATCACCCGCATCGGCACAGCACTCTTCCCCCCAAGGCTGAGCAATATCCATCTTTTGGGCGGAAAGACGATCGTTTGTTGCAGTCGCTGACAGGGCTGTCGCAAGAATTTTCCGCCCGTCGCACGAGCGGCGAGCGCGTATCGGCGCGAAAAGCCACGCTCCACGGCGCCTTGGGCGGCGACGTCAGCGCAAACGCGGCGCGGACCGGCGAATCGTGTGGCGAAATGTCGCGTAGCTTGATTGGAAGCGAGGCGAAGCCGAGCCTGCGACGCGTCGATCCCCGGGAGGGGAGCGCTCCCATCGGGCTTGGCCGCGCAGGCGAATACTCCTACCGATGCGGCGTCGCCTTGCAGGAGCCGCCGCATGACCGCCATCGACAGGGGCCAGGCCCATCTGAGCTTCGCGCCCGAGGTGGGCGGCGCCGTGACCGGCTTCACGGTCGACGGCCGCGACGTGCTGCGGCCCGCCGCGCCGGGCGCTGCGGAAGCCCTGTTGACGGCGAGCTTCCCGCTGGCGCCGTTCTGCAATCGGATCCCGCAGGGCCGGTTCGTGTTCGAGGGGCGCGAGGTCGTGCTGCCGCCAAATCTTGAGGGGCATCCGCACGCGCTGCATGGCCAGGGCTGGCGCTCGGCCTGGACCGCGGAGCGCGCCGCCGACGGCGAGGCGCTGTTGTCCTATGAGCACGCGCCCGACGCCTGGCCCTGGGCCTATCGCGCCGAGCAGCGCTTCAAGCTGATGGACGCGGGGTTCCGCGTCGAGCTGACGATCATCAACACCGGCGAGACGGCGATGCCGGCGGGGCTGGGCTTCCATCCCTACTTCCCGCGCCGCCCGGGCGAGACCCTGACCGCCGCCAATGACGGGGTCTGGCTGATCGACACCGAGGTCCTGCCGACGATCCACCACCCGGGTCCGTGGGAGGCCGACTGGGCGGCCGGGGCGCCCGTCGAGGGCCACGGCCTGATCGACCACTGCTACACCGGCTGGGACCAGAAGGCGGTGCTACGCGCGCCGGGCCAGCCGGACACGATCATCACGGCCTCGCCCGAGTGCCGCTGGCTTCATGTCTACGTCCCGCCGGGCGAGGATTTCCTGTGCGTCGAGCCCTGCGCCAGCCGTCCCAACCCGTTCGGCGAGGGCGACACGGGCATGGTCGTCCTCCAGCCCGGCGAAAGCCGCTCGATCTGGATGCAGGTCGTTACGGGGTGATCCCCGCCTGGGCCTTCAGCCGGGCGACCATATCGCTGGACAGATAACCGTCGGCCGGCAGTTGCTGGCTCTGCTGCCAGGCGCGCAGGGCCTTGCGCGTGCCCGCTCCGATCACGCCGTCGGCGGGGCCGGGATTGAAGCCGACCCGGGCGAGGGCGATCTGGGCGGCCATGCGGTCCGACAGCGACAGCGCCGTTTCCTGCGGCCAGGCGGTGACCAAGGGGCCGCCGCCGGCGAAACGATCGGCCAGCAGGCCGATGCCCAGGGCGTAGGACGTCGAGTTGTTGTAGGTCCGGATCGCGAAGTGGTTCGGCAGGACCAGGAACGCCGGGCCGGCCGCGCCGGCGGGCAGGATAAGGCCCGCGGGCTGGGCGGCGTCCGTCTCCGTCCAGGGCAGGCCGTCGGCCCGGCGCACGCCCTTGGCCTCCCACCACGCGGGAATCTCGCGCGGACCCTCGGCCAGGCCGTAGTCGAAGCCTGCCGGCAGAATCACTTCCTTGGCCCAGCCGACCCCCGGCTTCCAGCCGCCCTTCACGAGCAGATTGGCGGCCGAGGCCAGGGAATCGGCGTCCGAGCCCCAGATGTCGCGCTTGCCGTCGCCGTCGAAATCGACCGCCGTGGCGCGATAGCTGCTGGGCAGGAACTGGGTCTGGCCCATGGCCCCGGCCCACGAGCCCTTCAGCTGCTCACGGGTGACCTCGCCCGAATCGATGATCTTCAGCGCGGCGATCAGCTCGCCCTCGGCCCAGGCGCGTCGGCGGCCGTCGGCCGCCAGGCTGGCCATCGAGCGGACGACGTCGAAGCGGCCCTGCAGCTGCCCGAACGCCGATTCCATGGCCCAGACGGCCATCAGGATGTCGCGCGGCACGCCATAGCGCGTCTCGATCTGCGGCAGGAAAGCCAGCTGATCGCGCTTGGCGCGGCCGATGGCGATGCGGTCGTCGCTGACCACCCCGGCGATGTAGGCGCCGACCGGCTTTGAGAATTCCGGCTGGCGGCCATCCAGGCTGATGACCTTCGGATCGGGCGTCAGGCCCGAGAGCTCGCGGTCCAGCAGGGCCGGCGAAAGCCCGGCGGCCAGGGCGCGCGGCCGGAAGTCCGCCAGCCAGGCGTCAAACGCCTGGGTCTCGGCGTCGACCGGCGTGGCCGGAACGGCGGCGGGAGCGGGGGCGGGTGTCTGCGGCGTCTGCGGTTTCGGCGCCGGCGCGGGCGCCGGGGCGGGGGTCATCTGCGGGTGCGTGACGGTTTCCGCGCAGCCGGCGAGGAACAGGACAAGGAAGACGCGACGATCAAGAGCCATGTGGGGAAGCTACCGGCGTTCGAACAAAAGCTTCAACCACAAGCGCGCCGCCCGGGGTAAGTTCCCTCAAACGCGCGTCGGAGCCTTGGAGCGCATTGACTCAAGCGCCCGCCGCACTTATACGCACCGCCTCCGAAACACCCGGATGTTCCGGCCGCTCTCTTGGCGCGCCCGAACCTCTCCGCTGAGTACAGAGACGGTCATGAAGGTTCGCAGCTCGCTGAAGTCGCTGAAGGGTCGCCACCGCGACTGCAAGATGGTCCGCCGCAAGGGCGTCATCTACATCATCAACAAGACCGACCCGCGCTTCAAGGCCAAGCAAGGCTGATGACGGCGTCCGTGCGTCCCAGGGCCGTTCTCTGGGATGTCGGCAATGTCATCGTGCGCTGGGATCCCCGCGCACTCTACGCGAAGATCTTCAAGGAACCGGCCGATCTCGACCGGTTCCTTTCGCATGTCTGCACCCTGGACTGGCATGGCGCGCATGACCTGGGCGTCGCCTTCGCCGAGAACGCCGCGCCGCTGATCGCGCGCTTCCCCGAGCACGCGGCCGAGATCCGCGCCTGGGACGAACGCTTCGACGAGATGCTGTCGGGGCCGATCCCCGAGACCGTCGCCGTGATCGATGCGCTGGCCGCTCGCGACGTGCCGCAGTTCGCCTTGACCAACATGCCGCAAAGCAAGTGGCCTGGCGTCCAGGCGATCTCGCCCGCCCATTTCAGCCTGTTCCGCGACGCGATCGTCTCGGGCGACGAGGGCGTGATCAAGCCCCACCGCCGGATCTACGAGATCGTGCTGGCGCGGACCGGGCTCGCGGCGGGCGACCTGCTGTTCATCGACGACAGCGCCGCCAACATCGCCGCCGCCGACGCCCTGGGCTTTCACACCCATCACTTCACCGACCCCGCGCGGCTGCGCGGCGCGGTCGAGGCGCACGGCCTCCTCTGAGTCACCAGCCGAGGTCGCAGTCGCCGTGGGGGCTGTCGATGTTCCCGGCGAAGATCTCCAGGTCGCGCACGAACAGCGACGTGCACCATTCCAGCCGATTGACCGGGCCCGGCCCGTAGAAGTCGACCCGCCGAAAGCCGGCCGCGTTCAGCTGCCGGAAGGCGCCGTTGTATTGCCAGCGGTCGCTGTTGTCGAAGACGATGATCCCGTCCGGCTTGACGTACTGGGCGGCCAGCCAGGCCGACAGCGCGCGGGCCATGCCGTCGACGATCACCACGTCGAAGCTCTGCGGCTCGTACTCGGTGATCTCGGTGGCGTAGGCGACGAACTCCGGGTTCATCAGGCCGTGCATGACGTTGTGGCCCTCGTCGTGCGACAGCGGCAGCTCCGGCGGATCGGCGAAGAACGGCGCGACGGCGGCCTGGCGCGCCTCCGAGCAGGCCTCTTCCCGAACCCGGGTGACGACCTTGAGGTTGGCCGGGGCGTTCTCGGCCACGCGGGCGGCCCATCCGGCGTCGTGCTCGACGCTGATCACCTCGGCCGCGTGCGAGGCCCACCACAGCGACGAGCCGCCGCAACCATATTCGAACACCCGCGCGCCGGGCTTTACGATCCGCTCCAGCTGGCGGAAGGCCGGATAGGTGATCCAGGGGACTGGACCGGCCTTGTTGCGAGGAACGCCATCGAGGCTTTCGAACCAGCCCCGCTTTTCCAGGTACAGCTGAGCGAACTGATAGATCAGCGTGTTGATCCTGGCGTTTTCAGTGATGTGCATCCGAGCCTCGCTCCCAAGGCGAAGCTTAGGTGATTCAGATATCGGCGTTCTGCGACATTGTGGCGCAGAGCCGTGTGGCGTGGGCGGCAAAGAGCGCCTATGTGCGCGGCGGATACTTGCTCGGAGCAAACCGCATGAACGTCTCGATGATCGGGCTCGGCGCCATGGGCGCAGCCATGGTCCGCAACCTGCTGGCCAAGGGCGTGACGGTGACCGTGTGGAACCGCTCCCGTGCGATCGTCGACGACCTCGTCGTCGAGGGCGCCAAGCCGGCCGCCAGCGCCGACGAGGCCTTCGAGGCCGACATCGTGCTGTCCATGCTGGCCCATGACCAGGCGGTGAAGGACGTGCTGCTCGACAGCGGCGTCCTGGCGCGGGCGCGCAAGGGCGTGGTCCACGTCAACCTCGCCACCATCTCCGCCGCCCTGGCCGGCGAACTCGCCGCCCTCCACGCCGAGCTTGGCCTCGGCTATGTCGCCGCGCCCGTCTTCGGCCGCCCGCCCGTGGCGCAGGCCGGTGGCCTGAACGTCCTGGCCGCCGGGGCGCCAGACGCCGTCGCGACCGCCATGCCGGTGCTGGAGATGCTGGCCGCCAAGGTCTGGCCGCTGGGCGAGGACCCGGTCCGGGCCAATGCGCTGAAGCTGGCCGGCAACTTCATGATCGTGTCGGCCATCGAGTCGATGGGCGAGGCCGTGGCGCTGGGCGAGGCCTATGGCGTGCCCGCGCCCGAACTGCTGGACATGCTGGGCAGCACCCTGTTCGCCGCGCCGATCTACAAGATCTACGGCGGCATGATCGCCGAGCGCCGCTACAGCCCGCCCGGTTTCGCCGCGGAGCTGGGCCTGAAGGACGTGCGCCTGGTGCTCGACGCCGCCGAGGCCAAGGGCTTGTCCATGCCTCAGGCCGATCTGGCCGAGGCCAGCCTGGAGATGCTGCTGCAGGGCGAGGGGGCCAAGGACCTGGACCTGGCGGCCCTGGCCGAGATCGCCAGGGCGCGAGTCGAATGAAGCCCGTGGACGGCCGCTGAATCGCGCTTCCCAGCGGGGCGGCTTCGAACTAGGTTCCGCGCCTCCGATTTTCAGCCTTTCCGCGAGACCGCCCCATGGCCGACGACGCCATTCCCCACGCCGACGTCCTGAACTCCACCGCCCAGAACCAGCTGAAGTCGATCATCGAGCGCGTCGAGCGTCTCGAGGTCGAGAAGACCGAGATCATGGAGCAGATGAAGGAGGTCTACGCCGAGGCCAAGGGCAACGGCTTCGACGTGAAGATCCTCAAGAAGGTCGTCCGCCTGCGCAAGCAGGACCGCGCCAAGCGCCAGGAAGAGGATGCGATCCTGGACCTCTATCTGTCGGCGATCGGAGAGATCTAAGTTCGCTGTTTTTCAGGGTGCGTCGGCGCGCGGCGTGGGGATAGTCTTCCGCCATGCGCGCCAAGCCGCCCAATCCCAAGGAACAAGCCAAGCGGGCCGCGCTGAACGCCCTCAAGCGCGCCCGCCGCGCGGCCGAGAAGTCGGGCGTCGCGCTGTCCGAATGGGAGGGCGAGTTCCTGACCAGCGTCGCCGAGCGCGTCGAGACCTACGGGCGGGCCTTCGCCGACCCCGAGAAGGGCGCGCGCGGCCAGGCCCTGTCGGGCAACCAGGCGATCAAGCTCAAGGAAATCGCCGCCAAGGCCAAGGGCGAGAAGGCCGCCAAGGGCGCGCGGACCCCCATGCGCCGCGGGGGCGGCTTCGGGCGGGGACCCGCGCGACAGGCCGCCGCGGTCCACGAGGACGAGGAATAGCCAGCCCTCTCGTGGCGCGACCCGGATGGCGAGTGGCGAAATAGCCGCCGCTACCCTGAATGAGTCTCGATTTGAGCCAGAACCGGCCGGTTATCCCCAGCGCATTAAGGTCTTCGTAACCATACGGGTCGAAAATGCGAACGATTGTAAAGGCTTGAAGTCTTAATGGACGTGGGGTTCCGGGTCGCGTGCTTACGATGGCCCGCCCTCGATGCGCGCGGATCTCAGGATCTAGCTCGGCGCCGAGCGAACCCTGCCATTCAGTGGATTAGGGACGATGGCGACGACCTACCAGATGCTGCTGCGCCGCAAGACGGAGCTGGAAAACCGGATGATCGAGGCGCAGCGACGCGCCCAAGCGCCGTTCGAGAGCGAACTGCGCGCAATCGTCCTGGCGCTCGACGCCCTCAAGCAGGCGGGCATGGCCGAGCGCCTGTCCTCGGGCGACCCGACCGCCGCCGCGCCCGCGCCTAGCCGCCGAGGCCGTCGCGGCCGCACCACCCGCGACATGATCCTGATGGCCCTCGGCCAATCGCCGGGCCTCAATGAAGCCGAGATCGCCCGCCAGCTCGACCATCGCTGGAGCCGCCCGGTGACGCCGACGGCGGTCGGCCGAGAACTTCAGGCGCTGGCGGCCGAGGGGCTGACGCGCCGCGCGGGCTCGGGCTGGATCCGCCTGGACCTGACCGCCGCCGAAGCGGTCCGACCCGAACCGGAAGAGGAAGAGCGCCTGAGCATGGCGGCGGGGCTTTAGGCGCTGAGCCAGCGGTCACCAGGACGCCTCATCGGCGGCCCGTTGGATCAGCTCGCCGTCTTGAGACGAGATGAAACCGGCCGCGACGTTCTCACGGATGGAGTGTTCGACCGCGCGCCGATAGGCTTCGGCGGTCGGGTAAAGGGCTCGCAGCCTGGCTAGCGAGAAGGGTTGATAATAGCCCTGCGCCCCGCAGGCCGCGACTCCGCCGTTCTTTCCGACATTGAGGCCGACCGGCGCAGAGACATCCGGGAGCCTGACACCTCCTAAGGCGAGGCCTAGGGCGTTCCTTTCGAGATGGCCCTCGCGGTCCATTTGTCGGGCAAGGCGTGGCGCGCTCGGAGGCGGCGGACCTCCCTGAGACCAGATGACGAGCCGGTCCAGCCCGGCGCCTTCGACCATGTAGGCCGAGGTCGCAGTCCCGATCGCGGCGATCTCGCATTTCGGCGCGATCGCCGCCTGAACGGAGGTTCCGAGATCGCGGAGCTGAACGGGTTCTCGCGCTGCGCGCAGATGGCGGTCCACGTGAGAAGTCCCCGCGATCTCCCATTGGCGGAAGCGCACGGAGTCATTGGGTTGGTTCTCGGCATCGGGCCCGGCGGCGTCGCCCTCGGCGACGATGCGCAGGACGGGCGCCGGCGTCGCGGGATCTATCTTGGCGCTGGTCGCCGAGACCAGGAGAAAGCCGTCGATCGTTCTGGCGTGGGCGAGGCCGCCATTGATGTATGTGGCGAGCCAGTTCGCGGCTTGGGATTGGCCGGCGGCTATCACGGCCCTTGGCTGTAAGCCGCTCGGCTCGCCGCGCCGGAGCTCGGCGGCGATCTGTCTGAATATATCCAGCGACAGGGGCTCCTGGGCCATTGCGCCGCCGTTCTCGATGCGCAGGTCGCCGTAACGCGCTGGGCTCCAAACGCGGAGGGCCTCGACCCCGCCAAAGCCCTGAGCCGAGACGCCGACCCAGGCATAGCCCGCCTCGACCAGATGATCTTGCAAGGCCAGCCAGACGTTATCGGCGTCGAATCCGTTCGAGGCGTTCAGCCACTCGATGACGATGACGCCGTTGAAGTGTTCCGGGCGCTCGGGTCGGCGGACAAGCACCCGTGTCTTAAATCGCTTCGCGAGGCCGCTCGGGAGCGCGCGTTCGCCGGGCACCGCCCCATACGCTGACGAAAGCGGCGTTGCCTGGCCTGAAACCAGGAACTCCTGCTCTACATAGCCTTCGAAGGCTAGGTCACGGTTGGCGGCGAAGAAGGGGTAGAGCCGCCCCGGGCTTCCTGGTGGTTCCTGGGCTTCGACCAACGTCCAGGTCAGGTCTTGAGCGCGCGCGCCTCCGCCGGTGGAGCTGGCGAGAGCCATGAAGGCGAGGAGCGCGGCTCGGAGCAGTGAACGCATGCGTTCATGGGCCAGGATTCCTGGCCGCCAGCAAGCCGGCTGGCGTCTGACTTACCGCCGCGGCAGCTTCCCCGCCGGCCGCACGGGCTTCAGTAAGTTCTTCAGCCGCTGCTCCCGCGAGACGGGACGGAACATCATCAGGGGGACGGGCGCGCGGCCCGGCGGCGTCTGGGCGGTGTCGGTGGGGCGCATGGCTCAGCCGGCTTCCTTCAGGTCGACCTCGATGCCCTGCTCGCGGACCTTGCGATAGAGGGTCGAGCGGCCGATGCCGAGGCGGCGGGCCACCTCGCTCATGTGACCCGCATAGACGTCGATGGCGTGTTGGATCAGGTCGCGCTCGATCTCTTCCAGGGTCCGCAGGTGGCCGCGGTCGTCGAGGATGCGCACGGGCGCCTCGGCCGCAGGGGCGGCCATGGCCGCGTGAGCCGCCTGCAGCATGGCGGCCGCGGTCGGCGGCGGCGACACGGCGGCGACGGTCTCGATCGGCGCGGCCTGGCCGGAGATGGCCGGGAAGTCGTAGGGCTGCAGATAGGGCGCGTCGGCCAGGACGATGGCGCGATAGACGGCGTTCTCCAGCTGGCGGACGTTGCCGGGCCAGTCGAAGGCGGTCAGCAGCTGCAGCGTCTCGGGCGCGGCGCCGATGACGCGCTTGCCTTCCTCGACGTTGAAGCGGCGGATGAAGGCCTCGACCAGGGCCGGGATGTCCTCGCGACGCTCGCGCAGGGACGGGGCCTCGATCGGGAAGACGTTCAGGCGGTAGTAGAGGTCTTCGCGGAAGCGCCCGGCCGAGACGGCCTGGGCCAGGTCGCGGTTGGTCGCCGAGACGATCCGGACGTCGACCTTGACCGACCGCTTGGAGCCGATCGGGTCGATCTCGCCCTCCTGCAGGGCGCGCAGCAGCTTGACCTGCATGTCCAGCGGCAGCTCGCCGACCTCGTCGAGGAACAGGGTGCCGCCGTCGGCTTCCTTGAACTTGCCCAGGTGCTTGTCGGTGGCACCGGTGAACGAGCCCTTCTCGTGGCCGAACAGGATCGACTCCACGAGGTTCTCGGGGATGGCGCCGCAATTGACGGCCACGAACGGCTTGCCGGCGCGCTCGGAGCTGCCATGCACCGCGCGGGCGATCAGCTCCTTGCCGACGCCGCTTTCGCCCGTGATCAGCACGGGGATGGCGCTCTTGGCCGCGCGCTCGCCCATGCGCTTGACGAGGGTCATGGCCGGCGAGGCCCCGATCAGGTCCGAGAAGGTGGTCTTGCCGACCGCGCGCTTGGTCAGGCGCTCGACCTCGCCCTTCAGCTCGCCCATCGACAGGACGTTGCGGATCGAGACGGTGATGCGTTCCGGGCTGGCCGGCTTGATGAAGAAGTCGCTGGCCCCGGCCTGCATGGCCTTGACCACGGTGTCGACGCCGCCGCTGGCGGTGAGCACGATGACGGGCTGGGTGAAGCCGCGCGCGCGCATCTCCTTCAGCGCGTCCTGGCCCGACAGGCCGGGCATGACGAGATCGAGCAGGATGACGTCGGCCGGGGCGCCCGAAGCCAGGTGGGCCATGGCCGCGTCGCCGCCGTCGGCGTGCGAGACAGCGAAACCTTCGCGCTCGAGCACCGCCTGGATTAATCGCCGTTGGGTCGGGTCGTCATCGACGACCAGCACCGTTTTGGTCATGGGGCACATCCACCTGAACCGGCCACGCCCACGTGGAGCGAGGCTCTTGTTGGTTCAGAGTGATACACTTGCGGGGTAAACAGCGGCTTTCGGAGAGGTGTCCTGAACCTTAAGGTTTAGGCTTAACAGGATGTTACGCGGGTAGCGGGCGTTGGCCGTGACGCCGAGTGGGATGTGACGCATTGCGCGGGCGGGGGGCGGAGGCCTATCTGCTGAGCCATGAACGCGCCCTTCAAGCCCGACACCCCGCCCGAATGGAACCTGGCCGACCTCTATATCGGCCGCGACGATCCCCGCATCGAAACGGACCTCTCCGCCGCCAAGGCCGCCAATGACGAGCTGGCCTCGCTGGAGGGCCTGTTCCTGGAGGCCCGCAAGGAGCCCCAGCGCCTGGGCGTGCTGCTGGATCGCGGCGTCACGCTGTACGAGCAGGCGACCAACGGCCTGTGGGGCGTCGGCGCCTACGCCGCCCTCGCGGCGTCCGTCGCGCGGGACGATCCGGCCTGGGCCAAGTTCGAGGCCGACCTGCGGGCCCGCTCGTCCCAGATCGCCGCCGAAAGCCTGTTCTTCACGCTGGAACTGAACCAGCTGGAGGACGGCGAGATCGCCAAGGCGCTGGAGGCCCATCGCGAGGCCGCGCGCTGGGCGCCGTGGCTGCGCCGCGTGCGCCTGTCGCGTCCGCACGAGCTGTCGCCGGAGCTGGAGCGCTTCATCGTCGACAAGGCCCCGGCCGTCGCCAACTGGGTGCGGCTGTGGGACGAGACCCTGGCCAAGCTGACGGCGAATGTCGGCGATGAGAGCCTGACCCTGGCCGAGGCGCTGAATCGTCTTTCGGACCCGGACGTCGCGCGTCGCAGGGCGGCGGCCGACGGTCTCTCCAAGGCGCTGGAAGAGCGGGTCTCGACCCAGGCGCTGGTGCTCAACACCCTGGCCTTCGAAAAGCAGGTCGAGGACCGCTGGCGTCGCTACGACACGCCCGCCCAGTCGCGTCACCTCGCCAACGAGGTCGACGGCGACGCGGTCGACGCGCTGGAGCAGGCGGTGGTCGAGGCCTATCCCCGCCTGTCGCACCGCTATTACGCCCTGAAGGCCAAGGTCATGGGACTGCCGGCGCTGGACTACTGGGATCGCAACGCGCCCCTGACCGCCGCGGCGCCGCGCCCCTACGCCTGGGACGAGGCCAAGGGCATGGTGCTGGAGAGCTTCCAGGACCTGGCGCCCCAGTTCGCGGACGCGGCCCGCGTGTTCTTCGATAAGCCCTGGATCGACGCCAAGCCCCGGCCGGGCAAACAGTCGGGCGCCTTCGCCCATCCCGTGACCGCCGACCGCCACCCGTTCGTGTTCATGAACTACATGGGCGAGCGGCGCGACGTGCTGACCCTGGCTCACGAGCTGGGACACGCCGTGCACCAGACCCTGTGCCAGCCGCTGGGCACCCTGCTGGCCGACACGCCCCTGACCCTGGCCGAGACGGCCTCGATCTTCGGCGAGGGCCTGGTGTTCGACCGCCTGCTGGCCGAGGCCTCTCCCGAGGACCGCAAGGGCCTGCTGGCTGGCAAGATCGAGGACGGCCTCAACACCGTCGTCCGCCAAATCGCCTTCCACCGCTTCGAGCGCCGTTTCCACGAGGCGCGGCTGGAGGGCGAGCTGTCGCCTGACCAGATCGGCGCGCTGTGGCTGGATGTCATGGGTGAAAGTCTTGGCCCGGCCGTGAAGCTGAATGCCGGCTACGAGCATTATTGGGCCTATGTCAGCCACTTCTGCCACGCGCCGTTCTACGTCTACGCCTACGCATTCGGGGACCTGCTGGTGCGCGGCCTGATGGAGAAGCGGCGCGAGAATCCAGAAGCGTTCGCGCCGCTCTATGAGCAGCTGCTGGCGGCGGGCGGGACCAAGACCTATGTGGAGGCCCTGGCGCCGTTCGGGCTGAACCCGCGCGAGAAGGCCTTCTGGGCGGCGGGTTGCGCCCAGCTGGAGCGCCTTGTGGATGAGTTCGAAGCGTTGGTGAGCTGATGGCCGATGACGCCCGCGACCCCGAACGCGACCGCTTGACCGGGCGGTTGTCCCGCTTCGCCAAGGTCGGGGCGGGGCTGTCGGGCGCGGCGGTGTCGTATGGCGCCAACCGGATGTTCGGCGGCGACGAGGCCGACGCCCGCAACGCCAAGGCGCTGAAGGCGGCGCTGGGCGGCCTCAAGGGCCCGCTGATGAAGGCGGCGCAGATGTTCGCCACGGTGCCGGACCTCCTGCCGCCCGAGTTCGCCAAGGAGCTGGCGGAGCTGCAGACCAACGCGCCGGCCATGGGATGGCCGTTCGTGCGCCGACGGATGGCGGCCGAACTGGGCGCGGACTGGCAAGGCAAGTTCGCCAGCTTCGAACACGAGGCCGCAGCGGCCGCCTCGCTGGGCCAGGTGCACCGCACCACGACCCACGACGGTCGCGCCCTGGCCGTGAAGCTGCAGTACCCGGACATGCAGAGCGCGGTCGAAAGCGACCTAGGCCAGCTGCGCGCCCTGATCAACCTCTTCAAGCGCATGGACGGCTCGATCGACCCGTCGGAGATGATCGTCGAGATCGGCGACCGCCTGCGCGAGGAGCTGGACTACGGTCGCGAGGCCAAGCTGATGGCCCTCTACGGAAACTTTTTCGCCGGCCGCGAGGACATCCGTACGCCAACCCCCGTCACGGAGCTGTCCACGGGACGCCTGCTGTCGATGACCTGGCTGGACGGGCAGGGGCTGCTGACCTTCAAGACCGCGCCGCAAGAGGTTCGCGACCGCATCGCCGCCCTGCTGTTCGAGGCCTGGTGGAGCCCGATGACCCATCTGGGCGTCATCCACGGCGACCCGCATCTGGGCAACTACACCTTCTCCGGAGAGGGCGCGGCGCACCTGAACCTGCTGGACTTCGGCTGCATCCGTATCTTCCCGCCGAAGTTCGTGGCCGGGGTGGTGCGTCTCTATCGCGCCTTGTCCGACGACGACCGCGCCGAGCAGATGGAGGCCTATCGCACCTGGGGCTTTACGGGTCTGACCGATGAGCTGGTCGACACCCTGAACGTCTGGGCCCGCTTCATCTACGGCCCGCTGCTGGACGACCGGGTCCGCACCGTGGCCGACGACGTGCCGCCCGGCGAGTACGGCCGCCGCGAGGCCTTCAAGGTGCGCCAGGCCCTGAAGGCGGTCGGCGGCATCACCATCCCCCGCGAGTTCGTGTTCATGGATCGCGCCGCCATCGGCCTGGGCGCCGCCTTCCTGCACCTGGGGGCCCGACACAATTGGCGGCGGATGTTCGAGGCCTCCCTGGAAGGCTTCTCGGAAGAGGCGGTGGCCGCGCGGCAGGCGAGGGCGCTGGCGGCGGTGGGCCTGTAAAAATCCGACCTTCCCGGCGAATGCCGGGGAGATCGGACGCGTGGGTCACTCATACTCCCGGAGCAACCTCTCCAATCGCTGCTGTTCCGGCTTCATGACCCCGAAGTACCGCCCCGTGTTCCAGGCGACGCTCGCGCCTAGCGCGAGGCCGAAGACCATCAGCATCTGCCAGGCGTCGCGGTCGCTGGCCTTGCCGACCTCGCGCAGCTGGGTCACGCTGACCAGCATCGGCGTCAGGAACACCGGCAGCATCACCCAGAAGATCCTGACATTGGCGCGCGCGCGGCGGTTGGCGGCGAGCAGGGCCGAAAGGGTGTCGCGCATCGACGCGCTGTCCGTGGAACCTCGATGGCGTAGCAGAATGCCCATCACCAGCACCGCGCCCAGCACGACCCAGCAGACCGCCAGCATGGCCACCGAGCCCCATTCCTGCGCCAGGTTCGTCCGGCCCGTAGCGATCGCTCGGACCGCGATCGCGGTGAAGATCGACAGCGCGATCGTCGGAACGAGAAAAAGCAGCAGCTCGCCGCGACGGCGGGCCTTCAACGTCTTCATGACTTCCTCCATCAGATAGGCCCGGGCGCGGGCGTCGGGCGTATTGGCCGGCGAGCGCCAGGCGGCTTCGAGATGCTCAAACTCCATGGGCGGCTTCCTCCACGAGGCGGGCGACGCGCTGGCGGATCCGGGTCAGCCGCGCCCCGACATTGGTTTCCGAAAGGCCGTGCAGGCGGGCGATCTCGGCGTAGGCCAGGCCGTCCAGCGACAGCAGGATCAGCGACCGGTCGACCGGCGGCAGCTGGCGGATGGCGGCGTAGAGCCGCTCCAGCAAGGCGTCCTGCGGATCGGTCCCCGCGTCCCGGCTCAGCAATTCGGTCTCGACGGCCACGCCGCGCAGCCGCCGCCGCGCCTCGCCACGTCGCCAGGTGAGGGCGGCGTTGTGGGCCACGCGGTGGGCGAAGGTGCCTGCCGCGCTTTCGGCCCGAAACCGGGGCCAAGCCTTCCACAGGGCCAGCGACATCTCCTGCAGCAGGTCATGCTGGTCGGCGGGCTCTGCGAAGGCCCGCGCCGTCCGCTGCAACATCGCCAGATGCGGCGCCAGCCAGTCGGCGAAGTCTCTATCGGCGTCTCTGGCGCTGTTCCGGCCCATCGGTCCCCCGTTTCGAAGACTTAGACGCCGATCGCGGCGTCGTCCTTACGGAAGGCTTTCCTTTTTTCAAACGCTTGTTAGCGTGGCCGCATGTCCGATGATCTGACAGACGCCCAGACGGCCGCCATTCCGGAGGGCTTCTCCCAGCTGAACTGGTCGCGCGGGTTCGGGCGGCAGATCGGGCCGCTGTTCGAGCATCGCGAGGGGCCGGGGCAAGCGCGGCTGGCCTTCCGGGTCGAGGAGCACCACACCAACGGCCTGGGCAACTGCCACGGCGGCATGCTGATGAGCTTCGCCGACATGGCCTGGGGCCGGATCATCTCGCTGCAGAAATCCTACAGCTGGGTCACGGTGCGGCTGATGTGCGACTTCCTGTCGGGCGCCAAGCTGGGCGACTGGGTGGAAGGCGAGGGCGAGCTGATCGCCGAGGAGGACCTGGTCTTCACCGTGCGCGGCCGCATCTGGTCCGGCGATCGGACCCTGATCACCGGCACGGGAATCTTCAAGGCGCTGAGCCCACGCAAACCGCGTCCGGGCGAGCTGAACTACAAGGAAGGGGCTTAAAGGCATGGCCGACGATCAGGCCGCGCCCGCTTCGCTGCTCGCCGCGTTCGGCGGCGAGCCTCCGCCCGCGCCGGCCTGGTTCGACGCGGCGGTCGCGGCGCTTCCCGAGCGGTCGATGATCGCTGTCGAGGGCGCGAACATCGAGCTCCTGACCTGGGGCGAGATCGGCAAGCCGGGCTTGCTTCTGCTGCACGGCAACGGCGCCCACGCCGACTGGTGGAGCTTCATCGCGCCGTTCTTCGCCAAGGACTGGCGGGTGGCGGCGATCTCGTGGTCGGGCATGGGCGGCAGCGACTGGCGCGGCGCCTACAGCGCCGAACTGTTCGCGGCCGAGATCTTCGCCGCGGTCGACGCCGCGGGGCTGGAGGCCGGCGGGGTCAAGCCGATCGTGGTGGGGCACTCGTTCGGCGGCTTTCCGACCCTGTACTGCGCCGCCCGCCACCCTGAGCGCCTGCGGGGCGCGATCATGGTCGACAGCAGCATCCAGCCGCCGGAAAAGCGCTGGAAGGGGCCGCCGCCGCGATCGGGCCAGGCCCTGCCCACCTATCCGACCCTTGAGGCGGCCCTCACCCGGTTCCGCCTTGCGCCGCCGCAGCCCTGCGAGAACCTCTATATCGCCGACTTCATCGCCCGCCGCTCGCTGAAGACGGTCGACGGCGGCTGGACCTGGAAGTTCGATCCAGACCTCTGGCACAACTTCAAAATGCCTGATCTTGGGGCACTGTTGCCTCAGATTGCTTGTTCCGCCGCCTTGATGTGGGGCGAGCGCTCGAACCTGATGCATGCGGATACCTTGGATTATATGCTCGCGCAGATGCCCAAGGACGTGCTGCTCTTGCCTATCCCGGACGCCGACCACCACGTGATGATCGATCAGCCCCTGGCCTTCGTGGCGGGCTTGCGAGGACTGCTGGCCGCCTGGGACTGACGGCCGCCATGGCCGGCCCGGTCATTGTCTATGCGCCCGATCGGGGGATCGGCGATCTGATGTGGCACCTGCCGACGATCCGCGCGATCGCCGCGACGACGCCGGAGGGGCAGGTGGTGCTGGTGGCCCGGCCCTCCAGCCGCGCCGCCGAGGTCCTGAAGGTCGAGCCGACAGTGACCAGGGTGCTGTATGCGCCCCACTACAAGGACCGGCTGAAGGGTGTCCGCGAGACGCTCGATTTCTACCGCCTGTGCCGGTCCGAGCGACCGCGCGCGGTGTGGATCCTGGAGAAGATCGACCGCCCCGCGATCGCCGCCTTCCTGGCCGGCTCGCCCGAGCGGCGCGGCTTTGGCCTGGGGCACGGTCAGGAGCGGTTCCTGAGCCAAGGGCCTTTCCTGCCCAAGGCCATGCGGCCCGCCCACCGGATCGACAAGCTCGCGGCCTTCGAGAAGGCGCACGGCCTCGTCGTGGAGAGCCGCGAGCCGGCGCTCAAGCTGGATCCCGATGCGGTGGCGGCGGTCAGGGCGCGCTACGCCGATCGGCCCGGCCCTTGGCTGTGCCTGGGAATCGGCGCCAGCGAGCCGGCGCGCACCTGGCCCGCCGAGCGCTTCGCTGAAGCGGCCGCTCGCCTTTCGGACCTGTTCGGGACCGTCTTCTGGGTCGGCGGTCCGCACGAGGCGGAGGGAGCCAAGGCCGCCATCGGCGACCTGCCGGGCAATGTCGCGGCCTGCGATCTGCCTCTGGACCAGTCCGCCGCCCTGATCTCGCTGTCGGCCGGCTTCCTCGGCAACGACTCGGGCGCACTGAACGTGGCCGCCGCCGTGGGGACGCCATGCGTCGGCCTGATGGGCACCGCGCCCTTGCCGGCCTATTCCCGCTGGCTGACGCGGCTGGACGGCGGGGCGGGCAGAATCGCCGACATCACCGTCGACCAGGCCGTCGACGCCGTTCGCGATCGCTTCCGCGCGGAAGGCTGGGGCGATTCGAGCGCTTGAGCGTTTGGCGGTCGCGTTGTATCCGCGAAGAACAAAATTCTTTCCGCACTTAGGGACGACACATGGCCGGCGATTATCACCGCGGTGAAATGGATATCTCGGAACAGGCGGCGACCTACGCCGCGTTCGGCAAGATGACGAAGTGGGGCTCGCTGGCCGTCTCCGTCCTGCTGCTGTTCATCACCCTGCTGTTCTGCACGCCGGCCGGCTTCATTGGTAGCGCTATCGCCGCCGTGGTGCTGTTGGCCCTGGGCGTTGTTCTGCTTCGCGAAAAGCCAGCCTCGGCCCACTGACACCGGTAGACATCGGCATATTTTTTCCCTGACGCGCACGTCATGCCTCGACAAGAGGCAAGACTATCCCCTACAGAGCGCCTCATCCTGATGAGGTAACAGCGCTCTGGGAGGGGTATGCCGATGGCCGTCATCGCCGTCACGAAAGAAACCCGCGCGAACGAGACGCGGGTCGCGGCCACGCCTGAAACCGTCAAGAAGCTCGGCGCCGCCGGCTTCTCGGTTGTGGTGCAGGCCGGGGCCGGGACGGCCGCGTCCTATCCGGACGCCGACTACGAAGCGGCGGGCGCCAAGATCGCGCCGACCGCCGCCGAAGCGATTCAAGGCGCCGACGTCCTGTTCAAGGTGCGCGCGCCCGAAGCCGCCGAGATCGCGGGCCTGAAGAGTGGCGCGATCGTCGCCGCCGCCCTCAATCCCTACCAGGACAAGGAGACGCTGGACGCCCTGGCCAAGGCCGGCGCGACGGCGATCGCCATGGAGTTCATCCCGCGCATCACCCGCGCCCAGGTGATGGACATGCTCTCCAGCCAGGCCAACCTCGCCGGCTATCGCGCCGTGATCGAGGGCGCGGAAGCCTACGGCAAGGCCCTGCCGATGATGATGACCGCCGCCGGCACCGTCGCCGCGGCCAAGGTGTTCATCATGGGCGTGGGCGTCGCCGGCCTGCAGGCCATCGCCACCGCCCGCCGTCTTGGCGCGGTCGTGACCGCCACCGACGTGCGTCCGGCCACCAAGGAGCAGGTCGAGTCGCTGGGCGCCAAGTTCCTGGCCGTCGAGGACGAGGAGTTCAAGAACGCCCAGACCGCCGGCGGCTACGCCAAGGAGATGTCCAAGGAGTACCAGGCCAAGCAGGCCGAGCTGGTTTCCTCGCACATCGCCAAGCAGGACATCGTGATCACCACCGCCCTGATCCCGGGCCGTCCCGCGCCGAAGCTGGTCACGGCCGCCCAGGTCGCCTCGATGAAGCCCGGCTCGATCCTGGTCGACCTGGCCATCGAGCAAGGCGGCAATGTCGAGGGCGCCAAGCTCAACGAGACGGTCGTCACCGCCAATGGCGTGAAGATCCTCGGTCACGCCAATCTGCCGGGCCGCATCGCCGCCGACGCCAGCGCGTTCTATTCGCGCAACCTCGTCGCGCTGTCGGCCCTGTTCACGAACAAGGAGGGCGCCTTCGCCCCCGACTTCGAGGACGAGATCCTGAAGGCCGCCGTCGTCACCCAGGGCGGCGCGATCGTCCACCCGAACCTGAAGACCGCCTAACCACGCCATCGAAAGGGAGGCTCCCATGGAAGCCGTCGACCCCACCGTGTTCCGTCTGGCGATCTTCGTGCTCGCCATCTTCGTCGGCTACTACGTCGTCTGGAGCGTGACGCCCGCGCTGCACACGCCGCTGATGGCCGTGACCAACGCCATCTCGTCGGTGATCATCGTCGGCGCCCTGCTGGCCGCCGCCGCCCATGGGGCGTCCGGTGAAGCCGTCGCCGGCTCGGTCTGGATCTCCAAGGGCGCCGGCGCGGTCGCCGCGGCCTTCGCGGCGGTCAACATCTTCGGCGGCTTCCTCGTCACCCAGCGGATGCTGGCGATGTACAAGAAGAAGTCGAAGTAAGCGGCCGAGAGGGGGAGAAACACCATGAACGCCAATCTCGCCGCCATCCTGTACCTCGTCTCCGGGGTGCTGTTCATCCTGGCGCTGCGCGGGCTGTCCAGCCCCGAGACCAGCCGCAAGGGCAACACCTACGGCATGGTCGGCATGGCCATCGCCGTGGCCACCGTGCTGTCGACCCTGTGGTCGCAAGGCGCGCTGGACGCCGTCACCCTGGGCCTGATCGTCGGCGGCGTCGCCGTCGGCGGCGGCGTGGGGGCGGTGATCGCCCGCAAGGTGCCGATGACCTCGATGCCGCAGCTGGTCGCCGCCTTCCACTCGCTGGTCGGCATGGCCGCCTGCCTCGTGGCCGTGGCCGCCATCTACACGCCCGCCGCCTACGGCATCGTCGGGGCGGACGGCCATATCCACCTCAACAGCCTGATCGAGCTGTCGCTGGGCCTGGCCATCGGCGCCATCACCTTCACCGGTTCGGTCATCGCCTTCGCCAAGCTGAACGGCAACATGGGCGGCGCGCCGATCCTGCTGCCGGCCCGCCACCTGCTGAACATCGTGATCGCCTTGGCGATCGTCGCCCTGGTCGTGGTGCTGGTGGTCAGCGGCGGTTCGGCCATCTGGGCCTTCTGGGGCATCTTCGCCCTCTCCCTGCTGATCGGCGTCACCCTGATCATCCCGATCGGCGGTGCGGACATGCCGGTCGTGGTGTCGATGCTGAACAGCTATTCCGGCTGGGCGGCGGCGGCGCTCGGCTTCACGCTCGAGAACACCACCCTGATCATCACCGGCGCCCTCGTCGGCTCGTCGGGCGCGATCCTGTCCTACATCATGTGCAAGGGCATGAACCGCTCGTTCGTCTCGGTGATCCTGGGCGGCTTCGGCGCCGACGCCGCGGCGGCCGGTCCGGGCGGCAAGGTCGAGACGCGCCCGGTCAAGCAGGGCTCGGCCGACGATGCGGCCTTCATCATGAAGAACGCCAGCAAGGTCATCATCGTCCCGGGCTACGGCATGGCCGTCTCGCAAGCCCAGCACGCCCTGCGCGAAATGGCCGACAAGCTGAAGGAGGAGGGCGTCGAGGTGAAGTACGCCATCCACCCGGTCGCTGGCCGCATGCCGGGGCACATGAACGTGCTGCTGGCCGAAGCCAACGTGCCTTATGACGAGGTCTTCGAGCTGGAAGACATCAACAGCGAGTTCTCGACGGCGGACGTGGCCTTCGTGATCGGCGCCAACGACGTCACCAACCCGGCGGCCAAGACCGATCCGCAAAGCCCGATCTTCGGCATGCCGATCCTGGACGTCGAAAAGGCCCGCACGGTGCTCTTCGTGAAGCGCGGCATGTCCTCGGGCTATGCCGGGGTGGAGAACGAGCTGTTCTTCAAGGACAACACCATGATGCTGTTCGCCGACGCCAAGAAGATGGTCGAAGGCATCGTGAAGGGCCTCTAGGGCTTTCCCGAGACCTTCAAGAACGCGAAAGGCCCCGGCGGTGACGCCGGGGCCTTTTTCGTGGCCGGAGGGGCGAGGGCGCGGTGGTCGGGCGCCCTCGCTTTCGGTCCATCGATCACTGCGCGGCGACCTCGACGGTCGGGGCGGCGGCGGCCACGGTCAGCGCCTGGCGTTGGGCCTTGGGCAGCTGGCGAGCGGCTTCGCGTTGACCGTTGGCGACGCAGGCGCGGATCGGCATGGCCAGGCCTTCGCTGCCGGTCATCTTGGCGCGGCAGAGCTTGTTGGCGGCGGTCTCGACGCGGGCCTTGAAGATCGCGGCCTGGGCCGAGTCGGCCAGGTTCAGGTCGCCATAGGCGATGCGAGCGGTCGGCTCGGCGGCGTTGGCGGCCTGGGTCAGGCCCAGGATCGGAACGGCGGCCAGGCTCAGGCTGGCGACGGTGGTGACGCTCATGATGAACTTGCGCATTTGAAGTATCCCTCTTAAATGGCGCTGTTCGTCGCGCCGATGAATACTGTATACATTTGTGTTTTCGCGAAAGCTCGTTACGTCTGTTTCATGACGTGTAATTAAGCGAGTGAATGAATATTAATTCATGACTTCAAGGTAATGATCGCTGGCGGGCGAAAGGTGTGCGCGTGGCGCGGCGCATTCCGGGCGTGACGTCAGTGTTCGCGCTCGAACTACAAGTGAAATGGCGACGCTTCCGTCAATTCGGTGCGCGAAAACCCATATTATCGCAAACAAATGGTTAAGCTGCGCCCTGTTTTGGTCAAAAGGGCAAGTCATAGAGCCCGCCATTCATCATCCCGAAACGTCGAATATGTGAGTTGATCCGCCTTGGCGCGGTCCTCTCGATTGACCGGATATCCCGAGAGGTAATGGTTTGATCTCACGAAGCCTGGCTTTTCCGTCTCCGCATCTTCGCCTTGCGTTCTTTGCGGCGCTAGGCGTCGCGGCCACGGTCGGCGCCTTGAACGGCGTCGCCGCGCTGGGCGCCTGGATGGCCGAGCCGCCAGCCCTCGCCAGCGCCGCCGCCGATGACGCGGCGCCTCCGGTCGCCGAGCCCGAGGTGTCCGAGCCGCCGCCGCCGGCCTTCGTGTTCGACGCGCCGCTGCCCGGCCGGGTCATCGACTCGCCGTTCGGCCTGCGTCAGTTGCCGTGGGAAGACAATGGCCGCCTGCACCAGGGCGTCGACATCGCCGCGCCGGCCGGCGCGGCGGTCAAGGCCTCGGCCGACGGCGTGGTCAAGCGCACCGGCGTCAGCTCGACCTATGGCCGTTTCGTCGAGGTGATGCACAAGGGCGGCATGACCACCTTCTACGCCCACCTCAAGGCGCCGGCCCGAGGCGTCAAGCCGGGCGCCTATGTCCATCGCGGGGCGACGGTGGCCTTTGTCGGCAATTCGGGGCGCTCGACCGGATCGCACCTGCATTTCGAGATCCGCAAGGGCGACAAGCCGCTGAACCCGGCCTTCTTCATCGGGCGCAGCTTCGCAGAGGCCGAGGACATGCCGATCCGCGCGGCGGGCCGTGTCTCCAAGACGGTGCGCCTGGCGGTGGTCTCCAAGTGGCCTGAGGGCGTGAAGGGCGCGCCGGTCACGCGGACCAAGGGCGGCCGCGTTCGCGCGCGGATCCCCGTCTCCGAGGGATAAATCTCCGAACCCGGCGCAACGCGGCTCGACGCGTCACAAACCGTCCCTACATTGAACGCCATGATCCAGTTTCTCGGCCGTGGCGTCGCGGGCTTCGCGCTCCTGCTTGTGTCCTATATCGCGGTCGGCGGGCTGATGAGCGCCAACGGCGCGCCCAAGCCCCGAGGGCATATGGTCGAGATCGAGCCGGGGCGCGCGCTGCGGCTGGTCTGCGAAGGCCCCAAGAGCGATCGGCCTGTCGTCTGGCTGGAGTCGGGCGCCTTTGGCCTCGCGGCCGACTGGGGCGCGGTGCAGGAAGCCCTGACCGCCGCCGGCTGGCGCTCCTGCGCCTATGACCGGGCGGGCATGGGCTTTTCGCCGCCGGGGCCCAGGCCGCGCGACGGGCTGGCGATCGTGTCCGACTTCGAAAAGCTGATCGCGGCCTCCGGCGAGCCGGGGCCCTACATCCTGGTCGGCCATTCGATGGCGGGGCTGCGCCTACGCGAGTTCGCCGGCCGCAACCCCGACAAGGTGGCGGGTCTGGTCCTGGCCGACGCCGCCACCCCCGAGGCCGCCCAGAACCCGCAGATGCGGGGCTTCATCAAGGCCTTCGCCAACATCTCGCGTTGGGCGGCGCGCGGCGCGTCAATCGGTCTCTACAAGCCTCTGGTCCACACGCGCCTGGGCGACAAGATCGACCTGCCGCCGGCGGCCAAGGCCGAGAAGAGCTGGGCCTTCGCCAACGGCCGCCATAACAGGACCGCGGCCGAGGAGGTCGAGCTGTGGGCGGAAGCCTCGGCCCAGGCTGGCCAGCAGCCGCCCTTCGATCCGAAATGGCCGGTCGCGGTGGTCACGGCGGGGCCCGTCGCCGGGCGCGAGGCGCGCAAGGAAATGCAGGCCGCGCCCGCTCGCCGTTCGGAACACGGCATGGTCGACCACGTCGAGGCCGCCACCCATACCCTGCTGATCGGCCGCCGCTTCGCCGATCACATCGTCCGCGCCGTGGCGTTCGTGGCGGACGCGCGGACGAAGGGCTGAACCAAAAGAAAAGGCCGCGCGGATCGCCGCGCGGCCTTTTCGAATCTTCGGCGATGCGAAGGGAGGGGGTCTTAGCGACCGCCAGCCTTCTTCGGCATCGGCAGCAGGCCTTCGCGCTGAGCGCGCTTGCGGGCCAGCTTGCGGGCGCGACGGACGGCTTCAGCCTTTTGGCGAGCGCGCTTTTCCGACGGCTTTTCGTAGTGCACGTGCCGCTTCATTTCGCGGAACGAGCCTTCGCGTTGCATCTTCTTCTTCAGAGCCTTCAGGGCCTGATCGACATTGTTGTCGCGGACGAAAATCTGGACCAGGGGTATCTCTCCATTCGACAGCCCGACCAATATTCCCAAGTCCCTCTTGAGGGGCCGGGCGGGCGAACAAAACCGGGTAACCTGGAAGGGGTGCTCCCAGGCGATGAGGCGGGGCTGATAGCAGAGCGCGCGCGTCCTGTCCATGCGCGACGCGGCCTAAACCTCGGTGTAGACTCGGATTCATGAGCGAAAATGTCGACACATCCGGTCAAGCTTCGGGTCAGGCGGGCGTGAGCTGGGCCGACTCGGCCGAGCAACGCGTCCTCGACGAGGCGCTGCGGCTGGCGTCGAGCGCCGGCTGGAACGCCGGACTCGTCAGCCGCGCCCTGGCGGCGGCGGGCCTTTCCGAGGCCGAGGGCCAGCTCCTGCTGCCCGAGGGGCCGCGCGATCTGGCCGCCCTGCTATCGCGACGCCATGACGCGGCGGCGATGGAGCGGCTGCGGACCTTCGATCTCGCCGCCCTAAAGATTCGTCAGCGGATTCGCGAGGGCGTGATCGCCCGACTCGACGCGGCCCAGGAGAACGCCGACGTGCTGCGGCCGCTCGCCGTGTTCCTGGCCTTCCCGACCAACCTGCCGCTCGCCGCCCGCCTGACCTGGGAATCGGCCGATGCGATCTGGCGCTGGGCCGGCGATACGGCGACCGACGAGAACCACTATTCGAAGCGCGCGATCCTGTCGGGGATCCTGGTCTCGACCCTGGCGGTCGACATGGCCTCGGGCCGGACCTCTGCGCTGTCGCACCTGGACGCCCGCATCGACAACGTCATGGCCTTCGAAAAATGGAAGGCGGGCCTGAAGCCGATGGACCTCGCGGGCGAGATGGTCGGGGCGCTGGCGAAGATGCGCTACGGAGGTCGCTAAGGCGCGGCCTTACCCCCCGAACGCCGCGGCCAGGCGGTCGAAGTGGGCCTGCACCGGGCGCGGGGCCTCTTCGTTGGGCGATTCCACGTACATGCGACGGTCCAGGTGCCGGACGCGCTCGTACAGGCGCTCGGAGCGGTGCAGCAGGTTGGTCAGGCCGAACGGTAGGTCCTCGACCGGGACGGCCGCGCCCATCGCCTCTTCGGCCAGGCGGTAATTGTCGGCGCAGGCGGTCTCGGGCGGCATCTCGCCTTCGCGGACGGCCCGCTGGACCAGCAGCCACGAGGCCACCTGCATCAGGCGGGTGGTCAGGCGCATGCTTTCGCTGGCGTAGGCCAGTGCGGCGTTGCGCGAGAGGATCTTGCTGTCATGCCGGCCGGCCCCGTCGAGATAGGCGGCGGTCTCCTCGACCAGCTGCATGCCTTCCTCGAACGTGCGGTCGAACAGTTCCGATCGGGCGAAGTCCTGGATGACTCCGGCGCGCCAAGGCGTATCGGCCAACGCGTTGACTTCGGTCATGGCTACTCTTTGCCCCTTCGAAAGGCCGCGAGGACGTCTCGCTGGATGGAGGGAACTGCAACCCTCGTGCCAGACGCCGGTGTCCCGTTTCGCGACCGTCCCCCTTCGAACCGCCTGCATCTAAGACCGTCCGAAAGCGAATTGGAACGCTTTAAGATGCCAGTAACCTCACCGAAACCTTAAAAGAAGCGTTAGTCGAGGCGACCAAACAGCGCATTGGCCGCATCGCGGCCGGCCTTCTTCTTGGCCAGCTGGGCCTTGGTGCGCTCGATCTCGGCCTGCAGGGCGGCGATCCGCTCCTCGAGTTCCGAAACGCCGTAGATTTCCAGGTCCTCGTGCGTGGCCTCGCTCAGAGCGCGTCCGCTGAAGGTGCGGGGTTCCGCAGCATCCTCGAACATCGGCTTTCTCCCTTTTCCAGCCGTCATCTGACGCCTACCTAGGTCGCAAGGCAAGTCACAGAGGGAAGCCGGCCATGGGCGAGACGATGACCGCGATCGCGATCGAGGGCGGCAAGGGCCCCGCCGAGGCGCTAAAGGCCGTGACCGCCGAACGTCCCGAACCGGGACCCGGCCAGATCCTGATCAAGGTCGCGGCCGCCGGGGTGAACCGTCCCGATCTCCTGCAGCGCCTGGGCTTCTACCCGCCGCCGCCGGGCGCGCCGGCGACCCTGGGCCTGGAGGTCGCGGGCGAGGTCGTCGTGGGCGCGGGGCGCTGGAAGGCCGGCGACAAGGTCTGCGCCCTGCTGGGCGGCGGCGGCTACGCCGAATACGCCGTCGTCGACGCCCGTCATGCCCTGCCGATCCCCGGCGAGCTCGACCTCATCCACGCCGCGGCTCTGCCGGAGACGGTGTTCACGGTGTTCGCGAACGTGTTCGAGCACGGCGCCCTGAAGGCTGGCGAGACGCTGCTGGTTCATGGTGGGACGTCCGGAATTGGGACGACCGCGATCGCCATGGCCAAGGCCGCCGGCGCCAAGGTCATCGCCACGGGGCGCGGCGCCGACAAGAAGGCCAAGGCGCTCGAACTCGGCGCCGACATCGCGATCGACGCCAAGACCGAGGACTTCGCCGAGGTGGTCAAGGCGGCCGGCGGCGCCGACGTGATCCTCGACATGGTCGGGGCCAGCTATTTCGACAAGAACCTCGACGCCCTGAACACCGGCGGCCGCATCGTCTACATCGCCAGCCTGGGCGGTTCGACGCTGGAGGTCCCGGTGATGAAGATCATGCAGAAGCGGGCGGCGATCACCGGCTCGACCCTGCGCCCCCGCTCGGCCGACGAGAAGGCGCGCCTCGCCGCCGAGGTCGAGCGCGTGGCCTGGCCCTGGGTGGCGGCCGGCAAGCTGAAGCCGATCGTCGACGCGACCTTCCCGCTCGAAGAGGCGGCCCAGGCCCACGCGCACCTCGAGGCCGGAGAGCACGTCGGCAAGGTGGTGCTGGTGGTGGGTGGTTGAACGCCTCGCGTTGGACGGGCGGAGGCTATTGATCCCCGTTCCCTTTTTGCGAGAACCGCATTATAGCGGTTACCACATCCCGCCCGGCCGAAAGGCCGGGCGCCGTCATTTCTGGAGGACCGCATGTCCGACATCCTGATGCCCAAGGCGACCGCCGTCTGGTTGGTGGACAACACCTCGCTGAGCTTCGAGCAGATCGCCGACTTCTGCGGCCTGCACCCGCTGGAAGTGCGCGGCATCGCCGACGGCGAAGTGGCGCGCGACATCCGCGGCGCCGACCCGATCGGCAATGGCCAGCTGACCCGGGAGGAGCTGGACCGCGCCCAGCGCAATCCGGACTACCGGATGAAGGCCCAGGTCAGCCGTCACGCCGAGCTGCTGAAGCCGGCCAAGAAGGCCCCGCGCTATACGCCGGTCTCGCGTCGCCAGGACCGCCCGGACGCCATCGCCTGGTTCCTGCGCCACCACCCCGAAGTGACCGACGCCCAGATCTCCAAGATCCTCGGCACCACCAAGGCCACGATCGAGCAGGTCCGCGCCCGCACCCACTGGAACGCGGCCAACATCAAGCCGGTCGATCCGGTGACCCTGGGCCTCGTCGGCCAGCTGGAACTCGACGCCCTGGTCAAGAAGGCCGCCGAGAAGAAGGCCAAGGACGACGCCAAGCGCGGCATCGTGCCGGAAGACCCGACCCTGCGTCCGGCTTCCGAAGCCGGCCAGTTCGAACCCGAGGTCGAGGAAGAGGAAGAAGACTTCCGCGCGCCCCGCGGCGACCTCAAGGCCGAGGACGTGTTCGGCAAGTCGTCGGGCTATGTCGACGAGGAAGACGAAGACTGAAACAAGCCCGGCCTCCCCGGCGAATGCCGGGGCCCAGCCCGATAGAATTGGGCTGACGGGATGAACTCAGAGCTTCTGGAACCCATCTCGACACCCTTCCATCTGGGCCCCGGCATTCGCCGGGGAAATCGGGTAGTGGGGTCGGAAAAACAAAGGCCCCGCTCCTTGCCGGAGCGGGGCCTCTCGTTTTTCGGCTGCCTAGCAGCTAGTGCATTCGCGATCGAAGGCCTTCGATCTCTTCCTTCAGCCTAAGCTTCTGCCGCTTGAGCTCCCTGAGCAGCGTTGGGTCGTAACCGGGTCGATTGGTCTCCTCCTGGATCTTGCGATCGAGGTTCTCGTGACGGGACCCAAGCTCGCGGATACGGGATTCGATGGCCATGGCTCTCGGCTCCTTGCTGTTGGAGAGGAAAGTGAACACCCGCTGCGCGAGGCTGTCAGATCACATATGATTGCAACCGGCGGCGCTTGACGTCGCCGTTTTTGCTCCCATGACGGACGAACATTCACCATGACCGAGCTTTCGCAGACCGTTGATCGACAAAGACTAGCGGTCGGCATCACCGGCGCCTCCGGCGTCGTCTACGGCCTGCGGATGCTGGATGCGCTACGCGAGCTGGGCGTCGAGAGCCACCTCGTTCTGTCCAAATCGGCGGCGTTGACGCTCGCCCAGGAGGCAGACCTGACGGTCTCCGAGGTCAACGCCATGGCCGACGTTGTCCACCGCGCCGCCGACGTCGGCGCCTCGATCGCTTCCGGCTCGTTCCGGACCCTGGGCATGGTCGTCGCGCCATGCTCGGTGCGGACGATGA
Organism: Caulobacter segnis; assembly: GCF_003243465.1. GTDB lineage: Bacteria > Pseudomonadota > Alphaproteobacteria > Caulobacterales > Caulobacteraceae > Caulobacter > Caulobacter segnis_A. The sequence goes on from NZ_QFQZ01000016.1 coordinate 44,632, forward strand.
GCGAGATCGCCACAGGCGTAACGTCTTCGCTGCTGACCCGCGCCGCCGACGTGACCTTGAAGGAGCGCCGGACCCTCGTCCTGATGATCCGCGAGACGCCGCTGCACCTGGGCCACCTGCGGACCATGACCAAGCTGGCCGAGATGGGCGCGGTGATCGCTCCGCCGCTGCCGGCCTTCTACGCCAAGCCCGCCACGATCGCCGAGATGGTCGACCAGTCGGTGGGCCGGGTCCTGGACCTGTTCGACCTCTCCTGGCGGCCGGTGAAGCGCTGGGGCGAGGACCTGGAGACCATCACCGGCAAGGGCGATTCTGGGGGCGAGGGTTAACGGCGATGCGGATCTGGGACTGGGCCCTGGAGGTCTATGCGCGACAACCTGTCGCGGACGCCTGCCTGAACCTGCAGGACGGTCACGGCCAGAACGTGCCCTACCTGCTGTGGGCCGCCTGGGCCGCGGGCGAGGGCCGCTCGGCGGACCTGAAGGTGGCCGCCCGGCTGATGCGCGACTGGGACGCCGAGATCGGCGCGCCGCTGCGCGGCGTGCGCCGGGCTCTGAAGCCCGCGCGCCCGCCGGTCGACGACGCGGCCAAGGAGGCGCTGCGCGACGCGGTCAAAAAGGTCGAGCTGCAGGGCGAGCGCGTGCTGCTGGAAAGCCTGGAGGCCTTGACCGGTCCGGCGGGCGATCCGGCCTCGCTGATCGACGGCCTCGTCGCCGCCGCCGAAGCCTCCGGAGACCCGCCGCGCCGGGCGGCGCTGGAGCGCCTCGCGAACGCCCTTGAAAATAAGGCGCTTTAAGCGCCTTTACCGGTCGTCAGCCTTTCCCATCTATTCTTCTAACGGGCCCATCTGAGATCATGTCCATGAACGACGACGATCCGTCGGACGACTCCGACATCGCGATCGAACGCCGCCTCGCCGACCTGCGCGAGGAGCACAAGGATCTCGACGACGCCATCAAGGCGCTGGAAGAGCGCTACCAGCCCGACATGCTGCAGATCGCCCGCCTGAAGCGGAAGAAGCTGGCCCTGAAGGACGAGATCATCCGGCTGGAAGACCTGCTGATGCCGGACATCATCGCGTAAGACTTAGCCAGCCACCGCCTTGACGCAGGCGGCGCGGGCCTGAGGCGTCAGGTCGGCGGGCAAGACGATCCGCTGGAAGCTGACCATGGTCTTGCCCTCGGGCTTGAAGCGGATCGACCGCTGTGCGCCCTGGGCGTCGCTGACCTGATATTCGATCTCGACCGAACTATCTCCGAGCTTGCCGCCCTTGGCGCCCAGCCGCTTCATGCCGTCGCGCAGCCCGGCGGCATAGGCGGGACCATCCGGCGCGACGCCGGTGAACACGCCGCTCGCGCGACTGGCGTCGGCGTCGAACCCGCGGTCGAAGATCGGCCTGGTGATGCGTTCAACCGTCAGGCAGCCGCCGAAGGCGTCCGGCGGCAGGACGACCGTCTCGCCCCTGTCGATCCAGCGGGCGAGGTCCGGCGCCAGGTCGACGCCGGTCCGGACCTTCAGCACGCGCGGCATCAGGATCGCGGCGCTGTGGTCCCATTCGGCCGGATTTCGGCCCTTGGCATAGTCGCGCATGGCCAGCATCAGCGGATCGAGACCGCCCTGCGGCTGGAGCCGTTGGTCGACCAGAACCGCGATCAGGGCGCCACGCTGGTAGGGCAGCTTCTGGGCGCTGTTGTCGCGCCAGAAGCGGGCGGCGATTTCGGCGTTCGGCGCGTCGCGAACCGGGGAGGTCCCATAGACCTGCAGGACCTCGTTCCAGGCGTCGACGAAGGCCTCGAGATCGACGAGCCCCGAACGCAGGGACAGCTTTCGCGCGTAGTAGTCCGTGAAGCCTTCGCTGAACCAGTAGCCCAACGGCTCGTCCGGACCTTCCTTGAGCCCGCCGATGCGCGCCGAGTTCCAGGTGTGGAAATACTCGTGCGCCAGGAACAGGCGGTAGTCGTCCAGCGGAGAGCCCTGGGTGGCGATCACGGCGAAGGCGTCGCCCAGGCCCGTGCCGCGACGCGAGGTCCAGCCCTGCGGGGCGCTTTGGCCCGCCAGGGTGATCAGGAAGGGCTCCTTGCCGTCGCCCCAGAAGGCTCGATTGGCGGCCAGGACGCGCGCGCTCATGTCGGCGAACGCCGCCGGCGTGAAGGCGAAGGTCCCCCGGACCGCCACGCGCAGGGGCGCGCCGCCCGCATCCCTTTGCAGCACCGTCAGGTCCCTGGCGGCGATGGCGACGCTGTCGCGCAGCACGGCCACCGTGCCCTTTCCGGCGCCCAGGCTTTCCAGATCCGAGGCGAAGACCAGGTTCGATCCGGCCGGATCCCAGGTGAAGCGCGCCTTGTCCTCGTCGCGTCCCTCGGCGGTGACGAAGATCGTCTCGCCGATCACATAGACGCTGTCCGGTCCGATGATCGGCTGGGCGAAGTTCGGACTGTTGACGGGCGGCTCGCCGTCATAGGCGGAAACCACCCGGTAGCGGACGGTCAGCGGCGCGCGGGGCCTGGACTTCACCAGCCGGAAATCGTCGCCCTGCGCGACAACCGCCCCGCCCTCGACCGTGAGGTCCTTGACGAAGCGCCACAGCTTCTCGCCGCCGCCCCAGTCGCCCGGCAGCCGCAGCCGGGTCTGGCCGTCGGCGTCGGCCGGCAGGGTGATCGTCACCGCCAGCGCGGTCACCTTGCCGTTCTCCAGCACGGGAGACAGGCGATAGGCGTCGACGGCGGGTTTGGGCGCGGCCGCCATGGCCGGCGCGGCGAGCAGGGCGACCAGCGTCGCCGCGAGACATCTACGGATCAAGGCAAGCCCCCGGAAACTTGGCCATGACCCTAGGTTGGGCGAGGGGCTCGGGTCAGCTTAAACTTCTGTCAGGCGGCCAGCGCTACGCCGCCTGCGGCTGCGGCCGCTTGGGCAGCTTGGCCCAGAAGATCCTGCGCAGCAGCCTATCGACCGGCCGCTCGACCAGCCGGTAGATCGCGTAGCCGACGGCGTTCGCCGACACCACCAGGGCGATAATCAGCAGCAGTGGATGATCCAGGACGGCCGGCAGTTTGGACCAGGCCCGCAAGCCCAGGTTCAGGATCCGCGTATGAAACAGATAGGTGCTGAACGAGGCGCTCCCGCACGCGACCAGCAACCGGGCCACCCAACCGTCGGCGGGCGTGTGATCGGCGATGCAGACCACGACGATGATCGCCGCCAGCACGCCGAACACCACTTGCCACTCCAGCGAGACCGGAAAGGTGACGCCGCCGAAGTGAAAGATCGCCGCCGCCAGGGCGACCAGGGCCAGCGAGGCGGGAATCGACCAGCGCATGCCGGTCCAGGGCCCGAACCGGCGCTCGGCCATGCCGAGCATCATGCCGAACGCGAAATAGAGCAGGACCGGGTCGGCCCAGAACTGGAGCGCCGTGGTCGGCGGCGTATAGGGCGCGAGCGGGCGCATCAGGGCGCCGACGCCCACCAGCAGCATCAGCAGCGCCAGCAGGATCTTCGCCGACCACGCACGGGGCGCCAGCAGCATCACGGCGAATAGGGCGTAGAAGAACATCTCGTAATTGAGCGTCCAGCCCTGGCCGACGATGGGATGCATCGGCTGATCGAACGACGGGCCGTAGGGGATGAACAGCAGGGACTTGACGATCTCGCCCATCGTCGGGGGAGCGCCCTTCAGGCTATCGGTGAGGACCTGGGCCAGGGTCGCGATGTAGTAGAGCGGGACGATGCGCAGCAGGCGTCGGGCGCCGAAATCGACCGCGGTCGCCGGCCCGCCGGGAACAGACGCCGTCGTGCGGACCATCAGAAAGCCGCTGATCACGAAGAAGACCACGACGCCCATCATGCCCAGCAGATACGCGTAGGGTGTGATCTCCGCGGGCAGGGAGCCCGCCGCCACCAGGCTGGTCAGCCCATGATCGGCGACGACAAGGCTCGCCGCGACACCCCGAAGCATCTCCAGGTGGGGCAGCTTGCTCATCTTGCGGCGTTCGGCAGGCGATCGGGGATCGCGTGGAAGCGGGCGTCGAAGGTCTGGGCCGGCTGCCGGGATCTACGAGGATCTTGGCCGGACGATAGACGCGGGGTGGGTCTGCTTACGACGCCGTGGGGGCTGAGGAGCCGATGTCCTCGCCCAGCCGTCGGCGCACGTCTTGCGGCCCATGCCAACACGCAAATGATCCAGGCGAGCCGCGATACGCGCGAGCCGCGATACGGGTTGTCGGTAAACGAGGCGCCGGCTAGGGGAACTGACTTGGGTCCAAGCGAGCGACCGCTTGAACTGTACACGCCGCCGATGGGGCTGCAACTCTAAATCGGCGCTGGGGATCCGTCACTCGCGTCTGGAGATGTGACGCCGCGCCGGTTGCGCAGAGGGGCGATCGCTCCCTAGCCGCGGACGGCTTCGAGCGCGCGGACGGTGTCCAGCAGACGTCCGGGCGTGATCGGCTTCTCCAGCCGGGCGTCGGCGTGCTGTTCGGGCCTGAGCAGGCGGGTGTCGACGCCGGAGGCCATCAGGGTCGCGGCGTGCGGGCAGGCGCGGCGCACGGCGCTGATCAGGTCGCCGCCGTTCATCCGGGGCATCGTATGGTCGGTGATGACCAGATCGGGCGAGAAGCTGTCCAGCGCCTCGAAGGCCTCCAGGCCGTCGTGGCACAGCAAGACCTCGAAACCGGCCTCGGTCAGGGTGATCTCGTAGATCATCGATAGGACGGGATCGTCCTCGGCGATCAGAATTTTTTGCATCCGTCCCAGGCCGCCATGCTTAACAGATCTTGAAGACCATAGTCCCCGAACGCAGGGCGGTCGCCGTGCGATAAGGTCGCACGATCTTCGGTTGTCCTCGCCGATCCGAGGCCAAAAAAAGCCGATCGCGTCTTAAGTTTAGGTGTACGTGACGGGAAAGCTCGAAGGCGTTCGAAGGCGTGCAAATATAGCTAGCGTCTAAGCGCTAAGTCTCGCGCGGCCTAAACTCACAAGACCTTACGCCGCCGCGGCCTTTCGCTTGCGCAGCAACATCGAGGTGGCCGCTTCCGCCAGGGCGATCTCTGGATCGTCGGCGATCTGGCGCACGCCAAAAGAAATGTGCAGCGGCGCCGACCACTCGCCGAACTCGACGGGCGTTCGCATCACCGCATCGGCCAGGGCGCCGGCCTTGGCCAGGGCGGTCTCCTGGTCGGCCTGGGCCAGGACCACCGCGAACTCGTCGCCGCCCAGCCGCCCGACCACGTCGCTGTCGCGGACATTGTCCTGCAGGCGGCGGGCCACGGCCTTCAGCGCCTGGTCGCCGGCGCCGTGGCCGAACCGGTCATTGACCGCCTTGAAGCCGTCCAGGTCAAAGACCGCCACGCTGGCCGGCGAGCCGTAGCGCTGGGCGAAGGCCACGACCCGCTTCATCTCGCGCAGGAAGGCCCGGCGGTTCAGGACCGGGGTCAGGACGTCCATATAGGCCAGGTTTTGCGCTTCGTTCAGCCGCAGCTTGAGCGCGGAGACCTCGTTCCGCAGGTCCTCGATCTCGGTCATCAGGGTCTGCAGGGCCTCGATCACCGGGGGCGTCAGGTCGGTTGCGGCCAGGCCCAGGAAGGCGGCGCTGTCGGGCGCCGACACCTCGCGGACCGCGACCTGCGCCCCGGCGCGCGCCAGGGCCCGCTTGCGGATGGCGGCGAAGGGTTCGGTTCGGGCGCCGGTGATCTTCATGACCCTGGGGAATCGTTATGGCGCAGCTTGAAGATGGTTAACGGGAACCGCGCCGGGCGCAATCGGGGCGCCGATTGGTCGCAGGCGCGCGTCGTCGCACCTCGGCGTTTCGCGGTGTCCGGTGACGTTTTGGGCTTGCGCGAACGGGGCCGACGCGCATACGGGGCGGCTTTCATCAACGGGATGACGCCGATGTCTTCGACCACCCCGCCTGTCGCGATCATCATGGGCAGTCGCTCGGACTGGCCAACCATGAAGGGCGCCGCCGACGCGCTGGACAGCCTGGGCGTGCCTTACGAGGCCAAGGTGGTCTCGGCCCACCGCACGCCCCAGCGCCTGTTCGAGTTCGCCACGGGCGCTGAAAAGGCCGGCTACAAGGTGATCATCGCCGGAGCGGGCGGCGCGGCCCACCTGCCGGGCATGGCCGCCTCGATGACCAACCTGCCGGTGCTGGGCGTCCCGGTGCAGTCCAAGGCGCTGTCGGGCCTCGATTCCCTGCTGTCGATCGTGCAGATGCCGGGCGGCATCCCCGTGGCGACCCTGGCGATCGGTGAGGCGGGCGCCAAGAACGCCGGCCTGCTGGCCGCCCAGATCCTGGCCCTGTCGGACGCGGCCCTGGCCCAGCGCCTGGCGGCCTTCCGCGCGGCCCAGACCGACAGCGTCGCCGAAAGCGTCGAGGACTAAGAGATCAAGATGGCTGAGTTTCCCCTCGTTCCCGGCTCGACCATCGGCATCCTGGGCGGCGGGCAGCTGGGCCGGATGCTGGCCCAGGCCGCCGCGCGTCTCGGTTTCGACGTCGTGATCCAGGACCCGGAAGAGGCCTCGCCCGCCGGCCGCGTCGCCGCCCGCCAGATCGTCGCCGCCTATGACGACCGCTGGGCCCTCAAGCGCCTGGCCGAGGCCTGCGACGTCGTCACCTACGAGTTCGAGAACGTCCCGGCCGACACGGTCGCCGAACTGGCCGCCCTGGGCGCGGTGGTCTCGCCCGGCGCCAAGGCCCTGGCGGCCGCCCAGGATCGCGTGGCCGAGAAGACCTTCCTGGCCGAGATCGGCGTGCCGACCGTGGCCTTCGCCGCTGTCCACGACAGCGAGACCCTGGCCGAGGCCGTGGCCCGCATCGGCGCGCCGTCGCTGCTGAAGACCCGCCGCGAGGGCTATGACGGCAAGGGCCAGGCCTGGATCCAGCGCGCCAGCGAGGCCGAAGCCGCCTACGACCGCATCGGCCGCCAGGCCGCGATCCTCGAGGCCCCCGCCGACTTCGGGCGCGAACTGTCGGTGATCGCCGCGCGCGGCCGCGACGGCGAGATCGCCTGCTACCCGGTCAGCGAGAACCATCACGAGAGCGGCGTCCTGCGCCGCACCGTCGCCCCGGCCAAGATCACGCCGGCCACGCGCGACCAGGCCGAGGCCATCGCCGCCAAGATCCTCACGGCGCTCGACTATGTCGGCGTGATCGGGGTCGAGCTGTTCGAGCTGGCCGGCGGCAAGCTGCTGGTCAACGAGTTCGCCCCGCGCGTCCACAACACCGGCCACTGGACCCAGGACGGCTGCGAGGTCGACCAGTTCGAGCAGCACATCCGCGCCGTCGCCGGCTGGCCGCTGGGGCCGACGGAGCCGCACCACCACGTCGAGATGACCAACCTTCTGGGCGCCGACGTCGACGCCTGGAAGAAGCTGGCCGCCGAGCCCGAGACCCGCATCCACCTCTATGGCAAGGGCGAGGCTCGCCCTGGCCGCAAGATGGGCCACGTCAATCGGCTAAGACCGCTGCGGGACTGAGGACGGGGCGGGGCGCTTCGGGGCTGAGCCGCGACTTCAGCTTCAGCGCCGGCTTCTCGACCAGGAACCAGGACAGGGCCGCGCAGGGCAGGACGGCCGCCAGCGAGGTCATCAGGGTCAACTCGCCGCGCTCGGCCAGCATCTGCTGCAGCGGAAAGCTGTAGATGTAGAGGCCGTACGACAGGTCGGCGGCCGGCCGGGGCAAGGGCAGGGCGCCGAGGCGGACGACCAGGGCCGGCAAGGCCAGGAACCAGACCGGCGTCGCCAGCAGCGGGACCGCCAGCACAGCCAGCCACAGGGGCGGCTTTACGCGGCTGGTCCAGAGCCAGGCGCCGGCGAGGAACAGGAAGCCGTTCAGGCTGGCCAGATAGGCGACGCGGAAGAGGTCGCTGCGCGCGTCGAGGTCCAGCCCGTGAAGGCCGATCGCCGCGCCTGCCGCCAGGGCCGCCAGCGAAGCCAGGGGGCTCGCCGTCGCCAGGCGCGCCGCGCCCAGGGCCGCGAGGGTGAGATAGGCGGTGAACTCCAGCCGCAGCGTCCAGAGCGACCCGTTGACCACCCCGGCCATCGGCGCGGACAGGAACACGCCTGGCAGGTCGTAGGTGACCGCATAGAGGCTGAGGTTCCTCAGCACGTAGCCGTAGGGCCCCTGGTCTCCGAGATAGTCCCCGAGGTCGATGGCGCTCACCAGCGGGCCGAGCACGAAGGCGGTGAACAGCAGTGCGACGGCCAGGCTGGGAAAGATCCGCAGGGCGCGCTTGGCGACGAAGATCCCGACACTGGGCGCCCGCGCCAGGCTGCCGGCGACCAGGAAGCCGCTGATCACGAAGAAGATCCCAACCCCCAGCGCGCCCAGGTCGGCTCCCGCGCCGAGGATCGCGGGCGGACGGCCGTCCAGAACCCGCGCGTGATGGGCGACCACCAGGATCGCCGCGGCCAGCCGCAAATAGTCGTAGCCCCCCATGGCCCCCCCATGACCCAGTCCCCGCGGGAATTTAGAGACCGGATCAAGGGGAGCGGCAAGAACCGTGTGCGATTGGCCGGGCGGTGATCCTTCGGGCGCGGTGACTGACGCGCGAATGCCGAGGGATGCGGCAGGAGCGGCTCAGATATGGGGCCAGAACGCCTCGGACTGGCGGGCGGCTCAGTCCTCCGCCTCCGGCGGTTTCAGGTCTTCGGCGTCGAAGGCGTAGTCCAGCAGGTCGCCCGGCTTGCAGTCCAGGGCCGCGCACAGCCGCGCCAGGGTGCCAAAGCGGATGCCCCTGACCTTGCCCGAGCGAAACAGCGACAGCTGTGTCTCGCTGAGGCCCACCTCCGCCGCCAGGTCGCGGGCCTTGAGGCCCTTGGCGACGATCAAGGCGTCCAGGGTGACGCGGACAGGCATCAGATCATCTCGTCGAGTTCGGCCTGGGCCGCCAGCGCCTGGTCCATGACGCGGCCCAGCAGGAAGAGCGCGCCGCCGATCATGCCCAGCGTCATGCCGGCCACGTCGAAGTGCAGATAGCCGCCCTTGGTCTGGCCGGCCAACCTCATCAGGTTGGTGACGACGAAGACACTGATGACGCCGCCGATCCCCAGCGCGAGCCCGACCTTGCGCATGGCGCCCGGCAGCGCGGCGTGCAGCGGCCGGCCCTTCGACGCGTCGCCCAGCGCCTGGCCGATCGACCAGACGCCAAACAGGTAGCAGGCGGCCGGCAGGTTCGCGATCAGAAGCTCCAGCTTGAAGCCGCGAGGAATGATCGCCAGGCCTAGGGTGAGGATCGCGCCCACGCTAACCACCATGACCACGGCCAGCCAGCGGAACTGGCCGCACATGCGGCGAAAGCGGTCGACGTCGTGCCGGGGCATGGTCCCTCTCCGAACTCGGATTCCTGTCAGCTCTTTAATCTTGACTTAAAGATCGCGCCTTCGCAACTTTATATCGGACTTAAAGATCGAGGGGCTGCCGGATGACCGCTGCGATAGAGACCGAAGACCTCAGCCGGCGCTTCGGCGCGCGTCTGGCTGTCGACGGCGTGACGATGACCGTGCCCGAACGGGCCGTGTACGGCTTCCTGGGCCGCAACGGCGCGGGCAAGACCACGACGCTGAAGATGGTGCTGGGCCTGCTGCGACCGACCAGCGGGGCGGTGCGGGTGCGAGGCCTGGACGTCGCCCGCCAACGCCTGGCGGCGGCCCGCCAGATCGGCGCGCTGCTGGAGGCGCACGGCTTCTATGGCAACCTGACCGGCCGCGAGAATCTGTCGCTGACCGCGACCCTGCTGGGCCTGGGCGCCAGCGAGGTCGAGCGGGTTCTGGAGGTGGTCGAGATGCGCCGCGACGGCCACCGCAAGGTCGGCGGCTACTCTCTGGGCATGCGCCAGCGGCTGGGGCTGGCCCGCGCCATGCTGGGCGCGCCCCCGGTGCTGCTGCTGGACGAGCCCACCAACGGCCTCGATCCGGACGGCATCGCCGACATGCGCCGCTTCCTGAAGAGCCTGCCCGAACGGACGGGCGCGACGGTGCTGCTGTCCAGCCACCTGCTGGGCGAGATCGAGCAGGTCGCCAGCCACGTCGGGGTGGTGGACGCCGGGCGCCTGGTGCTGGAGGGCGAGCTGGCTCGGCTGAAGGCCGATCTGGCGCCGGAGCTGATCTTGCGGACCGGCGACGACACCCGCGCGGTGACCCTGCTGCTGGCCAAGGGACGCTCGCCCGTCGCCGCGGAGACCGGCCTGACCGTGGCGCTTCGCCCCGGAGAGGACCCCGACCAGGCCGCCGCCGCCATCACCCGCCTGCTGGTCGAGGGCGGCGCGCCCGTCTTCGCCATCGGTCCGCGCGAACGGTCCCTGGAGGACATCTATCGCCGCGTCGCCAACTCTCGCCAGCAACAAGCCGAGGCCGCCTGATGCTCGCCGTCCTGTCCGTCGAACTGCGCAAGCTGAATCGATCCCTGGCCGCCGTGCTGGTGCTGGCCGCGCCTTCCCTGATCGGCATTTTCACGTTCTTCGCCCTGCTGCGGAACAAGCATCCCTCCTCCTGGGAGACGCTGCTGCAGACATCGACGGGGATCTGGGCCTTCTTCATGCTGCCGATGAGCGTCACCGCCCTGACGGCGCTCGTGGCCCAGATGGAGCATGGCCCGCGCGCCTGGGATCATCTGCGCGCCCTGCCGGTGGCGCGCTGGAAGCTCTACGCCGCCAAGGCGGTCTGCGTCGTAGTGCTGGTCGCGATCATGACCGCGCTGAACGCGCTGATCGCCTGGGCCGCGATCTCCGGCGCCGCGGCGCTGAAGCCGGCCGTGGCGCCGACGGGGACGCTCGATGTCGCGAAGGCCCTGCTGCTGAGCGGCAAGATGGTGGCCGCCGCCCTGCTGATGATCGCCATCCAGCTTTGGACGGCGCTGCGGTTCTCCAGCTTCGTGCCGGCCCTGGCCCTGGGAATCGGCGGGACCTTCTTCTCGGTGGTGGCGACCAGCGCCAAGCAAGGGGTGTTCTTCCCATGGCAGATGCCGGTCAACATGCTGGCGCGCGACGCCTGGCGGAGCGAGACCGCCCTGGCCCTCGGCGGCGGGCTCGGCGCGCTGGCCCTGATCGCCGCCGTCCTGCATCTGGCGCGGCGGGAGGTTCTTTAGCGCGCTCCCGCCTGCTAGGTGGTGTGGCGTCGACCGCGCGGAGCCCGCCATGACCGAACAAGCCCTGATCGGACTGATCGGAGGCCTGAGCTGGGAAAGCTCGGCCCAGTACTATCGGCTGATCAACGAGGCCGTGCGCGCGCGGCTGGGCGGCGTGGCCTCGGCGCGAACGCTAATGTGGTCGTTCGACTTCGCCGAGATCGAGCGTCTGCAGCACGCCGGGCGCTGGCCCGAGCTGGCCCGGCGCCTGGCCGACGCCGCGCGGGCCCTGGAGGCCGGCGGCGCCGACTTCCTGGTGCTCTGCACCAACACCATGCACCGCGAGGCGGACGCGATCGAGGCGGCGGTGCGCATTCCGCTGCTGCATATCGCCGATCCGACGGGCGAGGCGATCAAGGCCGCCGGGCTCTCCACGGTCGGCCTGCTGGGCACGGCCTTCACCATGGAGCACGATTTCTATCGCGGCCGCCTCGAGGCCCAGCACGGCCTGACGGTGCTGACCCCCGACGCCGACGACCGCGCCGCCGTGCACCGGATCATCTATGAGGAGCTGGTCGCCGGCCGCGTGCTCGACGCCTCGCGCGAAGCCTACAGGGCGGTGATCGCGCGCCTCGTCGACCGCGGCGCCCAGGCGATCATCCTGGGCTGCACTGAGATCATGCTGCTGGTCGGCCAGGACGACAGCCCCGTGCCGGTCTTCGACACCACCACCCTGCACGCCATGGCGGCGGTGGAGCGAGCCTTGAAAGGCGCCGCCTAGCCGATAGGGTGCCTCCGCCCACGTTGCGGAGTTCCCGATGCGCCTGCTTCCCGCCCTGACCGCCAGCCTCGCTCTCCTGGCGGCGACGGCGCACGCCCAGACCTCCGCCTACGACGCCGTGGACCCGTTCATCGGCACGGGCGGCGACGGTCACACCTTCCCCGGCGCGGTGGTCCCGTTCGGTATGGTGCAACTGAGCCCCGACACCGACGTCCTGCCGTTCAAGCAGAGCTATGCCCGCGCCGCCGGCTATCGCTTCGGCGATCCCACCATCCTCGGCTTCTCGCACACCCATTTCTCGGGCGCGGGCCATTCCGACCTCGGCGACATCCTGCTGACGCCTGTGGTGGGAGAGGCCAAGCTGGAACCGGGCGAGGCCGACAAGCCCGGCAGCGGCTATCGCTCGCGCTACAGCCACGCCACCGAGGTGGCCCAGCCGGGCTACTACGCCGTCACCCTCAGCGACAGTCAGGTGCGCGCCGAGCTGACCGCCGGCCTGCGCACCGGGCTGCATCGCTACACCTTCCCCAAGGGCCAGAGGGCGCAGGTGCTGATCGACCTGCGCAGCTCGATCTACAACTATCCGGGCAAGGTGCTGTGGTCGCGGCTGCGGGTGGCGCCCGACGGGACGATCACCGGCTATCGCGAGACGCGCGGCTGGGCGCCGGGACGCAAGCTGTTTTTCGCCATCCGCTTCGACAAGCCGCTGGCGGGCCAGGCCTTCCACAATCGCGAGACCGACGTGCCCTACAAGGGCTTCGCCCAGCCCGGGCGGACGCCGGAGGACCGCGCCCAGATCCAGGGCCGCGCGCTGGTCGGCGTCTTCGACTTCGGCCAGCTCGACGCGCCGCTGACGGTGAAGGTGGCTTTGTCCTCGGTCAGCGAGGACGGAGCGATCGCCAACCTCGCCAGCGACGAACCCGGCTTCGACTTCGACGCCCAGCGCGCCCGCGCCAAGGCCGCCTGGGAGACGGCGCTGTCGGCCGTGGACATCGCCGCGCCCGCGCCAATGCGCAAGACGCTCTACACCGCGCTCTATCACACCCTGCTGGCCCCCAGCGTCTTCGCCGACGCCGACGGGCGCTATCGCGGGCCCGACGATCAGGTTCATGAAGGCAAGCTGGACGGCCGCCCCTTCACCTTCCACTCGACCTTCTCGCTGTGGGACACCTTCCGGGCCGAGCACCCGCTGCTGACCCTGGTCCAGCCCGCCGACTACACCAACGATGTCGTCAATTCGCTGATCGCCTCGCAGCGCCATAGCCCCTACGGGATCCTGCCCGTCTGGCAGTTCCACGGGCAAGAGACCTGGACGATGATCGGCTATCACGCCGTGCCGGTCATCGCCGACGCCTGGATGAAGGGCATTCGCGGCTATGACGGCGGGGCGGCGCTCGACGCCATGGTCAAGAGCGCGACCTATGCGCCTTACGGCGGCCTCGGCGACTACATGAAGCTCGGCTACGTTTCGATCGACAAGGAACCGGAAGCCGCGTCCAAGACGGTCGAATACGCCTATGACGACTGGACCATCGCCCGCATGGCCCGCGACCTGGGCCAGATGGATGTCGCCGCCACCTTCGAGAAGCGCGCCGCCTACTGGCGCAACAGCTTCGACGCCAAGACCGGCTTCCTGCGGGCTCGCAAGTCCGATGGAACCTATCGCGAGCCGTTCAATCCGACCGCCATCAACTACGGCTCGGACTACACCGAGGGCAACGCCTGGCAATATTCGTGGTTCGCGCCGCAGGACCTGGGCGGGGTGGTCAGGACGCTGGGCGGCGACGCGGCGACCGTGAAGAAGCTGGACGCCATGTTCGACTTCGACAATTCCAAGCTCGACTACTCGCACGCCGAGGACATCGCCGGCCTGATCGGCCAGTACATACACGGCAACGAGCCCAGCCATCACGTAGCCTATATGTACAATTACGCCGGCGCGCCCTGGCGGGCCCAGGCCCGTCTGGCCCAGATCGTGAACAGCCAGTACAAGCCGGCGCCCGAAGGGCTGTCGGGCAATGACGACCTGGGCCAGATGTCTGCGTGGCTGATGTTCACGAGCCTCGGCTTCTACCCGGTGACGCCGGCGTCGAACGAGTATGCGATTGGCCGGCCGTTCGTGGAGCGGGCGAACCTCAACCTGCCGAACGGCAAGCGGTTCACGGTGCGGACCTTGGGGCTGTCCGACGCCGCGCCTTACGTCGCAAAGGTCACGCTGAACGGCGAGCCGCTGACCCGGGCCTTCCTGAAGCACGAGGAGATCGTCTCCGGCGGCGAGCTGGTCTTTACGATGAGCGCCAAGCCGAACAAGAGCTGGGCGACGAAAGCCAGCGATCGGCCGACGTCGATGACGGGGTATCGGTAGGGAGGAGGCGCTAGTTCACCGGCTCCGCCGGCGCGTCCGCGCCCTCCCGCTCCGCGGCCGCGCGGCCCAGCTCCGCCGCCAGGCCTTCGTAGAAGCCGTTGCGCGGGTCGGGCTTGCTCTCGACGAGCGGATCGGCCAGCAGCCACGGGAAGTCGCTGACCGCCAGGGAGGCGTGGGCGGCGACCATGAAGCGCCGCCAGATGCCGGCGGGAAGATCGCCGCCGACCACCTTGTTCATTGGCCGCTCGTCATCATTGCCGACCCAGACGCCGGTGACGTAGTCGGGCGTAAAGCCGACGAACCAGGCGTCGCGCCAGTTCTGGCTGGTGCCGGTCTTGCCGGCGGCGGGGCGACCGAACTCGGCGCGGCGAGCGGTGCCCTCGGTCACCACCTTTTCCATCATCCGCACCATGATGCTGGCGTGGCCGATGTCGTAGACGCGGCGTTCGGCCTCGGGCGGCTGGTGGGCCCAGATCTCCTGGCCGCCCTGGGTGCCGATCGACTGGATCAGGTAGGGCTCGAGCCGGATCCCGCCCAGCTGCAGCACCTGGAAGCCCGAGGTCAGCTGCAGCAGGTTCACCTCGTACGAGCCCAGCGCCACCGACAGGTCCGGCGTCTCGGGCAGGCTGGTGATCCCGAAGCGGCGCGCGAGCTCGCCGATCGCGGCCCCGCCGACCTCGTGGCCCAACTGCGCGGCGATGGTGTTGGTCGAGGCGATCAGGGCCTGCTCGACGCTCATCGGACCACGATAGCCGCCGCCATAGTTCTCCGGCGCCCAGTCGCCGAACTTCACGGGCTCGTCGACCCGGATATCGGTTGGCAGGACGCCGTGCTCGACGGCCGTGGCGTAGACGAACGGCTTGAAGGTCGAGCCCGGCTGGCGGCGGGCCTGGACGGCGCGGTTGAAGGGGCTTTCGACATAGTCGGTCCCGCCGATCATCGCCCGGATCGCCCCGTCGGACGACAGCGACAGCAGGGCGGCCTGGCTGGCGCCCGAGGTGGGGCCGTCGACGGCGATGGTCTCGCGGATGGTCTGGGCCGCCTCGCGCTGCAGCAGCGGATCGATCGTCAGGCGCACGACGAGGTCCGGGGCGTTCGGGCCCGCGATCTTGACCGCCTCGCCGGTGGCGTAGTCCAGCACCCACCCGAAGTCGCCCTCGTCCTGCCCGATCGGCGATAGGGCGGGGCGGTCCGCCAGCGCGTCCCGTTCCTCACGGTCGGTGATCCAGCCCTCGGCGCGCATATTGGCCAGGATCAGGCGCGAGCGCGCCAGCGCCCGCTCCAGGTCGCGGTTGAGCGCCAGGCGCGTGGGCGCCTTGGGCAGGCTGGCCAGCAAAGCCGCCTCCGACAGGGTCAGCTGGCTGGCCGACTTGCCGAAATAGGTCTGGGCCGCGCCGTCCAGGCCATAGGTTCCGGCGCCGAAATAGATGCGGTTCAGATAGATCTCGAGGATCTCGTCCTTGGTCAGCACCTGTTCCAGGCGATGGGCCAGCAGCATCTCCTGCAGCTTGCGCTTGATGACCCGGTCGGGGCTGAGGAACAGGCCCTTGGCCAGCTGCTGGGTCAGGGTCGAGGCGCCCTGCACCGTGCGTCCCGCGCGCCAGTTGATCCAGGCGGCCCGGAAGACGCCCTGAACGTCGATCGCGCCGTGCTGGTAGAACCGCCGGTCCTCGGCCGCCAGAAAGGCCTGGGCGACATAGGGCGGCAGCTCGTCGACCGTGACCCGCCGCCCGTAGCGAGGGCCGCGCGTGGCGATCACCTGGCCGTAGCGGTCCTCGAAGCGGATGGCGGGCGCGCGGTTCAGGGCGAACAGCGCCTCGCGCGGGGGTAATTGCGGGGTGTCCTTCAGATACTTGTCCCAGACCACATAGGCGCCGCCGGCCGCCGCCATGACCGTGAGCAGGATCGCGGCCACAAGGCCGACGAACAGCCACGCCCAGACCCGCCACATGCCGCGCCGCTTGGCGGGCTTTGCCTCGAGGCGGAGCGGCGGTTCGGCGGCCGGCGACGGCGCGGCGGGGGCCTCCGGCGGCGGGGTCTCGTCGGTCGGCGGCGTCGAGTCGGTCACGGTTAGGGTCAGGCTCTGGTTGGTCGCCGGGTCATTCGGGTTTAGGACGAGGCCATGAGTTCAAGCAAACCTTTCTGGCGGACCAAGACGCTCGCCCAGATGACCGTCCCCGAGTGGGAAAGCCTGTGCGACGGCTGCGGCCTGTGCTGCCTGGTCCGCTTCGAGGACGAGGACACGGGCGAGATCGTCCCGACCCGCGTGCACTGCCAGCTGTTCGACGAGCACCTGTGCCGCTGCAAGGACTATCCGAACCGCAAGAAGACGGTGCCGGACTGCATCAAGCTGACGCCGCACAACATCGAGGATCTCGAGTGGATGCCGCCCTCCTGCGCCTATCGCCGGCTGCACGAGGGCAAGGACCTGCCGCAATGGCACCCGCTGGTCACAGGCGATCCTGAGAGCACCCACAAGGCCGGGATTTCGGTGCGTGACCAGACGGTGTCGGAGCTGTGCTTCGACGACGCCGAGGACGCGCTGGACTTCACCGCGACCGACCTGATGCGCGATCGCGGGGATGATCCGTACGAGGTGGAGGAGGGCTGAGGGAGACCTAAAAAGTCATCCCAAATCCAGCCGTCATTCCCGCCCTTGTGGCGGGAACCCCTCTGTCCGCCGCAAGGGCGGTAAGGGCGGACCGCTGGCGGTCCGCTTGCATCTCACGTGTCAGCTGAACCAGGGGTTCTCGCCACGGGGGTGAGAATGACGGTGCTATTTGAGCGCCGCGCCCTAGGTTCAAACACAGAAAAAGCCGGCCCGCGATGCGCGGAGCCGGCTTTCCGTCGCCCTTACGGCGAGAAGGGTGCTTAGGCCTTCTTGCCGGTGAAGCCGGCGAACTTGGCGTTGAAGCGCGAGACGCGGCCGCCACGGTCCATCAGCTGGGCGTTGCCGCCCGTCCACGCCGGATGGGTGCGCGGATCGATATCCAGCGCCAGGGTCGCGCCTTCCTTGCCGTAGGTCGAGCGGGTTTGATAGCTCGAGCCGTCGGTCAGGGTGACGGTGATGAAGTGGTAGTCGGGGTGAATGTCTTGTTTCATGGCGGCGATCCAGACCGACTAAGCCGGCGAGTGAGAATGGGGTAAGCGCCAAACCGCGCACGCGCGGGGTGGCCCTCGAAGACGCGCGGCTATAAAGAACGCGCGCGATTTTGGCAAGGGACAGTTGATGACCGACGTAACGGCCGGCGAGCAAAAGGCCGAAGGCCGCCCCGGCGCGGGAGCGGAATTGGTCCAGGGCATGGCCGAGGCCAAGGCCCGGCGGCCCCGCCGCAAGGACATCCGACCCCTGGCCCACCTGCTGCCGTTCGTGGCCGCCCACAAGGGTGACGGCCTGGCCGCCGGCTTCTTCCTGCTGTTCTCGACGGGCGCGACCCTGGGCCTGACGGCGGCCTTCAAGGAGGTCATCGACCACGGATTCGCCAAGGGCCAGGGAAGCGAAATCAATAGCGCCTTCGTCGCCCTCGGCGCCGTGGCCATGGTGCTGGCGGTGGCGACGGCCCTGCGATTCTTTTTCGTCACCCGGCTGGGCGAGCGGGTCGTGGCCGACGTGCGCCGGGCGCTCTATGGCCATACCCTGACGCTGGACCAGGAATATTTCCTCAAGACCCGCACCGGCGAGGTGCTGTCGCGCCTGACCACGGACGTCTCGCTTATCGAGCAGCTGGTCGGGGCCTCGGCCTCGATCGCCCTGCGCAATATCCTCAGCCTGGTCGGCGGCCTCGGCTACATGGCGGTGGTCTCGCCCAAGCTGGCGGGCTTCATCGTGCTGATGGTGCCGGTGATCCTGGCCCCGATGTTCCTGGTCGGCCGCCGGGTGCGCAAGCTGACCGTCACGGCGCAAGACCGCTTCGCCGACGCCGTCGGCTATGCGGGCGAGAGCCTGGACGCCCTGGAGACCGTGCAGGCCTTCGGGCGCGAGAAGGCCTCCTCGGCCCGGTTCGCCGGGGCGGTGGAGATGGCCTACAAGGCCTCGGTCCAGCGGATCGCCACCCGGGCCAGCATGACGGCCATGGTCATCACCCTGGCCTTCGGCGGCATCACCCTGCTGCTCTGGACCGGCGCGCGCCTGGTGCTGTCAGGCGAGATGACCGGCGGCACCCTGGCCCAGTTCGCCATGCTGGCGGTGATGGCCGCCGGCTCGATCGGCGCCCTGGGCGAGGTCTGGGGCGACGTCCAGAAGGCGTCGGGCGCCATGGACCGCATCTCCGAGCTTTTGAACGCCCGTCCCGGCATCGCCGCCCCCGCCATGCCGAAGGCCCTGCCGACGCCCGCCCGGGGCGAGATCGCGTTCGAGAACGTCACCTTCGCCTATCCGGGCCGCCCGGACCTGCCCGCCCTGAACGGCTTCGACCTGTCGGTGAAGGCCGGCGAGACCGTGGCCCTGGTCGGTCCCTCGGGGGCGGGCAAGAGCACCGTCCTGCGGCTTCTCCTGCGCTTCTACGACCCGCAGTCGGGCGCCATCCGCCTGGACGGCGTGAACCTGCGCGACGCCGACCCGGCCGAGGTCCGCGCCCGCATGGCCCTGGTCGCCCAGGACTCGCCGCTGTTCTCTGGCTCGGCGCTGGACAACATCCGCTTCGGCCGCGAGGACGCCGCCGAGGCCGAGCTCAAGGCCGCCGCCGAGGCCGCCCAGGCCGCAGGCTTCCTGTCGGCCCTGCCGCAGGGCTTCG
This sequence comes from Caulobacter segnis, assembly GCF_003243465.1. Classification (GTDB taxonomy): domain Bacteria; phylum Pseudomonadota; class Alphaproteobacteria; order Caulobacterales; family Caulobacteraceae; genus Caulobacter; species Caulobacter segnis_A. The sequence goes on from NZ_QFQZ01000016.1 coordinate 63,567, forward strand.
ACACGCCGGTGGGCGAACGCGCCAAGACCCTGTCGGGCGGCCAGCGCCAGCGCCTGGCCATCGCCCGCGCCCTGGCCCGCGAAGCGCCGATCCTCTTGCTGGACGAGGCCACCAGCGCCCTCGACGCCGAGAGCGAGCGCCTGGTCCAGCAGGCCCTGACCGCCGCCATGGAGGGCCGGACGACCCTCGTTATCGCTCACCGTCTGGCCACGGTGCTCAAGGCCGACCGGATCGTGGTCATGGAAGAGGGCCGTGTCGTCGAGCAGGGCACGCACGCCGAGCTCTTCGCCAAGGGCGGCCTCTACGCCCGCCTGGCCAGCCTGCAGTTCGGGGTGGAGGCGGCGTGATGATGAGAACCCCTCCCCCTTGCGGGGAGGGGCAGGGGTGGGGGTGTCAGCGCTGACGTTCGCCAAAGCGGAGCTGGCGCCCCCATCCCCAACCCCTTCCCCGCGAGGGGGAAGGGGCTTACCGCGCCAAATCCGCGGGGGTCGTCGGCTCGCTGATCACCCGCTCCATCGCCGCCCAGCGCGCGGCCTCGGTCTTGCCGGCCCGCTCGACGTGGGCGCGGACCAGGTCCTGGCCCAGGCTGTAGTTGATGACGTACGAGCGGTAGGCCTCGATGAAGGAGAGGCGCTTTTCGGCGCGTGCGGTCGAGGTGAGGCCGTACTTGGCCAGGGCCTTCACCGCCTCGGGCTTGCTCATCTTGCCGTCCAGATAGGCCGCCGCGATCGTCAGCTCGCTCTGGGCCAGGGCGGCCTTGGCGTCCATCAGCGCGCCATAGGCGGCGGCCGTCTTCGGATCCAGGCCCGCCAGTGGATAGAGCTTGTCGCGCTCGAACTCGGTCTTGGCCTTGCCGGGGAAGGCCAGGGCGATGCCGTAGTTGGCGCTGCCCTCGGCGATCAGCGACTGCGGCGAAAACAGCGGATAGACGCTGAACTCCACCCAGCCCTTGGCCTTGGTCAGCTTCTCTTCCAGCAGGGCGTTCAGCACGTGGTGGCCGGGATAGCCCTCGTGGCAGCCCAGGTCCAAGGCGCGGCTGATATAGATCGGCAGGTCGGTGTTGATCTCGATCAGGCTGTGGGCGCCGCCCTGGTACCAGTTGTAGCCGCTCCAGGGCTTCTTGGTGACGAACGACAGGTCGAAGCGTTCGCCGGCCGGCAGCTTGATGTGTTCCTCGGTCTTGGCCTTGCAGGCGGCGATGCCGGCCTTCATCACCGGCTCCAGCCGGTCGGTCGGGATCACGTAGACGGCCTGGAAGGCGTCGACGCGGGCGGCCAGGTCGCCCTTGCCGGGGACCAGCCTGTCGATCCTTGCCAGGATCGGATCGTAGGTCTTCAGCGGCTTGAGAACGGGCCTTACGCCGAACAGGCCCTGGGCTTCGTCCTGGAAGCTGAACTTGTCGCCTGCAATCATGGCCAGCCGCGTCTGGGCGGCCTTGACCTGGCCCTTCAGGAACAGCTTGCGGCGGCGCTGGTCGGTGGTGAGGTCCTTGTCCGGGACCTTGGCCAGCAGCCCTTGCAGGCGATCGGCTTCCTTGCGCAGCACCGAGACCGGGCGCGGGGACTGTTTCGCGGCCGCCTGCCAATCCTTGGGTCCGTAATAGGCGTCAACATAGCCGGGCTCGCGCTCGCCGGCCTCCAGCGTCAGGCGCACGAAGTCGACGGCGACCTTGTCCAGCGTCTCAGAGCCCGGCGAGGCCAGGGCGGACGAAACGGCGCCCAGCGACAAGGCGGCGATGGCCGCCAGCGAGACAGTGGCGTGACGGAACTTCATGAAACTCTTCCCCAAGGCGCAGGACCGGCACGCTGCACCGGTCCGCCCTGGGTGGGCAAGAGCGCTTTAGCCGCGCGCGGCGACGGCCAGGCCCGGGAAGTCGCTGAACACGCCGTCGACGCCGGCGGCGTACAGCGCCTTCAGCACCGCGATGGCGTCGCCGTGCTGGGCTAGGAACGTCGGGTCCTTCGGATCGCCCTTCCGCAGGGTCGCGGGCAGGAAGTAGTTCTCGGCCCGCACGGTCCAGGGGTGGACCACCAGCCCAGCGGCGTGGGCGTTCTTCACGAGGTCCGTGGCCGGCAGCAGGGCGTTGGGGTCCTGCGGCACGACCATGGTCTTTTCCGGACCCAGGCCGTCGGCGTAGATCGCGACCTCCTTCAGCCCCCGGGCGGTCACGAGGTCGGCGTACTTGACGCCCGGCAGGTCGGCCGGCCCGCCCTCGCCGGCGACCAGGAAGACCAGACGCGCGGGGGTCTTGGCGCGCAGGCGCTTGAGCGGCCCGACCTCGAAGCACTGGACGAACACCGGGGCGGTCGCCGAGTTCAGGTCCAGGGCCTTCAGCTTGGCGACCAAGCGGTCCTCGGTCGGCAGGCCGATCGAGGCGAAATAGGTCGGGTGCTTGAGTTCCGGATAGGTCCCGATGGTCCGACCCGTGCGCTGGCTGCCCGAGCGGGCGATGGCGACGACTTCCTCATAGGTCAGGATCTGGGCCTGGCCGTCGAAGGCGGCGCTGGCCGGACGCAGCTGCGGCAGCCGCTCGCGGGCACGCAGGGTCTTGATCTCGGCCAGGGTGAAGTCTTCGGTGAACCAGCCGGTGATCGACTGGCCGTCGATGATCTTGGTCGCCTTCCGGGCGGCGAACTCGGGACGGCTGGCCACGTCGGTGGTGCCGCCGATCTCGTTCTCGTGGCGGGCGACGAGGTGGCCGTCCTTGGTCGGGACCAGGTCCGGCTCGATGAAGTCCGCGCCCTGCTCGATGGCGCGCTCATAAGCGAGCGCCGTGTGTTCGGGCCGCTCGCCGCTGCAGCCGCGGTGTCCGATGACGACCGGCTTGCGGCTCTGGGCGCGGGCCAGGCCCGGGAGGAACGTGCCGGCGAGGGCGGCGGTGGTCAGGGCGCGACGGGTCAGCAGGGTCATGGCGCGCGATTTAGCGCGCGTGTGTGACGGTTTGGCTAGGGGGATTGATAATCGCGATTTCCGCCGCTTGACGAAAAGAGATTATTGTTTGACGATAATTTTGGCCTGGGAGGATCGAACATGGGTGAGAAGGCGGAAGGGCGCTGGCTGCGCCGCGTCAGCGGCGCGATGGCGTTGTTCACTGGAATCGTGGCCACGGCGCTGACGTTGGCGGTCGTGGTCAGCCTGATCGGCTCCGCGATCTCGGGTTGGCGGGCGCGGCCGGTCGCCTGGGCGGTCGGCGGGAAGACCGCCAGCGTGTCAGCCGAGTTCGATAGCACGCGCCAGAAGTCCTGCACGCCCGGCGCGCGCGCACTCTGCCCGTCCTCCGGTCCGCCCGACATCAAGGGTTATGTCAGCGGGCAACTGGGAGCGGCGGTGCTGCAGCTTCCGCTCGCGGTCCTGGCCTACGGCCTCTTACAGGCCTGCGGCTGCTTCTTTGAGCTCGCGCGGGGACGAATGCTGGCGCGGCGCACGGTCGATGGGCTGGTGCGGTTCTCCATGGCCGGGCTTACCTTTGTGGTGCTCTCGCCCTTCGCTGGTGGTCTTGCCGCCTTGGTGGCGGACGGCGCCCGTAAGGTCATGGACCTGGCGACTGGCGACAGTTCCGTCTTCTTTTCGGTTAGCGTCTTTAGCGCGAGCTACGCGGGCGCGACGGGCTTGTTGACCGTCATCTACGCCGTGACCCTGACCGTCATCGCCGTGGTCATGGTCAAGGCCTCGACGATCGCCGACGATCACGCTCAAATCGTCTGATGCCTATAGTGGTCAAGCTCGGCGTGATGATGGCCGAGCGGAACGTCAAGTCGAAGGACCTCGCGGCCTATGTGGGCATTACCGAGGCCAATTTGTCCCTGCTCAAGCAAGGCAAGGTGAAGGGCGTGCGTTTCGAGACGCTCGAGAAGATCTGCGAGTTCTTGGATTGCGAGCCCGGCGACATCCTTCGGATCGGTCGCCGGGTCTCCGATCAACCCGACTAAGCCGCGCGCAGGCGCTCCAGGATCTGCGGGTGCAGGTCCTGGTTGCTCGCCAGCAGCGACTTGCCGGCCACGAGGTCGAGGTCGCTCTCGTCGATCGTGGTGATCTTGCCGCCCGATTCCTGGATCATCAGGATCCCCGCCGCGACGTCCCACGGATTGAGGTTGCGCTCCCAGTAGGCGTCGAAGCGGCCGGCGGCGACCCAGGCCAGGTCCAGGGCGGCCGAGCCGAAGCGGCGGACGCCGGCGACCTTCTGGCTGACCTGGTGCAGCTCCTTCAGGAACTGGGCGTGGCCCGGCTTGCCGGCGAAGGGCACGCCGGTGGCCAGGACGCTCTCGTCCAGGTGACGGCGGGCGGCGACCCGCAGGCGCTTCTCGGCGCCCAGGAACGCGCCCTTGCCCTTCTCGCCCCAGAACAGGTCGTTGGTGATCGGGTTGTAGGTCACGCCGGCCACGATGCCCTCGCCCTCGCGCTGCAGGGCGATATTGACCGCGAAGTGCGGGATGGCGTGCAGGAAGTTGGTGGTGCCGTCCAGCGGGTCGACGATCCAGGTGTGGGTCTTGTCGGTGCCTTCGACCATGCCGCGCTCCTCGCCCAGGAAGCCATAGCCGGGGCGAGCCTTGGTCAGGATCTCGAACAGGGTCTGTTCGGCCTTGAGGTCGGCGTTGGTGACGAAGTCGGCCGCGCCCTTCTTGGAGACCTGCAACTCGGTGACTTCGCCGAAGTCGCGGGCCAGGCCCCGGGCGGCCTTCCGGGCCGCGTCGATCATGACGTTCAGGAGGGCGGAAGGCGTGGGCACGGGCGGCTATCCTCAATGAAGCCGTCGACGCCCGCCGGAAAGTCCGGCGGCGGAGCGGTAGGTCGACGGTGTGAAAGAACGGGCGCGGAACCTAGTCGTCCACAGGCGCGAAGGCAAGGTGGGGCGGATTCAGGGGGTAACGGGTCTTTTCTCAAATCCAACCTCCCCGGCGAATGCCGGGGCCCAGATCCTATGGCGCTTGGGATGACGGGAAGACGTCCCCGCTTCTGGAGCCCACCTCAGCGCTTTCCACCTGGGCCCCGGCATTCGCCGGGGAAATCGGATGGTGGGTTTAGGGCAGCTCCACCTTCGGCAGGCTGTCCCGGGTCTCGCACAAGAGCTTGCCGGACTTGCCGACCGCGCCCCCGATGTCGTCGACCTTGGCTTCCTTGCGCCACCCCTTGGGCAGGCCCTTGGTCCCGTCGAAGTCCATGCCCAAGTCCATCCACTTGTCAGCCGCGCAGTCCAGGGCGAACAGCAGGATTGGTCCCTTGCTGGCGGGCCAGTTGTGATAGGGGCCGTTGGCCTTGCCCTCGGCGATGCGGGTGACGACGAGCCCGGTGGACTGGTCGACGCGGGAGAAGTCCGCGTCGTAATAGGTCTTGGTTTCGCCCGGCGCCAGTTTCCAGGTCTCGCTGGCGGCGGAGGTCGAGACGGCCATCGCCGTTACGCTAAGCAAACACACTACGAGCCGCTTCATGTCGAGCGTCCTCCCCAGGTTTTGTTCGCTGGAGAGGACGCTAGGCCTGTGTGCGGCGCGTCACAAGCGGCCGGACGACCTGACGTTTACTTACGGGCGGCGAGGCCTTCGGCGATCGCGGCGTTCAGGGCGGCCACGGCGGCCGCGGGGCCTTCCGGGTGGGCCCAGACGCCGGCCGAGACCGCCAGGAAGTCCGCGCCCGCCGTGGCGAGGCCGCCGGCGTTGGCGGCGGTGATCCCCCCGATGGCCACGCACGGCGTCTCCATCGTCTCCTGCCAGATGGTCAGGATCTCGGGATCGGCGGTGGTCGGCGCGTCCTTGGTGGTGGTCGGGAAGAAGGCGCCGAACGCGACGTAGTCCGCGCCGGCCTCGGAAGCCTCCATGGCCAGATGCCGGCTGTCGTGGCAGGTCACCCCGATCATCCGCTGGCCCATCAACTTGCGGGCGTCCTTGTAGGGCATGTCCGACTGTCCGATGTGGACGCCGTCGACGGCGAGCCGCGCGGCGAGGTCGGGGCGGTCGTTCAGGATCACGGCCACGTCGCGCGCCTGGGCGATCGGGGCCAGCACGTCGACGGCCGCGGCGACCACGTCGTCCGGCGCGTCCTTCAGCCGGATCTGCAGGGCGGCCACGTCGCCGCCTTCGAGGGCTTGGGCCAGCGTCCGGCCGAACGCGGCCAGATCGGGCAGGGCGGGCGGGGTGATCAGGTAGAGGCGGCAGTCGAGCGTCATGCGGTCGCTTTAGGCCAAATCCTCTCCCTGTGGGAGAGGTGTCGACCCGAAGGGGCGACGGAGAGGGGCGTATTCATCGACTTCC
>NZ_QFQZ01000112.1 GCF_003243465.1 Caulobacter segnis
GTTCTCCTTAAGCCGCGGCCTTGGCGCGCAGCACGGTCTTGATCCGCGCGATATCCTTGCGGATCTCGTTGACGCGGTGGGTCTTTTCGACCTGGCCCGTGGCGGCCTGGAAGCGCAGGTTGAACTGCTCCTTCTTCAGGCTGATCAGGGTTTCGGCCAGCTGGTCGGGGGTCATGCCCCGGATGTCAGCGATCTTCATGAGCCTCAAGCCTCCTGAGCCACGCCCGCATCGATGCGGGTCACAACACGGGTGCGGATCGGCAGCTTGGCGGCGCCCAGGCGCAGAGCTTCACGCGCGATATCGTCCGGCACGCCGTCGATTTCGAACATGATGCGGCCCGGAGCCACGCGAGCGGCCCAGTAGTCCACCGCGCCCTTACCCTTACCCATCCGGACTTCAGCGGGCTTGCCGGTGACCGGCACGTCCGGGAAGATACGGATCCAGACGCGGCCTTGACGCTTCATCTGGCGGGTGATGGCGCGACGGGCGGCTTCGATCTGACGGGCCGTGATGCGCTCCGGCTCGACGGCCTTCAGGCCGTACGAACCGAAGTTCAGCAGGGTGCCGCCCTTCGAGGCGCCGTGGATGCGGCCCTTGAACTGCTTGCGGAATTTGGTCTTCTTCGGAGACAGCATGGCGATCTAATCCTTAGGCGCGATCGCGACGGTCACGACGGTCGCCCCGGTCGGGACGATCGCCGCGCTCACGGCCGCCACCTTCGCCGGCGGGGCCGGACTCGGTGGCCAGGCGCTTGTCGAGCGCCATCGGATCATGCTCCAGCACCTCGCCCTTGAAGATCCAGGTCTTCACGCCGATGATGCCGTAGGTGGTCTTGGCTTCGGCGAAACCGAAGTCGATGTCGGCGCGCAGGGTGTGCAGCGGCACGCGACCTTCGCGGTACCACTCCATCCGAGCGATTTCAGCGCCGCCGAGGCGACCCGAGACGTTGATCCGGATGCCCTTGGCGCCGAGGCGCACGGCCGACTGGATCGAACGCTTCATGGCGCGACGGAAGGCGATACGACGCTCAAGTTGTTGAGCGATCGACTCGGCCACCAGCTGAGCGTCGGTTTCCGGCTTGCGGATCTCGACGATGTTCAGGTGGACTTCGCCCTCGGTCTGAACCGACAGGTCCTTGCGGAGCTTGTCGATGTCAGCGCCCTTCTTGCCGATGATGACGCCCGGACGAGCGGCATAGATCGTGATGCGGCACTTCTTGTGCGGACGCTCGATGATGATGCGCGAGACACCAGCTTGGTACAGGCGCTTCTTCAGGGCGGCGCGGACCGCGAGGTCCTGGTGCAGCATCTTGCCGTACTGGTTACCGTCGGCGAACCAACGGCTGTCCCAGGTGCGGTTCACGCCGAGCCGCAGCCCGACCGGATTGACTTTCTGACCCATTAGGCGGCCTCACCCAGTTCGCGGACCACGATCGTGATCTCGGAGAACGGCTTCTCAACGCGCGTCGCGCGACCGCGAGCGCGGGGCGAGAAACGCTTCATGATCAGGTTCTTGCCCACATAGGCCTCGGCGACGACCAGGGAGTCGATGTCGAGGTTGTGGTTGTTCTCGGCGTTGGAGATCGCCGAGTACAGCGCCTTGCGGACGTCCTGAGCGATGCGCTTGTGGCTGAACTCGAGCTCGTTGAGAGCGCGCTGGACGTTCAGGCCACGGATGGACTGAGCGACCAGGTTCAGCTTGCGCGGGCTGGTGCGCAGGGTGCGAACCTTGGCCATCGCTTCGGCGCCGTCGAGGCGGCGAGCTTGCTTTTGCTTGGCCATGATTACTTCCTCTTGGCCTTCTTGTCGGCGGCGTGACCCGGGAAGTTCCGGGTCGGCGCGAATTCGCCGAACTTCATGCCGACCATGTCTTCCGACACGAGCACGGGAACGTGCTTGTGGCCGTTGTGCACGCCGAAGGTCAGGCCGACGAATTGCGGCATGATCGTCGAGCGACGCGACCAGGTCTTGATGACGTCCTTGCGGCCCGACGAGAGAGCGGCGTCGGCCTTCTTCAGGAGGTACCCGTCGACAAACGGGCCTTTCCAGACGGAGCGGGTCATGGCTTAGCGGCCCTTCTTCGCTTTGTGGCGCGAGCGGATGATGAACTTATCCGTGGCCTTGTTGACGCGGGTCTTGGCGCCCTTGGTCGGCTTACCAGCCGGGGTCACCGGGTGACGGCCGCCCGAGGTCCGGCCTTCACCACCACCGTGGGGGTGGTCGACCGGGTTCATGGCGACACCGCGGACGTGCGGGCGACGGCCCATGTGACGAGAACGACCGGCCTTGCCGAGGTTCTGGTTCATGTGGTCGGGGTTCGAAACGGCGCCGACGGTGGCCATGCACGAGTCGAGCACCATGCGCAGTTCGCCCGAGTTCAGGCGGATCTGGGCGTAGCCGGCGTCACGACCGACCAGCTGGGCGTAGGCGCCAGCCGAACGGGCGATCTGACCACCCTTGGCGGGCTTCAGCTCGATGTTGTGGATGATCGTGCCGATCGGCAGCGTGCGCAGCGGCGAGGCGTTGCCCGGCTTCACGTCGACCTTCTCGCCGGTGACGACTTCGTCGCCGGCCTTCAGGCGTTGCGGGGCCAGGATGTAGGCCAGCTCGCCGTCGGCCTGATACTTGATCAGGGCGATGAAGGCGGTGCGGTTCGGGTCGTACTCGAGACGGACGACCGTGGCCACGCCTTGCTTGCGGCGCTTGAAGTCGACCAGACGGTACAGGCGCTTGGCGCCGCCGCCGCGGAAGCGAACGGCCACGCGGCCATTGCCGCCACGGCCGCCCGACTTGGTCAGGCCTTCAACGAGCTTCTTCTCGGGCTTGCCCTTGTGAAGTTCGCTGCGGTCGATCAGCACCAGGCCGCGCTGGCCGGGGCTGGTCGGGTTAAATTGCTTCAAGGCCATGACTTAGAGCCCCGTCGTGATGTCGATCGACTGGCCTTCGGCCAGCGTCACGATCGCTTTTTTGACGTCGTTGCGACGACCCACGATGCCGCGGAAGCGCTTGGTCTTGCCCTTGGTCACGATGGTGTTGACCTTGGTCACCTTGACCTTGAACAGCTCTTCGACGGCGGCGGCGATTTCGTCCTTGGTCGCGTCGTTGGCCACCTTGAAGACAACCTTGTTTTGCTCGCTGAGCAGGGTCGTCTTTTCGGTGATCACCGGCGACAGGATCGTGTCGTAGTGGCGAGCGGTGGCGGCCATTAGGCGGCTTCCTTCTCAGCGAAACGAGCCGAGATCGCTTCGACCGCGTCCTTGGTCAGGACGAGGGTCTGGCGACGCAGCACGTCGTAGACGTTCAGGCCGGCGTTCGGCAGGACATCCACGTTCGGGATGTTGCGGGCGGCGAGCTTGAAGTTCGCGTCCACTTCCGGACCGGCGATGACCAGGGCGTTCTTCAGACCGATCTTGTCGAAGTTGGCGCGCAGGGCGGCCGTCTTCGCTTCGGTCAGAGCAACGTTGTCCAGGACGACCAGCGAGCCCGACTTGGCCTTCGACGACAGAGCGTGCTTCAGGGCCAGGGCGCGGATCTTCTTGGGCAGGTCGAAGGCGTGGCTGCGGACCACGGGACCGTGGGCCTTGGCGCCGCCGACGAACTGGGCCGCACGGCGCGAGCCGTGACGGGCGCCGCCGGTGCCCTTCTGCTTGTACATCTTCTTGCTCGTACGAGAGACCTCGTTACGAACCTGAATCTTGTGGTTGCCCGAGCGGCGCTTGGCCAGCTGCCAGGTCACGACGCGCTGCAGGATGTCGCCGCGGATGTCGTCGATGCCGAAGATGGCGTCGTCGAGATCAACGGAGCCGGCCTTGCCGCCGTCCAGTTTGATGACGTCGAGTTTCATTAGCCTTCGCCCTCTTCGGTCGCAGCCGCGGGGGCCTCATCAGCGGGGGTTTCAGCAGCAGCCGGAGCCTCGCCAGCCTTGCGGAAGGCGCCCGGACGCGGAGCGTCGGCAGGCAGAGCCTTCTTCACGGCGTCGCGAACCTTCACGTAGCTGCCTTCGTGGCCGGGGACAGCGCCCTTGACCAGGATCAGGCCGCGCTCGACGTCCACCTTCCAAACGGTGACGTTGAGGGTGGTGACGGTTTCTTGACCCAGGTGACCAGCCATCTTCTTGCCCGGGAACGTACGGCCCGGATCCTGGCGGTTACCGGTCGAACCGTGCGAACGGTGCGAGACCGAGACACCGTGGGTGGCGCGGAGACCACCGAAGTTCCAGCGCTTCATGGCGCCGGCGAAACCCTTACCGACGGTGACGCCTTGGATGTCGACCTTCTGGCCGGCGACGAAGTGGTCGGCCGTCAGTTCGGCGCCGACTTCGATCAGGGCGCTTTCCTCGACGCGGAATTCGGCGACGACGCGCTTCGGCTCGACGGCCGCCTTCGCGAAGTGGCCGCGCAGGGCCTTCGAGGTGTTCTTGGCTTTCTTGGCGCCGGCGCCGAGTTGCAGGGCGGTGTAGCCGTCCTTCTCAACGGTGCGCACGCCCGTGACCTGGCAACCGTCGAGCGACAGGACGGTGACCGGCACGTGCTGACCAGCTTCATCGAAGAAGCGGGTCATGCCGAGCTTCTTGGCGAGGACGCCAGTGCGTTGGGTGGGGAGAGTCATAAGCGGGCCCTCCTTACAGCTTGATTTCGACGTCAACGCCGGCCGACAGGTCGAGCTTCATCAGCGCGTCCACGGTCTGCGGAGTCGGGTCAACGATGTCGAGGACGCGCTTGTGCGTACGGATCTCGAACTGTTCGCGCGACTTCTTGTCGACGTGCGGCGAACGGTTGACGGTGAATTTCTCGATAAGCGTGGGCAGGGGGATGGGGCCCCGCACCGTCGCGCCCGTGCGCTTGGCCGTATTGACGATCTCGCGCGTGGAATGATCCAACACGCGGTGATCGAAGGCCTTGAGCCGGATGCGGATGTTCTGACGATCCATATCGCTCGGTTTCCTAGTGGGCTGCGCCCGCGTCTCGAACCATTTCAAAGACCAACTCGGAACCCAGATGGGCTCCGTACGCAGCGTCCGCAAAACAAATGTCCCCAACAGTCGCCTGTCGGGGGTGATGACCAGATATTGCACCCCTCCCGAAGGAAGTTAGCGGCGCTATGTCCGGGCGTCTCGCGAACCGCGTTTGAGCCCGAAAGCTCACAGCCGGTCCAACAGAGGCGCGCTTGTACGTTCCAGAATCGGTTTCGTCAAGCGCTCTGTCCGGTTCGTCTCGTCCGAAAAGGACTCGAGTCGTCGGGCGGGTTCTGGATAGGCGCCCTTTCCTCCCAGCACAAGACCCCCGCAAACATAACGTCGGTCAGCTTTTAACATTCTCAGGTTAAAGCGAGAGATGAACGTGCGCCCGCTTGCGCGTAGTTGAAATTCTCGCCTCCGCAAGTGTCACAAAAATGCATTAATCGCCCCTCAAGCGTAGCCGCTGGTCTTGAGCCGCCGGTCGAACCTCCATAGATGCCGCCCCTCCCCGGCGGACTGGGCGGCCCCTCCCCCAACAACGACCGTCCCGCCAGCCGGAGGAGCCACAGTACTCAAGGGGATAGACCCAATGCATACCAAGCTCTTCGCCACCGCCGCCCTGATCGCCGCCGCCGTCTCGGCCCCGGCCTTCGCCCAGAACGTGGGCTCGATCGGCGCGGCCGTGAACTACACCGACCTGAACACCAAGCTGGGCGGCGGCCACGGCTCGTCGGCGATCGTCGACGGTTCGGTCGCGATCCCGCTGTCGGGCGCCTGGACCGTGACCGCCAACGGCGACGTCTCGATCTCGGATAACGACCTGTCGGACGACACCGTCGCCTCGGGCGCCGCCCACCTGACCACCAAGGTCGGCGACAGCTGGCGCGTCGGCGGCTTCACCGCCCTCTCCCGCCCGGCCAACGACACCGTCTGGGCCGTCGGCGGCGAAGCCCACAAGTACCTGTCGAACGTGACCCTGTCGGGCGTCGCGGCCTACGGTCAGTCGAACGACCAGGACGCCGACCTCTACACCGTGCGCGGCGACGCCCGCTACTTCGTCACGGACAATTTCCGCCTGGACGCCGGCGCGGCCTGGTCGCGCATCGACACCAACCGCAACGCGGACCTGTGGGACGTGAACGTCGGCGGTGAGTACAAGTTCGCCAACACCGGCTGGTCGACCTTCGCCAAGTACACGCACAGCGAGTCGGACGATCTGGCCGACCTGAACGCCGACGCCATCAAGGTGGGCCTGCGCTACACCTTCGGCGGCAGCCTGAAGGACCGCGACCGCGCCGGCGCCGACCTGATCTCGGCCAGCGACCTGTTCGGCTTCAGCGTCCGCTAAGCGAGACGCTGGACGGAACGGTCCGGACATGAAGAAGGCCCCGGGGAGCGATCTCCGGGGCCTTCACTCTTATATATATGTGTGTGTGACGGCACTACTGGCCGATGATCACGTCGCCCGAGCCGGCCACGTGCTTCTTGATGGGGCCATTGACCTTGGCGATGCGGACGTCGCCGGAGCCCATCACGCTGACCTCGACCTCGTCGGCCTCGCCCTTGAAGGTGACGTCGCCGGAGCCCATCACGCTGACCTCGACGGCGCGGCTGCGGCCGCCCGCGACCGTGATGTCGCCCGAACCCGCGATATTGCCTTCCAGCTTACCGCCGATGCGCGCGGCCGAGACATCGCCCGAGCCGGCGATGTTGACCTCGAGGTCGCCCCCGATCGCCTGGGTGCTGACGTCGCCTGACCCGGCGATGCTGATCTCGGCGGAGCTCGCCGAGCCCGTCCGCGTGTCGCCCGAGCCGGCCTGGCTGACCTCCAGCTTTCCGCGGGTGTTGGCGACCGTCCAGTCGCCGCAGCCGGCGTTGGCGAGTTCGACGCTGTCCGAACGGCCGATATCGCCGAACACCGCGCCGCCGGCTCCGACCCGCACGTCCAAAGGCGTGCGGATGGCGACCTGCGGGATGTTGTCATAGGCCACCTCGCCGACGCCGCGCACCTTGACCCAGGTCTTGCCGTTGCGGCTGTTGCAGCCGTTGATCCGGCTCATGCGCAGGTCGCCGTCGATGACGACCTTGCCGCCCTCGTTGCGGACGGTCAGGGGCAGGCTGGCGTTGGTGGTCAGGAACTCGACCTTCACGTCCGGCCGGTTCTCCGGAATGATCACCACACGGGCGACGGCGTCCTTGATCTTCACGGACGGCTCGGCCTGGACGGCGCCGGCGGCGGCTAAGGCGGCGGCCAGAACGGCCAGGCTGGTCAGGGCGCGCATCGGTATCTCCCCTTCGGATGCGTCAAATCAGTGATCGGACGCTAGCGGCGCCGAGCCCGGGCAGCGACTTAAATCGAGGTCATGATCTATTCGTCATGTTCGGGTCGCCAAATGGCGCTCGGCGCATCAAGGCCGCACGAATGTGCAAGACGCCGTTCAATCCAGGGATGACAACCAAGCCGCCTCAAGCAATCTAGAGTCATGACCGGAACGACCTTCGAGACCCGTCGCGCCCAGATGTTCCCCGGCCTGACGGCCGAGGAGATCAATCGCCTGAAGCGCTTTGGCCAGGTCGTCCAGGCCGAGGCGGGCGTAGCGCTGGCGACCGCCGGGACGCCGTCGCCGGGGCTGTTCGTCATCCTGAGCGGCCGCGTGGCGATCAGCCGGCGCGACGCCCATAACGACCGCCAGCCGATCGTCGAGCACGAGGCCGGCCAGTTCGTCGGCGAGATCGCCCAGCTGTCGGGCCGCCCCTCGCTGGTGGACGTCACCGCCCTCACCGGCGTCGAGGCCCTGCTGATCGCCCCCGAACGCCTTCGCGCCGTGCTGATCGCCGAGGCCGAGTTGGGCGAGCGGATCATGCGGGCGCTGATCCTGCGCCGGGTCAGCCTGATCGAGACCGGGGCCGGCGGGCCGATCATCGTCGGCCGCGCCGCCGACGCCGAGGTGATCCGCCTCTCGGGGTTCCTGGCGCGGAACGGTCATCCCTACCAGCACCTGGATCCGGACACCGTCGACTGCGCCCGGGTGCTGATCGAGCGCTTCGACGTCGACGAGAGCGCCCTGCCGATCGTGCTTTGCCCGAACGGGACCCTGCTGCGCCAGCCCTCGAACCACCAGCTGGGCCGGTGCCTGGGCCTCGTCGCGCCGATCGACGCCGACCGTCTCTATGACGTGGCCGTGGTCGGGGCCGGTCCGGCCGGCCTGTCCACCGCCGTCTACGCCGCGTCCGAGGGCCTGTCGGTGCTGGTCCTCGATAGCCGCGCGTTCGGCGGCCAGGCCGGCGCCTCGGCCCGGATCGAGAACTATCTGGGCTTTCCCACCGGCATTTCCGGCCAGGCCCTGATGGGGCGCGCCTTCGGCCAGGCCCAGAAGTTCGGCGCCGAGCTGGCCATTCCCGACGAGGTCGCCTCCCTGATCTGCGAGCCGGACGGCGCCCGTCGCTACCGCCTCAGCCTGGCCAGCGGCGAGACCGCCCAGGCCCGCACCGTGGTCATCGCCAGCGGCGCGCGCTACCGCCGGCTGGACGTCGACAATCTCGACCAGTTCGAGGGCGCCTGCGTGCATTACTGGGCCTCGCCCCTGGAGGCCAAGCTCTGCGCCGGCCAGGAGGTCGCCCTGGTCGGGGCCGGCAACTCGGCCGGCCAGGCGGCGGTCTATCTGGCCAGCCAGGTCAAGAAGGTCTGGATGATCGTGCGCGGCCCCAGCCTGGCGGCCACCATGTCGCGCTACCTGATCGACCGGATCGAGAGCACGCCCAACATCGAGGTCGTCACCCAAAGCCAGGTCGTGGCCCTGGATGGCGAAGGCGACCAGCTGTCGACGGTGCGCTGGCGCGGTCCGGACGACGCCGAGACCACCCAGGCGATCAGCCACCTCTTCCTGTTCATCGGCGCGGCGCCGAACACGCACTGGCTGACCCACTGCCAGGTCGAGCTCGACAACCACGGCTTCGTGCGCACCGGGACCGACCTGGCGCCCGGCCATCCGCTGCTGCAGACCAGCCGCAAGGGCGTGTTCGCGATCGGCGACGTGCGGGCCGGCTCGGTCAAGCGGGTCGGCGCGGCCATCGGCGAAGGCGCCCAGGCCGTCGCCGCCATCCACGCCTATCTCGCGGAGGCCTGAGACCATGAGCTGCCTGCACGGCGACGCCATCCGCCTGGTCACTCCCAGCGCCAAGGGCTGCGAGGAATGCCTGAAGACCGGCGGCTGGTGGGTGCACTTGCGCCTGTGCCGGACCTGCGGCCACGTCGGCTGCTGCGACGACAGCCCCAGCAAGCACGCCACCGCCCACTTCCGCGCGACCCGCCACCCGATCATCGAAGGCTATGATCCGCCCGAGGGCTGGGGCTGGTGCTTCGTCGACGAGGAATTCGTCGAGCTACCGGACCAGACCCCGCAGGTGGGGCCGATCCCGAGGTTCGTGGAAGGCTAGGCGCAAGGCGGCGCCCTTCCGCCGTTTTGGGCCGGCGGGCTGGGGAGGCGGCGGAGCGTCCGGGCAGGGCCCGGATGAGTATTGCGTGGAGTACCGTTTCGGCCGAGGCCGGAGCGCTCCGCGTGACCTGTGCTCCGGAGCCCTCGACGCGCGGGGTTTTAACCCGCTTCCGAAAGAGGCCCCGGGCGGGCGGAGGAAGATGCGTTCCCTCCGGACCGCGCGGGCGATTTCAGCCCGCGCCTGCCGCGCCCGTCTCCCTCGCCGCCCGGCCTTCGTCCCGATGTTTCAGGGAGCCCGTCCGGATCCGTCGCGAAGGCGGCCCAAAGGCCAAGACCAGCGCTTCCCGCTCGATCACCCCCGCCGCTCGTTCGGTCGCCAGCTGAACGCCCTCCCCCGCGACGGGGCGAGGACAAGTATGCGGGCGGTTTTGGGAGCGATGCGTCGAATTTTTGGGGGCTCGTGGGTCGGGGGCGGAAAGCGTTGAGATTGTTGGGGTTGGGGTGGCTGAACGCTCGTGGGTAGGCGGGGATTGGCGCCGCCCTCGTCAAAACCCCGTCATCCCGCGACTTGTTCGCGGGACCCATGGTTCAGCTTACACGTGAGCGCTTGAGTGTTCTCCGCACGTGCGGCGGAGATATGGGTCCCGCGCATAAAGCGCGGGATGACGGTGGGTTTGCACGCGTGAAAGCCCTTCTCCCGGGAACGGAGCCATCCTTACATCTCACGGCGAGACGATAGCAGGGCTGTCAGCCCTGCACGCTGCAGCCTCCACGAGATGTAAGGTTCGCACCGACCTGGGGAGGTCGGCTTGCGACCCTTAGCCGGACGTTCGATTGCCATCTCTTACAGAGCTTTGTGAAACGTGGTTAGCTCAACCATGGCTTTCAGACCGATCAGCCTAGTCGTGCTGTGCTTGGCGCTTTCGTCTTGCTCGGAAGGCGGCTTCATTGGCCGCCCCCAGCAGTATTCCGGTGTCTGGCTCGACGAGTTCGAAGGCTCGACCTTTGTCGAAGGCGCCACCGGGACACCGAAGACGTTCCCAGTCCCCAAAAAGACGGACTGGTTCGAGTGGCGCGATCAGCCGCTTCTCGAAGCCGTCATGAACGAGAGGCCGGAGGATGGAGGCTGTCATGATGTGCTGCCGGTCCTGGTCACCTTTGTGGGGCGCAGGACGTACTATCCCTTTGGCGGCACGGGCCACTTGGGGATGTGGCGCTCAAAGATAACGGTGCAGAGAACGATCTCGGCCAAGCGGCTCGGCCCATCGCTCTGTTACGATGCTAACCACCCATAGCGGTCCTTCGTCTCGCCTCCCAAGCAAAAGGCCCCGGAGATTTCTCTCCGGGGCCTTCGCTTAGTTCAGATCGGCTGTCGCTGAGGATCGTTCGTTTACTCGACGATCTTCGAGACGACGCCGGCGCCGACGGTGCGGCCGCCTTCGCGGATGGCGAAGCGCAGCTTTTCTTCC
>NZ_QFQZ01000113.1 GCF_003243465.1 Caulobacter segnis
CGGCCGCCGCCGCCATCCCGGCCAACATCGCCGCCGCCCTGAGCGATCCGTCCCGTCCCGCCGCCGACATGGTTCGAGACGAGGCCCGCCATCCGGGCGAGGTGCTGGCCTTCGCCGGCGTCAAGCCGGGCGCCAAGGTCGCCGACCTGATCCCCGGCGGCGGCTACTTCACCCGCATCTTCTCGAAGGCCGTCGGACCCAAGGGCAAGGTCTACGCCTATGTGCCTGACGAGCTGACCAAGATGGCCAAGCGCGAGCCGGCGGTGAACGCTATCGCCCGCGATCCGGCCTATGCGAACGTCACGGTGATCCTGAACACCCTGCCGAACTTCGCCGCGCCCGAGAAACTGGACCTGGTGTTCACGGCGCAGAACTATCACGACATGCACGACAAGTTCATGGGACCGGCGGACCTGTCCGTCGTCAACCGCCAGGTTTTCAAGGCCCTGAAGCCGGGCGGGGTCTACATGGTGATCGACCATGCGGCCGAGGCCGGCTCCGGCCTCCGCTACACCGAAGACCTGCACCGCATCGACCCGGCGGTGGTGAAGTCCGAAGTGACCGCCGCCGGCTTCATCTTCGAGGGCGAAAGCAAGGTGCTGCGCGATCCGGCCGATCCGCGCAAGGCCAACGTCTACGACCCGTCGATCCGCGGCAAGACCGACCAGTTCGTCTACAAGTTCCGCAAGCCCGCCTCGGCGCGCTGACGGACGCAATCCATGATCATAAGAGCCGCGCCCAACGAGGCGCGGTTCATCTTTGCAGGGAGTAGCGGATGACTCGCGTCGCGTTCATCGGACTGGGCAACATGGGCGGCGGCATGGCCGCCAACCAGGCGGGCGCGGGGCGTCAGGTCCGCGCCTTCGACCTCTCGGCGGACGCTCTGTCGCGAGCGACAACCGTCGGATGTCAGGCCGCGGGCTCGGTGGCCGAGGCCGTCGCCGACGCTGAGGTGGTGATCACCATGCTGCCCGCCGGTCCGCACGTGCGCTCGGTCTATGGCGAGCAGGTCTTCAAGGGCGCGCCGAAGTCCGCCCTGCTGATCGACTGTTCGACCATCGACGTCGAGACCGCCCGCGACGTGGCCCGCCTGGCCGGGGAGGCGGGCTTCCGCTTCGCCGACGCGCCGGTGTCCGGCGGGGTGATGGCGGCGGAAGCGGGGACCCTGGCCTTCATGGTCGGGTGCGACTCGGGCGATTTTCCGGCGGTCGAGGCGGCGCTGGAGCCGATGTCCCGCGCCACGATCCGCGCCGGCGACCACGGGGCGGGGCAGGCGGCCAAGATCTGCAACAACATGCTGCTGGGCGTCTCGATGCTCGGCGTCTGCGAGGCCTTCGCCCTGGCCGAGAAGCTGGGCCTGGCCGCCGACAGCTTCTTCGAGATCGCCAGCAAGTCCTCGGGACAGTGCTGGTCGCTCAGCACCTATTGTCCCGTGCCGGGCGTCGGACCCCAGACCCCGGCTGATCGCGGCTACGAAGGCGGATTCGCCACGGCCATGATGCTCAAGGACCTGAAGCTGGCCCAGGGCGCGGCCGCCCAGGTGGGGGCGTCGACGCCGATGGGGGCCCAGGCCGAGGCGCTGTACGCGCTGTTCGCGGCCAACGGCTTCGCCGGCAAGGACTTCTCGGCGGTGATCCAGCTTTTGCGGGGTAGGCTGAGCGAATTGGCTTGAGGCTTTCAGGCGACAAAAGCGCGCATCGCTAACAACGTTAACGACGCGGATCGGGTATTTCTGTTTCCTAGGTAAACGCCCGTAGATGGACACTCGCAGCGCTTGGTGCGAAAAGCCGAGCCTGTAATCAAGGGGACCAGCGGCTTATCCGCCGTCGGTTTAGAGATCGCAATGGACTACAAAGCCGCGTTCCGCAGCGCCGTCGACCAGATCCGCGACGAAGGCCGTTACCGGGTCTTCGCCGACCTGAAGCGTCAGCGCGGCGCCTTCCCGCGAGCCACCTGGACCCGCCAGGACGGCTCGGAACGCGAAGTCGTCGTCTGGTGCAGCAACGACTATCTCGGCCAGGGCCAGAACCCGGTCGTCCTGGAAGCCATGAAGGACGCCGTCGACCAGCACGGCTCCGGCTCGGGCGGCACGCGCAACATCTCCGGCACCAATCACGACCACGTCCTGCTGGAGCAGGAGCTGGCCG
Source organism: Caulobacter segnis (assembly GCF_003243465.1). Taxonomy (GTDB): domain Bacteria; phylum Pseudomonadota; class Alphaproteobacteria; order Caulobacterales; family Caulobacteraceae; genus Caulobacter; species Caulobacter segnis_A. The sequence continues at coordinate 2,148 of NZ_QFQZ01000113.1, forward strand.
ACCTGCACGGCAAGGACGCCGCCCTGCTGTTCACCTCGGGCTATGTCTCGAACGAAGCCAGCCTGTCGGTGGTTCAAAAAATTCTGCCGGGCCTGATCATCTTCTCGGACGAGCTGAACCACGCCTCGATGATCGCCGGCATCCGCAACGGCGGCGGCCCGCGCAAGATCTTCAAGCACAATGACTTGGCGCACCTTGAAGAGCTTTTGGCGGCCGCGCCGGCCGATGCGCCCAAGCTGATCGCCTTCGAAAGCGTCTACTCGATGGACGGCGACATCGCCGACATCGCCGGCACGATCGCCCTGGCCAAGAAGTACGGCGCCATGACCTATCTGGACGAAGTCCACGCGGTCGGCATGTACGGCCCGCGCGGCGGCGGCGTCGCCGAGCGCGAAGGCCTGATGGGCGAGATCGACATCATCGAAGGCACGCTGGGCAAGGCCTTCGGCGTGATGGGCGGCTACATCACCGGCGACACCGAGGTGATTGACGCCATCCGCCTGATGGCCGCCGGCTTCATCTTCACGACCTCGCTGCCGCCGGCCCTGACGGCGGGCGCTCTGGCCAGCGTCCGTTGGCTGAAGGCCCATCCGGAAGTGCGCGAGATCCACCAGGAGCGCGCCGCGACCCTGAAGGCCATGTTCCGCGCCGCCGGCCTGCCGGTGATGGATAGCGAAAGCCACATCGTCCCGGTGCTGGTCGGCGATCCCGTCCACTGCAAGATGATCAGCGACATGCTGCTGGCCGATCACGGCGTCTATGTGCAGCCGATCAACTATCCGACCGTGCCGCGCGGCACCGAGCGCCTGCGCTTCACGCCCACGCCGTTCCACAGCGACGAGATGATGCGCAAGCTGGTCGCCGCCATGGAAAAGCTGTGGGCCCACTGCAACGTCGCCCGCATGGGCGGTCACGCCGCTTAAGGACCGAACGCACTTCAGCTTCGACCCAAACCGTCATCGTCGAAACGAAAAACGCCGCCGGAGCCCGGCGGCGTTCGCGTGTCCGAAAGGCTGGGGCGGCTCAGCTGCCGCGCCGTACGCCCTTGCCCAGTCCGATCTTCTTGGCGAAGTCCGAGCGCCGCGCGGCGTAGGCGGGCGCCACCATCGGGTAGTCGGGCGGCAGGCCCCACTTGCGGCGGTATTCCTCCGGGCTCATGTCGTAATGCGAGCGCAGGTAGCGCTTGAGCATCTTCAGCTTTTTCCCGTCCTCCAGGCAGACAATGTAGTCGTGCTGCACCGACCGACCGACCGGCACCGCCGGCTTGGCCTTCTCCTGCGGACGCGCCGGTTCGCCCCCGTTGTTCAGCGACGTCAGCGCGTCGTGCACCGTGCGGATCAGATCGGGAATGGCCGTCTGGGACACTGTGTTCTGGCTTACATAGGCCGCTACGATTTCCGCGCTGAGCCCCAGGATGTCGAGGCTGTTTGCGCTGGCCGTGTCCGAAGTGCCGCCGCCCTGAGACGCCATGAGATATCCCACTCTCGTTTCTGCCGTTGTTATGCCGCAGGGGTGCGAAGCCGCCCTGCGCGACTGCAACGCACAGCTTCACATGTGGTTCCAAGATTGATTGCCGCGCCTATCTCGTTAAAGAGGGCGCCTCTGCCGACTCCCCGTAGCGCCGCCAGGAGAGCGTGATGACTGAAGCCAACCTCAGCGCCTTTTTCGGCGCGGACCTCGCAACCGCCGACCGTGACATCTTCGATCGTATCGGTCGCGAACTGGATCGGCAGCAGAACCAGATCGAGCTGATCGCCTCGGAGAACATCGTCTCCAAGGCCGTGCTCGAGGCCCAGGGTTCGATCCTGACCAACAAATACGCCGAGGGCTATCCCGGCAAGCGCTATTACGGCGGCTGCGAATATGTCGACGAGATCGAGACCATCGCCATCGAACGCGCCAAGGCGCTGTTCGGCGCCGGCTTCGCCAACGTCCAGCCGCACTCGGGCTCGCAGGCCAACCAGGCGGTGTTCATGGCCCTGCTGCAGCCGGGCGACACCTTCCTGGGCATGGACCTGGCCGCCGGCGGCCACTTGACGCACGGCTCGCCCGCCAACCAGTCGGGCAAGTGGTTCAAGCCCGTGTCGTACTCGGTGCGCCAGCAGGACCAGCTGATCGACTATGACGGCGTGGCCGAGATCGCCGAGCGCGAGAAGCCCAAGCTTATCATCGCCGGCGGCAGCGCCTACAGCCGCGAGATCGACTTCGCCAAGTTCCGCCAGATCGCCGACTCGATCGGCGCCTATCTGATGGTCGACATGGCCCACTATGCGGGCCTGATCGCCGGCGGCGCCTACGCCAACCCGATCCCGCACGCCCACGTCGTCACGACGACGACGCACAAGACCCTGCGCGGTCCGCGCGGCGGCATGGTGCTGACCAACGACGAGGCCATCATCAAGAAGGTCAACTCGGCCGTCTTCCCGGGCCTGCAAGGCGGTCCGCTCGAGCACGTGATCGCCGCCAAGGCCGTGGCCTTCGGCGAGGCGCTGCGGCCGGAGTTCAAGACCTACGCCAAGCAGGTCGTCGCCAACGCCCGCGCGCTGTCGGAAGCCCTCTTGAAGTCGGGCGTCAACATCGTCTCGGGCGGCACCGATAGCCACCTGATGCTGGTCGACCTGCGTCCCAAGGGCGTGACCGGCCGCGACGCCGAGCACAGCCTCGAGCGCGCCCACATGACCTGCAACAAGAACGGCGTGCCGTTCGACACCGCGCCGTTCACGGTCACCTCGGGCATCCGCCTGGGCACCCCGGCCGGCACGACGCGCGGCTTCAAGGAAGCCGAGTTCACGCGCGTGGGCGAGCTGATCGGCGAAGTGGTCAACGGCCTGGCGGCCAACGGTCCCGACGGCAACGCCGAGGTCGAGGCCAAGGTCCGCGAGGAAGTGGTGGCCTTGACGGGCCGGTTCCCGATCTACAACTAATATGGTTTAGGCGCCGCGGGAGGGGCCACATCATGCGTTGTCCCTTCTGCGGCCATGCTGAAAGCCAGGTGAAGGACAGCCGTCCGTCGGAAGACGGCGCGGCCATCCGGCGTCGCCGGATGTGCCCCGAGTGCGGCGGCCGCTTCACGACGTTCGAGCGCGTCCAGCTGCGCGAACTGATCATCCACAAGCGCTCGGGCCGCCGCTCGCCGTTCGATCGCGACAAGCTGGTCCGCTCGATCAGCCTGGCCATGCAGAAGCGCCCGGTGGACCCCGAGCGCGTCGAGCGGATGATCAACGGCATCGTCCGCCAGCTGGAAAGCATGGGCGAGACCGAGCTCCCGTCGTCGACGGTGGGCGAAATGGTCATGAAGGCGTTGAAATCCCTCGATGACGTAGCCTATGTCCGCTACGCCTCGGTCTATCGCGATTTCAAGGAAACCGGCGACTTCGCCAAGTTCCTCACCGAAGAGGGACTAAGCGACGGCGTCGAAGAAGAGCTATAGTCCGTTAAGCCTAATGTGTGTTTGTGGTCGCGCGCGACGCGACCGTGGAGAGTCGAGCTAGATGGTTGAAGACAACATCCGCCTGTTGATCGTGGAGGGCCGAAGCCATTCGGGCGTCTCCGACGAACTGCTGCGCGGGGCCGCCCAGGCGATCGAGGGCTATGGCGCGGAATATGACGTGATCACGGTCTCCAGCGCGCTTCAGATCCCGACGGCCGTCGCCCTGGCGGAGGACGCCGGCCAAGGTCCCGTGGGCGTGCGCTATGACGGCTATGTCGCCCTGGGCTGCGTGATCCGCGGCGAGACCTACCATTTCGAGCTCGTCGCCAACGAGACCGCCCGGGGGCTGCAGGACCTGGGTATCGGCCGTCGCCTGCCGATCGGCTTTGGCGTCCTTGCGGTCGATGACGAGCAGCAGGCCTGGGCCCGCGCCAAGGTCAGCGAGGGTGACCGGGGCGGCGCGGCCGCCAAGGCGTGCCTGGAGACGATCGCCCTGAAACGTCAGCTTCTGGGGCGCGGCAGATGAGCGCACCCCGCACCCAACCGCGCTCGGTCGCGCGCCTGGCGGCCGTCCAGGCCCTGTATCAGATGGAAGTTTCGGGGGCTGGGGTCGACTCGGTCATCCGCGAGTTTTCCGAGCACCGCTTCGACCGCGACGTCGAGGGCGAGCGTTTGGCGCAGGCCGACGAGACCTTCTTCGCCGAGCTGGCCAAGGGCGTCGTGGCCAATCAGGCCAAGGTGGACCAGGGAATCGTCAAGCGCCTGGCCTCTGGCTGGCGGCTTGAGCGCCTGGACGCCACGGCGCGCGCGGTGCTGCGCGCGGGCGCCTACGAATTGATGTATCGACCCGACGTTCCGACCGAAGTCGTCATCAACGAGTATGTCGAGATAGCGAAATCCTTTTTTGAGGGTCCTGAGTCAGGCTTCATCAATGGCGCCCTCGACGCGATCGCCCGTGATGCAAGAGACTGACGAAGAAGACTGGTTCGCCGAAGACGAGGCGCCATCCACAGCGGTGGCGCCCGCGACCGAGTTCGACCATATCGAACGGCTCCTGCGTCCTTTGACGCGGGGCGATCCGGTCGCGCTGGACCTGCTCGACGACGCGGCCGTGCTGCCCTCGCGGCCCGGCTATGACCTGGTGATCACCAAGGACGCCATGGTCGGCGGCGTCCACTTCCTGGTCGACGAGGCGCTGGACGTGGTCGCGCGCAAGCTGCTGCGCACCAACCTCTCCGACCTCGCGGCCAAGGGCGCCGAGCCCTACGGCTACTTCCTGTCCGTCGGCTGGCCCTCGGGCTCGGACGTCACCTCGCGCGAGACCTTCGCGCGCGGCCTGGCCGAAGACGGCGCGCTTTTCGACATTTCGCTGCTGGGCGGCGACACCGTGACCACTTCCGGGCCGCTGGTGCTGTCGGCGACCCTGCTGGGCTGGGTCCCGCAAGGCGGCGCGATCCTGCGCCGCGGCGCCAAGCCGGGCGACCGCCTGATGGTGTCCGGCACCATCGGCGACGGCTGGCTGGGCCTGCTGGCCCAATGGGGCGAGGTCGCCGATCCTGATGGCGGCCTGCTTCGCCGCTATCGCCAGCCCGAGCCGCGCATCGGCCTTCGCGAGTCCATGCGCCAGCACGCCAAGGCCGCGGCCGACGTCTCCGACGGCCTGCTGGCCGACAGCAGCCACATCGCCAAGGCCAGCGGCTGCCGGGTGCGCGTCGACCTGGAGCGCCTGCCGCTCTCGCCGGGCGGCCAGGCCTGGCTGGAGCTTCAGCCCGAGCAGGTCGAGGGGCGCATCTCCCTGGCCTCTGGCGGCGACGACTACGAGATCGTCTGCGCCGTCGACCCGAACGAGGCCTGGAACTTCCGCATCGCGGCCGCCGCCGCGGGGGTGAAGGTCAGCGAGATCGGCGAGTTCGTCGAGGGCGAGGGCGTTTCGGCCTACTACAAGGGCCGCGACGTGACGCCATCGCGTCTGGGCTGGCTGCACGGCTAGAACCGCGCCGATGGCGAACAGCCTCAGCCGGTAGGGGAATATCAAGCCCCGCTTGCTAGGGTTGCGGCATGAGCCCGACCCTTTCCCGTCGATTGCTGCTGACCCTGGCCGCCTGCGCGGCGACGGCCGGCCCGGCGTTCGCGCGCTCCGAGAAGAAGAAGGAGGGCGAGGGGCAGGCGCTCGACCCGACCTACAAGCTCGGCTCGATGACGATCCCCATCATCGCCAACGGCCGGGTCGTGAACTACGTCTTCGTCGCCCTGACCTTGAGATTGACGTCCGGCTCGGATGTGGAAGGCTTCAAGGCTCAGGAGCCCACTTTGCGCGACGCCATCATGCGGGCGTCATACCGGACGCCGTTCGTTCGGCCCGACACCTGGCAGGAAGTCGACGGCCCTAAGCTCCAGGCCTTCGTCCTGGGGCAGTGCGCGATCCTGTTCGGCAAGGGCAAGGTCGCCGCCGTCGACATCGCCAAGCAGGTTCCCCGCCAGCATGTGATGCCGCCCAACGCCGCGATGATCCGCGCGCTGCAGCAGCGGCCCGACAATCCCAGCCCCTGAAAACGGCTGTAAATCCAAGCTTTACCCAGCGGAATCGCTTGTTCCGACGCGGGTTGCGCGGTCCTCAGGCATCTGACAGTGTCCTCGCATGACGCCGTTCGGTCGTCATTTCAGGGAGAACGAGGGGGCACGAGGCCAAAAATGGCCCGCCTGTTGACCTCGACGACGACCGACCAGCTTGTTGAGCTGGCTCAAGGTCGCCGCCGGCGGATCGGCGTCCCCTCGTTGCAAAGAAGCGCAAGGGGCGAAGAACCTAATGAGTCTTTGGCTTTATCTGGCCATCGGGGCCGGGCTTCTGGCGGTGCTGTATGGCGCCGTGCAGACGGCCAGTCTGATGCGGGCGTCGGCCGGCAACGCACGCATGCAGGAGATCGCCGCGGCGATCCAGGAAGGGGCTCAGGCCTATCTGCGGCGGCAGTATCTCACCATTTCCATCGTCGGCGCCGTCATCCTGGTCGCCGTCTACCTGCTGATCGGCGCCTGGGCGGCCCTGGGCTTCCTGGTCGGCGCGGTGCTGTCGGGCGCGGCGGGCTTCGCGGGCATGCTGATTTCGGTCCGGGCCAATGTCCGCACCGCTCAGGCCTCGTCGGAAGGCCTGGCCAAGGGCCTGTCGCTGGCCTTCACCTCGGGTGCGGTCACCGGCATGCTGGTGGCGGGCTTCGCCCTGCTGGGCGTCGCCGGCTACTACTGGGTGCTGACCGACGTCCTGGGGCTGGAAAGCACCAGCCGCGGCGTCGTCGACGCCCTGGTGGCCCTGGGCTTCGGCGCCTCGCTGATCTCGATCTTCGCCCGTCTGGGCGGCGGGATCTTCACCAAGGGCGCCGACGTGGGCGGCGATCTGGTGGGCAAGGTCGAGGCCGGCATCCCGGAAGATGACCCCCGCAACGCCGCGACCATCGCCGACAACGTCGGCGACAATGTCGGCGACTGCGCGGGCATGGCCGCCGACCTGTTCGAGACCTACGCCGTGACCACCGTCGCGACCATGGTCCTGGCGGCGATCTTCTTCCGCGGCCACGAGGCGGTCGGCGCGATGATGCTGCTGCCGCTGGCGATCTGCGCGGTCTGTATCGTCACCTCGATCATCGGCGCGTTCTTCGTCCGCCTGGGCAAGAGCCAGAACATCATGGGCGCGCTCTACAAGGGCCTGATCGTGACCGGCGTGCTGTCGATCCCGGCGGTCTGGTACGTGCTGCACCAGCTGGTCCCGGCTCCCGTCGTCACGGAAGCCCGCACCTACACGGCCGACGGCCTGTTCTATTGCGGTCTGGTCGGCCTGGCGGTCACCGCCGCCATCGTGATGATCACCGAGTACTACACCGGCACGAACTTCCGTCCGGTGAAGTCGGTGGCCCAGGCCTCTGTTTCGGGGCATGGCACCAACGTGATCCAGGGGCTGGCCATGTCGCTGGAAGCCACGGCGCTGCCGGCCCTGACCATCATCGTCGGCATCGTCGTCACCTATAACCTGGCGGGTCTCTTCGGCATCGCGACCGCCACCACGACCATGCTGTCGCTGGCTGGCTTCATCGTGGCCCTGGACGCCTTTGGTCCGGTCACCGACAACGCCGGCGGCATCGCCGAAATGGCCGGCCTGCCGCCGGAGGTCCGCGTCACCACCGACGCCCTCGACGCCGTGGGCAACACGACCAAGGCCGTGACCAAGGGCTACGCCATCGGTTCGGCCGGCCTAGGCGCCCTGGTGCTGTTCGCCGCCTATACCGAGGACCTGAAGTTCTTCTCGGCCAACGCCGCGCCGGGCAGCTTCTTCGACGGCATGGGCGCGGTGACCTTCGACCTGTCGAACCCGTACGTCGTGGTCGGCCTGCTGTTCGGCGGCCTGCTGCCGTTCCTGTTCGGCGGCATGTCGATGACCGCGGTCGGCCGCGCGGCCGAGTCGGTCGTGGCCGAGGTGCGCCGTCAGTTCCGCGAGAACCCCGGCATCATGACCGGCGAGGTGAAGCCGGAATACGGCCGCGCCGTTGACATCCTGACCAAGGCGGCCATCCGCGAGATGATCGTGCCCAGCCTGTTGCCGGTCGTTTCGCCTGTCGTGCTGTTCTTCGTGATCAACGCGATCGCCGGCAAGGTCGACGCCTTTGCGGCCCTCGGCGCCATGCTGATGGGCGTGATCGTCACCGGCCTGTTCGTCGCCATCTCGATGACCAGCGGCGGCGGCGCCTGGGACAACGCCAAGAAGGTGATCGAGGAAGGCTTCACCGATAAGAACGGCGTCCTGCACAAGAAGGGCGGCGACACCCACAAGGCCGCCGTCACCGGCGACACCGTCGGCGATCCCTACAAGGACACCTCGGGTCCGGCCGTGAACCCGATGATCAAGATCACCAACATCGTGGCCCTGCTGCTGCTGGCGGTCCTGGCCCACGGCGGCTGATCCAGCTACAGACGCAAAGCGCGAGCGCCCCGGAGGAGACTCCGGGGCGCTTTTTCGTCTGGACCTTTGCGGGAGTGTGGAGGTGTCCGCCTAGAGCATTTCACGACCTGACGGAGTCAGGTCGTGAGCTCTAGTCTCCTGTTTTAGCGCATTTTTCTTCACGCGAACCGGGACCACT
>NZ_QFQZ01000114.1 GCF_003243465.1 Caulobacter segnis
ATCGTTGCGAAGCCGCCAAAGGGTTCGCGGCAGAGCGTCGGATACGGACCGATCGCTTAGTTTCGTAGCGCTTTCCCGATCGGCCTCGGTCATCGCCGTCTGGAGCTTGGCGAGCGCCGCTCGGAGGTCGTCCTGAGCCTTCAGATAATCGGTGGTGTCGGGCGCGCCGCGTAAGGCTTCGGCGTGGCTTTCAAGGATCTGCGCCTGCAAGCCGACGATCTTCTGGATGCTGGCGACAACGGCGGCGTGAGCGCGCGCAGGAAAGATCAGCAGGGTCGCGGCGACGCCGACCAGGCTCCCGACAGTGATCTCCGCCACGCGCAAGCTCGCGGCGATCAGCGGATCCATGTGTGTCGTCGTGCCGATCAACATGATCACGGCCGTGACCGGCGCCGCTTTGAGCGAAGGGCGTATCGAAACCACGAAAGCGAGCAACGCCACCGTGAGACAAAGGATCAAGCCGCCGAATTCCGACCAACGCGAGTGAAGATAGGCTGCTACCGCGCCCGCGAGCGCGCCGACCACTGTGCCGAGAAAGCGTTCGATCGAAGCGGTGATCGTTGCGCCCAGGCTCGCCTGAACCACGATCACGGCCGTGAACACCGCCCAATAGCCTTGCGGCAGGCGCAACAGGGTCGCGATCGCGTAAGCGGCGCCGACGGCGGCCGAGACCCGGATTGCGTGGCGAATCTCGGTCTTCCGCGCGGCGGCGGCCTTTATCGCTCGTTGCGAAAGATTGGCGCCGGTAAAGCGCCGCCAGTCGCTGGGCGCCGTCTCTGGCACTAGGTCACCGCCTCGCGCAGCATCTCCAGCGCCATGACGATCGCCGCCAGCTGGACAGCTTCGCGCGTATCGCCGAGGAACCGCTCGTGCCGATGAACGACCGAGCGGTTGGCGCGGGCGACGGCGAAGTGGACCGTACCGACGGGTTTCAGTGGGGAGCCGCCGCCAGGACCCGCGACGCCGGTGATGGCGACGGCGACGTGGCCGTTGCTCTCGCGCAGCGCGCCTTCGGCCATCATCCGCGCGACAGGCTCGGAGACCGCGCCGTGGTCAGCGATCAGGTCGCCGGGGACGCCCAGCATCTCGGACTTGGCGCGATTGGTGTAGGTGACGAAGCCGCGCTCGAACACGTCGGAAGCCCCCGGGATCGCGCAGATGGCGCCGGCGACCAGGCCGCCGGTGCAACTCTCTGCTGTGACCAGACGCAGGGAGCGACCGCGTGCTTCGTCGATCAGCAGGCGGGCCAGGGTCTCAATCTCGAGCGGGAACATGCGGGTCTCCGTCTTAGCGTCGGCAGCCTAGCCTGTTCAGGCCGGAGTCTCGACCGCCACGACGGCCGACGCCGCCAAACCCTCGCCCCGGCCAGTGAAGCCCATCTTCTCGGTCGTCGTCGCCTTCACGCTGACCCGGTCGACGGAAAGGCCGAGGATCTCCGCCAAACGCTCACGCATCGCCTGACGGTGCGGCTTGATCTTAGGGCGCTCGCAGATCAGCGTCACATCGACATTGACCAGAACGCCGCCCTTTGCGCTCACGAGATCGACCGCGTGCCTGAGGAACTGGTCCGAGGCCGCGCCCCTCCACTTTGGATCGGTCGGCGGGAAGTGGTCGCCGATATCGCCTTCGCCGATCGCGCCCAGGATGGCGTCGGTCAGGGCGTGCAGGCCGGCGTCAGCGTCGGAGTGGCCGATCAAAGTCTCGTCGTGCTTGATCGCGACGCCGCAGAGCCAAACCTCTTCGCCAGGACCCCAGCGATGCGCATCGAAGCCTTGGCCGACACGGGTGACGCGCGCGGCGCCGGCTAGCCGTTCGGCCATGGCGAAATCCTCAGGATAGGTCAGTTTCAACAACAGCGGATCGCCCGGCGCGATCGCGACGCGTCCGCCAGCGGCCTCGATCACCTGGACATCGTCCGTGGGTTCGCCTTCGCTCCAGGCGGCGTAGGCGTCAAGCAAGGTCTGGCGACGGGCCGCCTGGGGGGTTTGGGCGCGCCAAAGGTGCTCGCGTGACGTCGTCACGGGATTTTGGTCTGGCTCGGCGCGCTTTAGCGTGTCGGCGACGGGCAGGGCGGGCAGGACGCCATCGGCGCCCTCCAGCGCCTTCAGCACTTCGCGGATCGTTTGCCGCGCCAGCAGGGGGCGGGCCGCGTCATGGATCAGCACCGGTTCGTCGGCGGGTCGATGGGCGAGGGCGCGGAGGCCGGACTGCACGGACTGGGCGCGCGTCGCGCCACCCTTCGCCACCCGCCAGCCGCCCAGGCCCTCGAGTACGGTGGGAAGGGCGGCTTCGCCGTCGTCCGTCGTGACGATGACGAGCTCGGACGCGCCGGCGGCGAGGAAGGCCTCCACAGACCACCTCAAAACGGGTTTTCCAGCCAGCAAGCGCCATTGTTTTGCCTGGCCCGGCCCGGCTCGGGTTCCCGAGCCGGCGGCGACGATCACGGCGGAGAAGGTCATCAGGGCTGTTTAGCCGTAAGGCGGCGCATGTCCAGTCGATCCGGGCTTTACTGCGTCGCACAATGTGCCTAAAAAGAATGCTACGGGGATGATCAGAAAATGAGCAAAGAGCTCGATATCGGCGGGGTTCGCGTCCCCGGTCGGGTGTGGATCGCGCCTATGACCGGGGTTTCGGACCTGCCTTTCAGAGAAACCGCCACGGCGCTCGGCGCGCCCTATGTGGCGACCGAGATGGTGGCCTCCGCGGAGTTCGCGAAGGGGCGTCCGGATGTCGTTCGCCGCGCCGCCGTCGGCGACGGGCTGCCGCTGACGGTCATCCAGCTGGTTGGGCGTGATGTCGACTGCATGGCTCAGGGCGCCCGGATGGCGGCTGAGGCTGGGGCTGAGATCATCGACCTAAACTTTGGCTGCCCGGCCAAGGAGGTCGCGGCGGGCGCCGCCTGTGGGTCGGCGCTGATGCGAGAGCCGGACCTCGCCGAGGCCCTGGTGGCCGCTGCGGTCGAGGCGGTTGACGTGCCTGTGACGGTGAAGATGCGGCTGGGCTGGGATGACGCCAGTCGAAACGCGCCCGAGATCGCCGCACGCGCCGAAGCGGTGGGGGCTCGCGCCATCACGGTTCATGGCCGCACGCGGAATCAGTTCTACAAGGGCGTCGCCGACTGGTCGGCGGTCGCCGAGGTCAAGAACGCCGTGTCGGTCCCCGTATTGGTCAATGGGGACATCGTCGACGGCGCCAGCGCACGTCTTGCGCTTGAGCAATCGGGCGCTGACGGGGTGATGATTGGGCGTGGCGTATATGGCCGCCCCTGGATCGCCGGCGCGATCGAGGCGGCCCTGGATGGGCGCGGCTTCGGCGAGCCGGAGGCTGAAGAGCGCCTGGCGATCGCGCTCACGCATTTCCGCCGCAGTCTGTCTTTTTATGGCGATCGCCTGGGCCTCAAGATGTTCCGCAAGCATCTGGCCTCGTACATCGAGGCCGCCCCTTGGCCTGAAACCGCCGAAGCCCGTCGCGCCGCGCGCGCCAGCTTGTGTCGCTTAGAGGATCCCGTCGCCGTGGAGGCCGCCCTGCGCGACCTGTGGCTGGCGGGCGGGAGATTAGCCGCATGACAGACCGCGCCCGGGTACTGACCGGCGTCGCCTCCGACGCCTTGAAATCCGCGGCCTTCGATCTGAGCCCGGAACCGGCGCTCGTGGTCGATCGCGAGGGCGGACTCGTCGCCGTGAACGAGGCGGCCGAGGCGCTCTTTGGCCATGGCCTGTCCTTGCTGGCGAGGGGCCGCTTCCGCGCCGCCTTGCCGCCGGGATCGGTGTTGGTTTCACTGCTCGACAGGGCCATTTCCGAAGGCGCTCTGGTTCGCGAGCACGGCGTCGAGGTCAATCTTTTCGGGCAGCCTCCCTTCGAGGCGGACGGCGCTGCGGCGCCGCTCGGAGATGGCTCGGTCCTGCTGACTCTGCACGTCAAGGGCGTGCTCGGCGTTGATCGCGGCGCGGATACCGCGGGCCTTCGCTCTGTCGTCGGCCTGGGCAAGATGCTGGCCCACGAGATCAAGAACCCTCTGGCCGGTATTCGCGGCGCGGCCCAACTGCTCAAGACCGGCGCCAGCGCGGTCGATCAGCCGCTGGCGCAATTGATAGTCGATGAGACCGATCGCATCCGCCGCCTTGTCGACCGCATGGAAGCGTTTTCGGACGATGCGCCGACGCCGCGCGAGCCGGTCAATATCCACCAGGTGCTCGACCGCGTCCGCGCCTTGGTCGCGAATGGCGTGGCCGATGGGTTGCAATTGAAGGAAAGCTACGATCCTTCGCTTCCGCCGGTCTGGGGTGACGAGGATCACCTGATCCAAATCTTCTTGAACCTCACGAAAAACGCCGCCGAGGCGGCGCACATGCGCGGCGACGGACGCGGGGCGATCTCCATTCACACCGCGTGGCGTCCGGGCGTTCGGGTGCGCGGGGCCGACGGCAAGAGCTCAAGCGGCGCTCCCATCGAGGTGCGGGTGGTCGATAACGGACCCGGTGTTCCCGCCACCCTGCGTGATCACCTCTTCCAGCCCTTTGTCACCACCAAGGCCAACGGAACCGGGCTTGGTCTGGCGCTCGTGACCAAGCTGGTCACCGCCCACGGGGGGCTGATCGATTTCGAATCCGAGCCTGGCCGCACTGTGTTTCGCGTCCTGCTGCCCATCGCGCCTCAAAACGGCGCTCCCGATCCTGTTTCTGGAGACGCGTAACGATGAACGCCGCGAGCAAGAAGATCCTGATCGCCGACGACGACAGCTCGGTCCGCCTGGTTCTGAGCCAGGCCTTTACGCGCCTGGGCTATCAGGTCCGCGCCACGGGCAACGCCACGACGCTTCTCAAGTGGGTCACGGATGGAGAGGGGGACCTCGTCGTCACCGACGTGATGATGCCCGACGAGAACGTCTTCGACGTCCTGCCGCGCATCCGCAAGGAGCGCCCAAAGCTGCCGATCATCGTGATGAGCGCGCAGAATACGCTGCTCACCGCCGTCAACGCCGCCGACGCGGGTGCGTTTGAGTACGTCTCAAAGCCGTTCGATCTGGACGATGTGACGGCGGCCGCCCGGCGCGCCCTGTCTCGCCCCGCCGACACCGAGGCCTCCAAGGCGCAAGCCCGGGCCATGCGCGACGAGCGCCTGCCGCTGATCGGTCGCTCCGCGCCGATGCAGGAAGTCTATCGCACGATCGCGCGTCTGGTCGGCGCCGACCTGACGGTTCTGATCCTCGGCGAGAGCGGCACTGGCAAGGAGCTGGTCGCCCGCGCCTTGCATGAGTTGGGCCGCCGGCGCGACGGTAAGTTCGTCGTGTTGAACCTGGCCGCCGTTCCGCGCGAGCGGGTGGAGGTCGAGCTGTTCGGCCGTGGCGAAGGCGACAATGGTCGTCTTGTCGAGGCGGACGGGGGCACGCTGTTCCTGGACGAGATCGGCGACATGCCGCTGGACGCCCAGACCCGCCTCCTGCGCGTGATCGACGGCACCGAGCCGGTGATCAACCCCAAGACCGGCCGCCGGCCGAACGTTCGGATCATCGCCGCCACCAACCGCGATCTGCGCGGCCTGATCCAGCAAGGGCTGTTCCGCGAGGATCTGTTCTTCCGCTTGAACGTCGCCCCGGTTCGTTTGCCGCCGCTGCGCGATCGCGCCGAGGACATTCCGGATCTGGCGCGAACCTTCCTGCTGCGCGCGGCCCGTGAGGGGCTGCCGGCCAAGACCATCGACCAAAGCGCCCTGGATCGCCTGAAGAGCTATCCGTGGCCCGGCAACGTGCGCGAGCTCGAGAACCTGATGCGTCGGATGTGCGCGCTCTATGCCGAGGAGCTGATCACCGCGCGCATCGTCGATCGCGAGCTTCAGGACCACACTCCGGCCGTGCGCTCGGAAGAAGGGCCCGTTACGCTTTCGACCCTGGTCGAACGGCATCTGGCTTCACACTTCGCCGATCAGCCGGATGGCGTTCCTCCGCCTGGACTCTATGATCGCGTTCTGCAGGAGATCGAGCGCCCCCTGATCCAGCTGACCCTTTCAGCGACGCGCGGCAATCAGGTTCGCGCCGCCGAGATCCTGGGCCTCAACCGCAATACGCTCCGCAAGAAAATTCAGGACCTCGGGGTCGAGATGACGCGAGGCAGGCGGTAAGCCTGAAGCATTCCTAGCACATAGCTGTTGAATTCAGGGCACACCCCCTTAAACTCAGGGGTGATGGCTTCAGTGGCTTACGCGACCGGATCGGAAGCCCCGCCGACCCGATTCAGTCGGGCCTGGTGGCGAGAGCTTTTGCGATCGCGCTACCTGGTTTCGGCAGGCTACGGCCTGGCTGTCCTGCTGACGGTGGCCGGGGTCGCCTTGGCGTCCTCGCCGCCAAAGACCGACTCGATCAGCACGGCCAGCACGGTCATTCTGGTCGTGCTCGGGTTTAATCTCGTCTTGATCCTCGGCGTGGCCACCATCGTGGGCCTTCGCCTCTATGACCTGATCGATGCGCGAGCCAGCGACGAGGGCGCGCGGCTGCACCTGCGTTTCGTGGGCCTCTTCTCGCTCGCAGCCGTCGCACCGGCAGTCATCGTCGCCTTGTTTTTCGGCGTTCTGGTCAATCGCGGCGTCGACGGCTGGTTCAGCCAGAAGGTCCAGACCGTGGTCGGCAATTCCGCCAAGGTCGCCAACTCCTACGTCGAGCAGCAGAAGAACTATATTTCCGAGCACATCGCGCCGATGGCGTCGGACCTGAACCGCGCCGCGCCGGCCATGTCGCAGTCGCCCGTCGCCTTCGGTCACTATCTGTCGGGTGTCATGGAGGATAACGGCTTTTCGGCCGCCTACATCCTCGACCGGGACGGCCGTATCTTGGCGCGGGCCGAAACGGCCGTGGCGCCGCCTTTCCTTGCGCCGCCTCCGTCCAGCTATCAGGCCACCGACAGCGGTGAGGTCAGCGCCCAACGCTTTGTATCGAAAGATCTCTTCAGGGCGCTTTATAAGCTCAAGGCGTTTCCGGACGGCTATCTCTATGTGGTCCGCCCGATCGAGCAGGGCATCCTCAGTCACTTGATCGAAACGCAGGACGCGCTGCTGTCCTATCGGGACGCCGAGCGGAGCAGGGGGCGGATCCAGGCGATCTTCGGGCTCAGCTATCTGGAGACGGCGCTCCTCGTCCTTGTCGCCGCCATCTGGGTCGGCATCGCCGCCGCCAACTCGATCGCGGGACCGGTCGCGGATCTGGTCGAGGCGGCCGGGCGCGTGTCGGGCGGCGATCTGAACGCTCGAGTGGAGGCGGGCTCGGGGCCGGACGAGATCCGGGCGCTCTCCAACGCCTTCAACATGATGACCAGCGAGCTACAACTGCAGCAGGCCGCGCTCAAGGCCGCCAGCCTGGACGCCGAGAGCCGTCGGCAGTTTATCGAGACCGTGCTCTCCGGCGTCAGCGCGGGCGTCGTCAGCCTCGACGAGCGAGGAAGGGTTTCGGCCGTCAATCGTCGAGCAACCGCGCTCCTGGGCCTCCCGGATGACGCACTCGGTGTTGATCTCATCACCCTGGCGCCGGAGTTCGCCGAGGTCATGGAGGCGCTGGAGCAGAGCCGCCCGGACACGGATGTCGAGATCGACATCATGCGCGAAGGCGAGACGCGGCGACTGCGGGTTCGCGCGGCGGGCCATGTCGCCGCTGGCCTAGTCCTGACCTTCGACGACATCACTCGCCTCGTGGCCGCGCAGCGGAACGCCGCCTGGAAGGACGTCGCCCGTCGGATCGCGCATGAGATCAAGAATCCTCTGACCCCGATCCAGCTGTCGGCCGAGCGCCTGCGCCGAAAGTACCGCAAGGAGATCGCCAGCGATCTCGATACCTTCGACCGGTGCACGGACACCATCATTCGCCAGGTCGGTGATATCGGCCGAATGGTCGATGAGTTCTCGGCCTTCGCCCGCATGCCCGCACCGCGGTTTGCGCCCGCGAATCTGACGGAGATGCTGCGGCAGGCGGTTTTCGCGCAACGCTTTCAGGATGCGGAGATCGAGGTTCGCCTCGATGAGCCCGGCGGGGCGGATGTCTGGGTCACCTGCGACGAGCGCATGATCGGACAGGCGCTGACGAACATCCTCAAGAACGCTGGCGAAGCGGTTGGCGCGCGACGCTTGGGCACCCCCGATCTGCCTGGGCGGATCGTCGCCACGCTCGTGTCCACCGCGGAGGATCTGTGCGTGACGATCGAGGACAACGGCGTCGGCCTTCCTGCGAAGGACCGTGACCGGTTGACCGAGCCCTATGTGACGACCCGCGAGAAGGGCACGGGCCTGGGCCTGGCCATCGTCAAGCGGATCATGGAGGACCATGGCGGTGGCCTGGCCCTGACCGATGCGCGCGAGCCGCCCGGCGCGCGCGTCATCCTGAAGTTTCCGACGACCGCGCGTCTGCCCGCCGCGGCCCAAAGTGGCGTTGAGGAGATGATATGAGCGCCGACGTTCTGGTGGTGGATGACGAAGCCGACATCCGCGAATTGGTGGCCGGTATCCTTGAGGACGAGGGGTATGCCGTTCGCACGGCCGCCGACTCCGACCAGGCGCTCGCGGCGATCCGCGCGCGCAAGCCCGCCTTGCTGATCCTGGATATCTGGATGCAGGGCGGCGGCATGGACGGCCTCGAGTTGCTGGACATGGTCAAGGCGCTCGACGCCGACCTGCCCGTGATCATGATCTCCGGACACGGCAACATCGAGACGGCCGTCAGCGCCATCAAGCGCGGCGCTTACGAGTTCCTTGAGAAGCCCTTCAAGTCGGACCGCTTGCTGCTGGTTGTCGAGCGCGCGCTCGAAGCGGCTGGCTTGCGCCGTGAAAACCGCCGGCTTAGGGCGCAGACCTTCGCGCCCGACGGTCTGATCGGCAAGTCGGCGCCGGCCCAGGCCTTGCGCCAAATGATCCTGAAGGTCGCCCCGGCCAACAGTCGCGTTCTGGTCTCGGGCCCCCCCGGTTCCGGCAAGGAACTGGTGGCGCGGCTGATCCACGGCGCCAGCACGCGGGCGCGGCAGGAGTTCGTCGCGGTCAGCGCCGCCGGCATGGCCCCGGAACGTCTCGACGTCGAGCTGTTTGGCGAGGAAGGCGAGGGCGGCCGCCCACGCAAGATCGGCGTGTTCGAACGGGCGCATGGCGGCACGCTCTATCTCGACGAGGTGGCCGACATGCCGCGCGAGACCCAGGGACGGATCCTCCGAGTTCTGGTCGAGCAGCGCTTCCGGCGCGTGGACGGCGACAACGATGTGCAGGTCGATGTGCGCGTGATCTCTTCGACCTCTCGCGACCTGCGCGAAGAGATCGCGGGCGGCCGGTTCCGCGAGGACCTGTTCCACCGCCTGAACGTCGTGCCCGTCCGGGTGCCGGGTCTCGCCGAACGTCGCGAGGACATACCGGAGCTGATCAACTTCTTCATCGAGCGCATCAGTGAGGCGACCGGCCTGCAACGCCGTCGACTGGGCGAGGACGCGCTGGCGACGCTTCAGGTCCAGACTTGGCCGGGGAATGTCCGCCAGCTTCGTAACAACGTCGAGCGGATGTTGATCCTGGCGTCAGGCGAACCTGGCGACGTGATCACGGCCGAGATGCTCTCCGGCGGCGATCAGCCCAGCGCCGGCAACGCCGGCGCCATCGGGGCCGAGCGGATCATCGCCCTGCCGCTGCGCGAGGCGCGCGAACTGTTCGAGCGCGAGTACCTGAACGCCCAAATCCTGCGTTTCGGCGGCAATATCTCGCGAACGGCCAACTTCATCGGCATGGAGCGCTCGGCCCTTCACCGCAAGCTGAAGTCCTTGGGCGTCGCCGGCGCTAGGGCCGAAGAGGAAGAGTAGATGTCGCGTTTCGCCTATGTGAATGGCCAGTTCGTGCGTCACGGCGAGGCCGCTGTTCATATCGAGGATCGTGGCTACCAGCTGGCCGACGGCGTCTACGAGGTCTGGGCCGTGTTCGACGGCAAGCTCGCTGACTCTGAGGGGCACTTCGCGCGGCTCTGGCGCAGCCTGGATGAGCTTCGTATCGCCCATCCGATGAGCGAGGGCGCCTTGACCCTGGTCCTGCGCGAGGCGGTTCGCCGAAACAAGGTGCGGGAGGGGCTCGTCTATCTGCAGGTGACGCGCGGAGTCGCCCGCCGCGATCATGCCTTCCCGACCCCCGCCGTGCCGCCCTCGGTGGTGATCACCGCCAAGGCGATCGATCGCGCAGCCACCAACGCCAAGGCGAAGAATGGCGGCTTGGTGATCTCGGTTCCTGAGAACCGCTGGGGACGGTGCGACATCAAATCGATTGGCCTTCTGCCCAACGCCTTGGCCAAGCAGGCCGCCCGTGAGCGCGGCGCCGTCGAAGCCTGGTTCGTCGACGACATGGGACTCGTCACCGAGGGCGCTTCGTCGAACGCGTGGATCGTCGATGCGGAAGGGGTGCTTCGCACACGCGACACTAACGCCAACATCCTTCGCGGCGTTACACGTTCGACCTTGCTGGAAGTGATCCGCGAGGCCGGCCTGCCGATCAGCGAAAAGCCGTTCACGATCGCCGAGGCGCAAGCCGCGAGGGAGGCCTTCATCACCGGCGCGGGGTCTTTGGTGACGCCGATCGTCCAGGTGGATGGGGTCAAGCTTGGGGATGGAAAGCCGGGGCCGGTGGCAATGCGGCTTCGTCACGCCTATATAGCTCGAGCGCGTCAGAAGGCCGTATGAGACCCGAGCAATTTT
>NZ_QFQZ01000115.1 GCF_003243465.1 Caulobacter segnis
ACGGCCGCGGCCCCGTCGCGCGACCCGCTGGACTTCCAGGAAGATCCCTTCTTCACCCAGTGGCAGTACAAGTTCGAGACCAAGACCACGACCGGCCACATCGAGGACGAGTGGACGCTCACCGACGCCCTGAAGGTCAATTTCGGCTTCAAGGCGATCAAGGTGACCAACAACGTCCAGACCGTGGTCGGCGCCCCGCTTAGCGGCCAGATCGAGAGCAAGGACAACTTCCTGCCGCAGGTCGGCTTCGTCTACAAAGCCTCGCCGGACTTCGAAGTGTTCGGCGGCTACACCGAGAACATGGGCGCCTATGTCTCGGCGGCCACCTCGGGTCCGTTCGCCTCGCTGGACCAGAGCCGCGTCGACTACATCGCCAAGACCCTGAAGCCGGAAAGCTCCAAGACCTTCGAGCTCGGTGCCCGCTATCGCACCGAGCGCTTCCAGGGCGTCGCCGCCGCCTATCACGTCGCCTTCGACAACCGCCTGCTGGCGGTGGCGCAGGGCTCGTCGATCCAGGGCAACGCGCCGGTGCTGTCGAACGTGGGCTCGGTGGAGACCAAGGGCGTGGAGTTGGCCGGCACCTACCGCCTGACCGACGCCTGGAGCCTCTACGGCGCCTACACCTACAATGACTCCAAATACGAGAACGACGTCGTCGCCCAGGACGGCTCGATCAAGGCCCGCACCAAGGGCAAGACCGTGGTCAACACGCCCAAGAACATCTTCAAGGGCGAGATCGCGTTCGACCGGGCCGGCTTCTTCGGCAAGCTCGGCGTCGCCTACACCGACAAGCGCTACTACACCTACGAGAACATCGGCGGCCTGGCGCCGTCGACGACCGTGGCCGACCTGACCCTGGGCTATCGCTTCCCCGAGGAAGGCCTGGGCAAGGGCCTGGAAGTCCAGATCAACGTCACCAACCTGACCGACAAGGACTACATCTCGACCATCGGCTCGGGCGGCTTCGTCAACAGCGATCCGACCGGCGAGGCCATGACCGTCCTGCCGGCGCCGCCGCGCCAGGTCTATCTGTCGATCAAGAAGCGCTTCTGATCCTCTAAAACCTCCTCCCCTCCATGACCTGGGCCGGGCGCGCGTCGCCCGGCCTTTTTCTTTTGTCCGGACACGATTGGCTCCCCGTCCGGACACGGTCGTGCTGGCGGTGCAGAGGCCGGGGGCGCCCACTGCGGACATGACCGACACGCTCACCCCCTCCGCCGCGCCCCAGACCTCGCCGCGCGCCAGGTCCGAAATCCTGGAGATCATCCGCACCACCCTGGCGGGCCTCGCCATCGCCCTGGTTTTCCGGATCGTGCTGTTCCAGCCCTTTACGATCCCCTCCTCGTCCATGGAGCCGGGGCTGGTCGTCGGCGACTACATCGTCGTCTCCAAGTTCGCCTATGGCTGGAGCCGGGCGTCCCTGCCGTTCAACCCGCCGCTGCCCGCCGGACGCCTCTTGGGCGGCGCGCCCAAGCGCGGTGACGTGGTGGTGTTCCGACTGCCCCGCGATCCTGGCCAGACCTGGATCAAGCGGGTGATCGGCCTGCCGGGCGACCGCATCCAGGTCCGCGGCGGGCAGGTGTTCGTCAACGACAAGCCCCTCCCCCAGGCCCCGATGACCCTGGTCCGCGACCATGACGATCCCGACCGGCCCGTGCTCGAGGTCCGCGAGCGCCAGCCCGACGGAAGGTCGTACGTCACCTATGACGGCGGCGCCGGCCAGGCCGGCGACGACACCGGCGTCTATGTCGTGCCGGAGGGCCGCTACTTCATGATGGGCGACAACCGCGACAACTCGCTCGACAGCCGCTGGCCGCGCGAGCTGGGCGTCGGCCTGCTGCCCGCCGAGAACATCGTGGGCGAGGCCGAACTGGTGCTGGCCTCATGGAAGCCCGGCGCGGCGATCTACAAGCCCTGGACCTGGCTGAACCTGCAGTGGGACCGCTTCGTCCGGCCGATCCGCTAGCCGCGTCAGCGCGCCTTGAATTCGTCGAGGCTGAGAACGCCGTCATGATTGGCGTCCAGCCGCTGGAACGCGGCGTCCGAGCCGGAAGGCCGCGCGAGCGACGGGGCGGCGACGGCCCCGACGGCGAGACCCGCCAAGGCCGCCGCGAGGACGCGCCAGGCGAAGCTACGGCGGCGGGTTTGGGCCGTGGCGCGAAGATCCTGCTCGATGAAGTCGCGCAAGGCCTCGCTGGCCGTGCGCCGCGCGCCCTGGCAGCGCGCCATGAAGGCGGCCTTGGTTTCGGGCGGCAGGCGGATCTCGAGGGTTTCGGTTTTCTTGGGCGGCCTGCCGACGGACATGGGCGTCTCCGAGGTTTCGGACCGCCATCTTCGAGCCGCAGCGCGCAAAAGAAAAGCCCGGCCAAATGACCGGGCTGAAAGTTCATAGGGAGGAAACGCCCAGGAAGGGCAGAGGCGCTCGGCGCCTCACGGATCTCTGATAGCGCTAACATCGGTGTAGATGCAAGCGATTCTTATGCGACGGCGCGTCGCGGGCGCTGAAAGGCCGCCCGCCCGCTTTACGGACGATCGCAGAGGTCATACCACTGTTACCGCTACCGCCGCACAGGCGGAGCGGGAGAGAAGCGCTGATGATGTTGCGTACGCGTCGATCGCTGGCCGTCCTGGCCCTATCCTTGGCCATGGCCGCGCCCTTGGCGGCGCAAGCGGCGCAGGTAAAAGATCGCTGGGTCGGCGCCTGGGCCAGCGCCCAGCTCGCCCCCGACGCCAAGAACAGCCTCGCCCCCGAAGACTATCGTGACGCCACCCTGCGCCAGGTCGTCCGGCTCAGCCTGGGCGGCGACAAGCTGCGGGTCCGCCTGTCCAACACCTTCGGGACGCGCCCGCTGACCATCAAGGCGGCCCACGTCGCCGTCTCAGCCGCGCTCGACAGCGCCCGCATCAAGCCCGAGACCGACCGCGCCCTCACCTTCTCGGGCCGCACGGAAGTGACCATCCCGGCCGGCGCCGAGTACTGGTCCGATCCCATCGCCCTGAAAGTCGCGCCCCTGACCAGCCTGGCCATCAGCCTGCGCTATGTCGAGGCGCCCGACGTCCAAACCGGTCACCCCGGCTCGCGCGCGACCTCTTATGTGCTGGCCGGCGACCACGTGGCCGCCGCCGACCTGCCGGGCGCCAAGACCGCCGACCGCTGGTTCCAGATCGCGGGCGTCGAGGTGGTCCCGACCGCCAAGAAGGCGGCGGCGATCGTCGCGTTCGGCGACAGCATCACCGACGGCTACGGCGTCCAGCCCAACACCAACCTGCGCTGGACCGACGCCCTGATCGAGCGACTAAAAGGCAAGAACCTCGCGGTCCTCAACCAGGGCATCGGCGGCAACCGCGTGCTGCTGGACGGCCTGGGCCCCAACGCCCTGGCCCGCTTCGAGCGCGACGTGCTGAGCCAGCCCGGCGTCACCCACCTCGTGCTGCTGGAGGGCGTCAACGACCTGGGCACGCTGACCCGCGAGGCCCCCGCGACGCCCGAGGCGCACAAGGCTCTGGTCGACCAGGTCATCGCCGCCTATCGCCAGATGATCGCCCGCGCCCGGGCGCGCGGAATCAAGGTGATCGGCGCGACCATCCTGCCCTATGGCGGCTCGGCCTATTATCACCCCGGCCCGGAGAGCGAGGCCGACCGCCAGGCGATCAACGCCTTCATCCGCGCGCCAGGGAACTTCGACGGCGTCATCGACTGGGACAAGGCCCTGCGCGATCCGGCCAAGCCGACGCATCTGCTGAAGGCGTACGACAACGACGGCCTGCATCCAAACCTCGCGGGCTACAAGGCGATGGCGCAGGCCATCCCGCTGAGCCTGTTCGACGCGAAGTAACATCCAATAAATCCGACCTCCCCGGCGAATGCCGCGGCCCAGGTCCATCCGGAGAGTCAGACGTGCGTGCGCCCACAATCACAGCCAAAGTCGTTGGCGCTTTGCGTTCGATCTGGGCCCCGGCATTCGCCGGGGAGATCGGAAGGGGGATGGGAGCGGTAGGATTGGCGCTAGCCCTCGCGACCACCGCGCAAGCAGCGCCCAAGCCGGTGATCGCCTTCACCTGGGATGACCTGCCCGCCCACAGCGCGCTGCCGCCAGGAGTGACCCGGGTACAGGTGGCGGCGGACCTGCTGAAAGCCTCCGCCGACGCCAAGGCCCCGGCCTTTGGCTTCATCAATGGCGTCCAGACCGAGCGCGAGCCAGACTCTACGCCCGTGCTGAAAATGTGGCGCGACGCGGGCCAGCCGCTGGGCAATCACACCTGGTCGCACCAGAACCTCGCCGCCCTGACGCCCGACCAGTTCACCGCCGAGATCGCCAGGAACGAGCCGATGCTGAAGGAGCTGATGGCCGGCCAGGACTGGCGCTGGCTGCGCTTTCCCTTCCTGTCGGAAGGCGACACGCCCGAGAAGCGCCTGGCCATCCGCCAATGGCTGGCCGCCAACCACTACAAGATCGCCAGCGTGACCATGACCTTCGACGACTGGGCCTTCAACGAGCCCTACGCTCGCTGCGCGGCCAAGGGCGACCAGGCGGCCATCGCCGAGTTGGAGAAGCGCTACCTGGAAGGCGCCGCCGCCATTGCGGATCGATCCCGTGCGATGGCCAAGACCCTCTACGGCAAGGACATTCCCTATGTCCTGCTGATGCACGCCGGGGCCTTCGACGCGCGCATGATGCCGCGTCTGTTCAAGCTCTATCGCGACAAGGGCTTTGCATTCACGACGCTCGAGAAGGCGCAGAAGCACCCGTTCTACAAGACGGATGTCGATCCCAGCCTGCCGCCCCAGCCCACCACGCTGGACGGCGCGCTGAAGGCCAGGGGCTTGCCCGTTCCGCCCAAGCCGGTCGACCTCGATGCGCTGTCCGCCATGTGCCGATAGAGTTTCAAGCCTGAAACAACTTCGCTGCTGACAACGGCGACGCTCGCGCATAGCGTCCCGCGCCATGAAAACGCCCTCGCTCACGGCGCTCGCGGCCGTCCTCGCCCTCACCTCCCCCGCCCAATCTTTAGCGAAAAATGGGGCGGAAAAACTGACCCCCGAGCGGATCTTCGCCGATCCCAGCCTGTCGGGCCCGACGGCGCGCGGCGTGGCGCTGTCGCCGGACGGCAAGCGGGTCACCTACCTGAAGGCCAAGCCCGACGCCGCCAATGTCCAGGACCTGTGGGCGGCGGACGTGAAGGGCGGCGAGCCCTATCGCCTGATCGACTCGGCGGCTCTGTCCTCGGGCGCCAAGGAGTTGTCGGAAGCCGAAAAGGCCCGCCGCGAACGCGCCCGCGTCGCCGCCACGCGCGGCATCATCGAATACAGCTGGGACAAGCAGGGCCGCTTCATCCTGGTGCCGCTGGACGGCGACCTCTATGTGGACAGCGTCGCCGACGGCAAGGTCACGCGCCTGACCGAGACGCCCGGCGACGAGGTCGACGCCCGGGTCTCGCCGAAGGGCGGCTACGTGTCATACGTCCGCGACCAGAACCTCTATATCAAGCCGCTTACGGGCGGGGCCGAGACGGCCCTGACCACCGAGGGCAAGGACGCCCTGTCGTTCGGGACCGCCGAATTCATCGCCCAGGAGGAGCTGGACCGCTTCACCGGCTACTGGTGGAGCCCGGACGAGGCCCGCATCGTCTACACCCGCGTCGACGAGAGCGGCGTCGACATCGTGCCGCGCGCCGACATCGGTCCCAGCGGCGCGACGATCGTCAACCAGCGCTACCCCCGCGCCGGCCGCCCCAACGCTGTGGTCGAACTGCTCGTCCGCGATCTGGCTTCGGGCAAGGTGACCCCGCTGGATCTTGGCGCGAACAAGGACATCTATCTGGCCCGCGTCGACTGGTCGGCCGACGGCAAGACGATCTACGCCCAGCGCCTGACGCGCGACCAGAAGACCCTGGACCTGATCGCCTTCGACGCCGCGACCGGCGCCGGCCGGGTGATCCTGACCCAGACCGATCCGCACTACATCGAGGTCGCTGACGACTTCCATGCGCTGAAGGACGGGTCGTTCCTGTGGTCGTCGGAGCAGGACGGCAATCGCCACCTCTATCGCTACGCCACCGACGGCAAGCTGATCGCCCAGGTCACCAAGGGCGACTGGCCGGTCTCGGCGCTGGAAGGCGTCGACGAGGCCCGCAAGGTGGCGATCTTCGCCGCCTCGATGGACACGCCGCTGGAGCGCCGCCTGTACGAAGTGAGCTACGCCAAGCCCAGCAAGCCCAAGGCCCTGACCTCGGCCGGCGGCTGGTGGACGGCCAAGGTGGCCGGCGCTGGCGGCGCCTTCGCCGGTTCCTACAGCGACCCGAAGACCCCGCCACAGACGGCGCTCTATTCGGCCGATGGCAAGCGCGTCCGCTGGATCGAAGAGAACAAGCTCGCCGAGGGTCACCCCTATTGGCCTTATGCCTCGACCCTGCCGGTTCCGGAATTTGGCAGCCTGAAGGCCGCCGACGGCGAGACCCTCTATTACGAGATCCTCAAGCCGACCAATTTCGACCCGGCCAAGAAGTATCCGGCCATCGTCTCGGTCTATGGCGGCCCGCACGCCCAGCGCGTGACCAAGGGCTGGCATAGCCCGTCGGAACGCACCTACCTCGAAGCCGGCTATGTGATCTTCAAGCTGGACAACCGCGGCAGCGGCAACCGCTCGGCCAAGTTCATGCGCGCGCTCGACCGCCGCATGGGCACGGTGGAGGTCGAGGACCAGCTGCAGGGCGCCAAGTTCCTGGCTGGCCTGCCCTATGTCGATCCCGACAAGCTGGGCGTGATGGGCTGGTCGTACGGCGGCTTCATGACCCTGATGCTGATGACGGCCGAGAACACCCCGTTCAAGGCCGGCGCGGCCGGGGCGCCGCCCACCGAGTGGAGCCTCTACGACACCGCCTACACCGAGCGCTACATGGGCAAGCCCGACGAGAACAAGGCCGGCTACGCCTATTCCGACATCAACACCCGCCTGGACAAGCTCAAGCCCGGCAGCCTCTTGCTGCTGCACGGCATGGCCGACGACAACGTGATCCTGGAGAACAGCACCCGCGTGATGGCGGCGCTGCAGAAGAAGGCGATCCCGTTCGAGATGGCGCTGTATCCCGGCGAGCGTCACAGCGCCGGCAGCGGCAAGTCCAAGGGCCTCAGCGTGCTAAAGACCCACCTGGACTTCTTCGACCGCAAGCTGAAGGGCGGCCAGTAAGCCAGCCCGCCCGCGCGGCTTCGGCCGCGCGGGCCTGCGGCGACTTGCGGCGCCCGGATGACGGCGTGTCGCAGCGCTTTTGGATACCTCAGGCGGTATTCTTGCCTCCAGGTTGTGAGGCAAGACCATGCGTAAGAGCCACGCTGACGCCGTTGAATGGCTGATCGAGACCGTCAAGGAAGCCCTTGAGAACGGGACTGCGTCCGAAGAGGATCTGCAGGAGTGGCTGCTGGCCGCCGTCCTGCTTGAGGAAATGGCCCAGGAAGACGCCGAAGAGGCAAAGCTCAGCGACTTCCTGGCGCTTGAGATCGCGGGCCGAACGCTGCACTGATCACATTCGCCGAACGTTGGTCGGTTTTGACTTGTGCGTTTTGACGCGAGTGTCCCAAAGTTGAGCTTCTTCAAAGGGGAAGCTCATCATGCGCACAGTGCTTCTCGCCGCCGTCGCGGCGCTCGCGTTCCTGCCCAACATCGCCCACGCCCAGACGGCCGCCCAGGCGGTGGCCTCGACGCCGCTGATCGAACGCGCCAAGCTGTTCGGCAACCCCAGCCGAGGCCGCGCCCAGCTTAGTCCCGACGGAAAATGGCTGGCCTGGGGCGCACCCCGGGATGGCGTGATGAACATCTGGGTCGCGCCCCGCGCCAATCCCAGCCAGGCCAAGCCCCTGACGGCGGAAAAGACCCGCCCGATCCGCAGCTTCTTCTGGGCGCCGGACTCCGCGTCCATCCTGTTCGTCAACGACAAGGGCGGCGACGAGAACTTCCTGCTCTACGGCGTCGATGTCGCCAGCGGCGCGCAGCGGACGCTGACGCCGTTCGAAAAGACCCGCGCGGAAGTCCTGAGCGTCAGCCGTCAGGTCAAGGACCGCATCCTGGTGGCGGTGAACAATCGCGACCCGCGCTGGCATGACGTCTACAGTCTCGACCTCAAGAGCGGCGCGCTGAAGCTGGTGTTCAAGAACGACAGCTATGGCGGCTTCGTCGCCGACGAGGATCTCAACCTGCGCATGGCGCAAAGGTCGCGCGACGATGGCGGGGCCGACTATTTCCGGATCGTCGACGGCAAGGTCGAGACCACCCCGGTCGTCAGCTACGGCCTCGAAGACTCCCTGACCACGGAGGCCGTCGGCTTCACGCACGATGGCAAGACGCTCTACTGGCTGGACTCGCGGGGCCGCAACACCGCCGCCCTGATCGCCCAGGACCTGGCGGGCGGCCAGTCCAGCATCGTGGCGCAGGACCCCAAGGCCGACATCGGGCAGGTCCTGGCCGACCCGAAGACCGGCGTCGTCCAGGCCTATGCGGTCAACTACCTGCGCAACACCTGGACCGCGGTCGATCCGACCGTGAAGGCAGACCTCGACTTTCTGCAGCAGCAGCTGAAGGGCGAGATCAACATTACGTCACGGACCGACGCCGACGACCTTTGGACGGTGGCGGTCGATCCAGTCAGCGCGCCGTCCGCGCACTATCTGTACGACCGCAAGGGCCGCTCGCTGACCAAGCTGTTCGTCACACGCCCCGAGTTGGAGGGCCAGCCGCTCCAGCCAATGCATCCGGTCGAGATCAAGGCGCGCGACGGCCTGACGCTGGTCTCCTACCTCACCCTGCCGCCGGGCGCTGACGCCAATGGCGACGGCAAGGCCGACAAGCCCGCGCCGCTGGTCCTGTTCGTGCACGGCGGCCCCTGGGGACGCGACGTCTATGGCTACAACAGCTACCACCAGTGGCTGGCCAACCGCGGCTACGCGGTGCTGTCGGTGAACTACCGGGCGTCCACTGGCTTCGGAAAGGACTTCATCAGCGCCGGCGACCTGCAGTGGGCCGGCAAGATGCACGACGACCTGATCGACGCCGTGAAGTGGGCCGAGACCAATGGCGTCACCACCCCGAAGCAGACCGCGATCATGGGCGGCTCCTACGGCGGCTACGCCACCCTGGTCGGCCTGACCTTCACGCCCGAGGCCTTCGCCTGCGGCGTCGACATCGTCGGCCCCTCGAACCTCGAGACCCTGCTGAAGACCATTCCGCCCTATTGGGAGGCGGTCAAGCAGCAGTTCTACAAGCGCATGGGCGATCCCACGACGCCCGCGGGCGTGGCCCTGCTCAAGGATCGCTCGCCCGTCTATCGCGCCAGCGCGATCACCAAGCCCCTGCTGATCGGCCAGGGGGCGAACGACCCTCGCGTGAATCAGGCCGAGTCAGACCAGATCGTGGCCGCCATGCAGGCCAAGGCCATTCCGGTCACCTATGTCCTGTTCCCCGACGAGGGCCACGGCTTCGCCCGGCCACAGAACAACATAGCCTTCAACGCGGTGGCCGAGCAGTTCCTGAAGGGCTGCCTGGGCGGCCGCTCCGAGCCGATCGGCGGCGCGCTCAAGGCGTCGACGGCCCAGGTCAAGGCGGGGGCGGGGTTCACGCCCGGCCTACAGGAGGCGCTGGCGGCGAATTAGCGCGACGAGAGGCGTTGACTTCCGTAGCGAAAGAAAACGAACCTCTGCGAATGACAAGTTATTCCGATCTGATCGCCGGCGTCGTCGCCACCGACGCCGGTTTTTCCGCCCACGTCACCGACGACTGGAAGCAGGGCCGCACCACCTATGGCGGCCTCTCGGCGGCGCTGTGCGTGGAGGCCGCTCAGCGGGCCTTTCCCGAGGCGCCGCCGCTGCGCTCGGGCCAGTTCGCCTTCGTCGGTCCGGCGGCGGGTGAGCTGTCGATCGCGGTGAAGGCGCTCCGGCAAGGCAAGTCGACCCTGTTCGCGGCGGTCGATCTGGTCGGCGAACAAGGCGTGGCGACCCATGGCGTGCTGACCTTTGGCGCGAGCCGGGACTCGGATCTCGCCCACGAGGACCGCCCCGCCCCGGCCGTCGCGCCGCCCGAGGCTTGCGAGCCTTTTTTTCCAGAAGGCGCGGGTCCCACCTTCATCAGCCATTTCGAGGTGCGCATGGCCGGCGGGGCGCGGCCGGGCTCGGGCCAGCCGCCGGAGTACCTGCTCTGGATCCGCCACCGCGATGCGGCGGCGCGAGACCTGACGGCCCTCGTCGCCTTGGCTGACGCCCCGCCACCGCCGGCCATGACCCTGTTCAAGCGCTTTGGCCCGATCTCCACCATGACCTGGTCGCTGGACGTCGTCGGCGCGCCCCCGATCGGCGACGACGGCTGGCGCCTGCTGCGCAGCCGCGCCGAGACCATCGCCGACGGATACTCGACGCAGGAGATGCACCTCTGGGACGCTGAGGGCCGCCCCTTGATCCTGGCGCGGCAGAACGTTGCGGTGTTCGTCTAGATCACGACAGGCCACGTTCGCGCCCCTTGGCGAAGGCGGAATTTTACCCCCATGCTCCGCCCTCGGGTCGCCAGAGTCGCGGCCCGCGTGAGGGGAAACGTCCATGACCAAGATCGCCTGCCTGGCCGGCGCGGCCGCCCTGGCCCTGCTCGCCACGAGCGCCCACGCCCAGTCGGCGGAGGACGCGACCAAGGCCGCCCTGGCCGCGGC